>NZ_MWRZ01000019.1:0-29117 GCF_002211465.1 Zobellia sp. OII3 | reverse complement strand
GGGTGCCCGACGAGGTGCTCAAGAAGCACGGCGTGGAATACGATCCCGAATGGATCGCCAAATGTGTCGACCAAAGCAAAAGGAACGACATTGCCGAATGGGACGAAAATGGAAATCTTTTGACATAGTTGAAGGGCCGCTTTCTATAGCGGCCTTTAATTGTAACACCATATGGGGAAACCCATAGATTTAATTAAAATCGGAAAATGAAAAAAATTAGTGCATTTTTAATCATAGGCTTCCTTACCGTGTCCTTGTCGGCACAAGAGGTAGGCCTGCAGTTATACAGTTTACGGAATCAGTTTAAAACCGATGTTCCCGGTACGCTCAAACTTATCGAAGGATGGGGAATCACAAAAATAGAAGGAGGGGAAACCTATGGTCTTTCGCTAAAGGATTTCAAGAAACTACTAAAAACAAATCATCTTGATGTAGTAAGCGTAGGGGCCAAATTTGAAGAATTGGAAAAAAATCCACAGCAAGTCGTGAAAAATGCCAAGGCCTATGGCGCCAAATATGTCATGTGCGCCTGGGTACCCCACGATGATAATAAATGGGACTTGGAAGAGACGCAGCATGCCTCAAAGGTGTTCAATGCGGCGGGGAAATTGCTGAAAAAGAACGGTATCACTTTGGCCTACCATCCGCATGGATACGAATTTCGACCCTATGAAGATGGAACCTTGTTCGATTATATGGTTCAGAATGCTACGGACTATACCTTTGAGTTAGATGTGTTTTGGGCCCAACACGGGGGTGCCGATCCATTGGCCTTGATGAAAAAATATCCCTCAAAGTTTACCTTGCTTCACTTGAAGGATATGGAGAAAGGGGTAAAAGGGAACAACACGGGCCAAGAAGATCATGAGACCAATGTCGTCTTGGGGCAAGGTCAAGTAGATATTGCCGGTATTGTTGCCGAAGCCAAGAAACTGGGTATCGAATATATGTTCATTGAAGATGAATCTTCGAGAGTGGTAGAACAGGTGCCACTTAGTTTAGAATACTTAAAAGGGCTGGAGAAATAATCCCTTCCTTATGATTGAGACTTCAAGCCCCGCCTTAAAAGCGGGGCTTTGTCTTTTGTGGATAGAAACCGATACGCCCCGACCCGATAACCGAGGGAGAGGACCGCCGTAAAATCAAATGTGTATTTGCGGATAGGTTCGTTTTTTCAAGGAAAAAATACCTATCTTATGCAGGTATAAAATCAATATACTACTTATGTATTCCCACCCCGTTAAGCTATATTTTGTAGGTCTCTGTGCGTTTATTTTACTGCTCTGCGGCTGTAATGAAAAAGACCTTTCCGATAGTTACGATTTGGAAGGAACCTTACGCAAATGGCAGCCCGTGACCTTAACCTTCGAGGGTCCACAGGTATCGGAGACCGATTCTATAAATCCGTTTTTAGATTATTCCTTGGTCGTCAATTTTTCAAATAAGGATACCACCTATAACGTTCATGGTTATTTTGCGGCGGATGGGGATGCTGCAAATTCCAGTGCCGATGCCGGAAACAAGTGGAGGGTGAAATTTTCGCCCAATACCATCGGAATATGGAAGTTCAGGGCCTTCTTGATGGAAGGCAGGAATATTGCCGTCAAACAGTTTTCGCTTCCTAAAAAGAACGAATATATCTGGGATATAAAAGGGGAATTTGAAGTAGGGTCCGTAGACACTACCGCAGTTGGCTTTTACCGTACAGGAAAACTTGCATATAACGGAACACATTACTTAAAACAGAGTGAAACCCATAAACCCTTTTTAAAGAACGGGGTCGGTAGTCCGGAAAACTTTTTGGCCTATTCAGAATTTGATGGCACCTACGATAACGGAGGGCCTGCGACCCCCACACTGAACGATGGGCTCCATGAATATCCGACACATGTTGATGATTGGAAGGAAAACGATCCCGTTTGGGGCGATGATAGGGGCAAGGGGATAGTCGGTGCCTTGAACTACCTCTCGGGCAAGGGCATGAACAGCCTTTATTTTTTGGTCATGAACGAAAATGGCGATGGCAATGATGTATGGCCCTGGATAGCACCTGATGAACAGACCCGCTACGATGTCAGTAAACTGGACCAATGGGAAACCGTTTTTACCCATATGGACCGACTGGGCATGGCCATGAACGTATTTACCCAAGAAACGGAGAACGATACCGTTTTGAACCAGGGAGAACTAGGGCTGGAACGAAAGCTTTTCTACAAAGAGCTTGTAGCGCGTTTTGGCCATCACTTGGGAATTGTTTGGAATTTGGGCGAAGAAACCAACCGTAGCCCCGAACAGTTGAAAAGTTATGCCGATTATATTCGCAGTATAGATCCTTACGAACACCCCATAGCCGTACACAACCACGTTCGGGTTACGGGCGAACGGAGGGAAGGTAGGCCATTGGATCCCATTAAGGAAACGTTCACGCCCATGTTGGGGTATCGTAATTTCGAGATCCCCTCATTGCAGATGTACGATACTACCGAGGTACATAAAGAAGTAAAAAAATGGTTGGATCTTTCCAGAAAGAAGAAAAAGCCGTGGGTGGTCTACCTCGATGAAATCGGCCATTGGGACATAGGTGTTACCACCGATACCGCGGCAAACAACAATCACGATATGGTGATGCGCAGCAGCCTATGGGGAAGCCTTATGTCGGGCGCGGCCGGTACGTCGTGGTATTTTGGGGGTAAGGACGTTCCGAACAACGATATCTCTGCAGAGGACTTCAGGGCCCGCGATAACTGGTGGAATATCAGTGCGAATGCCAAAAAGTTCTTTGAAGACCATTTGCCTTACGAAACGATGCAGTGCCATGACGAACTTTTAAGTAATGATAAAGCCTATTGTTTTGCCAAGAAAGATGAGATTTACCTCGTATATCTTCCCAAGAACGAAACCACCGACTTGACGATTGGCGATGGCGCCTTTACCATTGCTTTTTATGACCCGAAAGAAGGCGGTATGTTGTACGATAAGCAAAATGAGGGATGGAAGATAACCAAGCCCAATAGTGTGGAGCTATCGGCCTATAACGGACAAAAAGGGAAAGATTGGGTAATTGTTATAGCTAGAAAGTAATATCTTGCGAATAAAGTTTAAAATCTAGAAACGGTAAGGTATCAAAGCTGGACAAGCCTTTTGTGCCAGACCGATAATTTATTTTTATGAGGAATTTTTGTAGTGCGCTTATCTTGCTCCTATGTTTCGTAGCATGCAAGGAAACAACATCTGGGAAAAAGGAAGCCGAACAACATGTAATGCCCTCTGCCCAAGCGGTGGATACCCTTCTAAAGGAAGAAAAAAAAACAGCCCCCAAAACCTTTCGCACCTTCGAAAATTTAGCCGATACCACCTTTGTTCGCCTGGCCGATTTTAGTGACGGTTTTGCATATGACCTACGCTATGCCACCAAGAATAATTTTTTAAAGGAAAAAGTCTACGATTGCGCGGAGTGTTATACCCGTGTTAAGACGGCAAAAGCACTATTGAAGGCGAACGAGGAATTTAAGAAGAGCGGGGTGCGGATAAAGTTCTTCGACTGCTACCGACCCAATTCGGTACAGTATAAGATGTGGAAGATCGTGCCCAACCCACAGTATGTGGCCAATCCTAAAAAGGGATCCATACATAATAAGGGTGGGGCGGTAGATATCACCTTGGAAACTTTGGAAGGGGAAGAACTCGATATGGGAACCGATTTCGATTTTTTTGGTAAGCGCGCCTATCACGATAATTTTGATCTGCCGGAAAAGGTGTTGGCCAACCGTAAACTCTTGAAGGAAACCATGGAAAAACACGGGTTTTGGTCGATACGTACCGAATGGTGGCATTATAACCTAAAGGCCGGCTCAAACGATAAGGTGGCCAATTTTAAATGGAATTGTAATCAATAACGAGCATTAAGAAGATGAAAAAAATAACACTGTTTATTGTATTGGCTATGAGTGTAAACGCTTTTTCGCAGGATGCCATAATACCGTTGTGGCCCAAAGACAAAATTCCCAACGCTGTCGCTTCTGACGAAAAGGAAGTCCATGAGCGAAAAGATATACTGCGTATCAGTAAGGTACAGGAGCCGACAATTGAAGTGTACTTGCCTTCAAAAAAGAACGCTACGGGGCAGGCTATGCTTATTTTTCCTGGGGGTGGTTACCACATTCTCGCCTATGATTGGGAAGGTACCGATGTAGCCAAGTTTTTGAACAGTAAAGGCATTGCCGGCATAGTGGTCAAGTATCGTTTACCTTCATCGGTATCTCAGACCAAGCAAGAAGACGTTCCGTTGATCGATGCCCAACGTGCCCTAAGATTGGTGCGTAGCAAGGCCGAAACCTTTCATATCGACCCCAATAAAATTGGCGCTATGGGCTTTTCCGCTGGAGGGCATTTGGCTTCCACTTTAGGGACCCATTTCGAAGAGAAGGTATACGCCCCAATCGATGCAATCGATGCCTTAAGTGCCAGACCCGATTTTCTGGCGCTCTGTTACCCGGTAATAACCTTTGATCAATCATCGACCCACAAGGGGTCGCAGTTTAACCTGTTGACCAAAAATCCTAAGCCGGGCGCGCTCGACCGGTTTAGTAATGAGAAACAAGTCACGGCAAATACCCCACCTACATTTTTATTGCATGCAACGGACGACAAGGCGGTACCGGTCGAAAATAGCTTGGCATTCTACAAAGCCTTGGTGGAAAACGATGTTCCGGCCACCCTCCATATATATCCGACGGGAGGCCATGGCTTTTCTTTGGGACTAAAGGATCCCTATTTAAGAACTTGGACGGACAACCTCTGTGAATGGTTAAGAAGCCTAGAGTAAGGCAACAAAAAACAGCAAGCCTTTTAGCTTGCTGTTTTTTGTTATATCGGCTTCGATTTAGAATTCATACGCCCCTATATCTATGGATTTCCCTTTTATTTTCCTAGGTTCTACACCATTTGGCGACTTAAACTGATATTCTAATTTTTTGACGTAGGCCGGAATTTCCATTCCGGAATCAATAGCTTTTGAACCGGTTTGCAGTTGATAGGCGTTAGCGGGATCGACTGAAAAGTCTTGATCCGGAACGATCATTTGCGCTACGGTTTCAAATGACAAGCTACCGCTGCTACAACGTTTTTGGTCTTCGCCGGTAAACCTGGTGCTATAGGCGGATACGGTGGCATCGCTGATCAAATTATTGGAAAATAGGTCGACCGACCCCGAGTTTCTTAGTACGCTCACCTGTATATTGGGATCGCTACTATCGTTCTCATAGTAGAGGATATTGTTGAAGGCTTCCAAGCTGCCTTCGCAAAAGGTTAGGTCAAAAAACATCTTACGGTAGCTTACTTTGTTGTTTCCTTTTAAAACAAAAGTATTGTTGTAGCAATACAAGGTCCCTTTTCTATTTCCTTTGCCATCGGGCGATGCGGAATCGACATCGTTTCCGTAATGCAAAATAGTACCGGCTCCCGGATTGCTTCCTTCTATGATATTACCCGCAAAATAGGTGGTCTTAAAGGAATCTAACTGCGGAAAGTAATCTACGGCATTTTCTGTTTCGGCAAGGTTGATCTGTCTTGCTGCAGGGCCGACAAAACGATTGTACATGATAACATCACCTGCCGACCGGCTTTTGTAGTTTGCTCCATGGGAACCTTCGCGAACGGGCCCGAATTGATTTCCTATGGAAACAAGGCCATCCGCCTCGATATAAATATTGTGTTGTTGGGAAACGTTGAAGGTGCCATTGCCTTTAATGATGTTGTTGTTCAACCGTACATCTATCAAGGGGTCTTTAGGGCTGTTATAGGCGCCGAAAATGCCATTTCCGTTATGTGTGATGATACAGTTGTTCACTTCGATATGGGCACCCCGCATATAAATACCGGAGGCGGCCCTTGAAAAGGGCTTTAGCTTTTCGGAACCCATTTCATATGTTTTTTGAGAGTCGTCTTCTTTGTATTGATGCGCCCCTTGTATCTGTAGGTTGCTGATATTGATATACTCTGGGTGGTTGTCGGATGTTGCGCTAATTATGACCATACCGAGATAGGCTATGGTAGAATTAAAATACGAACGGAGGTCAATGGGTCTTACCCTAGAATTTGTGCCGTCTAAAACAGGTAGTTTTCTATTTTCATCGGGAACCCCACAAACGCAGATCGGTTCGGTTTCAGTGCCTCGGGTACTTATGATGATACGTTCGTAATAGGGTTTGTCTTTTGCATAGATTCGAACGGCATCGCCGGGTCCTAAATTTTCGGTAGGGACATCGATAATGTTTTCATATTCTTTTCCCGGCCCGACTTCATAAAGTTTGCCATTGCCTTTGGCCTCGCAAATTTTTATGCTTCCGGTGCTAATATCGGGAGAATCGATTTCTTGCGCATGGTCTTCTTCGTCCTTTGAACACGCGATGCAAAAAATCAAAAAGAAAATGTAGGTCAGTTCTTTTAGAGCGTACTTCATATATACGGAAGGTTTGGTTAAAAAAATAACAACGATTTGATAAAAAAGATGTTGCACAGAAAATTGAGGAATTCTTTAAAAATAGGATGGATTATCTAAATAACTTTTATATTTTTGCAATCCGATTTCGGGATGTAGCGCAGTCCGGTAGCGTACACGCCTGGGGGGCGTGTGGTCGCAGGTTCAAATCCTGTCATCCCGACGTATAGGGTATTAAAATTAATTTTTTAATATGTAAATGAATGAAAACCAGTAAAATACATTTTTACTGGTTTTTTTTATGCCCGTTTGTGGGCATATTCATTAGTGTCCTATTTAGTGTCCTATTTTTTTAGGAAATAATTTCCTAAATTTATGCACATGCCCGTATTTGACTTTCGAGGCGATTTGGCTTTCGTTTAACTGATTTTTTAATTAAAAACGAAAGTGATGACAACTTCACACACATTGAACGTACATTTTTGGTTGAAAAGGACCTCGATCAGGAGGGATGGGACTTTTCCCATATATGCCCGTATCTGGATAGACAGTAAAGCTATCGATATAAGTACGAAGGAAACAATTTTGGAGAAGCATTGGTGCTCCAAAACCTGCCGTGCCAGGATCAGGACAAATAACGCAAGGTACATCAACGATTTACTGGATAATATAAACTCCGGAATCAAAAGGTCCTATAGGGAGCTTAGGGGCGAAGGGAGGGTGATTACGGCATTAGCGGTCAAGGAACGTTATTTAGGAAAGGACAAGGCGGTCTTGACGTGCAGAGACCTTATAGGATACCATAAGGAGAACGAGTTCCAAAAATTGGCTGCGGGTACCGTCAAAAACTATAGTGCCACCGAAAAGTACCTCATGCGCTTTATCAAAAAGCAATTTAAGTCCGATGATGTGTACCTGGCCCAAATCGATTATTCGTTTATTGTCAAATTTGAACACTATCTCCGCACTTGCCGTCCTTTGCAGAAGTCTCGGCCCTTGAACAACAATGGAATAATGAAGCATATGGAACGGTTACAGAAATTTATGACCGTGGCCTTTAAACATGGTTGGATCAAGGCACATCCATTTGCGCTGTACGAACTTAGGTTCGAAGAGTTCGACTGTCCATATCTAGAGCAGTTCGAGCTTGACGCAATGGCAGCGATACACTTGCCCAACAAAAGTATGTGCCTGGTTAGGGATGTATTCGTCTTTTCTTGTTATACGGGACTTTGCTACATTGAGGTAAGGAACCTGAACAGGAAGGATATCGTACAAGGGGTAGATGGGGAGGAATGGATCAAGGTCAGGCGCCAGAAATCGAATACTCCTGTAAGGTTGCCATTGTTGGACGAAGCCAAGTCCATCCTTGACAAGTACGCCGATCATCCGTCCATGGACAACGACTATACTCTTTTAAGGATGTTCAGCGACCAAAAGACCAACCAATACCTAAAGAGGATAGCCAAGCTCTGCCATATCGAAAAGAACTTGACCTTTCACGTGGCGCGTCATACATTTGCGACCACCATCGCACTTCTCAACGATGTGCCTATTGAGACCGTCTCCAAAATGTTGGGCCATACCAAATTGTCCACGACCCAAAAATATGCCCGGGTCATCGAAAAGAAAATCAGCAAGGATATGATGCAGTTAAGGACCAAGTTGAAAGACAATTCCAGCAAAGGATTAGAAGGCAAGAAGACGGCGTACGACCATTTGAAAATTGTATGAGTATACCTTCTAGCTGAAGTACATATACATAGATTTATTTGCGACAATCGCTTCACGCAAATATTTGGGAAGGATAAATAATAGAAATAGGGTGTCCTTGAATATTTCGGAAGAGCACGTGCTTTTAGTGTTCATAATAGTTCGGGTCAAGTTATATGAAACTAGCACCTTAATTTATTCTCAGGTATTCTTGTCGGATCAAAGTGATTTGATACGATAATAGCCCCTTGGTTAAGAAGGGGCTATATATTTAGTTTTGTTAAGGATGATAAGATTTGGGACATCTTTTCGCTGGCAAACATAATCGCTTTTCCTCGTTGGGTGGCGACCAATGATGTGAAAGTGATCAGGGATGTTGTAAGAGCACAAAAATGTACAGTGAGGGTACCGGAACATTGCCGGATTTGTAAGTCAGTAGTTGTAAGTATTTCAAAATGTCGCCCGAGGGAGGGCCTGGGAAAAATTACCCAAAGACATTGAACTACAATAGCCGTCGTTCCATCATAGCCAAGTCGTTAATAGATATAGAACGAACAATAGCCAGAGCGAAGCTAGGAAGAGAACAAAATATATGAAACCGAATCGCTTTCTCATGTAGCGGCAAATAAAATTAAAATTAATAAATGGAGCAAATTTAAAAATCAATGAAAATACCCTTGGACATGCCAATTTGAGGCTAACTGTTTAGAAATATCATATTTTTCGTTGTAAAGATTGAGTATTCGTTAACCGTCAATAAAGTGTGTGTCCTCTTTGACTAGGGTAATACGGCCGAGAATTTTATGATATTGTTAAAATTTTCAATAGGACCCATGCCACCTTATTTAACATCAAATAAAAACTGTAGTAATAGTATTACAACATGTGACGTATTGATTTATATAGTAAATTTTTCTACTTTAGTGTATTCGTATAAAAACAGCTAGATGTTCTACTTAATCTATATTTCAGAGGTTAGTAGCGATTTAGAATCCGCTGATACCATAGGTATGCTTGATCGGGCTATTACGAATAATTTGAAGACCAGTATTTCTTCTTGCTTGTTACGGTATAGAAGTAAATTTATACGGTATCTAGAAGGGGACATGGACGAAGTATTGGAGTTATTCGATCGAATTGAAATCGATAAGTTCCACACGGACGTTTCCATACTTTCCTTTGGTCCGATTCACGGCCGTGAGTTTAATACTTACGGACTCCATTATGAGCATTTTCGTGTAGACTATGATAATTATACATTTTTGAAGTTGTTACTTGACTCGTTTATTACCTCTGGGGAGGATGCCCTTGATCCCAAGCCGAGTTCATTACATTTTTGGTCTACGGTAAGGATGTTTTTGGAACAGAAAAATCAGAGCGGGAAAGAAAAGACCCGCACTTAAGAGGTTCATATCAACGATTTAGTTTGATTGACATTTTTAGTAAGTATCATCCTTATGTTGAACGTTGTTGTGTTCTCCCTGTTCGATTGCTTTATAATTGCTTCAGGAAAAGGTGTCCGTAAATTCCCTTATTTTTTTCCAGAACAAGACCGCAGTTTTATGTACCGGGTTCGTGAAGTCCGAGAGAATGGACACATTGGTTCTTAATCTTTCCAGGGCTTGGCTGTCTTTCCTTTCTATTTTTATTGGCAGATATGACATAGCGAACTGGGGAAAGGCACGCTCATCGATCGGGTTTTCAGAAAGAATATGGACCTCATAGTGTCGAGGATCTGATTTAACCCTGCTATACAGTTTTTTTATCTCAGTTTCAGGTCCTTCTAGGATCTGCACGCATTTACCTTTATAAGTAATGAGACAACCGGTAATATCTTTGGATGCATTATATGCTCCCGATGTCTGGACCATCGTGTCAATTTCCGAATCGGTTAGCGTTTTGCGGTACTTGGATATATATAGAAGTGTATACATTCCTATGGGGGTTATTAGTAGATGGACGAAGATGTATGATAAGGACTGAATGATTAAGGCCAACGAAAATCTGGGGCGGCAAAATATGTATTTTGCTTTAACTTCGATTGGGATATCAGCCAAGTATCATAACATTTCTAGCCATAGTTCTATTATTATAAAAAGTGATAATGAAGTAACTGTATTAGGAAATTACTAAAAAATTTATTGAATAAGTACATATTCCTTATTAATTCTCTTGAATGGTTTGCGTTATTGTTGATTCTTGGCGCTAATTATTTGAATATCCGTTATATAATGAAAATCTGAAATTTAAATTGTTGTATGAAGCACCAGCGATCTATTTCCTTTTTGTTCATACAGCTCCAACATCAATTTTTCATTATCGCCTAGAACGAACTTGGGAAGTACATAGACAAGACGCTTGGATTTACCCGTCTCAACCGTGGTAGGTAATTTGTATTTATACAGCACTTCCTGCCGTAATCTTTGAAAGGAAGCTTTCCGCTTCTTGTTTCCATTAGTTATGGAAACGTTGAGAAAATCAAGTTCAAAATCTATGCTGGACCTGTTGCTGATCTGAATGACCATATATACATGGGATGGACTATAGCTCAGACGGAGCAGATGGAGCTTGATTCCTTTTTTTCTATTGACGGCAATGGTCTGAGCAGGAGCTTCCAATAGCTGCTTGCAGTTTGCCTCGAATTCGGAGATCGGATTCCGTATAGAATCATGATCTTGCTTCTTTTGATCAAGTGGTTCCTTAGGGCGACTTTCATTCCCTAAACTTTCCCGCTGTTCGATAAAGTAATTGAGTTTTGGCAGACTGTCCGAAAACCTTAGGATGTAGGAATAAACGAGCCCATCGGTCGTGACGGTCAACAGATTACTGTCGGGACCCGGTTTCGCTTGAAGAAGTCCAAAATGTTGTTCCTTCTCGCGGTTGTAGGTGAAAACAAAATGAGCGGATCCAGTAATAGCTTGGCGAATGGGATCGGGAAAGAAGAGGGCAACATTCTTGCGATCATTGGCGCAAATGGTATCAAGTGCCGATTGTGCGGAAACACTGGTGGCCATCAGTGCGAAGATAAGAGTGACTATTGTTTTCATTACAGGCTGAGTTTATTCCGTAGTCCGGATATTTTAAGAATGAGTTTATAATTATCGGTTATCGTGACCTTTACGTTTCTATGGTTGCGCTGAAATATTTTCTGAAAACCGCTTACTTGGGGAACCCCGGCAATATTAATGTCGTCCACCATATCCCCTACGATTTCGCTCGTGACTTCCGCTCTAAAATTATTTTGGATATATATCCCCGCGCTGCCGTCTTGATAATCATATGCGGTCAGGTTTACCGGTTGATGGTTTATACTTTCAATATCTATTATAGCTCGATTGGGCTTAAAACTTACGAATCCATAGATAGGTGTATTTTTGGCAATGTGTTTGCCATAAATAAAGGCATCCTGAAGTAATCTCATCCGTAATCTATAATCGGTCTTTACGGTTTGGGTGCCATCCACAATGACATATATAAAGGTGTCCGAATGCCGTTTGACAAAGTCTTCGTTCTCTATGGGGCGAGAAGCAAAGAAAAGTTGGTGTTCCAGACCCATTTCTTTGGCCTCCACTTGCAGTTCCTTTTTAATATCCGCAGCACCAATGGTCTTTTCTGTTCGTTTATTTGAGTTTATCGGTCTGTTGGCGGTATTGCTAGTCTTAAGTGTGTGTTTGGAATATCGGATCCTACCTTGCTGGTAGATACTGTCTACGACCCTCTTTTTCTCTCTATCCAATAAATCGGGATCGTATACCCCTGTGGAATCCAACAACCGTTCATCATACATACTTGGTGCATTGTTTTGGCGCACTTCTTTCATGTCGTCCAAAGCATCCAATTTGGATGTGTACTCCTTCTGATTATCCTCAAGTTCCGGCAGGGGAATTTGATTGTTGGTAATAACGGGCTCTTCTTCTTCGTCCATTATTAGTAGGGTGTACCCTCCGATAAAGAGAAGAATGGACAATAGGACACCGGAAAAAACGAGTTTACTCTTTTTAATCTTCATTACTGATTTTTTTTAGGGTATTTTCGAAAAAGTTGGTTATCAATAAACCGTGGGTATTGTTCGGAAAGTTTCTGTCTACATGGGCCAACTCACCAGTGGTGGTCAATTCATAGGTGTCGGTTGTAGTTCCCCTGTTGATCTCAAAGATTGTTTTGGTCTCAAATGCATAGGGCTCCTGTTGTATATCGACCTTTGATTCAATATGAAGGACTTTTTGAACCAGCGAATATTGTAAAAGTCGATTATAGACTCCATCCGCTTTTTTTTGACGGTACAAGGCGTCCACCGAGCTATTCCCCAACCATAATGCCTTTTCCAGGTTCTTTCTAAAATTGCTGGCATCGATATTGTAGAAATAGGTGTGGAAAAGCTCAAGATGTGCCAAAGTTTCCACTTTTAGGTTTTCGCGCAGCGAAACCAATTGTAATGGAATGACACTTCCATCCGTACTTACCATAAAAGCACTGTTTACCGTTTCCTTATGAACTTTGATTACCATTAGAACGGAAACTGTACACGTCATAACAGCACCGATAACAGCGGTCAGAACAATGAAACGGTTCAGCTTCAGGACTTGATAAATATTCTTATAGGGTGTTTTCATTTTATTGGACTTTGATTAAATCATGTGTTATCAACCGGTAAAAAGTCTGAGTGTGAAGGAAGTGGCCCTTCGGTATAATTTGAACTTAAGAAAGACGATAAAGCCGATGATCCCCAGTTGAAATAGCGGAGCAAAAAAATTGCTGCCCCAGTCAGTGCCGAACAGGTCACTCCAAAAGTTGGTGTTGAATTCCGTGTATAGTGTATTGACGAAAACATTTACCAGAAAAAACGCGGGTACCAACATATATACACCGGCATATAGCCTAAAAAAATTATAGGCCATTGACCTGAACTTCTCAAATACGGCCAAACTTACGACCAGGGGAAAGAACGCTTGCATAATCCCCATTAGGAAAAACCGTTCCGCTAGGAATAACGGGTAGATGAACAGATCCAATAGCCATAGGAATATACCGAGGATAAAGGAAATGACCTTCAGTCCGTACAGAGGTGTGACCAGGGCTTCATAGAGTAAGGCCCATGCTTTTTTGGCGGCGTCCCAAGCGCCTACGTCCTGCTCAATATCTATGTCCTGCATCTGTAGGGGGAGAAGCGCTGGTGCCGTATCGCGATATTGGGATTCAATGGCCACTAGAATGGCATCGAAGACATCCAAGACCTGTGTAGAGAATAGGACCAAAATGACAACGGCAAAGTTTTTTGCCAGTTCCGATGGGGTAAGCCCCCAAGAATATCCTTCGCTGTTTGCAACCCCTTCGTTATATTTTTTTAGGATATTGATAAGAAAGAACAATACGGCAAGTGCTTTCATTCCCCCAATGGTGTATTGGGAGAACTCACTGTCCTTTATGGTCCTGAATACGGTGTCCACATATTCTAATCCAATGCCTGACCAAACCCCTTCCATTAGTAGCCCGTTTCCCTGTTGTTTATCTTGTGTTGCATTTCACGGAACTCAATAATCTCGTGATACCGTCTGGTCTTGGCCTCGATTTCCGATACCATTTCACTGGAGCGTAATTCTTGTTCCTTGAGTACTTCTGCTCGCTCCGCATCGGTCATTTTCATATTGTCACTGGATAGTATTTGGTCTATATACTCCATACTTGAAATGGAGTTTTCAAGGATAGCCTCAAAGGACTCCGATATACGGGTCACTTCGTCCGGCTTAATAAATGCGGAATTTAATATTTGTCTCAAGTCGTTCTGCACGACCTGGTATAAACGTTGATTGTTATTGGCCAATTCTTTGACGGCCTTTAGTTGTTTGATGACATTATTGACTTTGTCGATATTCTCCTTCTGCTGCTTTAGGAAATTTACGGTTTTGATCAAGTTGGCCGTTTGCTTTCCGGATTCCAATAGCTGTTTGACCAGACTGATAAAATTGGTGTTGTCATAGACCGGTACTCCCTGTGCTGCGCCGCTGCTGGCGACGAGCACAACGAACAGGCCGGTCACTACTAGTTTCTTGATTATGGGTCTCATTAGATTTTTTTAAGGTTAATAATCTGAATATTTCATGCTGTGTACTTTTTCTACAAATAGTTCTATAGCCTTTTCCATGGAACCTGACTTTTTATATAGGGATAGTATCTCCTCGTTTTCCTTCCCGTCCGTTAGGTATGCGGCATAGACTTCAGGGGGTACTTCCAATCTGAAAATGTTACTTTCCTTCCCTATTTTGATAAACATTTCGGTATACTTTCTGGGACCTGAAAGATTATTCTTAATGGATTTTAATTGGTTCAGGTCGTGAGCGGAAAGATTAAGACGTTTCACCAGTTGGTCATATCCCTTCTCATTGTTAAGGCTATAAATCACCTGTGTGTTTTCCAGTATACTGGCCGAAGTGGCATTGTGCGGCAATTGGTTGATGGATTGCAGGACAATACCGATTGCACCGTTCTGTTTCCGGATCGCTTGGTAATAGAATTCAACACTCTCCAGAACGTTGTCGAATTTCAGTTGTTTGGCAAATTCGTCAAAGAGGATAATGCCCCTTTCGGCACGGTTCTTCCAGATGGTCCTTTGGATGGCGGACTTGATAAGTTTTAGCATTACGGAAAGAATTTCCTTGTTGTCCTTCACTTCATCCAGCTCAAAAACAATTAGGCGCTTATCTTCGATCTTGTAGGTTTGGTCCTCGTTCACTTCAAATAGAAAGCCATAGAGGCCGTCCCCAACATACTCGGACATGATATGCAAGAAGTTGGTGATGTTGAAGTAGTCGGGATGGATCTTAAGGCTTTCGAGCAATGAATCCTTATGCTGCTCTATGAATTTGTAGAAACCGGCCAAGGAGTGCTCTGTCCTAGTTCGTTGATAATAATGGCGGAGAATTTTTTTGAGCGCTACGGATTGGGCCTTGGCCACTTTTAGGTCGGACGCGAACAGTTCAAAGAGGAAAACGGCCAGGTCTTCCAAGCGTTCCGGTGTGAGGTCGCCATTATTACTTATATAAAATGGATTGATACCAAGGTTCTGTCCGCTTTCGTAGCGCAATACCGCGTGCTGCTCCGGATATAATTTGGCAAATTTGGTATATGAACCGCCCAGGTCAATAATGACCAACCGGACGCCACTTTCGAAATACTGCCGTAAGATATTGTTTGCCAGGAAAGATTTTCCCTCGCCCGTCGGCGCAAAGATGGCGAAATTTCGAGCCTTGATACGCTTTTTTTCTTCGTCCCAAACATCCTTTAAAATCGGGATGTTATGTTCCCTGTCATTGAAAATGATCCCTCTTTGGTCGGTCTTGTAGTTGGTGTTGTTGATAGTCAGACATAGGGCGTGTTTAAGATCCGTCACGTACAGGTCGTCATTGGAAAAGTTTGACGAAAACCCGCAATAACTGTTCAAATAATAATTTGTTCGCTCTTGGGCCCTAGGGTAGTAGGGGATAATGTCGAGTTCTTTGAACTCGGCTTTGATCAGGGATGCGATGTGTTCCAGTCTTCCCGGGTCCCTATGCCAATACGTGATGTTGAGTTGACCGCGTATGACCCTGGAATTGTCATCAGAATTGATTTTATTAAGAATGTGCTGTACTTTTCCAAGTACCACCTTGTTCTGGGAACCGAAATTGGAGCTCTTTTTTAGTTCCTCTATTTTCTTGTCCAGAAGTTTACGCCATTTTTGTTTATCATCTAAATATAGAATTTGATTGATAATGTGATTTTCGTTCAAGGTCAGTCCTAGGCCATCGATAAATCCTTGGTGGAAAATGAAATCGTCGGAAGTGAAACGTTCGTTCGTTTTACTACTGACAACGTTCTCGCCAAAACACGATTCACTATTGACGGCCAAGACATCAAAGTGGTGTTCCCCAATATTGATACCTTTCTTTTGTAATAAAATATCGGTATCGTAGCCGTCATTGAATCCGTTAAAGTAGGAATGTGTGTGTTCCAAGATTTCACTGGATTCCAAGGGGGCCAATAGAATTTTCCGGCTGTTGTTTATAAACGATACAGAATCGTTCACTGCACCCATGAACCGGTTAACGGAACTGTCCAGGGAATCGGGTAGGGTATCGATTACGTTTTTAAAAGGGTTGACATATTTGGTGTTGTTCAGTGCTTTGTTCTTGGTCAGGACAAAGAACAGGAAACATTGGTGATCTATATATTCCCTTCCTTTGAAGTGTTCGGTAGTGGCCTTGGCCAAGAAGGTTTCATAGGGGAGTTTCTCTGCTGTATATAGCTTTTTGAGGTATATATCCTGTTTATGGATAACTGTGCCTACCGGTAATGATTTTAGAGACTGAAACCATGCACTGTGCAAATCCTCAAAATCCTTCTCCGAGAGGGAGTAGATTTCCGGCAATTCCGATTTATAGCATAGGACCACATTGCCATTATTGACAAAAAGTGCGTTTTTGCGTATATCCAAGATCGGATGGTTGGATGCCAGGTTAATCTTCATAATATAATACGGTCGATTTTTTATTACTGATTGTTTTCGGGAAGGGATTAAGTTGCAGGGTTAATCGTGTTCCCTGGGCCAAACGGAGAAGTAGGATATACAGTCCAATGTTTAAAACGGACACCACTGCGATAATGCTTAGGCCAAATGAGAAAATTATGACCATCAGAGAAGCGAGTATCGTTATCATTTGTAAGGCGAACAATGAAATTGGAAGACCGAAAATCAATGCTCGTTTTCTGATGTTCTTATAAACCTCGAATTTTTTCATAGTTATACGACTATGCCTATTAAGTAAGTAAAGATACCGACGACGGCTCCTGCGATTAGTACAAATACCAAGACTCGGGTAATGCCCTTTTTCAGGTCAGCATTTTCCCCAAAAAAGTGTCCGGCATTGAATAGGAACCCTATTAAAAAAATGACGCCTAAAATGATGGGGAAGATGGCTCTTATGGTATCGGAAACATCGTTTACGGATTCTTCGATTCCTCCGATTTGTGCAAAAGTGGTTGCCGTGACCAGTAAGGATGCGGCAACGGAAATGATAGATTTTTTCATAACGTAAAAGTTTAGATTTTTGATTCGTTTATGTATTGTGAAAATTATATATTTTTATATTTAAATATCTAAAAATCAAATAATTGTGAATAAAATATTATAGGTCTCGATTTGGTTTCCTTTGTGGTTATTTGAAATTATATCCTATGGGAATTAGAAATGAACCTGTTGATAACCTTCTTGTTGAAGATGAAAAGAACCGTGAAAAATGTCAGTTTTGTGATTTTGCTGTTAAAAAGTTTGCTTCTTTTGAGCCAAGAATCGGCTCCAAGAAAAGTAGTGGTCATTGACCCGGGACACGGCGGAAAAGATACCGGAGCGATCGGTATGAACGGTATCCAAGAAAAGGATTTGGTGCTAAAGGCTGCAATTGGCATTTTAAAGTTAAATCGTGATTTGGAAGAACCTCTTGATATTTACTTAACTCGCTATAGTGATACGCTTATCTCGTTATCGGATAGAACCAAACTGGCCATAGCTCTAAAAGCAGATTTATTTGTGTCTCTGCATTGTAACTATTCGGACAGCCCTAGTGCCAAAGGTGTTGAAGTTTATGTGGCGGACAGGCCCTCCAAGTATCAAGATTATGCTACTTGGCTTGCTTTTCAGCTCCAAGATAATCTCAGTGCCAAATTAGGTTTAGAGAGTAGGGGGGTGAAGTTCGCTGATTTTCAGGTCTTGCGAGAGGTAGGAGGTGGTTGTCCTGCTATGTTGTTGGAGTTGGGTTTTTTAAGTAATAGAGATGAGGGAAATTATTACCAGACGTCTGAATCGGTACGGGCTTTAGCACTGCTATTAAGGGAAAGTTTATTTGAGGGTTTAAATCTTGGTGAGAGAGCAGGGCAGTGAATTTAAAATTAGTACCAACCCTCGGAAGCAATTCAAAAAAGGGAGTTATATAATTTTTTGGTGGTGATAGAAACTAGAACTTAACATCCTTATAGATTGACATAGTTTCATTTCAAAATACAGGCGAGGGATGGGTTGCATACATCTTACCGGTCGAGCGGTTCGCTCCAATGAAACTAGAAAAATTAAAAAAAGGCAAGAGCAATGCAAAACTATATTATTATGCATATAAAGGAGTAGCGACCAAGCTTACGTTTGAAGAGACCTGAATCTTACATCCACTTTCATAGTGCTCCTCCTACTTCTTGAAGCATTTGTATTTATTTTCAATGTAATTTTCAAATACATCTTGGATATTATCCGTTTTTATGTAATATTTCCAAATAATAAAATGTAAATTTGAATATAGTGAGATATTGTCAGAATCTGAAAAAACTTAGTTCGTGTGTAAAATACCTTTCGGTCATAATTGAAAATGAATAAAATATTAATACAATAAAAATTTTACGAGCTTATATACTATTCAGGCTAATTATTAACCAGTTAGAGTTATTTAGAGAACTCATGCTTTCATAAATTTATTGAGATAGGTGTTTTTAAACCTTTAAGAAGGAACACACAATAACCTTAGTATAAAAATTATGAGATCAATTTGGAACGGCTCTATAAGCTTTGGACTAGTATCTATACCCATTAAACTATTTTCAGGTTCAGAGGACGGAAAACTGGATTTAGATATGCTCGATAGCCACGATGGCGCAAGAATACGCTACAAACGTGTGAACGAGGATACCGGTAAAGAGGTGGAATGGAAAGATATTGTTAAAGGATACAAAAAAGATGACGCATACATTGTTCTTGAAAAAGAAGATTTTGAGAATGCGAATATGAAGAAGAGTAAAACCATTGATATTGAACAATTTATCATGGAAGATGAAGTTTCAGATGTGCTTTTCAAAAAACCGTACTTCATTAAACCTCAAAAAGGTGGCGAAAAATCATACTCCTTGTTACGTGATGCTTTAAGGAAAACCGAAAAGCTAGGTGTAGCTACGTTTGTAATGCGCCAAAAAGAACATCTTTCTTTAATTGGCATTTATAATGATGCTTTGGTCTTACATGTTATCCGGTTTGAAGATGAGATCAGAAGTACGAAAGAACTTGAACTTCCAAAAACGAAAATAGCAAAGAAGGAAATGGATATGGCAATTTCCTTGATCGATCAGTACACTGAGAAGTTTGATTTTTCCGAATTCAAAGACGTATACAACGAGCAATTATTAAAAATTATAGAATCTAAATCTTCGGGAAAAGTAAACAAACCAGAAAAGTTTGAATCTAAACCTACACCTGCCAAGGATTTAATGGCGCAATTAAAAGCCAGTTTGGAGAAACGAGAGAAAAAAGCATCATAATTCGTGAGTTTAAAAAAATATTCCGATAAAAGAAATTTTGATAATACCCCAGAACCTAAAGGGGAATTACAACCTGTTTCAAAAAACCAAAGGTTTGTTATACAACGCCATGCCGCCCGCAGATTACATTATGATCTACGTTTGGAAATTAACGGGGCACTTAAAAGCTGGGCAATTCCAAAAGGCCCTTCCATGAACGCTAACGATAAACGGCTAGCGGTACGAACAGAAGACCACCCACTTGAATACCTTACATTCCATGGTACGATACCAAAGGGTAATTATGGGGCAGGAAATATGATTATTTGGGATACAGGTACTTTTGAAGTTGATAGAACCGAAACGGATAAGGAATTAACTGAACAACTTGCCATCGGTTCTATAAAATTGATTTTTTATGGCAATAAAATCAGGGGGCGCTTTGCCCTTGTGCTTACCACGTCCAAAAATGATTCCGAACAATGGCTCTTAATCAAAAAGAAAGATGATTTCGCCATTACTACCTTTTACGATGCGGAAAGCTTGGTTCCTGTGACCGAAACCAGAAAAAAGAAATTTTCATCTAAACTGTCTCCCGGTTCAATCATTCAACCCATGTTGGCATCGAACTCCAAGGAAATTTTCAATGACCCAAACTTTATATACGAGCTTAAATGGGACGGCTACAGGGTAATCTCCCATATTACCGATGGCAAAGTACTTTTACAGTCAAGAAATGGCATCAACTACAATTCAAAATTTTCAAAACTTCATGATGAGCTAGCTGCTATTGAACATGATGTTATTTTAGATGGTGAAATTGTACTGGTGGATAGCGACGGTGTTTCCCAATTTAGTGAACTTCAAAATTACCCAAACAGTAATGGAGAATTACGTTACTATGTTTTTGATATGCTTTTTCTGAACGGACATGGTATGTTGGATTTAAAATTGACCGAAAGAAAAAGTTTAATTAATGAAATTATAGGAGGATTGACCATTACACAATACTGCGACCATATTGAAGGTATGGGTACCGCATTGTTTAATAAAGCACTTGAAGCTGGTATGGAAGGTGTAATGGCAAAAGAAAAAAAATCAAATTATGTCGTTGGCTTTAGAACAGAAAAATGGCTAAAAATTAAGGGAACTCAAAGTACTGACGCCATCATTTGTGGCTATACGGAATCTAATAACGGACCAGAATTCATAGGATCTTTAATACTTGGCCAACATGTTGATAATGATTTGAAGTACATCGGCAATTGTGGAACTGGTTTTACTGATAAGAGCCGTAGAGAATTACAAATGCTTCTTTCCAATTATGAAATTGAAGAGCGTACATTTAAAAAAAAAATACCGCTAAAAGGTAGAATACCACATTGGATACAGCCTATTTTAGAATGCGAAGTAACGTACTCCGAACGCACAAAAAATGGACTGTTGAGAAATCCTGTTTTAAAACGCATCAAAACCGAAATTCCTAAAACACATACAGATAAAAACGCTCCTACCATTCAAACTAAAAAATCTTCAAGTTCAAAAGAGGTAATTACCATTGATGGCTTTAAAGTACCTATCAGTAACCTTGATAAGATTTATTGGCCACAATCAAAACTAACCAAGTACGATTTAATCGATTATTATTTAAATATATCGGAGTATATACTTCCACATTTAATAGATAGACCACAGAACTTACATCGTCATCCTAATGGAATTGATCAAGAAAGTTTTTACCAGAAAGACAACGAACATCTACCCGAATGGTTTGAAACGGTTTCTGTGTACTCAAAATCGTCGGAAAGGGAGATTAACTATTTGCTATGCCAAAATACGGCTTCGTTAATCTATTTGGCAAATTTAGGATGCATAGAAATAAACCCTTGGAGCTCAAGAATAAAAAACTTAGATCAACCAGATTATGGAATAATTGATTTAGACCCACCAGAGAACATGGATTTTAAACATGTGGTAACTGTTGCTAATGAGTTCCATAAAATTTTAAACGACCTACACATTCAAAGCTTTTGCAAAGTATCTGGATCCAAGGGAATACATATTTACCTGCCAATGTCTCAAAAATACAGTTATGTAGAAGTGAGGAATTTTATAAAGTTATTATGCCACTTAGTGGAAGAACGCCTACCTACGCTGACAACCCTAGAGCGTACTATAAATAAAAGAAAAGGGAAAATTTATTTGGATTATCTGCAGAACCGGAGAGGACATACCATAGCTTCTGTACATTCGGTAAGACCAATTCGGAAAGCACCTATTTCAGCCCCAATACATTGGGATGAATTAAATGGTAAACTTGAACCGAGAAAATTCTTAATGAACGATTATGGAAAACGATTAAAAAGTGAAGGGGACCTCTTTTATAAAATTATAGGGTCGGATTTTGATATGCAAAAGGCGCTATCAAAAATCGACTTAATAAATTAAATTATCGAGCATTGAAAATAGCACATTACTACTGCTATGAACATTATTATGTTAAATGAATTTGAAAAAGGAACTAAACAAGCAACAATTAAAAGCTGTTGAATTTTCAGGCAAACACTTATTGGTACTAGCAGGTGCAGGCACCGGTAAAACCCGCACCATTATTGCCAGGGCTGCGTATTTGATCGAGAATGGAGCAAACCCGTCTAAAATTCAAATACTTACGTTTACCAAAAAGGCTGCTAACGAGATAGTTGAACGGGTAAAAGCCAGTTTACCACAGTCAAACGGAAAGTCCTTAAGCGGTGCCACCTTTCATAGTTGGTGCAATCAGTTCATCATTAAATACCCGAACTTATTTGGGGCTGCTAATTTTACGGTAATTGATCCAGATGATCAACTGGGTTTAATGAAAATGGTTTCGGGCAACCATAGCGAAGTGTATAGCAAGCTGAGAATAAAACCACAACAGCTATTAGATGTGTACTCTTATGCCAGAAATACAAAAAAGAATTTAACGGAATCTATTCGTAGTCTTGTGTATAAGGGCAAGGAAGACAAGGATACCGAGTATGAAATCACAGCAATAAAACCCTATATTGAAATATTGTTAAGGGCTTATCAAAAGAAAAAGATGGAGCAACGGTATTTAGATTATGATGATTTACTGTTGGTGGTATCTACTCAATTAAAATCTAATACTGAAGCCAGAAAGCTTTTATCCCAAAATCTTGATTATCTACTTGTAGATGAAATGCAGGACACCAACCCTTTACAATGGGAATTACTATCTCCATTTATTGATATTTGCAATCTCTTCTGTGTTGGAGATGATGCACAATCCATCTATTCTTTCAGAGGTGCAGATTTTAGGAACGTGCATCAATTTAAAGAACGAGTACCTAATGCAGAGGTGTTTAAGCTTGAGAAAAATTACCGTTCCACACAAGAGATTTTAGATGTTTCCAATTGGCTTTTAGACAAGTCGCCTATTGATTATAATAAACAGTTGCAATCGGTTAGAGGAAGTGGTGAAGTACCATTACTACTTAATGTGAGCGACGAGTGGCAAGAAGCAAATTGGGTAGCCGATGAAATTTTAAAAAATTATGCAGATGAAGACCGCCAATTTTCCGATCATCTTATTTTATCTCGCTCCCAATATTACACAAAAACTTTGCAGGCGGTTTTCATAAGAAGAAAAATACCTTATGTCACTTATGGAGGGCGTAAATTTCTACAGGCCGCCCATATTAAAGATTTGGTTTCCTTATTGCGAATAGTCAATAATCCGTACGATGAAATTGCATGGGTGAGGTTTTTAACTTTCTGGGAAGGAATAGGCGAAGTGAGAGCATCAAGAATAATGGCGGTTATATTAGCCGACGAGGGCAAAACCGACATCCCTATCCTTTTACAAGGTGCAATACCGGGCAAGGACGGAATTAAAATCGCAGAACTGTACAATGCTGTACAAAAGGAAAAAGGCAAAGTCGGTAAAATGGTCGATATCGCTTACGAAGCCATGTCTTTAGGTTTGGCCTTTAGATATCGAAAAGATTGGATTGAAAAACGGAAAGCAGATTTTCCAGTATTAAAACTTCTTGCCAATAGCTATTCTAGTTTAGGAGAGTTCATAGGTGAAGGCTTGTTAGATAATGCCGAAAAAATGAACGGCGCACCAGTTTTATCTGAATCTCAATTGACTACGGCAGAAGAAAAAGACCATGTAATAATATCAACCATCCACTCCGCAAAAGGCTTGGAAGCCGATGTGTGTATAGTTCTAAATGTATCCCCTAAATCTTTTCCATCATCGTGGTCTTTAGATGATATAGATGCCATTGAAGAAGATCGCAGAGTATTGTATGTGGCTTTGACCCGTGCAAAAAACAGGTTGATCATCACCAGAAATACCGCATCTATATCTGCCATACACAGCAAAGCAATACCTGCCAATGCCGATCAACAAATAGATGGTTCAGAGACCTACTTTTTAACAGCCATACCCGATGGCTTGGTGCATCAGGAAACAATGGGATATAATTTCAAATCAGTAAAAGATGCTCCTCAACCAAATAAATTAGACCTGTCATCTGGTATGGATTTTAGTTAAAAGTTGAACATGTCCAATAGAAAATTTGCCATCATATCACTAACCACCTTTGGTTACAAACCAAATCCGTTACGAATAGTCCAATTGACCATAAGCAAGCGTATGGGCAACTACTACGAACCTGTATTTCAAACCAATATTAACCCTGAAGAACGTCTGCCAAACTATATTCAGCAAAAAACAGGCTTAACAGATACTATCTTATTACAGGCACCTACGTTTTCAGAAGTTGCCAAGACTATTTTAAAAGAACTTGACGGACATCTATTAGTAGCTCACAATGCATCATTTGTGCATTATGCATTACAATCTGAGTTTAAATATTTGGGTTACTCCTTTAAAACACCCCAAATATGTGCCCAACGTTTGGCTAAAAAGGTACTTCCTAACATGACCAATTATGAGTTACCCTATTTAACCAGCGTTCTAAACATACCGTTAGCAACATCACATGAACTAACAGAAAGGAATAATGCGGTTGCCGTATTATTTCAGAGGTTAATTCAATTAGATGATAATGAATCTGTAATTTCTAAAATGTTACAACCTAAGGACGAAAAAGCGCCCTTTGTACCAAAGAATATTGAATATCAAAAACTAAATTCCTTACCCAACTCACCAGGAATCTATAAGTTTCAAAATCAATTTGGAGAAGTATTATATGTAGGTAAAGCCAAGGATATTAAAAAAAGGGTTTTGAGTCATTTTTACAGTTCTAACGAGAAAGAACTAACATTGTGCAATGCAACTTATCATGTGGACTTCGAAACCACAGGTAGCGAGCTAATAGCACTGTTACGAGAAGCAGACCTAATCGCTAAATTAGACCCGCCACATAACTACATCCAAAAAAAGGATTATGTTACCTACCATTTAGTTCCTCAAAAAAACAGAAAGGGCATTCTTCAAATAAAGATAGAAAGAAGACCTTATCAACATGCGCCGACAGAAATATTCTTAAAAAAAGGTGATGCAACTAAACGTTTAATAGAACTGACAAAAAGGTTTAGATTATGTCCGCTACAAACCGGTTTAAAAACTAAATTAGGAAGATGTACCCATGGTGAATATAACGAATGTGATGGTATTTGCACTGGAGACGAAGAACTAGGGTTTTATAATCAAAAAGTAGAAAATGCCTTAGATTATCTCAACAACGAAAATGATAATTATATAATTTTAGAAAAAGGAAGAACTAAAGAAGAACGCAGTTTTGTTTTGGTCTTACATGGTGTCTATCAAGGGTATGGTTTTCTAGACAATTCTCAATCTATGTCCACTCTAGAGGATTTCCAAGATATGCTCAATCCAAAAAAACATTCTTATCATACCGCAAAAATAATTGCCAGCTACAAGCAGCGTAATCCATGGAAGATTAAGTCTACCCAAAAAATATAGGTTGGCCAGTGGTCTAAAAGATAAAACCGCCTTAAAAAGCGGTTATGTGAGTCGTTGTTTTAATGATTATGGGGTTGTGCAACGGTTACCATTGTTGTAATCTGTAGCGACACGTTTGAGTAAGCACGTTTCGATTCCGTTTCAGTATTTTTTCAGCCCGAGTAAAGTCCATCTGCGCAACAGTTGCGTTTGAGTAAAGTCCATTAGCAGTTTTATGGAAGGTGTTGTAATGAGTTTTTGATATTACTTCTCTCCAATGAAAAGGTTTTTCTTTCCAAATCTAAATATTTAATTAATTCCATTATTTGGAAGTTTAGGTTTTTAAGAGATTTTAGCTCTGTTAGACTATGTTTGTCTTGCGCTTCATTATCATTTTGAGAAGTTTGATAAAGAAACACAACAATTAGGTCTAAAATTTCGGAATCAATTTTCTCTAATTTTACTTTTATTGTTGAAATAGGTTTTTTCGCTATATCAGCAATCGTTAAGTCCAACTGACTTAGGGTCTCTTTTATTTTCCGTGTGCTTGTTTCCTTATCTTCCTTGCCTTCAAAAAGTCTTTGTAAGAATTCAGAAAACTCTTCTACTAAAACTCCTAACATTCTATATTGACTAAAGCCGCTCATATTTACATAACTATTTTGCGTTCTAAAAAGTATTCTAAAGTTGCTGAAATGGCTTTTTGAGCTATTGATTACAACGGTTTGGCTATGCGTAGTGCGGGATTAAAAAGCCTTTCCTTTCAGTCTGCCGTTATGTTTGTTAATATTCATTCACTTTCAATTTAGTACCAAAACCCGCATTACGTATAGCCGTTGTGTGTGCCCAGTATGGGCATCTTTTAACTACAGAAAAGTAGTTAATTAATCTAGAGGGTGCAAGTCCCTCATGCGCTGGAGTAACGTCTGGAAGCATTAGTAAGTCGCAAGGGTGGTAACTGCGAAGTTACATCTGAAGAAAGCGAGACTACAAAACTCGGTACTGACGAACAGGAACCGTATACAGAGGCATATTTACTTGGGTAAGCAAGCACATCATTGTAACGCCCTAAGAACATCAAAAGGGTAGATATGTAGATACGGCGGTTATTGAGTGAAAGAAGATGTTCTTACCTGGGGAGGTCTCCAAAGTTACGTGTAGCTACATGGAGAAGTCAGCAGAGGTCATAGTACTTACGGGAAACGAGCTAGGGCAGTACCCTAGAGGTCTCACAAACAAGGAAGGACCGAACGTAATTCTCTTCAAAATTCGCATAGGAGCACATGTTGTAGCCTATGCCTAAATTAGAAGATAGTGCCAAGGGTGAAAAGAGCCTTGGTTTGATGATTTACGAACCGCCGTATACGAGACCCGTACGTACGGTGGTGTGAGGGGTGCACTCCGTCATTTGATGGCGGAGCCATCCACTCGATTAGCTGCAGTTATTTTAAAGCTAAATAGGCCATCAAATTATTATTTTGACGACCTATGATAGAATTCGAATCGCAATATATCAACTGTAAATGTTGCCTATAAATTGGCTTACAGAGGTTGGTTTCCTATTTAAAAAAGTTGATAAGGTACTATCCTCCTTGTCCATTGTTTGCTGCTTTAAAGCAGTGCTCCACATAGTAAACATACCGATGTACATTTCAGGAATACCTGCCTTTTCCAAAATAGCTCTATACTCTTCAACATTAAGAGATTTGTATACAATTTTTTCACACAATGCTGCTGAAATATTCTCAGCTATGTATTTGAAGCCAATAGATTCAGTATTTGTTAGCGTATAGGTTTTGTTTTTATGACCTTCGGTTGTCAAAACGTGAGCAGCAGCTTCTGCCAATTCTTCACGAAGAACCCAGCTTGCTTTTCCTTCGCCTGCAGGGAATAGAATTGTTTTAGTATCTGAAACTTTATCACCTAGAAAAGCAAGTATCATTTCGGCATATATTCCATTTTGAAGAATTGTATAGTTAATTCCGCTTTCTTTCAAATAGCGTTCAGTCTCAAGGTGAGAATTTTGAAAATCTGCGATAGCTGAACCTTCAAATCCTGATTTTCTTACAAAAGATGTATAAACGATATGGTTTACTCCAGATTCTTTGGCAGCTTTTATTACATTTTTGTGATGCGCTGTACGGTTCTCAATTGCTTCTCTATTGTTGCTTGAGACCAACAATAATTTATCTATACCTTGGAAGGCTTTTATCATCGAGTTATAATCGGTGTAATCGCCTTCTTTTATTTGTATTCCTTTTTCTATCAAGCTCTTTGCTTTACTAGCATCTCTAACTAAAGCTGAAATTTCTGAAGGATTTACTTCTTTACTTAATAAGTGCTCAATAGCCTTTGAACCAAACTGTCCAGTTGCCCCTGTTACTAAATTCATAATTTTTATTTTTAGTTGATTAATTAATTTTATTTATTTTTTGAAGTTTTACATTGCCTACATACGACACAATTAAAATGGCAAGAAAAACCAATCCTGCCATAATTTTACTTAAGGGGTCACCTACCACGGCGTGTGCCAAGGTCGCCGATGCAAACATAATAGAGAAACCGATGTATGCTGTCTCCTTCAATAAGCGGACAGGCAACCAAATCAAAACGGCACCTATAATTTTTGCTACTCCCAATTCAATTCTAAAATAGTCTGGAAAACCTAAATGCGTCATCGATACTTTAACTTCAGGTTTTGTTAGCGTTTCAAACGCAATAAATAGCATCATTGCGGAAATAATTCCAGTTGTAATGTAATACGTAAATTTTGTTGCTTTCATTTTTCAATATTTTTATTTAACAAAACTATGTATATTTGCTAACCAATTTACAGTACTTTACAAAAGGTAAGTAGTAACTTTTTGGTTAGTAGACAGGAAAAATATGGCAGCAAGTAAATTAGAGTATTCACCAGTGCAATGTTCAAATCGCATAGCGGCAACCGAAGATGCCATATTTGTTCTTGGCGGTAGGTGGACGATAAGAGTAATGATTGGAATTCTGGGCGGAAATAGAAGATTCAATGAATTGCAACGAACCGTAAAGGGTATTTCTTCGAAAATGCTGTCAAGCGAATTGAAAAAATTAGAAGTGAACCATTTAGTCGAAAGAAAAGTGTTCGCCGACCAAATTCCTGTTATTGTTGAATATATTCCTACCGAATATAGTGAATCCTTGAAGAATATTATTACTGCTTTGTCTGAATGGGGTGCAAATCACAAAAAGAAAATTACAACCGATAATTAGTAAAGAACAAAACCCTATTTTGATAAAATAAGAATTAAATAGGTAGGCGAAAGTAATGTGTACTATTAATGGAAATCATCTGAAGTAATTATTTTTTGCTAATTGCAGCTAACGGTTAGGCTAAGCGTAGTGCGGTAGTAAGGAAACTTTTCGTTTCCGTCTGCGCACGAAGCTAAAGCTTTTGGTTTAGGTTTTATTTTTTCTTGTCTAAAGCTAAATCCCAAAGATTTAGCGACTTCATAATTATACACAGACCTTTCGGTTTTACCCAAAAGCCCGCATTACGTTTAGGCATTGTGCCTGTTGCACAAGTTAACGAAAAAACCACATAGGCTAAAGGAGATCTTAACGTTGGGTCGTTAATTTTAGGTATGCAGGGAAAAAAGGAGTATCAAGAAAAACTGTTCGCCCATTTCCAGTTGAGCGAGCGAATCCCCAAGAACAATTTCTACAGGCGGTTGAAAGAGG
>NZ_MWRZ01000018.1:0-30987 GCF_002211465.1 Zobellia sp. OII3 | reverse complement strand
AACCCCTTTTCGGTAAAGGTATATGTGGGACTATCTCCAATTCTATGGTATCTTTGTCAAGTACTTTGTACATGGGCTATGGTATTTGCGTGTGGTAACACAAATGTCCGTAGCCCTATCTTTCGATCCAAAAAAAGTTTAAATCACTTCATATACAAGTTTCTATACTGCCCGATAAATATAATAAAATCCCTTAGTTGTCGGTATATCAATCCATTCTGTGTAAATTATAAGTATTCATTTTGTATATCAAAACTCGTATATTCAATTAAGTGATATACAAAATAATCAGGTGGGACTTTCTAACCTTACCTTTAAATTCGATTCGTACCGGGGGAAAGTAATCTTTGTACGGCTTAAATTTAACAAAAAACCACGGACCGAGCTAGGCCAAGGCATCCGTAAAGCTAATTTTTGGTGTTTTGCGGAAGAGGGTACTCCACCTTCCTGATCTTCACCTTTAGCCAGGTCCATGTGGTACCGCCCAGCTTCCAGTCCGCCTTCAGTTCCACCGGTATTTTTATGCCTTGGTGCCTTTCGGTCTTGATGGCGGTGACCGTCCATTCGGTAGGACGTGTATCTTGGGCGTCTTTGTAGCGCATGGCGGTGAACTTTACAAAGTTCCCATTTTCATCGAAATGGAAGACCCCCGAACCCTGGGTGCCCTTGTACCGCATGGTCGCCTTGGCCGAAGTGCCGTCTATGGGCTCCCAGGTAATATAGTTTTGCAGGGCGTTAGACGGAAACCAGACGATTTCGGCCAGATACCTTTGCAAGGTGGCCTCATTTGTTTTTGCATTGTTCTTGGCGTCCACCATAGAAAAGAGGGAGAACAGTTTGATGCTCATTTCCCCCTTTCCGTTTTCAAATTTGTCGCGTCCGGCCAAGGCTAGGATCGGATTCATTTTTAGGCGTACCGACCAATTAAAGGCGGGAGGTTGTGCCGTAAAATACTGCTCGGCCCTGGCGTGGATCCAATCGTTTTGTCCGGGCTTCATCTGCATCTGCAGGTCTTGTTGCAGGTATACGGTGCCCGCCGGTTCCTTGCCGATGGTCCCGCTGTTCAACAGCCATTTTTGAACCACGGGCGGCATTTCTGAAACCATCTCCTTCGAAACGGGTGCTTTTTGTAACGAATGGGCCTGTGAAAGCATTTCCCGGGTTTCGCGGTGTACCTTCTTGCGGAAGGCAAAGGACCCGTAACCCGCTAGGGCGACGGCGAGGACGACCACATTGAACAGGGTGCCGAACTTGGCATCGGCCCAAAAGGAGATGATCAAAAACTGGGAGAGTACTACGGCCAAGAAGCCAAAGATCCACCAAAGTTCCGAAGGCTTAAGGTAGCGTAGGGCGGTAAGGCCGAACAGTACAAAGGCCAGCAGCCATAGCAGTCCCATAGGTCTTGAAATGGGCTGCTGAATGGCATTGAACTCCGAAAGGCCAAAGGCCTTTAAGAAACCGAACAAGTGAATAAGGCCGTGTAAAATTAGTAGTAGGACGAAAACGATGCGCATGATTGTGTGCTTTGTGGCCCAGGCCATAAAAAATACTTGGTATGGTAAAGGGCGGGGGAGGGGGCAACCTTTGCCGATTCAGAAAAGAAGATACTGAAATTCTTTGGTTTTTATTCGGTGGCCCGATCGAACCGCCCTTCTTTTTTACTGGCGCTTGGGTGAGATGTACCCGAAAATGTCCCCTTTGTAGGGTGGGGGTGCAAGGGTAGGTGGGGTCTGTTTGTTTGTATATGGCCATTGTTTTAATGGGGGTGGGGTGTAAATTTTGTAAAATTTGAATTATCTGGGTTCAAATTATAAGGGTATGTTTAAAAACGAAGATATGATTTTACGAATTTTTCAATTAACATTCCCTTTAACAGTATTTTGATGAATTTTGTTTTTCGTAACCCTAACTTTACTATCGATAATTCAACAAATATGTTGTTTTGCTTAAAATATGATAATCGAAAATAAGGCCCTTAAGTTTGTTTTTTTAGCTGTTGTTTTCGTCATGGGACTGGTTCAGGAAATCGTGGTGTCCAATGACGATGCTGCCTTTGTTTCGATGGAGTTGGAGCATCACGATAACCCGAACGATACGGATTCCGATATCGATGAGGATGTCATCGACTTTGATATTCCCCTGGGGCAAAGCCTGCTGCCCGATACTTTTTTGGATGGGGGCCGGTCCCAAATTGTCGCTGATTTGGATTGCGATGTCCAAACCCTTGGGGCATCCCAGCCCACCCCTCCTCCTGAACATATCGCCTGATACTCACCTTGCCATACCGCCTATGGGGCGGCTATCGGTATTTGTTCAACATCCTTAATTAGCAATCATACGCGCTGTCTGTACCGCATGGGTCCCAGATGATCTACGGCGTGTATACTACAAATCTATATAGTATGAGTTTATTTAAACACTGGAGAAAAGACTTTCCGGCAAGTCTTGTGGTTTTCTTTGTCGCATTGCCATTATGTTTAGGTGTGGCCCTGGCCAGTGGGGCACCTCCCTTTGCCGGTCTTATCGCCGGGGTGGTCGGAGGGGTCGTTGTGGGCTACCTGTCGGGTTCCTCGATCGGGGTAAGCGGGCCCGCAGCCGGCCTTGTGGTCATTGTCTATAATGCCATAAACGACCTGGGCAGTTACGAGCTCTTTCTCGTTTCTGTAATCTTGGCGGGGATCATTCAAATAGCACTGGGCGTTTTTCGCGCCGGTGTGATCGGCTATTATTTTCCCTCGGCCGTCATCAAGGGAATGCTGAGCGCGATAGGGATCATGATCTTTGTTCAACAGATACCGTTGGCTTTCGGCTTTACCGGCGATGTAAACACGGATCGGATCGATTTTAGCGGACTCCACGACCAGATTACGCCCGGGGCCCTCTTCGTCACCTTTATATCCTTGAGCATCTTGTTGCTCTGGGACGGTATCTTGGCGAAAAGGAATAAAATATTCAAGCTTGTCCCGGCTCCCTTGATCGCCGTGGTCGTGGGGATTGTCATCTACGTTACCTTGGGGCAGTCGGGCTTCTTCGCCCTTCATGAAAACCAGTTGGTAAGCGTGCCGGTTCCCGATGGGGTGGCGTCTTTTATAGGGCAGTTTACCTTTCCCGATTTTTCGGCCCTGACCCAGGGCGATGTCTACGTAACGGCCTTTACCATTGCCATCGTTGCCAGTTTGGAGACCTTGTTGAGCGTTGAGGCCTCCGATAAACTCGACCCCCTTAAGCGGCAGACGCCCACCAATAAGGAGCTGGTTGCCCAAGGGGTCGGAAATGCCGTTTCGGGCCTGATCGGCGGTATCCCCATAACCCAGGTGGTGGTTCGCAGTACGGCCAATGTAATGAGCGGGGCGGTGACCAAACTGTCGGCCATTATGCACGGTTTCTTGATCCTGTTGAGCGTAATTGCCATACCCACCTTGTTGAACCTGATACCACAGGCCGTTTTGGCCAGCGTACTGCTAATAATCGGTTACAAGCTGGCCAAGCCCAAGTCCTTTGTCCAGATGTACAAATTGGGCAAGACCCAGTTCATTCCCTTTATCGTAACGGTAGTGGGCATTGTGTCTACAGATTTGTTAAAGGGGATAATGATCGGACTGACCGTGGGCTTGATCACCGTTCTTTTAAAGTCGTACTACAACTCGCACCAATTGCTCTTAAAGGAGTACCAGGGGAAGAAGAACCTTTTTCACATCAACTTTGCCGAAGAGGTGACCTTTATTAACAAGGGGCGCATTATCAAGGAGTTGGACGCCCTTGAAAAGGGGGCTTACCTCGAATTGGATTTTAGAAAGACCAAGGTGCTCGACTACGATATCCTGGAGTATTTGGACGAGTTCTCGGTAAAGGCGAAGAACAATGACATTAATATTAAAATGATCGCGGAAAACGAAACCCTCGAGAACCCGAAGAGTTTTAGGGAATACTTCGGACACCGGGTGTTTCAATTGCAACATTGATACCAAAAAAGAAAAACTATGAAACCGGACTTCTATAAAAGCTTGATCGAAAACAATAAGGCATGGGTACAATCGAAATTGGACCTTGACCCGGAATTTTTTAAACGGCTCGAAAAGGGCCAACAACCCCCATTGCTGTGGATCGGATGTTCCGACAGCCGCGTGCCGGCCAATGAGATTATCGGCGCGCAGCCGGGGGAGGTCTTTGTGCACCGGAACATCGCCAATATGGTGGTGCATTCCGATATGAACATGCTCAGTGTGCTCGACTATGCCGTAAACGTTCTTAAGATAAAACACGTTATCGTCTGCGGGCATTACGGATGCGGTGGGGTACAGGCCGCCCTGGGCAATAAGTCCTACGGCCTGGTCGACAATTGGATCCGCAACATCAGGGACGTGTACAGGCAGCACCAAGACGACCTGGGTAAAATAGAGGACGAGACCGAACTTTTTGACCGCCTTGTCGAATACAATACCATGGAGCAGGTGTATAACCTGGCAAAAACGTCGATCGTTCAAAGTGCATGGGAAAGAAGGCAAGACCTTAACCTTCACGGTTGGGTCTACGGAGTGGGAACGGGAATCGTAAAGGACCTGGACGTTAATTTTAGCTGTAACTCGCAACTGGAGGAATTCTACAGGCTGGCGGCCGTTTAAAATAGGGGCCGGGAGGTGGACCCCTCCCGGCCCTTTATTCTTCAAAGCCTGCACGGCAACTGTTGAAGCGGGGGATTGGTCATAAGAAGCAATGGCCGTTTTTTAAGCCTTAAACCCGGACTAAACAAAAAGACCCACAACACATCGTTTGCGGGTCTTTTATAAGCGCTAGCTTACACTCTTGATTTACGCTTCTTCATCTTTTTTTCTTCCATGCGTTGAAGAATCTTCTCTTGCTTTTTTGCTTTTAATTCTGCTTTAGAACGCTTTTTTTTAGGCGCAGCCATAGGAATAGTTTTAATCATTACAAAATAGACCACGAAGGCATCCTATATGTGGTTCGATTTTTTCCATAACGAGTAGTCCGACCCAATACGAAATGGGACGGGAGAAATGTTCAATAAGGTATATAGGATGTTTGCAGGCACACTCGCGGGTGCCCGTTATTTCGGAAAGATGATTTTCAATTTATTGGATTCCATATCAAAAATTGACATAAAGATGACCGATATAACCTAGACCTAAAGATAGCCCGATATTTACGTATTACCAAGCTTTTGAAATGCCTTTTCTTTACGGTCGATTTGTATTATTTGCTTCCTTGGGGTTGGAAAAATATATTTCCCTTAGTAATTTCATTCCCATTTTTAAAACTGTATCTATGAAAATCACACATTACGGCCACAATTGTCTGGCCTTGGAAATAGGAAACAAGCATATTATCGTCGACCCTTTTATTACGGAAAACGACCTGGCAAAAGACAAGGTAGATATTATGCAGCTTAAGGCCGATTATATTTTCTTGACGCATGCCCACTACGATCACACCCTCGATGCCGAAGCCATTGCCCAAAACACCGGTGCAACCATTGTAAGTAATTTTGAGATCTATAGCCATTACGCCGAAAAGGGGCTAGAGGCCATGCCCATGAATATCGGCGGCATACGCGATTTTGATTTTGGCAGGGTAAAATACGTAAACGCCATACATTCCAGCAGTTTTGCCGATGGGAGCTATGGTGGCAACCCTGGCGGATTTGTGTTTACCCACCAAGGCAAGAGCATCTATGTTGCGGGAGATACCGCATTGACCATGGATATGAAACTGATACCCCAATATGCGAAAATAGACCTGGCCGTCCTTCCGGTCGGTGACGTGGTTACCATGGGGGTGGACGATGCCATTACTGCCAGCGATTTTGTAGAATGCAATCGCGTCATAGGCGTGCATTACGACTCTTTTCCCTTTATAAAAATCGACCATGGGGCGGCCCAAGAAAAGTTTAAAAGGGCCGAAAAGGAATTGTTGCTGTTGGAAGTAGGGGAGTCCATTACGATCTAATCGACTCTTATCATATAAAAAAGGCCCGAAAATCTTGATTTTCGGGCCTTTTTATTCCATTGTGCCCCTGTTTATGTACATGGGGCGATTGTTTTTCTACATACCTGCTATGCCAACCAAAGTCGATAGGAGTCCGATTACTAGAAAAAATATGCTACTCTTTAAATAATGGCCGGACGATCGACATGTTGAGATTTCCGGCGATTTTTTCCAAACCATAAGGGCTATAGATTCGCCTTTCATGGATTGGGGTTTGAACAGGTGTTTTTCTTCGTCGCTTATTTCCGTATGGGTATATTCCTTGCCGTTGACTTCATACCTATAGGTGATTTCCGTCATGTGCACTTTTCTTCTTCCTATACCCTGTTCCTTATACTCCGCTTTGGTGACCGTTCCCTTCATTTTAATTCCAGTGATGAAGAGGAAATACTTTCTGAAATGTATTCCGCCCCAGATGAGTGATCCAACTCCGAATAATAAGGGTAAAATCATATCTTCCTTGGTAAAATGGCTCGGTTTTCTTCTATTGTTCCAAGGAAAGTAATTTAGGCTTATCGGGCCAAAGCGTTTCCTTGGGAATATAAAGGGTTCTTGGTAGAATGATGCGTAATCGGAATGCGATCAAGCTTCTACAAGGGGTACGGACTTTTCTATAGTGGTCTTAAATTCTAGGTATTTTTCAGTAGATTCAAAGTAATCGTGAAAAAATTCATATCTATTTTTTCCGTTGTCAGAGTAAATGATAACAGATTCCCCATCATCTGAACTATCTTTTACATATAGTTCGGATACATCTTTGAAATCAACACTAAGCGTTGATTTTTTATGAGGAAAGACCAGACCGTTTTTACTGATTTTAATGTTACTACTATTTTCAATCGAATCTTTATATTGTTTGAATTTATAAATTGAATATACCAGCAGCAAAAGAGAAATAGTTCCCGCTACATAGTAACTATTGGGCGATTCAAGTATGTTTCTGCCTTTATAGGCGATATTGAGGTCATATTGATAGCAGTAAAAAGCTATACCCAAAAAAACAAAGGGCGGTAAGAAGGTCCAATACGAAAACTTGCTTTTGTATATAAATAGTTTTTGTTCCATTTAGTCCTTTTGTATTTCAAGTAAGAGTTTTTCGACTTCTTCGGCCACCTTATTTTGAGAACCGGATATGATCATATGTACAACAATGGCCAGTATGCCCCTTTGTGTCATATTATTGACAAAAGTACTTGGTGGCACAGGATGAACATCGACTATGCTCGACTCCAATAGGTTGATCTTAGCGCCGGCCGTAGCACTCTTTTTAACGAGAATACATTTTTTGCCAGGGGTAATCGATAAAGACCCGTCAGTTACCCATTGATCTTGTACGATAGATAAGGTCAAATCGGTTTTGGTCTTTAGGAATTCCATAATTTCCTCTAGGGAATTATACTGGCTCAATAAGTGTCTTTTCATCTTTTTTTGTTTTAACTATTTTATAATGTTGTATAAGTGTACGTTTATCGCCTGTTATATGGGGCAATACAGTTCCCTTCACTTCGAATCCTTATGAAGGGGATATTTATTTTCTTACATAAAACGTAAGCATTAAATAAAAATTGCTTTTGGGCCTACTTCGGCATATTCCACCTTTCATATCCCTTGTTTTTTATAAAAAAGTTGCTGTACCGGCTGTTTAAAAAAAGGAAGTTTATTTGGGGGAATTTAGCGGTAGAGGAAGAATTGAATATATTACCGTTAACCCGGTGAACTGAGCTTTTTATTTTCTGGGTTGTCTCTAAAATGATTATTTCCTCTCTCCCTTTTAATGGAATGTAAGCGAATTTTTTATAGGCGGGAGGGAATACGGTTCGTACTACCGGTCTGGTTCTTCTATTGCTCTCGATAAAACCAATTTTTGATTTTCAAAGAACCTTACATCAAAATAAACATCGACCGACATTCTGATTTCTTGAATTTTTTCAAGAACTATCCAACATTTAGAACCCTTAAATATAAAAAGGCCCTTTGATTCCGATGGCCGGAAACTTTAAAGTCCGTTTTCTGTATTTCCTTTAATTGCATATGATTTTTACAAAGGGTGCGAGCAGCTGAAGCTATTCGTGTTTTTTATTCCTCCAAAAAATATAAAGACCTATCGGGCCTAGGTCGATGCGATGTACAAGCTACCGGTTTATGTGATATCGATTTTAGGGCGGCCAAATTTTGTATATAAAATGTATAAGCCTTGCAATTCCCAGCTATTGTGGGGGAATGCATGCTATTTGTAATAGGGACAAACTTTTGAAGCCATCTGTTCATGTCAAGGAGCTCGTTGGTCAATACCGTTTTGGGCGCTGTTGATCGGCAGCTCGTGCCAGATTTTGTTGATTTTTCAACCTTTGCCGCCCATACGTGCTACACCTGCAAAATGAAAAAAACATATGTCCTAGCCTTCAAATCATCTAGACAACTCATTTTCATTAGGTCCGGTTAATTTTGAGGAAAACTAAAATTATGATTAAAACACTTAAACGTATACCCTTGGTTTTTTTAATAGCTATTATGGCCTGTAGCAATTCGGGGGATAATGGTAAAGATAAAGTTGAGGAACAGGAGCAGGCCCAAGAACAGGGGGAGAAAAAGGGACAAGGCGAAGAACGGGATAAGGAAGATGGGATAGATGGCCTTCAACCTACTTTTTTAGCAGATCAAGACCCCAAACCCGATGATAAAAAATGGATAAAAGTCGAAGGTGTTTCAGACGAGTTTAACGATAGTGAATTGGATTTGACCAAATGGAGCCCGACCCCTGAATTTATTTGGAATGGCCAAGACAGAGGTTGGTACGGGGGAAGTAGGTCTCTTTTTGAAGCGGATAATGTAAGTGTCGGCAATGGCTTTCTAAGAATTGAAGGAGAAAAGTTCGATAGTCCCAAGTATTCCCCGAAAGATAATACCGATACTCCCCCACAACGTAGATATGGGGGAGCTTATGTGTACGGTAAGACCTTGGCTGAGCCAGGATATTATATAGAGGCCAGAATGAGGGCCAGTAAAACGGCGATGTCAGCGGCCTTTTGGCTAAAAACGGAAACAAAGCCGTGCGGGGAAAACTTGAATGACGGAGAAAACCTTGAGATAGACATACAAGAATGTGTTGGGGTTTTTACCGGCGAATTAGGTGATGAATGGACCAAGGATGATTGGGCGGTAAATGCGAATTGGGATAGAATATTTCACTACAACACCCATAGACACAATAGCCCATGTAACAATATAGGGGATAGGCAGACCAAGGGAGGTAAAGCCAACTTTGACAAAAAAAACTCAGATGAGTTTCATATTTACGCGGCCTATTGGCATGCCGACGGTAGTAAAATCGACTTTTATATCGATGGTGAATTGGAAAAATCGATTACTCCCGTAATTCCGTTTAAAGGAGCTTTGCGTTTGATTATGTCGAGTAATTTTTATGATTGGATCGAGGAAACTTCGGCGGAAGACATGGGGTTTAACAGGCCTTTGGAAGACAGATATACCCAATTCGATTGGGTTAGGGTATGGCAACTTGAAGATTTGTAAAACACCTGTACTTCTATGTGAGGTAAGTTAAGGCGAATTATTGTAATCTCCCTTAAAACCGAATGTTTCAAATGGCCATGGCCTATAAATTGTTGGGGTTTTAATACTTATTGTTCTCGACGATAAACTGAATTGATGAAAGTTTCTGCAGCAAAATTCTCAGCTTTGATTTTGTTTTTTTTACGTAGCGATATTTTAGTATAAAATATCCCAGTGCAAACAAAGGAAAAGCGAGCATCAAAACAAATACGGGTAGTGAAGGGTACTGATAGTTCACGAATTTCAACTGCGTCTGTAAATCCATGGTGTAATTTGATAATTCTTGTTTGTTTTCCTCTTCGATATTTTTTGAAAGTGATCGTTTTATTTCTTTATAAAAGGAAATAAAGTCCCGGAGCTTGGTGAAAAATGCTCCTTCCCTAAAGATGCCGTCCTCTTTAATAATCTCATTACCTAAAATAATCAAATACTTCAATTGTCTGGAATAATCCTCGGTTTTTGTCGTCATAATTTGATGGGGCGATAGCTTGTGGTTTTTTAATCCATTTCAATGAGCGGTTTTTTTGCCAACGGTCCTCCGGGGAGTCTGGGGCACGAACCGGCCATTCATTATGTGTAGTCTTCGTGTATCGTTATTTTTTCGGTTTAGTTGATTCGGTTTAAGTTCTAAACGGATTCCTTTTTTTTCAATCCCATTTCGTTCGGCTCCGACACGCATCGGCATTTCAAATAGTCCGTTTAGGGTATGGTCTAATTCCATTGTTCATTCCCCAAAAATAAGAAACCAAGGGCAACTTCTTTAAAAAGAGCTTCTTCATCCCCCGCTAGCGCTCGTTTGCAACGAGTGCCGTCCCAGTTGCTTTTTATTCTAAGAAACCAATATCGTCAATTTTTAGAACCGTATGGTCATCTGCAAAATTTTTAGCACTAGAGTATTTCCAATCTATTGGGTCGCAAACAAATCCGGAAACAACCGGGTTGCTATGTATATATTCTATTTTTTGTTTTATAACGGCAGTACTCCATAGTTCAATGGGCTTGTTGTTGTGCTGCCAAAATTGATATTTAGATATATTTCCTTTTTGTTTTCCAGCTCTTTCAAACATCCATAGTAACCATTCTTTTCTACTTTCGGTAGGGTTCTCCTGAATTGCTTTTAGGATTTTTTTAGAGGTATGTTTTTTAAAATCTCTTAATAGATTCATTGGATTTTCATTAGAATCCCTGAAAATTAAATGTATATGGTTAGGCATAAAACAATAAGCATATAAATCCATGCCTTTTTCTTTTCTGCAATAGTCTATACTTTCCAGTAGGATATTGAAATATTCTTGTCTGGTAAATACATCTATCCAATATACCGTAGCAAAAGAAACAAAATAGGCCGCTGTTGGATTTTTAAACTTGTACTTTCTACTCATTGTTTAAAAATACAAAAGCTATCTAAATGTTTAGATAGCTTAGTTTGTTGTTTCTTACTCTGAACGGCACTCGTTACAAACCCGCGCTAGCGGGAGATTGTAATACCTGTACCTATTATAGCAAAGTTCAGTTTCTTCATCGAAGTACATTCCTTGATAACGGAACGGACAATCTTCCAAAGAACCTTCCACAAGTTTACGTACTTTTCCGTAAATATCATATTCGACCGCCTGCTAGTGCTGTTCGTGGTTAGTGCGGTCCCAGTTCTCTCTTATTCTTGAAACCCGCTAGTGTGAATTTCAAAAGTAGCTTCTTCCTCGACAATTTATTTTACTCTGCTAGAAGCCCATTTTTTAGAAATACAAAAACTATCCAAATATTTAGATAGCTTTGTTTTTAGTTTATTCTTACTCAGTACGGCACTCGTTACAAACGAGCGCTAGCGGGTGGAGGACTTAGATATTAATCTAAATCTAATAGGGAGAAGCCGAAACCTTTTAAATTATTATCCACAACTATCTGTTTAAATTCTTCTCCAAAGAATGTATCATCACTGTATGTACTAGGTATCCTAAAAATAATATTTTCAGATATAAGTTCTTTTTTAAATACAATTTTTGTAACATTATTTATCCAACCCTCTTTTTCATCTAACCAATCAATTTCGGATTTTTCTAAGTCTATAGAATTTTCAATGATATTTGTACAATGATAAGCTACATAATTATCATCAGGAGATTTTAATGGTAATAATTCACCATATTTCAGTAAGATATTTTCTAATAAATTAACTGCTTTTTTACTAAATATGAATAATGGAGAAGTAGCAACACAAATATCGAAATCCCTTTTACCTTTGTCAACAAAATCAACCTTGACTTCTTGCCATTTTTCATGCATAGGTTTCCCTTCGAAATCTAGTGCATATCTTCTCAGTTCTATGTCCTTAGACCAAATCCAATCATAACCTTCAATGGTTTTTATTCTATAATAGTTCATTTTTTCAATGCTGTAAAGGCGTATAACTTTTATCTAACAACCCTTGTTTTATTTTTGCTAATTGTTTTTCAACAGCTGGTTTTCCTCCAAGTTTATCTGCTCTTATAATATCTTTATTTACGGCTTCTAAATAAGCATCGGTATGCCTGCCCAAATGTAAATGCCCTGGTGCATCACTTCCTTTTCTAGGTAAGAATACTCCATTTTGTGAAGAATCAATATCTATATTGTGTTTTTTCAAAATATCATTTGCAGGTTTCGCTTTTTTACCGCTACCTACAATATGGTGGGCAGCTGTATTATTTGGACGAACATCTCCTGCAGCTTCTAAGTTCTTAGCTAATTTTGCGGAGCTACAATCTCTTAAGCCAAAAACATCAATTCTAGAATTACTATCATGAACATATGCGTACATATTCGGCATTCCACCAGCCAGTCCAATAGGATCCTGACTTATGTATGCACCCTCATCAGCCGAATAATACCTAAACCTGTTGTAATACAACCCAGTTTCACTGTCCTCATACTGCCCTTGGTAACGGAACGGACAATCTTCCAAAGAACCTGTAACAAGTTTACGAACTTTTCCGTAAATATCATACTCCACTGCCCAAGTTCTTGCGCCCTGAGCGTTGTACATTTCAACGGGGGTACCCAAGTAATCCGTGATGATACTGAAGTGTTCGCCATCTACAATCTTGGCGGCGGGCTTAAAGGTGCCTTCGTCAAATACCCAGGTAATCAAATTTTCAACGGGTTCTTCTTTATCTTTTGTAAGCATGCCCCATTCATCTACCACCCATTCCGGGCGGTCTTTTAGCGGGTACTTCCATTCATGTAGCGGTACGTTGCCGTCCCAAATAAAGCGCGTTATGCTGCTTCTCGACTTGGCCCGTGCCGGTATTACATTTTTGGCAGTACGCCTTCCTAGGGCGTCGTATTCAAATGCTACCTTTTCTCCATTGGTTTTGGTTACCGCTTGTAGCATACCATTGCCGTACCAATCGTATACTTCGGTTCCGTTCGGCGAACGTTTTTCAATGAGGTTGCCTTCGTCGTCGTATTTGAAAGTGGTACGGCCATCTTGCAATAATTGCCCTCCTGCACCGTATTTACGGTCGTTTTTGCCTTGGCTCCTATAAAGGTTGCCCACTTCATCGGGCAACTTATAGTCCATATCATGGTTTTCGTATTTGGCCGAGGCCAAATTACCGAACTGGTCGTGGGTATAGGAAACATGTCCCTTGGTCAATTGGTCTACCATTACCTTAAGGCGATCGTTCACGCTCCAGTTGTAGGTTCTGTGGCGCATTTCACTACGGCCGCGGGTAACTTTTTGGCGTACGGGGCGCCCGGCTTCGTCATATTCTATCTCGGCCCGTACTCCACCCGGAAGTAGGCGTTCTATTTCCATGCCTACACTGTTGTAGGCGAAGTTGGCGGACCAGGTTCCGGCCTTTTTCTGTGGGGCGGAACCATGCTCTTTGCTTTCCTCGGCCGCTGCATCGGAGACTTGGGCGTTCATCGTTTCGATTTGGCCCATTTTGTTTCGCAATAGGTCAATTTCCGCGCCTAGACTACTGGTGATTTGTATCCGGTTGCCTAAGTTGTCATAGGTGCTTTCAACAAGGTGCCCGTCTTGGTTTTCGGCGATAACACGGCCTGCATTGTCGCGAATGAGCTGTACGGTACTATTTTGGTTAACGGCTTCAATAAGATTACCGTTACGGTCGTAACTATAGGTCTCCCATGTACCATCGCTGTGTTCGGCCCTCGTAATTCTACCATTGTTGTCGTATTCATATTCGGTAAACTTGCCACCAGGGCGGTTTACCCTGTAAACTTTTCCCGCGCGATCGCGTTGGTACATGCGGGTAAGGCCGTCGAAGCCTATTTCGGTAATGATCTGTCCGTTGGGATTGCGTTTGAAACGGTAGCGTTCCCCATGCTCGTTATCGATATAACGTAGTTGCTCTTCGGTATCATAATCAAAGAATACTTTTCGCCCGCGTTCTTCGCGCATTTTAAGGCTTCCCATTGGGGTGTATTCGAACTTTACTTTTCCGTTTTTTTGATGCAGTTCTACAACTTCGTCGTAGGCGTTGTATTTTAGTTGGATCGCATTGTTGTCGGGTTCTACCACTTGACGTACACGGTCGAGGTCGTCATAGATAAAGTTCTGTTCGTGTCCGGCCGCATTTTTTGTTTGGTGGCATCGTCCCCAGGCATCGTATTTCCAAGTGGCTACTGCTTTGTTGGGCAGTACCATTTTAGAAAGGTTAAAATCTTTATCGTAGGCGAGGGAAGAAATATTTCCGGCATTATCGCGTACTTCGTTTATCAATCCTTTTTCATTGTATCCGAAGGAAGTTACCCCGCCATCCATGTCAATAACGGCATGTAGGCGATCTTCTTTAAAAGTACGGATTACCGAGCCTCCGACAGGGTATTTGGTCAAGACCAACCTATCTTTTTCGTCATAAACGAACGTGGTTGTCGAACCGTCTGGCTGATGGAGGCCTACCAAGTTGCCCCTTTCGTCATAGCTATATCCTGTGGCATTGCCTTCTTCGTCGATATCACGATAGGGTTCCATGTATTCGGTATACTCATGGAAGATATGCCCGCCCATGGCATCGGTGACTTGGGTGCACAGATTCAATTCATTAAAATAATAGATACTTTGTTCCCCGAGGGAATTGGTGATGATGTTGTATCCTTTGTGATATTCCAAAGTTCCTGAAAGAATATTGCCGTCACCTCGGGTCGCGATACATTTGGCACCTGTTTGGTTTCCGTCGTATTCCCAATAAAAGGACTGGCCGTTTCGGTCGGTCTTTTTCAGCATCAGGTGATTTTCGTATTCCATCAGAGTGGGCTGGTCGAGGGCATCGCTGATTCGAATCAGGTCGCCATCATTGTTATATCCGTAAGAAACCAGTTTTCTGGTTTCTCCCCGATGTTCCGCCGTAATTTCGGTAACCCTTTGTTTTGAGTCTAAGCGCAACGCAATGTTTCTGCCCACACTGTCAACGATATGGGTAAGGACATTGGCCGAATTGTATTTCATTTGAACGGTGAACCCTTCAGGATTGCGAATCTCCGTCGGTTTAAAAAGGGTAGGGGTACGTTTGCTGTAGGTATAGGTTAACTGCTCTTCGTGGTCTTCTACTTCGTAGGTGTATTTATCAATATAGGTAAGCGTTAATTTTTCGGATCGGTCATAGTATTGTTCGCCGGGTATGTTCAATATCGGCATGGCGGCAAGTCTGCCGTCGGTGAGCCTTAGTCCCATATTCCCGTCTTGGGTATTGATGTGCATTCCCAGGTCATAATTACAGGAAAATCCATAACCCATGAGTCCTTCGTACTCTGAATCGGAGTACCAGTTCCGTTCCCATCTAATAGGTATGGGGCCGGAAAGAACAAAATCTTCACCTTCATAGACCATTCGGCCCGTAACCAGGTCAATGGGTTCAAAACCAAACTTACAAAGGCTTTTTTTCAAGCCCTTTGTCGCCTTGTTCATAGGCAACATATGGTTCAATTTTTTCATTCCGTTTTTCAGTCCGCGTTTGAATTTCCCCCCAACTTTCTTCATAAGGCCTCCCATGCCATACGACATGATCAGCCCTGTTATAACGCCTGCCCAATCAGGGGCATAGGGACCTCCCACAAAAACGGGTTGCCCCATAGGCATAGGAATCGACATGGAGCTGGGAAGGTAGAAACTAGGAATAGGGCGCAATTTTTTACCAGGTGCCAAGGTCAGGGGGATTCCGATATCGTTACAGGTCATGACCATATACCCTGCGGGAGACATAAAATTATCTTCGGCATGTACCGTTGTACTCCCGAAGAAGTTAACGGAGTCATGGCCGATCATGGGCGCCATCAAGAAGGGGCCTCCCATAGGAATGTGAAATAAGGTGGCCAAAACTCCAGAAGTTTGACTGTTGCCTTTTGGTACGTTGTTGATATTGACCGTTGATCCCATAAAAGGGATATAATCCATAACATCCATCACCATACCGATATAGGGATGGGGAAGGGGTACGGGTACACCGAACAGAATTACGATATGGATATCGATTCCTAATACGGGGGTAAAATGTTTATTGGCCAATAACATATTTTCTCTTTTTTAGGATATGGAAATACTATTTTTCATGTTCTGGGCTTGAAGCTCCATTTTTTGCTTCCAATCTTTTCCCTCTAAATCGACCATAAAACTATCAATGGTCTTTAGTGTCGTTCCTTGCGCGCTATTGTAGTAATCCCAGGCAATTTGATCTATGCCGCTGGATTTCAGTTGCTCTTCGGGAAGCGTTCGGCCGTAATCGAATGCTTTTTTCAATAGCTCTTTATAACGGGGCGGATTCTTTTTCTTGATCAAGGTATAGGCGTTGATGTAAATGGCCAAAGCCTGCTGCCCTAGACCGAACGATATGGCCAGTTCGGCTTGCTCGCAGAAAAGGTCGGTCGCTTTTTCTATTTCATTTTGATGATGGGCACTTGAAGCCATATAAGCGTACAGTTGCAAAATGATAGCATTTGCCGTATCGTCACCACTAGCTTTGACCTGCTTTGCAATGGCGAGGCCACGTCGCAATAATTTGTCGACCGTATCATATTCCTTGAACTGGAACAGCATACCGGCGTAAACCCCGTGGGCGGTAGCAAAGGCGGTTTTGTTTCCTGTTTTCTGCGTTACTTCAAGACCCTTTTCGCCCCAAAGATGTAGTCGCTTACGATTGTTCTTGGCGGCGCTGTTGCCCATTTCTACCATACACTCCCTAAACTGTACTTCCGGATCGTTGGGGTCGCCTGACATGGCTATCTTTTTCATGGCGCCGTCAAGGTCAAGGTCTACCCAAAGCGACACGCACGTAGCTTTATGTTTTACTTGAACCGATTCAAAATAGTTTTTAGGATGATGGTCAAAAACCATCAAACGGGTTTTTGGGGGCATTCCGAGCCCAAGCATGGTTTCCATCCAATTTTTGTAATCTTCGGTGGCTTGCACCGTGTATGGAAATAGAGCCAGAACCAAATGTTGTTCGGGGTTCGGGAGGGCTTTTTGGAAACTCGCTAAAAATTCGATGAGGAGGCTGTCGAAATCAGCCTCTTTATTTTTGAGTTTTTGCTTAAAATAATCAGGGTCCCAGTCGAATTGAAGGAAATTGCCCTCTATTTGTTCTTTCAGGCGTTCGTCGTTCTTAAAACTTTCCAGCCAATCCGATATCAGGTTTTTACTGTGTACCTTGCTATCTACAAAAGGGGTAAGTAACACTACGGGAATATCGGGGATGATACCGTGAGGGGACGATTCTAACTTTAAAAAGCCTTCATACAATCGCGCTTGTTCCGGTTTTATCAACCAACGTACCCAATTGACCTCGTCATGGGGGCTAACGTCTTGTAACCACTTTTGTTGAATTTGGGTCACTAAAAGTGCGACCGGATTGTGCTCGTTGTTCATCTAGATTAACCACAGTTTAAGTTCAAGAGCCCTCCTTTTATATTGGTCATTGTAGTACCATCGGCATTTAGAATACCGTTGCTCTTAAGTTTTAATTCTGCTGACCCCTCTACTTGTGTGCTCGGTGCGGTTACTTCAACTTTTGCCCCACTGTTTACCGTAACCTTGGCGCTGCCATCGCTATAAATTTCCTTTGAAGTAAGGTTTACGTTGTTGGTTCCGTCAAGGTTAACTACCTCCGAGGCGATAATATTGATTTCTTTGGAATTCAGTGTTAACGCGTTTGGAGCGGAAATGGTAATACCTCCCTCACCGTCCATCACAATGGAATTACCGCTAGGGTCTTGTATCGCAATGCTCCCATCGCTATCGTTCATAATAATTTCGTTACCGCTTCGGGTTTTGATCGCTTTGATATTGTTATCGGGATCGGAATAAGCACTTTTGGCCTTAGCGTTAAAACCAGAACTTAACACAAAGGGTTTCTCGGGGTTGTCGGCCTCGAAGCCGACCAAGATTTCTTCGCCTTTTTCAGGGATAAAGTAAAAGCCCTTGTCGCTACCGGAGTAGGGAGTGGCCATCTTTATCCAGGGCGTACTGGTACCCATGGGCTTTTGCCAAGGGAACTGTGCCTTGATGCGTCCAAGACCTTCCGGGTCGGCATTGTCGAGCACCCAGCCCCTTTGTGCGCCCGATCGGGGTGCGGCGAAACTGTTGGAGTAGGGCAGGTGTTCGGTGCCCTCGGGCACGGCCTCGAACTCGTTGCGGTAGTGTCCGCTATGGTCGAACCTGTGTACGACCTTGGTGATATCATAGGAACCGTAGGGATCCTTTTTGCCCTGGTCGGAAAAATTGAGCCCTTCCAAGGTGAGGGTGTCGCCAACGGTAAGGTTTACGAGCTCCGAAGTGCCCGAGGCCAATATCATACTGGCCGCTTTCCCCAAGGTGTTCACCTTTGTGGCGGTATCTACCCCGCTTTGCGCACTGTACTCGTGCTGGCCAATACTCCAATCGTAAGCACTTTTTTTCGCGAAAACGTTTTCCGATTCGCCCTTTATCCGGTCTTGGTAGGGATGGGATGAATTGGGGAAGAATGCGGCGGAGTCGGCTTCTAACGGGGTGTCGTTGACCCAATCCCAAGCCTTAAGCCCGAAGGACTGCTCCCTGAGTACGGTGGATAGGTTAAAGCTCAGTACGTCCTGTCCGTAAACGCCGTGCACCTGTTTGTCCCCGGTCCTGCCCACGCAGAAATCGGTACCGTTATGGTAGATCCAGGCCCCGTAGCGGCTACAGAGCCGTTGAAGGAAGGCCAGGTCGCTCTCGTTATATTGTACGGTATAGGGCAGGCTTACGTCGGTGCCCTTGCCGATGGAAAGTTTTACATGTTCGGTGGAATGTCCGTTCACGGTATCGGTAGCCACCTGAGATAGGGGCGTACCCTCTTCGTAGCTCAGGCACTGGACGGAATTGGCCAAGAGGGCCGCCGGCCCATGGCCCGACAGTACGATGGTACCTGCGGCATCGGACCCCTTTTGGAGGTCTACCGAGGTGACCACGCCCTTGAATTCCATTTGGTTTTCGTTGATGCCGATGGTGATCTTCTTGCCCACATAGGCCAGGGCATTGTCCATCAAGGCGCCCGCGTAGCCTTCGGTGGCATTGGAAGGGAAGGCGATACGGAAGGCACTGTGCCCTCCAATGGACTGTTCTACGGTAACGCTATAGCCCGAATTGGGTAAGAATTCCTCTCCTCCTACAAGGAGTTTGCTGTTTACTATTTTGGACATATGTTAGTATTTTCGGGATTAAAGTAATGATTACCCCAAGTGTGAGCAAATAAAAAAAAGTGTTTTCGTCAAGATGTCAGGGAGTTGTGAATTTTTTAATTGGAAAAAACAGTGTTAATTTATCGATCGCTATCAAGGATATCGGGCAAAACGGGCATATCTTCAAAAACGGATGCTTCGATTTGCGATTACTTCTATTTTGTAATCATTGATGTGGACCAAAGGAATCGATTTATCGTTCAAAAACCTGAAACCTAAAAGGAACTGAAAATCGGCATGGGTATCATCCAAATCATAGGTAATTTTTGAGTTCGTCGAAAATCATATTTTGTGTGTTACTTTTTTTTGTGAACACCTTGTAAAGAAGGTCAAGATGCTGATAAGGGTTAAAATCCGTATTTTCATTTTATGGGTTGTTTAAAAATAATAGGTGTCGCCCTGTAGCCTTACCCTTTTTGTGGGTATCCCGTTCACGAATGGGGAATTGTCCCCTTGAGGACACCATAGCGAAAGCTAGGGGCGGCTTGGTGCGTTGGCAAAGTAGCGATACTTCTTTACAGCGGTGTTTTGAACAGGGCACGGGCGCAACGCTCGCGCTAGGGGTATAGCAAATGTTTTGTCTAGTTAGATTGTTTGTTTACTTGATTTTGTAGAAAAAATTATCTCCAAAACAACGACTGAAATATTCGGTTTCTGGTTGTTTTCCCATACTGATGCCACCCGTCTTGCTGTTGTCTGAAACCCTAAAATAACTACAGAAACCAGAGGTCAACCCCGCAAGGGTGAATTCCTTCCAGTTTGGTCCCAACTCTTCTTTGAGTTGCTCTTCCGTCATTTCGGTTAAGTCCTCCCTTGGAGACCAACCTGTTCCGTTTTCAATGGATTGTTGAAAATAATACCCAGATTCATCTTTTTTTATTACGAATTCTGTCTTTCCATTTTTTGTTGACGAATATTCGCCTAAAAGATGTTCATTTGAAAATGTCGCTTTTTCTTTTTGAGAACAAGCTGTAATTAGTATAAAGCTCATTACGATGGATAAATTCTTAATCATTTTTGTCTTTTTTAAATAATACTGGAATAGAGGAAATATTAATGGCGCAACAACCATATATTATATTTTGAAAATTCGTATGAAAAAGGCTGATAATTAGTGTGATAACTGCAAGTCCAGTAAGAATGAAAAGTGAAATTTTAAATTTGGAAAAATTCATACTTAACAAAAATGCAGTTAAGAGTCCGCCATAAAACAAGATTGGTTTTGCATACAAAAGAAAATGGTCTATAAAGCCCAAAGAGGCTGATGAACTTCTTTCTCCAGTTTGAACAAACACGAATTCAACTTGTGAGGAATCCATTAGAATTACCCCAAATATTATCATAATATAAACAGGGGAACCTTTCCATTTTTTGTTCATATATGGGAATATTTTCTCCATTTCTAAATTTTGGATTTTTTGCGGTAATTCAGTCATTGAGACTAGAAATAAAGAAACTACGCTGAAAATAATAGGGAGAATGTAGGAGTCGTAGGAGATAATGAATAAAGTAAAAACACCTAACAAAGTGAATAAAACTATTTTCACATTCTTGTTAATGTTTACTCTACTGATCAAAAGATTGATTCCTAAATAAATTAGGGAAATCGCTATGGTCGGTTTTAATATCCGCTCGTTGAAAAGCATAAAATCTGCTTGTGAAGAAAAATCAAATCTAAAGTAATTGTTTATGTACGTTGATTTGGTGTAAAAATTAGATAGAACACCGATTAGAATTAGTAAAACTCCTAAGATTTGATTTGTATTTCTTTGTTTGACCTTACTTTTTTGAGAGCATCTTTTATTTCCTGTGTTGCGTATTCCCTCTTTAAAAGCTCTTGAGCTATCCTTACCTTATTATACTTTTTATAGACTAAATCAGATATTACTTTTGATATTTCGTCCATTTGGTCAGTTTTTTTATAATTATCACAGTAATCTTATAGGCGTATCCCTATACCCTTATACCTCATTATATAGGGGTATAAAACAATAGTTTTAGGCTACCCAAATTCGCTTACAATATAAAAATTTTTATAATTAATTTCTTACATGAAAGAGTAAGTGCAACCTGATTTTGGGTACGAGTGAGACGCCCACTTATCGGGTATGGGTACCGTTTTATATGGTTTTTGTTACGTATTATAACGTTGACTTTCAGTTGAATATTTTATGGGTGTCCCGTTAACGAATGGGGAATTGCCCCTCGAGGCGCCCTAGCGTATTGTCCCCTTGAGGACGCCGTCTGCGCTAGCAGCGGGCGAGATGGCGCGTTGGCAAAGCTGAGTTATCGCTGCTTTTTAGGGGTGTTCTGAGCAGGGAACTAGGGTGACGCTCGCGTTAGTGGGGGGGGAAGGCTTACCTTATCTTGTCCAGTTCCTTTAGCATTTTAAAATACTCCCTTGGAAATTCTTCACGAAACAAGCGTCCAAAATCCTCGTAATGCTCACGGCCCAAATCAATGCGTAACGAGATAAATTCAAATATGGAATCGGTAGTCCTCGTCAGTTTCCAAGGGGAAATTTCACTTCTGATCAGTTTTTCATAGAAATCGTAACCTTGTAAGAACGCCCTCCCTTTTGGGGTTTGTTCCATCCATTCCCTTACCGCGGGCTTCATTGCGCGTGCATTGCAAATGTTGAAGAATTGACGCCAAAAGGTTATTTCGGCCTCGTAAATTGATTCCCTGTTCTTTTTTGATCGGAACATGGGATTATATATCATAAAGGGAAGTATACCTCCCCGTTCGTATTTTCTATAATTGTGCTTTTCGATGATTTCCCGTTCACCTATGGTGTAACTCCACATATCGACGTAAGAATTGATATTGATTGAATCTTTCTTGACCAATAGAAATATGCCAAAGTGTATAGCAAGGGGATATAGGTAAAACAAGAGTGATGGCCACCAAAACCAGTCGTAATCTACGATTAGCGTTTTATTGGATTGCAATTGCTTTATCTCCTTTCTTTTATCATGCCATATGGTCAGGCCGTATTTTTCAATAAAGCCTATGTTCGTATTTATATTCTTCTGTGGCTCTTTGTATTCGGTCGTAAAGGGTTGGGATATGGTATCGTTAAGCCATAGGTACAGAATCCTTTTATTCTCCATTCCTCTAGACCTTTTCATCTCATATTTTTTGAGCTCGCCACTTGAAATATCAAAGTCGGATAGAAAGGGTTTTTTAAAAAGTTGGTATACAAGTAGTAGCAAAAGGAGAAAAGCGCCTTTTATAAAGAGGATCCTGGGACTCCACCAAAATGATTCCATGATAATTATAAATATTTGGTTCGTCGGGTTCTGGTGGTATAGTTGGGCCGCCGTGGTCCGGTTAGTACGGACAATGGAATGTCCCCCGCCGGTGAGGGATTCTTATGGGGGGCGGTATAAACGGTCGCTTTGAAAAGGCCATGGCCCGAACTATTTATGGGGTGGGGCACAGGTAAGATAAATTTCATATTGAACTACGATTTTTCAGATCTTAATTTATAAATTTTTCTTTTTTGGTCGGTGTGTTGGTTTTTTGTTGGGGTAGGGAAATACAACCCCCCGCCCTTCGGGAACCCCCTTCGAAGGGGGATTCATTGTCTGTTGCAGGAACGAGCGTGACGCTCGCGTTAGGTGGGGGCACACCTTATTGCTCCAGGCTATTGATGATCATATTGATGTCCCCAAGATTGATGTGCTTGGCCATTTGTTTGGCGACCACATAGGGGGCCGGAAGTTTTTCATCCTTGATATCGGTGCGCACTACGTATTCTATTGACGATATCCAGTCCTTTGAGGAGAAAAAATAATAAACGTTCGAGTATTCATAGCCTATCAGCTCGGTAAGATTATAGTCCTTATAGATTTCCGTGAAATTTTCCCGGAACAGAATTTTCCGTCCATTTATTTCCGTGGTGCCATCAATTTCGTTCTCTTTCACAAAATTATCCTGTATGACCGAAAGGGTCTCTAAATCTAAAATATCGGAAATATCCTTGATGTTGTTGGTGATGGGGTTCATGGCCTGTGGGCTTACAGAAACGGTTTTGATGATGGTTTCGTTTCCAATGCTTACCGTATCCGTTAGTTGTATGGGCATACCGTCCGTATCCGATAGGGTAAAGTCGCTTTTAATTTTAAAATTCAAGTGTTCGGCTTTTATGCTTTGCAGTTGCGAAAAGGCCGCGGTACAAAGCAATAAGGCTATTAGGGTGAGGCTATTCGTTTTCATTGTTTTCTTTTTAAATGTTTGTTGGTGTTATGGATGCTATAGCGCGGGCGTGGGGCTCGGGAGTGTGTTATTTTCGTTTTCTCTTTTTTCGATTTTTGTAATTCCTCCAAAACTTTGGTTTGGGCATTGTATTTTCAACAATTTCAATTCCTTTGTTTCTCAAAATCATTTCAATCAGTTCAGGTTTTTGGTCGAAAAGCATTGCTAAATCCTTGATTGATACACCTTTTAGGTAATTTTGTTGAATTTTTTCTTGGTCAGATTCGGTTATATACTTCAATTCCGGGTTCGATTCTTTCTGAAGTTTTGCTTGATAATTTTGAAGTACTTTAATAATGTCCGATAATACAGAAGGGTTTATTTTAAGAGTTTTTGATTTTTTGTTAGTGTTTAAAATCGTTTGTACAATTTCGATATATAATCGACCATTACTATGTTCCACCAAATCGATAAGAAAATTACTTTTGTCAAATTCAAGTTGAGTGGTTTCCAATATCGTTTTCATTGCTAAAACTCTTTCTTCCGTTTATGGATGTGCTGCAAACTGATTTCAATTCTTTGTTTACCAAAAAAAGAAATGTCCATTCGATAGATATAGAATTCGACTAACACCCATACCTCCCAATTGTCAGGTACAAATACAGTTGTATTTGAGTGCTTATTATGTATTATAACGCTGTGTTTGGGTTCAATATTTTGTTGCTGCCATGCTCGCGAGTGTGAGGCTTGGGGTAGTAGGTGAACGTTACGGGCAAGACGCTCGCGCTAACGGATGTTCGGCTTTCACTTGTAAAACGGATACCTCCCCCCGTCCTTCGGGCACCCTCTTCGGAGGGGGATTCATTGTCTGTTGCAGACACGAGCGTGACGCTTGCCCCAGCGGGGCGATTGCCTACAATCTCAAGACCCGCCTGAACGGCACGGGCAGGAGTACCTGAAATTCGAGAACAACACCCGAAAAGTGGGGCAGGAAAGCTTGCCCTGCCATTATTCGTAAAAATCATGGTCCAATACTTGAAAAGCCTTTCTCAAGTGCACCTAAAATTTAGGTTCAGCTTCTGACATGGCATAAAAAAAAAGCCCCTTAAAGAGGCTTATATCGATAGTAATTATTTCTGATCAATGACTTGTGCAACGGTTACTGTTGTTGTGCAGCGTTATTTTTTGCTTCTTAATTCAGACAACCTTTTTCTGTAATTCAGATTTTCAATATTTTTATTCTTACTCAAGTTCAATGGAGGATTATATTCCTTAATCAATTCATCTTCTAATTTGTCTGGATTTAAATTACTCTTGTAATAAAGTACAAGATTCGTTTTCATCCATTCGCTCAATTTTATTTCATCATTTTCTTTGAACTTGGTTTTTCCATTTGTCGGGTCTTTATCCCTTGCAACCTTAGGATAACCAAATAAAGAACCGAGGGATTTTCGAAGAGTCGAACTACCTGCATTGTTACCTGTAAAATGTTGTCTATAGTCTCGTTTTCTTAGACTTTTGCCTGCAATTCCTGTGTAAATTACATTTAGATTTTGAAACGATTTCATTTCACATTCGATTCCAATACTCGGTAATTTTGAACCTTCATTCAAGCAGACTATATAATTTCCTGGATTGTCAGGAATATCATTTGAAGAATGAATTTTAGGGTCAAATAAGGTGAAACTTCCTTTTTCTATAGGTTTATCAACGACTTTCAATTCTTTGGTCTGTGTCGTCCTTGGTGTTTCTTTCTTCAGGTTTGCTTGTCCTATTATTTTAATTCTTCCTGAGCTTATCAAGCTTTCAAAATCCGCTGGTTGCAAATCTGTTATTCCAAAATCGTCAGAACCATAAAATCCGATTCTTCGCATCTTAGCCCTTATCCCTTTCTGTCGAGATCTGTCTGCTTTGATTCTTTCTTTTATCAGACTTCTTAGCTCAGAGATTTCCATTGCTGAGAATGTGTTTTTTCCTTTCATTTCGGTTCATTTTTAATGCTGCCCAACGGCCAGACAGCTATGGCGAGTTGCGTGGTATGCTTTGCATACCTTAGCAAGGGGGCGCCATTAGACGCACATTCGCTATAGCCAGTGATGTCGATGGTACCGACCGCGAACGGCTCCGTCGGAGTTTTCTTGGATGAAATATAGCAAATTTTATGGGCGAATGAGCAGTCGTACTGTCTGGCCGATGGTCGTTGGTAGGAAAAAAAGGTAGGGAGGCGGCCTCGACCGCCCGATTTTTTACGGGCCGGAGGTATCATCGACCATCGTTCTCGTATAACCGTCAGTTACGGGTTAAATTAGCGATTATTTTCGGTTTCGCACAGACGTTAGCAATTCCGCGTGGATTCGGACGGCCTGTCCCGAACTTGTTTCGGGAAGACCCGTATGGCAGGTGGTGTGAGAGGCGCAGTCCGTTCCTAACTAGGGGGCGGACCCGTCTACTCGATTGTGTGCTGCCTTTTATTCATTTGGTTCGATATGAATTAGTATGTGTCCTAAATTCGGTATTTCTTCTCGTAAATAGTCCTTTAATTTATGTGCAATATCGTGCCCTGATTTTACTGTTATTTCACTATTTACAATTGCGTGTAAATCAACGTGAAATTTCATTCCTGATTTTCGGATAAAACATTTTTCAGTATCTAAAACACCTTTAACTTCTATTGATTTTTCTCTAATTTCAAGTATTAGGTCGTCATAAAGTTGTTCGTCCATAACTTCTCCTAAGGCTGGTCGTAAGATTAAATAACTATTATACAAGATAAATGCGGAAGCAAATAATGCAGCCCAATCATCTGCTGTTTCATAACCTTTTCCAAATATGATTGCTATTGAAATTCCGATAAATGCCATTACCGAAGTTATTGCATCACTTCTATGATGCCAAGCATCTGCTTTTAGGGAAGAACTATTCGTTTGTTTACTTTTCTTAATTACGATTTGAAATGAGATTTCTTTCCAAACTATTATTAGACCCAAAATAATCAAAGTCCAAGATTTCGGGATTTTATGAGGTGTTTGAATGTTTTGGATACTTTCATAAGCGATTATTGTAGCAGAAACAACAAGAAAAGCAACTACTCCAAATGTAATTAATGGTTCAATTTTCCCGTGCCCATAGGGATGATTTTCGTCTGCTGGTCGTTTTGCATATTTAAAACCTAATAAAACTAAAAATGAAGCAAAAATATCAGTTGTTGATTCAATCGCATCTGCAATTAAAGCATAAGAATTCCCGAAAAATCCTGCAAGCCCTTTTATCAAAGCTAACGTAGTATTTCCAATTATACTGAAATAGGTTGTTCGTATTGCAGTTTGTTCGTTATTCATTCGTTTTTTTAGGTTGCATACAACGCGTAGTGCGGAAGTAAGGAAACTCTTTGTTTCCGTCTTAGCACGAAGCTAAAGCTTATTGTTTAGTTTTATTTTTTCTTGTTCAAAGCTAAATCCATAAGATTTAGCGACATTATAAATATACACAGACCTTTCGATTATGCCCTAAAGTCCGCATTACGTTTAGGTTTTGTGTGTGCCCAGTATGGGCATCTTTTAACTACAGAAAAGTAGTTAATTAATCTAGAGGGTGCAAGTCCCTTATGCGCTGGAGTAACGTCTGGAAGCATTAGTAAGTCGCAAGGGTGGTAACTGCGAAGTTACATCTGAAGAAAGCGAGACTACAAAACTCGGTACTGACGAACAGGAACCGTATACAGAGGCATATTTACTTGGGTAAGCAAGCACATCATTGTAACGCTCTAAGAACATCAAAAGGGTAGATATGTAGATACGGCAGGGATCGAGCGAAAGAAGATGTTCTTACCCCGATAAAGATCGGGGCAGGCTCTGGGGAGGTCTCCAAAGTTACGTGTAGCTACATGGAGAAGTCAGCAGAGGTCATAGTACTTACGGGAAACGAGCTAAGGCAGCACCCTAGAGGTCTCACGAGTAAGGAAGGACAGAACGTTAAATCACGTCCGGATTCGTATAGGAATCCGTCAATTGGATAGCCTATACCTAGAAAGACAAGAACAGAACAAATGATAGCAAAAGTAGTAGCCGCTAGAAACTTGAGCGACGCCTGTAAAAAGGTGGTCGGCAATAAAGGGTCGGCAGGAATAGATGGCATGACCGTACAAGAGCTAAAGGCGTTTATAGATGCCCATCGCTCAAAAGTGGTACACCAACTTATTTCAAAAAGTTACATGCCAGAAGCTATCAAAGGGGTTGAGATACCCAAGGCGAACGGCAAGACCAGATTATTGGGAGTGCCTACGGTAGTGGATAGATGGCTTCAACAAGCTGTAAGCCAACAACTGGCGATTCATTTCGAACTCGATTTTGAATGGGAGAGTTACGGTTTCCGCCCAAAGAAGAACTTTCAACAGGCAGTTTTAAAAAGTCAAGGGTACATCAATGATGGATACCAAGACCTAGTAGATATAGACCTCAAAAGTTTCTTCGATGAAGTACAGCACTATAAACTACTTCAACTTATTTATAACAAGGTAAAGTGCCAAACCACCTTATGGTTAATTCGAAAATGGTTACGGGCACCTATTTTAAAGAATGGGCGACTATGTAAACGTAGAAAGGGATTGCCACAGGGCAGCCCATTGAGTCCGTTACTGTCCAACATTATGCTGGACCAATTGGACAAGCATCTAAAAGCACGGGGGTTCAAGTTTATCCGCTATGCCGATGACTTCAGTATATACACGAAATCAAAAGCAGCGGCACGGGCGATAGGGAACGAGGTCTATCTATTTTTAAAAGAGAAACTGGATTTACCTGTCAACCGGGCAAAGAGCGGTATACGCAGACCTTCTACTTTCAAGGTTTTGGGTTATAGGTTTACGCCAATCTATAAGAAAGGCGCAAAGGGCAACTATCAGTTAACAGTAAGCAAAGAGTCTTGGCGAACACTCAAACGCAAACTCAGGTATCTTACCAAGAAAACACTTCCTTTATCGTTAGCAGAACGGTTACAGCGATTAAAACTCGTCCATAAAGGTTGGTTGAACAATTTCCGACTAGGAAATATAGAGACCAAACTTAAAAAGCTGGATGAATGGCTGCGTAATCGGTTACGCTACTGTATATGGCATGATTGGAAGAAACCGGAGCGCAAACGCAAGAACCTCATTGGCTTAGGTGTAAAACAGGGACAGGCATATGCTTGGAGTAGAACAAGAATGGGAGGATGGGCAGTAGCCCAAAGCCCTATACTTAGAACTACGATTACTGAAAAACGTCTAAGAAAAAGAGGTTATGAAAGTATGTTGGCGTACTACCTAAATGTGAAGTTCTGATATAACGAACCGCCGTATACAGCCTGTCCCGAACTTGTTTCGGGAAGACCCGTATGGCAGGTGGTGTGAGAGGCGCAGTCCGTTTCTAACTAGGGGGCGGACCCGTCTACTCGATTGTGCTTAGTATTTTATTTAGATGGATTTTTTAGTTTAATTCATCTGTTAATTAGAGCATCTTTCCAGATGTTTTAGCTTGAGCATCTTTGCTACGACCCATAATTGAACCAATTACCATTCCGCCAATTAAACCTAGAGAAATACCTAACGAGCGTTCTAGGTTAGATAAAATTGCAACTCCAAATAGCAAACCAAATATTAAACCTAAGCCACCATAAAAAGTTGTATAATATCCTTTGGTGGTTAAGGAAAATGTGTCTTTTAAATATTTTTGAAAATCACTAAGGGCTTTCTTAAAATATTTTTTTCTCCTCAGAGGATTTGACCTTAAATTTAAACTATCCAATTCTGTTTCTATAGATAAAATTTCATTTTCAGATAAACCTTTCTTTTCTAAACTCGTTATAATTTGAATAAATTCTTGGTAAACCTTTATCTCAGATTTTCTACTTGTCTCAGCTTCTAAACTTTCAAAAAAGTTAATTGCATTTTTTAGTGTCATAATTTTTACTGTTTTCTTGGTTAGTGGCTTTTAACAAAAAATATTACACTTAAAACTTATTTTTTTTGAAAATATTTAAAAAGCCATATAATCAAGACCTATTACGAAGTTTTCAGTTCCTTAAACTTTCTATGTCAGTCATTAGTTCTTCTAGTTTTCTAAATACTCTTCCATAAACAATGTTTAAATCCCATTTATAAATCCGATCTCCAAAATACGCCAGTAACATTAAAATTATGAATACAATAACAATTCCTATTAGTGGGATTCCAAATATTAAATAGATATCAGGAAAACCTATGAGAACTTCATTTACTAATCTTTCTCCTAAAGGCATACCCTCTGCATCTTTAAACCAAAACCCTAAAATCAATGAGATAAATATCAATGGATACAAAAATCTTGAGAATTTCTTATTTACCGAGATTTGTTTATTTTTCCATTGGTTAAATGCCTTTAAGTATTGATAACTACTAACACCCAAATCTATTTGCTCTAAGTCATTTAATAGCTTCTTATTGAAATATACAAGAACCGAAAGCATAACAAAAAATATGATACCTGTTATTGGTATTCCGATAAAATATGAGACTAATAAGAAAACAAATGAGAATACAACAATCGCAATCAAGTTGATTCTAAACATACGTTTAAATTTATCAATGATATGAATTGATTTTTGGTTGTAAAGATTGTTAATTTTTGGTGCTACTAAAGCATCACTCTTAAGAAAACCTTCTTTCCAAATATTTTCAATTGATCTTTCCATCTAATATTTTTTTTAATCTAATTTTAATTCTTTTAACACGCACACCAATATTATTTGGGTTAGTACCTATAATTTCTGCAATTTCCTTTTGCGATTTTTCTTCTAAATAAAGCATAATGATTGCTCTATCGATTTCCGATAGTTTTTTAATACCATCGTATAATAAATTTAGAGATTCGTCTGAAAACGCGAAGTTGTCTTCGGTTTCTTCAGTAGTTATAGAATCAGATACAAAATGTTGAACATTATTTTTCTTTTTCTTAAGTAATGTTAAACAAACGTTTAATGAAATCCGATACACCCAAGTGCTCCATTGAGATTCTTCACGGAAATTGTCTTTACTCCTCCAAATTTGTAAACACACTTCTTGGTAATAATCTTCAAAATCTTCTTGCGAGTTGGAATACGCTCGACATAATTTGATAATTATTCCTGCAAATGGTAAAATAGATGTTTTATAAAAATCGCTACTCAATAGTGTTCTTTTTATTGGTTAGTGGCTAAAATTTGGAATTATTACAGGCAAATGGCAAAATTGTAAAAAGAATATATTCTGAGAGATATTAAGCACAACGTTTATGTATAAGATTAGTGGCGTGTTTAGGCAACTAATTTATTAAACAGATACTTGCCAGAGAAAATTCCGCAGGAATTTTCCAAATAGGCTAAAACTAGCCATTAATTTTATACGGTGTGTGTGCCCAGTATGGGCATCTTTTAACTACAGAAAAGTAGTTAATTAATCTAGAGGGTGCAAGTCCCTCATGCGCTGGAGTAACGTCTGGAAGCATTAGTAAGTCGCAAGGGTGGTAACTGCGA
>NZ_MWRZ01000017.1:0-40304 GCF_002211465.1 Zobellia sp. OII3 | reverse complement strand
ATCGACAGTTTCAGGTCACTGCTCAACAGGTTCGATACCTCCGTTGAGAGTTGGAAAGGGTTCAACTACCTATCATTCATCGTAATCGCCCTGAAAAAAATCAAACTAAAAAAGTTTAAATGAGTTCATTTAGTAAAATTCATTTGTATTTACCGTTCTATTTCAAATTTGAAGCCTCTTATCCGTTTGCCGATTCCTTTGTAATGGTGTTAAGTATTATTGCTACCGTTTTGCTGGCCAAAAAGAAAATAGAAACTTGGTATTTATGGATTGTTGTCGATTTGGTTTGTGTATTCCTATTTTTTAAAAAAGGAATTGTCTTTTTAAGCTTGGAATACTTTGTTTTCTTGTGCCTAGCAACGTTTGGATTGTTTAATTGGAAAAGACAATTAAGTAATGGTTAAAGCATTTATTTTCGGGAAGTTTATGCCTTTTCACAAAGGACATGAAGCAATGATAAATTTTGCTTTGACGAAGTGCGACCATCTATCTGTTTTAGTTTGTTGCAGCGACAGGGAAAAAATCCCTTCCGAAACAAGAAAAAATTGGATTGAAGATACGTTTAAATCAACACAAAACATTGAAGTCAACACCTTCAGTTATAGTGAATCCGATTTACCAAATACATCAAAATCTTCCCGAGAAGTTTCAAGTTTATGGTCAGAAATATTCAAGGAATTATACCCTGACCATGATTTGGTAATTACATCGGAAGAATATGGCGACTATGTTGCTTCATTTATGAAAATCAAGCATATTCCTTTTGACATTCCCAAACAACGCTATCCCGTTTCCGCTACTGCTGTTCGGAATGATCTATTTTCAAACTGGAAATTTTTGCCCCCAAGTGTAAAACCTTACTTTGCCATTAAGGTGGTCATACTTGGAACTGAAAGTACCGGAAAAACCACACTCGCCGAAAAACTTGCGAAGCATTACAACAGCAGCCTGGTAAAAGAAGCCGGTAGAGACCTTATTCCTAATTCCAATTCATTTGAATTTGAAGACTTACATCTAGTGGCATCGGAACACGCAAAGCGAATCAACCAAAAAAAATGTGGTGAAAGTCCCCTGATTATAATTGACACCGATATCCACACAACCATGTCATACGCAAACTTCATTTTCAACAAAGACCTGAAAGTAGATGATCCAATTTATAACTCAAACAAAGCCGACCTGTATCTCTACCTCAATAATGACGTGAAATTTCAGCAAGATGGAACACGTTTGAGCGAATTGAACAGGAATTTATTGGACTTGTCAAATAGAAAAATCCTAAAAGAAAAGCATATTGATTTTGTTGAAATAAAGGGTGGGTGGAAACAACGGTTTAAAAGCGCCTTAATGGAAATTGACCTGATTATAAAGAAAAACGAACAAAGGGTATAATACGGTATAAGTAGATTGCAATTACGAACCCCTAAAATGGAAATAAAAACTTTAGAAGGCGTAGATAAAAAAAGCATCTTACAAGCTTTTAACCATGCTTTTTCCGACTATTTCATTTCGTTTAAACTAACCGAAGAACAACTAAGCGCTAAAATGCTTGCGGATAAAATTGACCTTGACCTATCGGTCGGGGTCTTTGACAATGGAAAACTGATAGCCTTCATTTTACACGGATACGACAGCATTGACCACAAAAAAATAGTGTACAACGGAGGGACCGGGGTTATTCCGGAAAAAAGAGGGTCGGGACTAACAAAACAGATGTATCGATTCATTCTTCCCGTTCTCGTTGAAAAAGGAATAGACACTCTTCTACTTGAAGTGATTACCAAGAATATTCCAGCAATCGCCTCCTATAAAAAATCCGGATTTAAAATTAAAAGAGAACTATCTTGCTACAAGGGATACGTTGAAATTTCAAAAACGACCGAGCACATCGAAATCAAGCCATTACAGCACTATAACTGGCCGTTGATGGAATCCTTTTGGGAGGTTTTCCCTACTTGGCAAAACTCAAAGAACGTTCTCACCGCCCTAAAAGATACCAACATTTCTTTAGGTGCTTTTATAGAAAATCAGTTCGTCGGATATCTTATTTTTAACCCAGTTAGCCAACGGATACATCAAATTGCCGTCAGCAAGGATCACAGAAAAAAGGGAATAGCTTCCGCCTTAATTTTAAGACTAAACGAAAAGTACGGAAATACACTCTCAGTAATCAATGTAGATAAAAAGTCAAAGGCCATAAACGCTTTTTTTAACCAAATCGGACTTGAAAACCATCTTGAACAAGTAGAAATGGAACTGGAATTGAACAAAAACCATAGCAATCAAGGGTAAGCACGGCACGAGCCCGGAAGTCCGCCAAGTCCTTACATATCCAACCATTCCTTAAAAGCGTTCGCCTTTCCGCTACTGATTACCTGGTCTCCGTCCGGGGCCGGTTCCAAGAGTAAATACAGGCGACCTTTAAAATAGGGCGTTACCTCCTTTACGGCCTGGATGTTTACCACCAATTGACGGTTGGCCCTAAAAAACATCTGGGGGTCCAATTGCGCTTCCAATTGGTCTAGGGTATAGTTGATCACAAAGCGGTTCCCCTTAAAATTGACCAACAGCACCACGCCTTCTTCCGCAATAAAATAAGCTACGTCGCTCGTGGAAATGCTTTTTATCACCTGCCCGGTTTTTACCATAAACCTGGTCTTGACTTCGCGATACCCCCGTTCCAACACGGAGTTTTCAATCAAATTCCGCAAGTTTTTCATCTCGGAGGAAAGCGCTTCCTTATGCAGGCTTTCATACTTTTCAATGGCTTTTTGAAGTTCCTCCTCCTTGATCGGCTTTAACAAATAATCGACACTGTTGACCTTAAAGGCCTCTATGGCATATTGGTTATAAGCCGTCGTAAATATAACAGGGCAGTCGATTTTTACCTCCCGCCACATCTCAAAGCTCCGGCCATCGGAAAGATGGATGTCGCAAAAGATCAGGTTCGGCGCATCATGGGTATCAAACCATTCTATGCCTTCCTCGACCGACTCGATCCGGGTCAACACCTCATAATCGGGCCTGAGCTTTAGAACGAGTTCTTCGAGGGCATCTCCGGCCAAGGGCTCATCTTCAACTATTACTATTTTCATAATTCTCCACTTTTAACAACGGAAGCCTGGCTATAAATTCCTCCTCCGTCCTTACCCATTCCACTTCTTCTTGGGAAAGGAAGCTGTAACGCGTTTTTAGGTTTTTCAAGCCTGTTTTTGTCGAAGTAGTCTTTTCAAACCTCGGGCGAAGCCTGTTGCGTACCACCAACTTTCCTTCCTCGATATAAATTCTTACCTGTAACGGATTTTTAGATGTGGACCCGTTGTGCTTTATGGCATTTTCGATAAGTGTCTGCAAGGCCCCGGGAGGCAAAAAGTAGGATAAGCTATCCTCGGGTATGTCCAAGTTTATTTGCAGGGCCTTTCCAAAACGGGTTTCAAGTAGAAAAATATAGGCTTTGCTTACTTCCAGTTCCTTTTCCAGGGAAATCAAGGCTTCATCGCCATACGCGAGAAAAGAACGGTATAGGTCCGACAGCCTTTGGGTAAACTCGGTCGCCTTCCCTGGGTCTTTGTGGATCAACGACCTCAGAACGTTTAGACTGTTAAACAAAAAATGGGGCTGCACTTGGTTTTTGAGTCCCTCTAACTGGGCTTGATAATTTTCTTTCTGAAGCCTTGCCGAGCGCAGCATTTCGGCCTGCAATTGGTTTTTGTGCCGTTCGCGCTCTACAAAATAGTAGAAGAACAAAGAGATAAAGGTGCCCGATATAAATGCCGTTCTCACACGTACCGGCAAAAGCCCTTCCTCCCCAAAGATTAGGACCAAGGGAAGGTAATTGGTTACCATATAAATGAGCAAGGTGGAGGAAATTACGATCAACATTTCAATAAAAAGCTTCAGAAAACGGTTGATTTCCATGAAAAACCGATGCTTCATCCATACCGAGATCAAACTGTGGGTCCCGAACAAGGTGAGCAGAAAGACAAAGGCAAAGAAAAGTTCTTGCAACTCATATATAGAGAAAAAGAACTTCACCTTCCCCACGTTCATATAGATTACCGTTTCAAAAACGACAAGCGTGGTGAGGGCCGCTATTCCGATTTTTTCAAGGACCATTGAAAAACGCGAACGCGACGATTCCCCTTGGGTTGGGCTATTATTTTCTTCTTTAGCTTTAATAAAAGATACCTTGTGTTTAAGATAAAAATATAAAATATTTCTGTTCTTTCCCGATTGCATACTTCTTTGGTTTCAATGCTTATACTACCGCCAATTTCCTAAAATTCGCTTACCTATCCTTCCGTTTCATTCCCTTCATATCCCGATTCATTTATCCCATATCCCGATTCATCGGAAACCACTTCTACAAGCCCTGCGATCACGGCATATTTGCTACTGAAAACGATAAAACACAACAACTTAAAATTTTGCCGTTATGAAACTTTTTCAGCTAATTTTCGCATTAATGGCCCTATTTGTAAGCCAATTTTTGTTGGCCCAAGGCCCGAACCTCAACGGAACGTTGTACGACCAAAACGAGGAACCCGTTTCCTTTGCGACGGTCGCCTTAATGAAACTGCCCGACTCGACCATGGTTACCGGAACAATGAGCGATATAGACGGACAGTTTAGTTTGAAGCCCAAGCTTACCGGAACGTATTACCTGCAGTTTAGCGCCATAGGATACACCCATACCCTCACCCCGGAATTTGAGATTACCGGTCCCGGATTTAGTAAGGATTTTGGCAGCATCACCCTTAACGAAGAAACCACCATGCTCGATGAAGTAGTCGTAAAGACCTGGAGGCCCCAGGTGCGTGCCGAAAACGGAAAAGTGGTAATGCGGGTCGCAGGAAGCTCCCTTGCCGCAGGAAACACCGCTTACCAGATGCTGACCAAGGCACCGGGCGTATCCGTCTCCCAAAATGGCGATTTTCAGATCAACGGTAAAGACGGGGTCGCCGTCATGATAGATGACCGCCTCACTTATTTTTCTTCCGAAGAACTTAAAATCCTACTTGAAAACATGCCTGCGGAAAATATCGAAAACATTGAGGTGATCACCAACCCCTCGGCCAAATACGATGCCGAAGGAAGTGCCGGTATACTCAACATCACCCTAAAAAAGAATACCCTTAGCGGTATAAACGGAAGTGTTTATACCGGAATAAAAATGGGCCGGCAAACCCTCTTCAACGGCGGTGCCAACCTAAATTATAAAAAGGGGAAATGGAACTCCTTTTTAAACATAGACGCCTCACAACGGGGCTTGGTAAGGGATGCCTTCTCTTACCGAACCTTTCCGGAGGTTAGCACCTATAGCTATTATAGTCAGGATGGGGTACAGACCAGCAAACGTTTTGTTCCATCGCTCAAGCTCGGAACCGACTATGACTTAAACGAAAAACACAGCTTGGGAATCATGGGGAATTTTACGTACCAAGACCGCAAGCAAGACTGGAACCTTAAAAGCCTTGGAATTATGAACAACGATACCTCTGTGGATATCGATGCCAAAAACCATATGGATGAAAGTTTTGGAAATGCACGGATCAACCTTCATTACACAGGAAAACTCGATACGCTGGGAACCCGCATATCGGCGGATGTCGATTACGTTAGGTTGCAAAAGGAAAGCGAATCTCAATTCAGGAATCAATATTTGTATTCAGAAGATGGTTCTGACCCCTTCGAAACCCTATCGAACGAAAGCAACTCCGACTTCGATATCTATGCCGCAAGAATCGACTTCAGCCTACCCTTGTCCCCTACCTCAACGCTTGAAACAGGCGTAAAGGCCAGTAAGGTAATTTCAAACAGTGCGCTGCAGGCCTATTTGGGCATAGGGGAAGGCAGTACTTTAGATCCAGACGGAAGCAATGACTTCCGATATGAAGAAGAAATCTTTGCCGGATATGTAAACTATAGCAACCGCATTAACGATACCTGGAATATTCAAGGAGGATTGCGCATAGAAAAAACCAATGGCCAGGGGCAATCCTTTATCCTCGATCAAACGAATAATAACGATTACCTCAATCTGTTCCCCAATGTTTCCGTTGAACAGCAAGTAAACGATAATTACAAACTGAATTATTCCTTTAGCAGGCGAATTACCCGTCCGAATTACCAGTTAATGAATCCATTTCTGTTTTACCTAGACCCTAATACGTCTATCGTAGGTAACCCCGATTTACAGCCTCAAATATCCAACGTCATTAAATTAGGGCAGACCTTTTTTAGAAAGTACAATCTTATACTGAGTTATGATTACACGAAAAACTATATGGCCGAAGAACCAACTACCGATCCCATAACCGGTAAATCTACATACACCACGAGTAACCTGGATTATTACAAAAGTTACAATGCCACGGTAATTGCACCGATCCAATTGGCTTCCTTCTGGCAAACCAATAATCACCTGAGCCTAACCCACCAAAACTATAAAATGGAAATGGACAACGAAATAATCAATAACAACAACCTCCATTTTATGGCCCAAACCAACCACCAGGTCAACCTTCCAGCGGATTTTAAACTGGAGGTGAGTGCTACGGTCAACGGACCAACGATTAACGGAATTTATAATATCGACGGCCAATGGTGGGTAGATGCAGGCATTAAACGCTCTTTTATGGACAATAAACTGAACGTTTCCCTAAGGGCCACCGATATTTTTAAGAGTATGGACATGACAGTCGATGCCACTTACGGCGGAAACTACTTTAACCTCAAACAATATTTCTGGCAACAGGCCCTAAGCCTTAACCTACGCTATAGCTTTGATAAGGGCAATAAAGCCGAACGGGAAGTTCGAAAAAACAGCTTGGAGGAAATAAACCGGGTGGGCGGCAACTAATTTTGCTCATTTTATAATTGCCAACACCGTTCGAGGCCTTTTCAAGTGTATGGAATAGGCCTGCTCAAGGCGCATCCCATCGATTGTGGTGATGCGCCTTCTTATGGTCAATACCCAAGGGGAAGGATAGAAAGACCCTATAAGCAAATTATATCCCCTTTATCGATCCTCGATAGGGTACCACGGGGAAATAAACCTCGTTTTTTTATAAAAGAATTCTCCCCAGAAACACGAACATTAATGATAATTTGATGAATTTTGCACCGTCCTAAAAAGGGATTTTCCTAGAAAGACCTACCGCCCATATGTTCAATTGCAAGGTTAAAAGGATAGCATCTATTTATATCGAGAAAAATGACCGAACTACTATTCCTAATTAAATTGGCCGTTGCCATTGTCTTTGTTATCGGCCTATCCCTTCTTGCGGAAAATGTGAGTCCGAAGGTCGCCGGAATTTTATCGGGATACCCCACCGGTTCCGCCATAACCTTATTCTTTTTCGGACTGGAAGTAAGTCCCGATTACGCCGCGAAAAGTGCCGTTTACAATATGATCGGACTTACCGCTGCCCTATCGTTTGTCTATATTTACTACATCGCATCAAAGTACTTTGTCAAGCTCAACATCCTCCTTTCCTCCTTATCGGCCATACTCGGTTATTTTATAATAGTTTGGCTATTGCACCTTATTGAAATCAATATATTTCTAGCGATATCCATACCTATTGCTTTTGCATTACTGTACATCTACCTGTTCAGGGAAATCAAGAACATTACCATTGAGACCAAGGCCAAACTCAATCTTAAGATTCTTTTTGTGAGGGCCTTTTTTGCCGCTTTGATCATTTTGCTGATCACCAGTGTTCCCAAATTCGTGGGCCCCAACTGGGCGGGGCTTTTCTCTGCCTTCCCCACGACCCTTTTCCCCTTAATGTTGATTATCCACTATACCTACTCCAAAGAACACGTACATACCGTAATTAAAAACGTTCCCATAGGGATGTTTTCTTTGATCATTTATTCATTAACGGTATCTATCGTCTACCCCTTGTTCGGGATATACCTAGGTACCCTTATTTCATTCGGGACCGCTACCCTCTACCTCTTGGTTTATTCAAAAACCAAAAGTCTGATCAACAATAGAAAACGAGTGGTCGAGTTAAAAAAAAGGACGCATTAAATCCATTAAAAATTGCCCAATAGTTTCATGGCTTCAGGAAACTGACCGAACTTGGGTGTCAGGGTTTTAGTATCTTAGATCTTGTAAGTGAGATAGTATCGATAACAATAGAATATTGTTGGCAACAAGCCCAAAAAAATGAACAAATTATTACAAAGCGACTTATCAGAACTCGAATCCCTTCTCGAAAAAGTAAAATCACAAGGCCTTGATTATATAAATACAATAGACGACAGGCCTACTTCTTCCCACCAAAAGATTCCTGAAACGCTCGGGCTAGACAAGCAAGGGCTTGGAGGGCGAGAAACCTTGCAATTATTCAACGAAAGGTTCGAACCCCTAATAGTGTCTTCTTCCGGACCAAGGTTTTGGGGCTATGTCATTGGTGGCTCTACCCCTGCTTCCATTATGGGAGACTGGTTGGCAAGCATCTATGACCAAAATCCACAAGCCATAAAGGGAACTGGAGATATCTCCGCCAATATAGAATTGGAGACCATCCAATTGATTTTAGACCTTTTTGACCTGCCCAAATCCTATGTCGGGGGATTTGTCACCGGGGCCACGATGTCGAACTTCACTTGTTTAGCGGTCGCCAGGCAATGGATCGGAAAAACCGCGGGCAAGGATTTTGCAAAGGAAGGCATTACTGAAAAAATACCTGTCCTGACCGCCACGCCCCACTCTTCCGCCATTAAATCACTGGCCCTTTTAGGTATGGGCAGCAATAACATCGTTAAAATAAAAACCATAGAAGGCCATAGGGAGGCTATTTCAATCGACGATCTAGAAGCCCAAATCAAAAAATTAAACGGTCGCCCCTTTATCCTTATCTCAAGTGCAGGAACCGTAAATACAGTGGACTTTGACGATTTTAAGGCCATTAAGAAATTAAAGGAAACGTATAATTTTTGGTGGCACACCGATGCCGCCTTTGGAGGTTTCGCCGCTTGCTCCAATACCCATAAACACTTTCTCGAAGATTGGGATTATTCCGATAGCATAACCCTTGACTGTCATAAATGGCTAAACGTGCCCTATGAAAGTGCCGTTTTTCTGGTAAAGGAAGAACATCGCCTATTACAAACTGAATCTTTTCAAAATTCCAATGCCCCCTATCTCGGCGACCCATTGGAGAATTTCAATTACCTTAATTTTCTTCCCGAAAACTCAAGACGCCTTAAGGCCTTGCCGGCTTGGTTTTCCTTAAGGGCATATGGTAAGGAAGGCTACACCTCCATTGTAGAAAACAGTATTGGTCTGGGTCAATATTTTGGGAAGAAAATAGAGGAAAGCCATGATTTTAAATTATTGGCCCCAGTTCGATTGAACAATATTGTCTTTAATCTAAAGCGCAAACCCAACCAAAATGTATTGGATGCTTTTTTAAACCAATTAAACGGCTCCGGCAAAGTGTTTATGACCCCGACATTTTACCATGACGAAAAAGCGATCAGGGCATCGTTTGTGAATTGGAGGACGACCGAAAAGGACGTGGACTTGGTATGTGAAGAAATGCAGCGAATCATAAATGCAATTTAAACAAAACAAAAAACGAAATGGGCCTGCACTTAAGAACCGGAAGTTTTAGCTACGAAGTTGGAAGGAGTGATTTTCTAGCTTCGTTTTTTGACACCATTGAGATTCGACTTACGAAAGGCCTATTTGGAAAAAAATATCCGACCGTACTGAATGAGTTTTACAACGGAAACCTGAAATATGAAAATTTGGAAAGGGCTGAAAAAGAATTAATCGATATTCAAAAGCGGTTGAAAAAACATAAGCCGTCAAAAGTTGTTTGGGACAAATTTGACTTGAACAAAATGCCGCCTTGGGGAGGTAATATTAGTTCGCACATTACCGACTTGTCGAATTACTTTGTGACTTCGGACGGAAAAGATTTATTTAAGGTGATTTTTCAAGCAATAGAAACTGCTAAATCTGAAAAAAGTGGAATCACAATTGAATAACAAAGATCCGAGGCGAAAAACAAAACTACGCTTACTAATCCATGACCTTATTCTTCTAGGAAACTGACCGACCTTGACGTTAAGCTTTTAGTATCTTAGATCTTGTAAGTGGGATAGCATCAATAACTATATCCCATTGTTATAAAATATTTTGACCGACGAAATATGCCAAGCAACCATCGGCAAAACGATTATTCCTGCATCTAAAAAGGCGAATTATTTATTATGACGGAATTAAAAATGATTTGATTGAACTAATAGCTTAGTCTAAATAAAAACGGCCCCAATACAACCCAATGAAGGCATCAGGACAAAGCAGAAAGTTCAGTATCTATTTCCTATGGTGCCAAATTGAAAATTACCGGTTAACGAAATATTCAAATTTAGCTTTGGACAAGAAAAAACATATACTAAACTTTAGCCCCGTGTTTAGGCAAAAAGCCAACACTATTTTGTCGCAGTACCGTTAATCGTCCACGTATTGTAAGTTGCATAATCTCGATTCTACCTTCAAATTTGCTTTTGTTAATAATAAAACCCTGGTCGCTAAGACTAGGTGAGCCGCCTTTACAGAACGTTTGCGGTTCCACGACAGGGAGTTAGAAGTCCCATTTCCGATGCCTTAGAAAACGAAAGGCCCAGCCCCTTTAAAACCTTCGCAACAACTTCCATTTTTCCCAAGTCTTTCCAGATTTCGCCCCTAGATTTGTCCCATAATTGATTAAAACCATATAAATATGTAGACAGGATCAATGTGATCACAGTATTGAACAGCTTAAAAAAATTACAATGAAAACGAAAAAATTAATTGAATTCCCCTCTATGAAAAACACAGTAAAATTACCCGTAATCGCAATGGCATCGTTTTTAACCCTTTTTACCTCTTGTAGTGACGATGACGACAGTAACTCCAATGATATCTATTTAAGTGAGGATGAGATTCCCGAAGCGATCCAGAGCTACATCACCACACATTTTGGCGATAACTCAATATTTCAAGCGGAAAAGGAAACTGAAAACGACGTCGTAAGCTATGAAGTCAAATTAAGCGATAACACCAGTCTAGAGTTTAACAGCGATATGGATATTGTTGATATCGACGGCACATCAAAACTTCCCGATTCGGTACTACCGGAAGCTATACGCGACTATACCGCCACCCACTATCCGGATAATTATATTACGGATTGGGAATTGGAACTCAACCACCAACAAGTAGAATTGGACAACAATGTTGAACTGGAATTTGATATGAACGGAGATTTTATCAGGATCGACAACGACTGATAATCGCTTTCCCCCAGCAGTAGGTACAACAAAAGAAACCTACCCATAATAAAAATAGCTAGGCCCTAACCTAGCTATTTTTTGTTTGCAAACATTTAGAAACCGGCTTCCTTGTCCCCACAAAGTATTTCCCACTACCATCATACCAAAACAAGACCGGCCGATATAGTTTATCCGGGTTTCTATTCGATTTTGATTCCTTACTTTAGTGGTTGCAACAGGCATCAAGCACGGTATAAGAACTATGATGAAGTCAGAACAAAAAATGTAAGCGAAGCTTCCGAAACCAAATACAGGCTCGTATTTGCAAATGCAAATACATTCCAAATGGATTGTCAGTATCTATCGAAATGCATTACATATTGAAAACAGCCCTTGTTTACAGCGATATGGATAAAAAACCGATAACAAATATTTCGCATTTAGCTTCGTGCACAGACGGAAGCCTTAGCAACACAGGAAAAAAAGTATCGTAACAAAAACTAAGTTTGAGTTACGTATTGGATAAACCATAGCAACTAAAGCATGAAAAAAATAACGAAAAGAAAAGCCTTGATTTTAATATCAACTGGATTGTTTATAATTACAATTACGCCAATAGCATCCCGTCTCATGGAATTTCCTGATTTTGTTAAAGGTGCTCCAATTGGAATCGGAATTGGCTTATTACTTACGTCTTTGATTTTCGGAAATTTCAAAACGGAGAAGGAGTAGAAACGACTGAAATTATTGAAGTTGAAAAAAAATTGGGTATCTAAAATCATAATAGCCGCAAAATAACCGTTGTCAACCATAGACATAAAACACCGCTAAAAACCCGATTCTACCATTTGATAAACCCTATACCCAATGAGCTTTTTTAAAAAAATATTCAAAAAGAACAGCGAAACGCCGACAGGCGAAACAAAGCAGCCACCGAATGGAGCCTTGAAAGCCGAAGAAAGTACCTCAGCCGTTCCCGAGCCCATTATTGAAGCCTACAAAGACAAAGTCCCCCCATACTTAATCGACCTATGGAAATCGAACGGATTCGGAAAATATGACAACGGATTGATCCAATTGGTAAACCCCAAAGATTTTGAGCCTTCGCTATGGACATGGCTCGGGCAAGAAGTAGAAAACTACGTTCCCTTTGCCATTAGTGCTTTTGGGGAGCTGTTCTATTATCGGAAACTAACGGAAACGGACGAAGATGTGTGTATGATAGATATTCAATACCGAAAAATAGAAACCGTAGTATGGAGCCTTCAATCATTTTTTGAAGACTTCCTTACTAATGAGGAAGATCGCGAAGAATGGCTAAGGGAAACTTTATTCAAACAAGCGATTGCCGAACAAGGCCACTTGGCAAAAAACGAAGTATTCACCTTCACCCCTATTTTGGCCTTGGGCGGAGCAATGGAAACGAAATATTTGAAAAAAGGAAATGCCCAGGTCTATCAAGACATTGTATTTCAAATGACCATGTAAAAGCCTTACAACGACTTTTATACCAAAGGTCGGCCATACGATTGAAACCCAAATGAGCTACACCGTATTCATCCATAAATTCAAAGATGGCGATTCGGCCCATATACCCTTTGATGAACTAGAGCAAATTTTATCCGCCTATGGAAAAATAGAAACGGGAAGTTTTGGCTTAGAATTTATTTCGAGTGTTGGCGAAATGTTCGAATATGCCACATTAACAGGCTCAGTAGAAGATGGGATAAGCGGAATATCCTTTGATAGACCAACTCTTAATGAAACCTTTCCCTTGCTTATATTCGATTTGCTCAAAATCAAAAACACTTGCTTTTTCGGTACTGATTTGGAATTCGTAAATTCACGATATGATATGACAAATCATTATCCGAAATCCCTTATTGAAAACCTCCCCGAAAAGCCAAAAGTCATTTCGCACCCGAAAGAAAATTGGCCCTTTGAATAAAGAATGGGTTCAAGACAAGATCCCGCTATTGCAAGCGTCACAAAGCCCCTTTCCCATACACCACGTATATCCCGTAAAATAAATCATATCACGAGTAGGCTCTTTTAGGGTAGCATAGACCCGAAACCTGAACACTAGGCGAACCGTCACCTATGATTCTCAAGGTTTCCCTACCTTAGTTCCTCTATGTAGGATTGCATCTATCACTATATCCAATTGTTGTCGGTAATGTAAAAAAAAGTCGAAAACGATTACAACAAGGCAAGATTTGACTAAAATTATCGGCTAAATACTATGGAACTTTGCATAAATCAAGAACAGATAATTATGCAAATATTAGTAACGGGAGCTACCGGAAATCTAGGCTTTTCAGTCATTGAAACATTATTAAAGAATATTCCAACTGAAAACATCTCTGCCTTTGTTCGTGGAGAAGAAAAAATATCAGAGATAAAAGCAAAAGGAATAAATGTTTTTCAGGGAGATTATGATAATGTATCCGCTCTCAAAAGTGCGATGGCGAATGTAGATACAGTTCTTTTAATTTCAGCAGGCGACCAAGGCGACCGAATGCAACAACACAGGAACGTCATTGATACCGCTAAAAAATCAGGAGTCAAAAATATAGCCTACACAAGTAGGGCAATGCGGAATAGGGAAACACTCGCCCATCAACTTATGGAAGAACACTTTCTTACAGAAGATTATATTAAGAAAAGTGGGCTAAATTATACCATTTTTAGAAACACCTTATATATGGATGTACTTCCAATTTTCGTAGGCAAAAATGTATTTGAAGCGGGTATTTTTCAACCTGCGGGAGATGGAAAAGTAGCTTTTGCGTTAAGAAAAGAAATGGGAGAAGCAATAGCAAATGTGCTGTCAAATGAAGATTGTCAAAACAAAACATACAAATTCACAAACAATGAGGCTTATTCATTTTATGATATTGCCAAGGCATTGACAACACTTTCAGGAAAGGAAGTGAAATACAATCCAGTAAATATTTCTACATTTCAAGAAAGAATGAGACTAACAGGAATACCAAAACCAATGCTTCAAAAAGTAGTTGAATTCAACACCGATATAGAAAATGGACAGGAAGACGAAATAACCAATGATTTAGAAAATAAATTGGGACGCAAACCAACAACACTAAGAGAAGGACTAAAAACACTCTTTGAATTATAAAAATTCATTGCACTATGTCAAAACCATATAATATAAAATCTATAACTGAGTACCATAAAGTTATGGATTTGCCAAAACCTGAACATCCGCTTATTAGTATAATAAAATTTGAGGATATTAAACGTAATGAAACCAGCCCAATAAATATTACGAATGATTTCTATTCCATCGCTCTAAAAAAAGATTTTAATGCCAAGTTAAAGTATGGTCAACAGGAATATGATTTTGATGAAGGTGTATTGCATTTTATGTCACCAAAGCAGGTTCTTTCTTTTGAATTCAGAACGAATGAAGAATTAAGCCATAAAGGGTGGTTATTACTTGTACATTCCGACTTCCTTTGGAACACTCAGCTATCAAAAAAAATAAAGGAATATGAATATTTTGACTACAAAATAAACGAGGCACTGCATTTATCCGACAAAGAGGAAAAAATGATTATTGGTGTAATTCAAAATATTGCTCAAGAATATCAAACTAATATTGACCATTTCAGTCAAGATGTAATCATTGCACAGCTAGTGTTATTGCTGACCTATTCAGAACGTTTTTATCAACGTCAATTTACTACACGAAAAATCACAAATCACACGATCTTAAACCAATTTAAAGAATTGCTATCGGCTTATTATAGTGAAGGAAATTTAATAGAAAATGCTATACCAACGGTTCAGTATTTTGCAAATGAACTGAATTTATCTGCCAATTATTTAAGTCGTTTACTAAAAAATTTAACAGGGCAAAGTACAAAGCATTTCATACAGGATAAAATAATTGATTTAGCAAAAGAAAAGTTATCTACCACAGATTTGTCGGTTAGTCAAATTGCATATGAATTAGGTTTTGAGCACATACAATCTTTTAGCAAATTATTTAAAAGTAAAACTGACTTTACACCCTCTGAATTCCGAGAATCATTTAACTAAAAAAATAAAACACTACCGCCTAAGACGGTAACCGTTGCACAACCCGACATAGAGTCCAACACCCTTACTTTTGAAATAAAAAAATCATAACTTACTAATTTTAAAAGGGTATTATTTTTATTACTTATCAGGATTGACATATTTATTTTAAATTTTGAGTTGTGCAACAGGCACAAGGCCTAAAATTCATTGCTTGCGTTCCGATAGCCACCGGGGTTCGAACAAATTACCTAAGCCCAAGCTTTTAAACCATTCCTAAACCGAGCATTATGGCCAAAACCAGAAAATCACCTATTGACATGAATAGGGAAGAATTTCAAAAAGTCGGATACCAACTTATTGACGATATTTCAAATTTTATTCATTCCATAGACCAAAAACCGGTGACCCCCAATGAAAGTCCGAGTACATTGCAAGCTATATTGGGCCATTCATCATTGCCAGAAAACGGAAAACCGGCCAAGGAGCTAATTTCAAGAACGACCGATCTACTGTTCAACCATTCCTTACTCAACGGCCACCCCAAGTTCTTAGGTTATATTACTTCTTCAGCCGCTCCGATTGGTGCCTTGGCCGATTTATTGGCGGCTTCGGTCAACCCTAATGTGGGAGCCCATATCTTGAGTCCCATTGCCACCGAAATCGAAAAACAAACAGTAAAGTGGTTGTGCGAATTTATCGGTGTTTCATCAAACTACGGAGGCTTGTTGGTCAGTGGTGGCAATATGGCGAACTTTACGGCTTTCTTGGCGGCAAGAACGGCCAAATCCCCAAAGAACATTAAAGAAGACGGCATTCAAAACGCTACGAACCAATTGACCGTCTATTGCTCTAAAACCACACATACATGGATCGAAAAAGCGGTCATCTTATTTGGCTTGGGCACGAAATCCATACGTTGGATCGCTACCGACGCCTCCAATAAGATGGATACCCAACTGCTGGAAACAACTATCAAGGAAGACCTCAAAAACAACTACACCCCCTTAATGGTAGTGGGTACGGCGGGCGATGTCAGTACGGGAGTCGTTGACAACCTGAACGAACTATCCGCTATTTGCAAAAAATATGACCTGTGGTTCCATATTGATGGTGCCTATGGGGCACCTGCCGCCATAGTGCCCAAATACAAGCATCTGTTCGAAGGAATCAAGGAAGCCGACTCCATTGCCCTAGACCCTCACAAATGGCTGTACAGTCCCCTCGAAGCGGGATGCACCTTAGTCAAAAACCCGCAACACCTGATAGACACCTATAGTTCGCATCCCGAATATTACAATTTCAGCAACACTGATGGCGAAATGGCCCAAAACTTTTACGAATACGGACTCCAAAACTCCCGGGGTTTTAGGGCCCTAAAAGTGTGGCTAAGCTTACAACAAGTCGGCAGAAGTGGCTATGAGGCCCTCATCACCGAAGACATCGAACTCTCTAAAATGCTATTCGACCTCGCCCAGAAACATAACGAACTCGAGGCCGTCTCCCAGAATTTGAGCATTACCACCCTCAGATATGTCCCCATCGACCATGATACGGACAACGACTATCTGAATACCCTGAACGAAAGCATACTGAACGAATTACAAACGGGCGGTGAGGTCTTTTTATCGAATGCCATAGTCAAGGAGCAATATTGCTTGAGAGCTTGTATCGTGAATTTTAGAACCTCTGAAAAAGACATTGAAGAAATTATCGGCATCATCACAAGCGTGGGAACAAAGCTTCATAAAAAACTATCTGCCGTAACGAAAGACACCGAGACAGAATAAAAGGAGTACACCCCCAAGGGCGCCAAACACTAAAACCAGAAGTACGCTTTATCTTTCGGGAAGTCCCCTAAGGAATCGCCCGTTGGGCCATCTTCACTACCAGGGGCAATATATCCTCCTGTTTTTGGCCATACGCATTTCAAAAAGCACATGGCATAATCCCTTTACCGTACCAGAGACCGTGGTAAAAAATTATCCTGATTTTTCTATAGTCAAAGAATCAAGACTTTGTTTTTATTTCCAATGCTTAGCTTGCGGATCATTCATCCCATATCATCCCATATCATCCCATATCATCCCATATCATCCCATATCATCCCATATCATCCCATATCATCCCATATCATCCCTAAAATGAAAATAAAGAGCATACTACAAACGGTACTGATCATCTTGCTATTCGCGGGCTGTTCGAAAGATAAAGACAGTCCGACAGTACCTGAAATAGGAAACCAAACTCCCTTGCCCAAAGTTATCTCTGTTGTATACAGCCATGAGCGTTCCGGAACATACACCATGTCTTACGATAAAGAACAACAACTAACGGCCATCGATATCATATTATACCAAGACAATAATGACATCCATTGGACAGCAGCGGTGGAATACGATGCCAAAGGTTCGGTAACGCGGGTACTTTTAGAGAATGTAGATACCATGGATAATGCCTATACCTACGATACCGTCTTTGATTATGATGAAAATGGCGATATGGCAGATATCATTTTCACCATAGGCGGTGATGTTAAGCCAACGACTTTCCTCTATGACCCCGACAACCATATTTATAAACTTGATGGGGATTTAGGAAACTTTCCAATGAGTTGGGGGTTTGACCAAGACAAGCATCTAACGGAAATGGTTATCAGTGACAATTATTTTAAGTTGACCTCTTCAGGAAACGAAAAAGGCGTTTTCCATAATCTAGATCCACAACCGGCATTGACCATATGGTATGGATTGCTTTTCTATCTATCTCCCCATGAGCTTTATTTTTTCCACCAAAAAGACCTGGACCGTTTTGAGGCGGACACTTTCTATTACGATTATGGAGAGAAAGTACGTGATGGCGACGGAAACCTGATCGCTTTCAAAATGCTTCCTGACGACCCCTTGGGCGTGAGCATTAGCTATACCGTTAGTTACGAAAATTACTGATCAATCGCTTCGCCATAGACAACGAACATAGAGAAAAAAATATCATCCAAATGAAGACAATACCCATCCGCAGCATTTTAAGGCCTTGTTTTGGTCTTTTTATAGGTATAGGCCTGCTACAATCTTGTAACAACGATGATGGCACCGTACAAAAGGCCCTTGGTGAAGAAACGGGCATAACCTTGGGGTATCCGAATTCCATAGTGCGGACGACCTTTAAAAATGGAGGTAATGTAGGGCCCAACGAAATTGACTGGAAAGGCGAAAAGGGCACACTTTCCATGTTCACGTCAAACGAAACCCTTACTGATAACCATATCAAATTCGAGGAAGAAAGCGGTATCATTTTTTGGAGTCGACTTTTACCCTTGGGTACTTATGACCTGACCATCACGGCCAAAAACAATAAGGAATCCGTTAGCACCACAATACAGTTGGTCAATCGGTTTGACCAGGGATATTTTAACGGTGGATTTATCGCCGGAAACCCCGAAGAAATACCAAATTCACCCATTCCTTCAGAGTTCGGGATTATCCTCAATGAAGACCAGACCTTTGGCATGATAGATTTTGACGACCCCACATTTTCGGCATCGGGCACTTGGGAAAACCTGGAAGACGCGGCCATAGCCATAGAATACACCTCCAACGGTGAAACGACTTATATGAAGGGCCAGGTAGACGATCAGGAAGAAATAACGCTTATAGGAACCTATGGTGACGAAAAAGACGCTTCAGGGGAAATTCTAGATCCCAAAGGAAAGTTTTTATTTAAATGGGATTGAAAACCTAACCATCAACACTGCCTTCACAAATAAATACTATGAAAACATCATACTTCATTCCCATCGCAGCATTTCTATTCTTCGCTTGTTCGAAAAGCGATGATACGGTCGTATTACCCCCAGAACTTAAGGTATCGCCCATTCTCAATACGAGTTATTTTCAGAAAGGGGAAAGTCCCTTGCCCGAAGTACAATGGAACGGTAAACAAGGGGAATTCGGATTGGAAAACACCCTTCAAGGCCTTTCCCTCGATGTAGAAAGCGGACAATTATCGTGGGACCGCACATTGCCCGTAGGCGTACATATCATAACACTTTCCGCACAAAACAACGCCGGTAAGAATGTAGCCTCCCTAACCATCAACAATCAATTTAAAGGGACTTTTAAGGGGACCTATGCATCGAGTATAGCTTTTAGCGAGACGATATTCAAAATTATGGAAATGGTTTTTAAGGCGGACGGTACTTTTAGCGGCTATACACAAAACGAATTGGACAATGGCGATATACAGGATCCCAATTATTTTAATGGAACCTATGTTCTAATAGATGATACAATGGAGGGTAGCATTCAATATGAGAATAGTGAGGCGACCTACCCTTTTGAAGCCGATTTAAACACAGCGGGTAAACTCAAGGGCTACTACATCATAGTCGATTTTCTAGACAGTAAGACCACATTCGACCTCAATTTTAAAATTCAGCAATAGTTTTTGGGGGAACAAACGTATCCTTTCCGATTATATAGGGATACAAACCTCCTAATGGCCTCCAGAAAAGGAAACCCAAATCAGTGTCGATTCTTTGAGACCCAAACTATCCGGACATTGAAGTTCCCTCCCCTTTCTACTTTTACCCAACCCTATGCACATGGTACGTTCGTCCCGTAATCTACGGAAATGGGCCGGCATGTTTGGGGTAAAAAATATCGCCTATGAAAAAGTATCTTTTTTTATCCGTCGTATCCCTCATTGGCCTCTTTGCGACTGGTTGCAATAACGATGACAATGATAGCCCAAAGCCTACACCCGAAAACCAAAAGCCCGGCACTTTTACGGTGCAAGTTTCCCAAATAACCGAAAATAGCGCCCTATTGAGCTGGAATGCCGCTGTAGATCCCGATGACGACCTAGTCAGCTATACCCTATTTCTAGAGGGCAATGAACTAAAGACGAAGCTGGAAACGACCGGTTTCCCCTTAGAAAGCCTTACCGCCCAAATCGATTATAAGGGCAAGGTAGTGGCTTCCGACGGCAACGGCAATACATCAGAGGCTACGTTTGCCTTTACAACGGAGGAAGAAGAAGAAGAAGAAGAAGAAGAAATCAATACTGACGGAGTCTCCATCGCCTGGGAAAAATCATTTGGGGGTTCTAAAATTGACATGGCCAATTCCTTGCAACTAACGGTCGATGGCGGTTATATCATAGCGGGCACTTCCGAATCCGATGATGGTGACGTAGGGGGCAACAACGATGCGGAAAATTATTTGGGAGGGGATTTTTGGATCACTAAACTAAGTAACTCAGGGGATTTGCTATGGGAAACCAACCTAGGGGGATCAAGTGATGAGGCAGGGAACGATATACAGCAAACCGCAGATGGGGGATATATCGTCGTTGGAACGACCTACTCCAATGATCAAGACATTAGTGGAGACGCTTCTGCCGCCGATTTTTGGATCGTTAAACTGGATGGTTCCGGAAATTTGATTTGGGAAACGAATTACGGCGGAAGTTCCAATGAGGAAGCCACCTCTGTAGCCCAAACCTTGGATGGCGGATATATTGTCGCCGGTTTTTCAGCTTCCTCCGATGGCGATGTAGGCGGTAATAAGGGAGGATTGGACTATTGGATACTAAAGCTCGATAACGACGGACTATTGGTGTGGGAAAGCCATCTTGGCGGAGCTGCCTTCGATATTGCAAAATCTGTTGAACAAACCAGCGATGAAGGCTATATTGTGGCAGGATATTCCGAATCCATCGATGGCGATGTAGGCGGTAATTATGGGGAGAAAGACTATTGGATCGTAAAATTGGATGCCTTGGGCGATTTGCTTTGGGAAAAACATCTAGGAGGTTCACTTGAAGATTATGCCTATGACATTCACCAAACCACCGATCAGGGGTATATCGTAGCAGGATATTCCGAATCGTCGGATTTTGACGTAAGTGCCAATCACGGAAACAAGGATTACTGGATCGTAAAATTAGATACTTCAGGAGAAATAACTTGGGAAGTCAACCTTGGAAGTTCTTCGGTCGATACCGCCTATGCCATCGAGCAAACCTCGGACCAAGGATACATTATTGCCGGTAGCGCCGGAACAACCGACTTTGATGTGAGCGGTCCCACGAATGGAGGGTTTCTCGATTATTGGATCGTAAAGCTAAATTCGTCCGGTGAATTGACGTGGGAAACAAGTATTGGAAGTCCGGAAAACGATTACGCCAATGCCGTTCAACAAACTGACGATGGCTATATCGTAGCCGGTTATACACAAGGTATCGGAGGAGATGTCAGCGGTACAGGCAAAGGCCAATGGGACTATTGGGTGGTAAAATTGGAGTAAGCCTGTTTTTTAGCTTTCCTCCCCCCTCTATCACCGTGCGATTCCGGGGTCGAATACGAAAAATACTTTCCGAAAGCATACCAATTTCACCGAGTCAAAATGAGGTCTAGAAGGCACTATAGCTTTAATTATTATCCTTTATTCGGTCTTGCTCCTCTTCGGAAGGGTTTCTTTCTGCCTTTTCCTTATTAAAATTAGAACCAAAATTATAGGCCAATTGAAAATATACATTTTGACGGGACCAATCACTTATAATATCGGCATCAATGGTATCATAGTTAATACTACCTATAAATTTACGATTCAGAATCTCCTCAATACCTAAATTTATTTTTAACCTATCATCCATAAACTTTTTGCCGAGGGCAAAACTAAGTCCCGCTAGCCAATCGTGTTCTATTTGCCCTTGAAGTCCCCCAGTGGTATAGTATCCCGTCAATTCTGAATTGATATCCCAAGGCAGGCTATACTCCAGGTTGGTATACCACGTAAAACTCCACTTATCCAAATCGAGTTTTGGGGCCAAACTCTCCGACTCATATTTATTATAGTTTACGATAATTCCGGCATAACCGTCCAAGCCCTCAAGAAAGCCTACAGGGGCAAAACCCCTAAAGCTCCAATTCTCTCTTTTGGCAAGGTTGATTACCGACCTAGAGGTTTGGGCCGTGACATCGTTCTGCGATATTATTTCGAACAAGGCATCGTCTGTATTTTTATATCCTACGCTAAAAAACGGTTGATTGTCATAAGTCAAATTAAATTGGAAACTATTGGTGAATTCAGGTTTTAAATTCGGGTTCCCTTGCTCAAAGGTATAGGGGTCGTAATAATAGACGAATGCATTTAGGGAATTATAAGAAGGCCTTAAAATTCGATAGCTATACGACAGGTTAGCCCCCAGTTTGTCATTGATTTTTCTATCGATACTGGCACTAGGAAATAATTTCGAAATCCTTCTACTTCTCACCTCGTTTAGATTTGTAGATGTCCCCTTCGTATAACTGTTTTCCCACCGTAACCCGCCGGAAAACGACCAATTTTCCCATTTTTTCACCATTTTAGAGTATATGGCCAAGATATCTTCATCCACTAAAAAACCATTACTTTGGTCAGCATCCAAAATGAAATTACCATCAGTGTTCCGGAAAAAAGAACTTAAGTCACTATCAGTGGAAACCCTAGAATATTTAGTTCCGAACATCCAATTGGAACCTTCCCCCAAAGTACGTTTATAGTCTCCCTTATAGGTCAATATTCGATATTTCCCATTCTGAAAATACCGTTGGTCGTCGTATGATATTTCACTCGGCCCGAGCTGATATAAATCATTAACATTGTCGTTAGTATAATCAACATAATCAAAATCTAGAATAAACTTGTTTTGTTCATCTTCGAACTTATAGTACGGGTTTATGTTATAGGTTTTCCTATTACGGTCAAAGCTATTTTCCGTGAGCAAGGTTTCCGATGATGATGCCTCAATAATTTGCGTACTGTTAGATGCAATCCTATCGGAATCGGTATGAATAAACCGTGTTCCAAACCCTATGGTGTGATGCTCATTTATATAATAGTCTAATCCCCCATTGAAGCGATACGTTTTTGGATTGTAGGGTGAAATGGTCGATTGGTCATAAATCTCCCCATTTACCCTTCTAGTAATAAAAAGGTCTTCCCTCCACGCCGATTTTCTATAACCGGCACCTACCTGCCAATTGATCTTGTTCTTGTAACTGGTAATTGAACCACTCACCCCATATTCAGGTCGATTATCATATCCCGAATAAAGTTTCAGGTTTCCATTCGTGCCCAGTCTTACATTTTTTTTGAGGATGATATTGATCAATGGACCTGACCCCTCAGCGTCAAACTCGGCACCAGGTTGTTGCACCAATTCAACCTTTGCGATATTGTCTGCGGGGAGGTCGCGCAACAAGGATGAAATATCCATATACTCGGTCGTCTTGCCATTGATCAAAATGGTCACGCCTTGTTGCCCGCCGTAAGTAATGTTGCCATTGGTAACGATAATCCCCGGCACCTTCTTCATAACATCCTGTAGATTGGAACTCACCATTTCGGATTGCTCCAAATCAACTATTAATTTTTCCGCCGTTTGTCGGATTACCGGGCGATTGCTTGTCACGACTACCTCGTTCAAGGATTGGGCCTGTTCCTCTAGATTAAAGTTCATTTCTACATTTTTGTTTTCCGTCGAAAGCGAGAAATTTTCAGACTTTATTGTCTTGAACCCTAGTACGGAAACTTCCAACAAGTAGGTAGAATCAGGAATCCCTTTAATATGATAATATCCCTTATCATCGCTTACCGCCCCTTTTACCAAAGTATTGGTTGATGCCTCGTATAGTACTACATTGGCGAAGGCAAGGGGATGTCCCGATGTATCAATTATGTTCCCTGACACACTATTCTGGGCCGATAAAATACCGATTTTCAGTACAAAAAAGACGGCCACGCTCTTAAAAATATGCATATAAAATATCGTATAAGAATATCTTCGGACGAAGATATTTCAATCACGCATTCTTGTTTTTACACTAAAGTGTGGTTTTAGCTTCATCAATTACAATTTCGGCTATTTACGTTCTTGTTTTAAATGTCTTTCGAATAGCCTGCACAACTTTCCCAAAAGCCAAAATTTAAGACGGCCTGTTTTTCTATATCAAATAGGTTTACGCCAACCTTTTCCGAAGGCTTTTTCGTTGATCATCACCTTATTTTAAAGGGAAAAAAGTTATATTTATAGCCATAAATTCGTACACGAATACGACTCTATGACCTACACAAAAGATTTTTTTTCCTTTGAAAATTCAGTTGGTGAAATTCCTAAAGGAAGTCAAGAACAAGCATTAGATTATCTAGAAGCCATAAAAGCCTTCTCAAGGGCCACCTACAAAAGCATATATGTAATTGATTATCAAAAAAGAGGGTTTGAATACGTCTCTGACAACCCGTTGTTCCTTTGTGGCCATACGGCCGATGAAATCAAGGAGATGGGATATGCTTTCTACTTCAAATATGTAATAAAGTCCGATTTGGATTTACTCATTAAAATCAACAAGGTAGGCTTCGAGTTTTATGACAAAATTCCCTTAGAAGAACGCAAAGAACATACCATTTCATATGACTTTCATATAAAAAACCAAGAAGGAAAAATCATTCTAATAAATCAAAAATTAACCCCAATGTTTTTGACCGAAAACGGCAAAATATGGAAAGCCGTATGTATCGTATCCTTATCGGCCGAACGACAAGCGGGGAATATTAAAATCTATAAAAAGGGAAATCATAAAATTTTCAAGTATAACCTAGATGGCGACTTCTGGAAAGCGGATGAAAAAATAAAGCTCTCATCTCGGGAAAAAGAAATATTGCAATTGTCGATTAGAGGCTTAACTATAAAAGAGATAGCCGAATCAATTTACGTATCGCCCGATACGGTAAAATTTCATAGAAGAAAGTTATTCGACAAATTAGAAGTGACCAACATATCAGAAGCTATCATGTATGCCACCAATAATAAACTCATTTAAGGTTTTGAAATCCTGTTAAATATAAGATTACCTGTGACTTCCTATATTCAAGAATTCAATATGGTCGACAAATAAAATTAAGCCTGTTCTTTCTTTGTCATGATTCTGTCTGAATAAAATTAATACTTATAATCTTTTTTCAGACAGAGTTCAGTTTACAGTCTCCTCTTAAACCAACTTTTCTTATTTACCAATTCACTAGTAATTAACTCACTTCAGTTAATACTTTTACAGGAAAATTAAAAAGATTAGTGTTCCCTAAAAATTTCGAAAACCAACTCTTTGGTCAATGGTCGTCCTTTTGCTTTTTCACGAATAGCATCATAACTAAAACGAAAGTCGCAACCCGTTTTATACTCACTACAACCGTAAGCGGTTTTTCCTTTTATGATAGTGCCTTTGTTACATTTCGGACACCTATTTTCTTCGGAGGTATTCTTTACTTGAATTTTAGGCTTCTTAGGTTCTAACTTTAATTTAAAGCTGTCATCAAATCTAACCAAGCCTTCAACTGAATCATTGTTGACTTTAAAGCCTTTTAAATTTACTGTCGAACCTTTTTGAAACAACCTAACATACTGTTTTTCCGAAATGGTTTTCCCTTGAAATTTAAAAGGAATAACAAAATCGCAAGTCTTATTAAACTCAGAACAGCCATAAGCTGATTTCCCTCTTCGAATGCTTCCTTTTTTACATTTAGGACAAACCTCCGATGTTATTCCCCTAGCCTTTTTAATTGCTTTTTTCTTGGAAGCCGCTGCTGGCGGTTTGTTATTTACAGCTGAAATATTAGCCTTTCTAGTTTCACTTCGAACGTCGTAAACCAATTGGTCGACCATTTGTTTCATCTGCTTGATAAAACTGCCTGCACTAAAGGTACCTTTCTCAATATCTTTTAATTGCTTTTCCCATTTACCGGTAAGTTCGGCAGACTTCAGCATTTCATTTTGAATGGTGTCGATCAATTGAATACCTGTAACCGTGGGAATCACCTGCTTTTTATTTCGCTTTATATATTTTCTGCGAAACAATGTTTCGATGATATTGGCACGTGTTGAAGGCCTACCAATTCCGTTTTCTTTCATTAGCTCACGAAGTTCATCGTCATCGACCTTTTTACCTGCAGTTTCCATTGCACGTAAGAGTGACGCTTCTGTATACTGCTTTGGCGGCTTTGTTTGCTTTTCTAAAAATGAAGGCTCGTGTGGGCCCTTTTCGCCTTTCTTAAACGTTGGCAATATTCCCGATTCTTTTGATGGTGCATTGGGTGTTTCGAAAACAATACGCCATCCTTTTTCTAAAATCTCTTTTCCGGTGGTTTTAAATTTTACCGTTTCAGCTTTACCTATGACAGTAGTATTCGAAACTTTACAATCTGGATAAAAAACAGCTATAAAACGGCGTACAATTATATCATAAACCTGTTGCTGATTGTACTGCAAGTTTATTTGTTGACCAGTAGGAATAATAGCGTGGTGATCCGTAACCTTACTGTCGTCAAAAACCTTTTTGGTTTTCTTTAATTTTTTACCGTCAAGAGGTTTCGTTAGGGTATCGTACTTCGTAAGTTTCTTGAGTATCTCCGGCACTTTAGGGTATACATCATTAGGCAAAAATGTGGTATCTACCCTTGGGTAGGTCACTACTTTTTGCTCATATAATTTCTGAACAATCTTTAAAGTCTCGTCTGCACTAAATCCAAATTTGGTGTTACAATACACTTGTAAACCTGTCAAATCAAAAAGCTTGGGCGCATATTCATTACCTGCCTTTTTTGAGATAGAAACAATTTCAAAGTCATGTTCTTTTACAATATTGGCAAGTTTTTCGCCATCTTCTACTTTTAAAAAACGACCTTCTTCATAACTGAACAAGGTTTCGCGATATAATGTTTGCAGCTCCCAATAAGGTTGTGGCTTAAAATTCTCTATCTCTTTAAACCGGTCTACCAGCATAGCCAAGGTTGGTGTTTGTACACGCCCAACGGACAATACTTGCTTGTAGCCGCCATGTTTTAAAGTGTATAAGCGGGTAGCATTCATACCCAAAAGCCAATCGCCAATCGCACGAGAAAAACCTGCATAATATAAATTATCGTAATCTGTAGAGGGTTTTAAATTATCGAATCCTTCTTTTATAGCTTCTTTGGTAAGTGAAGAAATCCAAAGTCTTTCAACTTTGCCTTTGTAGTTCGCTTGATTTAATACCCAACGTTGTATCAATTCCCCCTCTTGCCCGGCATCCCCACAGTTTATAACAACATCGGCCTTATCGAATAATTGCTTTATAATCTTAAACTGTTTTTGAATACCAGAATCTTTAGTCACTTTGGTTTCAAAATGTTCGGGTAACATTGGTAGGTTATTTAGATCCCAACTTTTCCAATGAGGTTTATAATCGTTTGGCTCTTTAAGTGTGCAAAGATGTCCGAAAGTATAGGTTACTGCATAGCCATTACCTTCGTAGTAACCATCATGTTTGGTATTTGCCCCAAGAACGGAAGCTATTTCTCGCGCAACAGATGGTTTTTCGGCAATACATACTTTCATTTTTTGTGTTGAAAATTAAAAATTTTTAAGTTACGATATATCGTATTGTTGTACCTTATCTTTATCTTTCTTTATTTGAACTGTATGAATCATACAGTCTATTTAGTCTATATTTCTTGATTATATTGTCAATTTCCCTTACCGTAAATGTTTCAACACTGATATATGGTTGGATTAACAACTGCATATAATATACTTAAAATGGAAGTTGAAATTCTATCTCCCATCAATCACATCCTTAAAACCAAATTACTCTCGGTTTTCCCGGCAATACAATAAACGAACATGGGGTAAAAACGCTTTACGTTCCGAATCAACAAAGGGTAAAATTATTTAGGGGAGATGATATGTTGTTTTCGATCAGCTATTTTTTTTAATTAAAACTATCGAGCTTATCCGGAAAAGGGACATACGGGCGCTCCAGAAAAACGCCCTGATTAAAAATAGAATAATCTTAAATAATCGATTATCCTTAAAAAAAGAAATATCTTGCATTATATGGGCATTTTTGACTTTAGAGATCCGAGTAAGAGAAAAAAACAGAGCACTCCTATTTCAGTAGAATGCACAGCCACTGAAATTTTTCTGAATAACACCAGTATTAGCTTTCCTACCAATTACACGGTACTTAAAAACATATTGGGAGAGGCTTCTCGCATAGAACCTATTAAAAACACGAACAACAAGGTGTATTTATGGGATGACTTTGGCATATATTGCTCCACAGCTAATCCAGATAAAATGCTGATGCTACTATTAGTAGAAGATAATAGATATGGATTAGGCCATCAACCCCTGAAAAATTTTGAAGGGAATGTTTCAATAGACGGCAAACCTATGGCCGAAAACATTCAAAACGTAGATATCGATAGACCTTATATGATACGATCCATTATAAAGGAGCAAAAGCAAGTGGCAATTGCCATTGGTTGGAACCCGGGTGTTTAGCACCGACATACTTAAGTGACCAATATCATGTTTATTGAAATTCAAATAGCGAACCTTTGTTGTCAAATGCAATAAACTAGCTATTATGACCATACAAAGACTTCAGGTAGGTATTCTATTTTCACTTATTTTCAATTTTATACCTATATCAGCGCAAACACTGGAAGTTGATGCTGATCTAAGGGCCCGATTTGAATATCGCCACGGATACAACAACCTTTTTCCTACCGATGCCGATCCCGCCGCATTCGTAAACCAACGTACCCGTCTGAATATTGGCTATTCCGCAGAAAAACTAAAACTGTTCATTGCGGTACAAGATGTGAGTACTTGGGGAGACACCCGACAAATTTTAGCGATAGACGGAAACGATTCTTTCTCTTTATTTCAAGCTTGGGCACAATTGCAATTCAATGAAAATTGGTCTACCAAGCTAGGCAGGCAAGTAATTTCTTATGACGACCAACGTATTTTTGGCGGTTTGGATTGGGCCATGCAAGGACGTTTTCATGATGCTGCCATCATAAGCTACAAAAAGGATAATTTTATGCTTGACTTAGGTGGGGCCTTTAGCCAAGAAGCGGCAAGTAATGAAGGGACGGCATATAATATTCAAGGTTTTTTTACTTATAAATCCATGCAGTATGCCTACCTCAAGCAATCTTGGGAGAAAAATTCCGTGAGCTTCCTTTTTCTAAATACGGGGTTTCAAGATTTTACCGGTGATGCCAATGATATTGCAGACGGCGTTTCCTATAGACAGACCACGGGTTCATACTTTAAATTCCCAACACAGAAAGTAAATTTTGCCGGTAGTGCCTATTATCAATTTGGGAAAGCAAATGCTACCACGGACTTAGCAGCTTATCAATTGGCTTTAGAGGCCACTTATACATCTGATAAACTTCTTTACGGTTTGGGTGTTGAACTTTTAAGCGGAACCGACCAAGACGGCGACTCCAAGAACAAATCCTTCTTTCCTCTTTATGGCACCAATCACAAGTTTAATGGATTCATGGATTATTTTTATGTAGGCAACCATGCTAACAATGTCGGACTTAACGATGTATACGGAAAAATTGTTTTTACCACGGGCGAAAAATCGAACCTATTGCTAAAAGGACATTATTTTAGCGCCAATGCAGACCTTTCCGGAGATGCCGATGCTTATTTAGGAACGGAATTAGATTTGGTATATACACAAGCCCTAATGACGAATGTAAAGCTAAATGTAGGCTATTCCCACATGTTTGCTTCGGATAGTATGACGCTTATAAAAGGTGGCAGACCAAGTGACAATACAAACAACTGGGGATGGGTTCAACTAACGATCAATCCAAATCTTTTTAAAACAAATTTGGGCAGGGCCTCAAACTAAGAATACAACTCCTTCAACAGATAGCGCCAATTTCCCCATGATCAAAACAATGTCCTTTCCTACTAAGGGTTCGCCACCCAAAAGCCTTAGTATAGAGACTTCCAAATAAACTCCTTTACAGCGGAGAACGGCATAATAGGGGATTTTGGAGCATGCCGGGTACCAGCTACGCGCCTACGGTACGTTGGACGTAAGTGAGATCTTCAAGTAGGAATGTTTGCCCTGTACAATCGCCTAAGCCCTTGCCGTTTTAAGCGTATTAATAGCTACCATTCCGCTAGCTGTTTACTTTCCATTGAGAAGATTCATCCTCAAATATTTCCTTTCCAAAAACAGGCACATCGGCCTTAATGGCCTCTACCACATATTCCAACGCTTTAAAGACTTCTTTCCGCCTTGGTGATGACACAAAAACAAATAGGCATATCTCTCCCGATTTTACCTCTCCCAAACTATGGTAGATATGCATACAGCTAAGGTTGAATTTTTCAAAAGTAGCCTCCCGTATCTCATGGAATTTCTTATTTGCCATATCCTCATATGCCGTATACTCAATAGCTGCAACTTTTTTATCGTCTACAACATCGGCCCGTACTTGGCCAAGAAAAATATTATGCGCGCCAATACTGTTTTTAGATTGATGTTTGGCAATAGATTCCGCTATAAATGCAGAAGAAATAGCGCCTTGTTTAAATACGTTTTTATAAGTAGTGCCCATTTTCTAATCCTATTTTCTATACTATAACTTGATGGTGTTACTGCTATTGACAGAATTGACATTTTGCCGTAGCGATAAACCTGATTCGTTTTTCTTAAATTCCGTTTAGGGTTTCAAACTCTTTGTCCAGAAACTCCCAACACTTTTTGTTGATTTGCTCAAAAGCCGCTATTAGTTTTTTCCCATAGGGTGTAACAACCGTCCCACCTCCTTTTTGCCCACCAACCGATGTAGTTACCACGGCTTCTTTTGCCGATTTGTTAACGGCATCTACTAGCGTCCATGCTTTTTTATAAGACATGCCAATAGACTTTGCCGCTTTTGACAATGAGCCTTGTGTCTCAATTTCCTTTAGTAAACGCACTCTACCCTCACCAAACAAAACATTATCCCCTACTTCAATCCAAATCCTACTTTTTATTTTGTAATCGTTCATAACAAACTGTTATTTGGTGGGTAATAGTAGTGTTTTTACGTTCTGGCCTTTTCTTATTTCCATAGAATTCACAGGTAGGCAAACCAGGGCATTGGCATCTCCAAAAGCACGTACCATAGCAGAGCTCTGTCCTCCTAAAATAGTCACTCCAGCACCTTCTATCCGTGCTTTTAGAAATTGTGCCTGAGTTCCCTTTACCGTATAATCAGATAACAAAGGCAAAGAAATAATTGGAAGGTTCATATGATCCGCGCCTTCATATTTCTTTAAAAGAGGATATACATAGATGTAAAAACAACTAAGCGCAGCTGCAGGGTTTCCGGGGAGCCCAAATATGGATGTTCCTTCCTTTTTACCGAAAAACAGGGGTTTTCCTGGTTTTTGCCTCACCTTATAAAAAATCTCATGTACGCCAATGGCATTAAATGCTTTTCCGACAAAATCGTAATCCCCTACGGATACCCCGCCCGTAACGATAACAACATCGTGTTTTCCCAAAGTATCCCTTAATACATTTTTGGTAGTATCATAGTCGTCCCTAATAGTAACCACAGAAGTATTTTTATAACCTAGTTCGTTTAGTACAGCGGTTAGCATAGCTCCATTCGATTCGTATATCTCACCATAGGATAAGGGCATACCCGGGGCCACTAATTCGTTTCCAGTAACGACAATGGCCACTGATGGTTTTTTAGAAACTGTAATCTTAGTAAGCCCTAAACTCGCTAAAAATCCGATATGAACCCCTTTAATCGTAGTCCCTTTGTTTATGGCAACACCGCCCGCTTTTATCTGTTCCGCTTTGGGTCTGATGTTCATATTCACCTTCGGGGATTCTTCTATGATAATCTTATTACCATCAACGGTTACTCTTTCTTGCATGACTACCGTATTTGCAGAAGTTGGAACGGGTGCTCCCGTAAAGATGCGGACAGCTTCGCCTTTACGTAAAGTGGGATCATTGTTATCACCAGCCTGTACTTCCCCTACCACGGTATATGTAAAATCATCGTACAGGTGCAGTGCATAACCATCCATAGCCGATTGCCTGAATGGCGGCATATCTATTCTTGAAGCAACATCTTTGGCCACAACATAATCTAGGGCATCTTTCAAGTCTACCTCAAAAAATTCGGTATTGAGCGTACCATGTCTCAAAACCAATTCCAACGCCGTAGTAGTATCTATCATTATTTCCGTGCCTTCTTATTTTAATAGATGAAATGATTTTAGATACCAACAAACTTATACAAGCACATCAGCAACAATAAAAACCTTATAATCAACGTAATATCCACTATTCGAATCTCTTCATGAATAATCCTTTATATTACAAGAGAATGAATAACAAGTAATCGTTATTTCCATTCAAATATAGCGATTGCTTTATTATTCACTCTATGACATTTATCATCTTTTCAAGGAAAATACTCCCCTATTTTTGTTAAATTGTAAGACAACTTTGAATGAAAATTCGGAGTTTTCACACCTATATAACCAACACAGTATGCCTATCAAAAGTTATTTAGCACACCCTATTGCAGGACGGAAAGACGAGTTATTGACCGCTTTAAAAGGTTTCGATCAATGTGAGGTACTTCCTGCAGAGAATCAAGATATTTTGGCATTGGTAACGGACACCCTAGACGACAAAGAAGACGAAATTCTAAAAGAAAAAATTGAAGCCCTAAGCAGTCTAAAACTACTGGCTTTAGTTTCTGGTTTTAACACCCCTCAATAATTTATATAGCTATGTACGATTCTCTAAGCAACAGAAGGAATTTTATAAAGAAAATGGCCATGTTGTCGGCTATTACAGCGGCCGCATCGATGTTCCCCGGCATTGTATTTGCCAGTGAGCAAGAGAAAGGAATTCCCGATAATGCCAATCTGGATTGGAAAAAGGGTCCTTGTAGATTCTGTGGCGTAGGTTGTGGAATTCTTGTAGGTACTGAAAATGGAAAGGCCATAGCTGTAAAGGGTGACCCTAATTCGTCCGTGAACAAAGGATTGTTGTGTGTAAAAGGATACCACCAAATCATGTGTATCCAATCTAAGGACAGACTTGAAACTGCTTTGGTAAAGAAAAATGGCAAATACGTAGAAACCCCATTGAATGAAGCTTTGGACCTTGTTGCTTCAAAAATGAAAGAAAGCATTGCCCAGAACGGTAAGGATTCCGTGGCCATGTATACTTCAGGACAGTCTACAATACCGGAAGGCTATATTGCTTCTAAATTCATGAAAGGGGCTATAGGGACCAATAACCTAGATTGTAATGCACGCCTTTGTATGGCAAGTGCAGTGACAGGATTCTTAACCTCTTTTGGAGCGGATGAACCCATGGGCTGTTATGAAGATATTGATCACGCCGATTACTTTGTTACCTGGGGAAACAATATGGCAGAAATGCACCCGGTACTATTCTCAAGAATGCTGGAACAAAAAGCGAAACGTGGTGCTAAGATTATTGATTTTGCTACGCGAACTACACGTTCTAGTACCGCTTCCGATAAATCAATCTTATTTGAACCCCAAACCGACTTGGCGGTAGCAAATGCCATTTGTTATGAAATCATACAAAACGGATGGGTCAATAAATCCTTTGTTGAGAAGCATTGTAGCTTTAGTAAAGGCCTTACCAATATTGGCTATGGTCTAGAAGACAATTTTCAGTTTACGGATAAGCCGGAGAAAATAGATTTTGAAGCCTATAAAGAATTCCTAAAGGACTATAGTCCAGAAAAAGTAGCTAAATATTCTAAGGTATCCGTTAAGGATATTAAATATCTGGCGGCAATTTACGGAGACCCGAATAAAAAAGTAGTTTCCTACTGGTGTATGGGAATGAACCAACACACTAGAGGAACATGGATTAACAATCTTGTTTACAATATTCATTTACTTACCGGTAAAATATCGCAACCGGGCAACGGACCTTTCTCATTAACAGGTCAGCCTTCTGCCTGTGGTACCGCTCGTGAGGTGGGAACTTTTACGCACAAACTACCACACGGTGTAGTAATGAACGAAAAAGATAGGGAAATGGCCGCTAAAATTTGGAAGGTTCCTGTAGAGCGCATTCCATCTAAGCCTACCTATCATGCCACTGAAATGTTCCGGGCAGTAGACCGCGGAGACATCAATTTTATATGGGTACAAGCGACCAATCCTTTAGTTTCATTACCTAAGACCAGCCGTTACCGTCCAGCCATGGAAAAGAAATCTTGTTTTGTTGTGGTTTCGGATGTATTCCCTACACCTACTACGGATGTAGCAGATGTTATTCTTCCAGCTGCTTGGCATATTGAGAAAGGTGGACTCTATGGTAATTCTGAGCGAAGAACACAGTATTGGCAAAAAATGGTTGATGCACCAGGAGAGGCAACAGCAGATACCTGGATGTTTATTGAAGTAGCAAAACGAATGGGATTTGAAGACCTATTCCCTTATAGCAAAGAAAATCACGTAGAAGAAATATACAACGAATACAGACAATTTCACGAAGGTGCAAAACACGGCATGGCACCACTTGAAGTCCTACAGAAAGAGTCCGGAGCTATCTGGCCTTATGTAGATGGCAAGTCCACCCAATGGCGTTATAATGCACAATATGACCCTGCTTGTTCCAATGGAGAAGACTTTCATTTCTATGGAAAACCAGATGGCAAAGCGGTTATATGGCAACGTCCTTTTGAAGAGGCCCCAGAGAAACCTGATCAAGAATACCCATTCTGGCTAAACACCGGTCGTGTTGTAGAACACTGGCATACAGGGTCCATGACGCGTAGAATCCCCGTACTTCATCAAGCAATGCCAAATGGGTATGTGGAGTTTCACCCAGATGATGCAAAGTCTTTAGGAATTAGAAACGGAGAAAACATTAAAATAACCTCTCGTCGGGGTTCTTGTACACTACCGGCATCCATCAACGAAAGAGGTTTACCTACAAAAGGGCAAGTATTCGTTCCCTTCTTTGATGAGAACATGCTCATTAACGATGTTACCCTAGACTCCTTCTGCCCTATTTCCAAAGAACCGGATTATAAAAAATGTGCGGTAAAAGTTGAAAGAGCCTAGACTATGAAAAAAAGACTTGGAATCATATCGTTTTTTGTAGTGATCTTTATTGCGTTTATCGTGGTATGGAACTACAGCTATGAACAAGGCTTGGAGGAAGCCTACACACCTGTTATTGAAACTCCTACCGGAAACTTTATTCCATCGGAAAGTGGCGCTTTCAGACGATTTGATGATGCAGGTGCAGGTTTGGATTATCTCAATATGCCCGTAGATGAAAACCACCAACGAACGCTAGATACGTATTATGATAACAGAGCCTATCCGGGAGCACCACCAAGTATTCCGCATCCTGTAGCAAAAGAGCGCAGCTATGGAGGCAATACCTGTATACAATGTCACCAAAACGGTGGTTTTGTAGCAAAATTTGATGCTTATGCCCCTGTTACGCCACATCCAGAAATGGTTAACTGCAGACAGTGCCACGTTACTAAAAACACCACTAGCGACTTTAAGGAAAACGGATTTGCCAAACCAAAACCACCAAAAGTGGGACTTGGTGCAAATAATGCATTGCTGGGAGGCCCACCAATGATACCGCATCAATTACAAATGAGAGAAAACTGTATTTCTTGTCACGGAGGGCCAAGTGCCCCTAAAGAAATTAGAGTTTCACATCCGGACCGCATAAACTGCAGACAATGCCATTTGCCAAAACATAGTGAACAACCCACCGTTGATGCGAATACATTTCTAAGACAATTCGATAAACTAAATGAAAAATAGAACGCTAATATATTTCGTAGTAGTACTTCTAGGGGTATCCTTATTCTCTTGTAAAGGCGGAGAAGAGTACCATACCATATCCGATAAAATAGAAGGGGAAAGTAAACCCTATCATGGCGCGTTGACCTCCGAAGAACTATTAGCGGATACGGAGTTAATTGAAATCACGGAAGGAGAACATACCTTCCTTATTCCAGAACGAAAAGGACAAATAAAATCATTTGCCTGTACAGAGTGCCATAGCAAACCGGTCTCGCAGATGATTGGTAAAGATGCGCCAAAAGCACACTGGGACATTAAAGTGAATCATGCCAATAGTGATGCCATGAACTGTGCTACCTGCCACAACGGAGAGGACATGAATCAATTGAATACCCTAACGGGAAAAAACATAGATTTCAATTTAAGCTACAAATTATGTGCACAATGCCATTCGAGTCAATTCGAAGATTGGAAAGGCGGCGCCCACGGTAAGAAAGTCGCAGGATGGGCTCCTCCACGAGCGTCTAATACCTGTGTGAATTGTCATAATCCGCACAGTCCCAGTTTTGAAACGAGATGGCCCGTACAATTCAATACAAAAACGGCTATAGAACGTAACGAAGGTTTAGGTCATTAAAAATAAAGGTATGAGCGATAATAAAAAATGGTACTCTCTAGACCTAGGTCTAAATAACAGAAAAGAATCTTCGGGTTCTTGTGGTTGCGGTAAATCAGAGGGAAGCTGTAATAGCGGCCAAAAAAAAGAAGAGGAACTAAGCGCCGATGAGTTTTACGAGGCCGCCATCAACGCATCTATAGGAGAGGAAAGACATCGCGATGGCTTTGAGCAGGTTTTTGATGTAAAGATGGACCGAAGGAGTGCCTTTAAAAAACTAACTGCCAGCCTCTTGATAGGTGCTGGCGCAGTAACCACTTCATGTAGTGTAACCGCGGGAAGTGATACCAAGGAAAAGGCCCAGATCGATTGGGAGGAACAGTTTAAGGGAAACTATAAACTAATGACCGATGAGGAAAAACAGGCTACTATAAATAGACTTATGCGCTCGTATGAACTGCGTACGAATAAAAACATAAATATGACCGCAGAAAATGCGGCAGAAGATGTGCTCTTTGGCTATGCTTTCAATATATCCAAATGTCAGGGGTATATGAACTGTGTTAGTGCCTGTGTTGAGGAGAACAACCAAGACCGTAATTCCGAAATGCAGTACATCCGTATTCATGAGATGAAAGATGGGGAAGGCTTTAAGTTTGACAAAGCGGATGATAATTATTACCACGAGGTGCCCGCAGAAGGTCATTTCTATATGGGAACACAATGTTTTCATTGCGATAATCCTCCCTGTGTGGAAGTTTGCCCCGTGCAGGCAACATGGAAAGAGGAAGACGGACTCGTGGTTATAGATTATGACTGGTGCGTTGGCTGCCGCTACTGTATGGCTGCCTGCCCCTACGATGGTAGACGTTTTAACTGGAGTAAACCCGAAGTTCCAGAAAACGAAGTAAACAAAAATCAACATTACCTAGGGAACAGAATGCGCAAGAAAGGCGTCATGGAGAAATGTACTTTCTGTGTACAACGTACGCGTAAAGGGAAAAACCCGGCCTGTGTTGAAGCATGTCCTACCGGAGCTCGGATTTTCGGCAATCTCTTAGACCCTAACAGCACCATACGATGGGTACTGGAAAACAAGAAAGTATTTAGGTTAAAAGAAGATTTAGGCACAGAACCCAAGTTCTGGTACTTCATGGACTAAGAACGTCATAAAGGAAAGCATATAAATCGTAAGGCTTAGAATAGCAGAAATTCTTAGTCGGCAGATTTAAAATAATATACAATGGGAGCATTTAAAGTATTTAGAAGTTTGGTGGTCGATAGCTTAGATACCATAACCAAGGGATCTAAAAAGTATCACCTTTGGATGGGGTTTCTTACCTTGGTGATGCTAATCGGCATGTATTGTTATTCCATTCAATTGGAAGAAGGACTTAGCGCCACCGGAATGTCCGATCGCGTTAGCTGGGGACTGTACATTTCTAACTTTACTTTCTTGGTCGGAGTTGCCGCCGCGGCCGTAATGTTGGTCATGCCCACCTACGTTTTAAAAGATATCGATTTTAAACAGGCCGTTTTGATTGGCGAAGGATTGGCCGTAGCGGCATTAATAATGTGTTTAGCCTTTGTAGTTGCCGATATGGGGGGGCCATCCGTGTTATGGCATATGATCCCCGGAATAGGGGTTTTCAACTTCCCGAACTCCATGCTGACTTGGGACGTTATTGTTTTGAACGGATACCTTTTCATTAATATCAGTATTCCATTTTACATCCTCTTTAAGCATTATCAGAATAAAGAAGCAAAGAAAAGTGTGTATGTGCCGGGTGCAATTCTATCCGTGTTTTGGGCCGTGGGTATTCACTTGGTAACTGCATTTTTATACCAAGGTCTGCAAGCACGTCCTTTTTGGAACAATGCATTGTTAGGGCCTCGTTTCTTGGCATCGGCATTTGCAGCGGGACCTGCACTTATTATTTTGGTTTTGGCCGTCATACGGTCTTTTACGGCATTCAAGATAGAAGACAAAACAATCAAAAAAATAGCAATGATTGTCACCGTAGCCGCTCAGATAAACTTGATCATGCTAGTCTCTGAATTGTTCAAGGAATTTTATGCCCCTACACACCACAGTGAAAGTGCGTATTACCTTTTCTTTGGACTACATGGTAAAGATGCGTTATTACCGTGGATTTGGACCGCTATACCTTTAAACGTTCTTGCCACAGTGATACTCACATTCAATAAATTTAGAAATAACCTGAAAGTATTATACTTCTGCTGCTTTATGCTATTTGTAGCGATATGGATAGAAAAAGGATTTGGTTTGATCGTTCCTGGCTTCATTCCCGGACCTTACGGTAAAATAGTAGAATACCTACCCACCGGCGTAGAAATTGGCGTAACAATCGGCATTTGGGCAATGGGTGCCTTTATATTTACCATTCTTGCCAAAACTGCCATTGGTATTGAGTTGGGAGAATTACGGTATAAGGACAAAAAAGCTTAGGCTTTACAACTCTTCCTGAAATATGTCCATAGGGCTGCAATACCCGCAAGAACTATACGGAACTTTAGCTCATTGATGGGCAGTCCGTGTAATGCAAATCGGCCTGTGTCCACCAGTGTACCTTCCTTCGCTTCCGGCCCTTTGCGAAAATATTGCGTTCGCATTTGCGACCAAAGAAACTCTTGCTCACCCCTGCAAACTTCCCCTAATTAGAACTGCTTAGTTTTCTCTAGTATTAAACTGTCCGGTTTTAAAGGAAGCTTACAAAATTGGTTCCCATAACTCAATCTTGTTGCCCTCTTTGTCCAAAATATGAACAAATTTTCCGTAATCGAAAGCTTCAATACTGTCAAGTATAGTCACTCCGTTTTTCTCTAATTTTTTCACAAGTCCTTCAATATTCTGAACTTGGTAATTAATCATAAATTCTTTTTTGGAAGGTGAAAAATATTCATCGCCTTTTTTAAACGCTTTCCATTGAAGAGAATTTACAATATCAGGATTGTCAACATCTCTACTGTCAAAACTCGATGACCCCCAATTATTAGTTTCTATTCCTAAATTTTCAGCATACCATTTTTGCGTTTCTTTCGGATTGTCAGAATAGAAGAAAATTCCACCAACTCCCGTTACTTTTGGCGTATTGTCAACTTTTGAAGCTGGCTTTTCCGTTTGGTCTTTTTTGTCTGCCATATCGTTGTTTTTTTATTTTTCGAGTTGCAACTTGCGAGTAATATTAGAACCGATAATGTTAGTATTATTTTATTCATATCGCTAATGTTAAGTTATCACGATGTTTTTTTTAGCTGACGCACAACGGTTGAGCTATGAACAGTACGGGGCACGCCATCTGCGACAGCAGTGGGCGAGTTGGCGCGTTGGCCGCTTTCCGCCGCGCACATAGCGAATTCTTTTTGTTTTGTTTTTTCTTTTTCCGTCCAAAAGCAAAATCCCATCCCGATAGCTATCGGGATTGCGGACATCATAAAAATACGCAAACCATGTGATTAAGCCCTCAGCCCGAATTGTTTATAGGTTGTGTGCCTGTTGCACAAGTTAACGAAAAAACCACATAGGCTAAAGGAGATCTTAACGTTGGGTCGTTAATTTTAGGTATGCAGGGAAAAAAGGAGTATCAAGAAAAACTGTTCGCCCATTTCCAGTTGAGCGAGCGAATCCCCAAGAACAATTTCTACAGGCGGTTGAAAGAGG
>NZ_MWRZ01000016.1:0-53672 GCF_002211465.1 Zobellia sp. OII3 | reverse complement strand
AACCCCTTTTCGGTAAAGGTATATGTGGGACTATCTCCAATTCTATGGTATCTTTGTCAAGTACTTTGTACATGGGCTATGGTATTTGCGTGTGGTAACACAAATGTCCGTAGCCCTATCTTTCGATCCAAAAAAAGTTTAAATCACTTCATCTATAGCTTCCCTTTCCCCAAACTATCAAATCCATAAATTCCTACTACAAAACCTATTAACATCACTTATTATACCCCCGATATTTATATTAAAAATAATTTTATATCTTTACCGAAACCATACCAGACCGTACTAGATTTGCAAAAAAGATAGTTCCGTACCTGATTTAATATTCCCACTATGAGAAATGTATTGACCTTTTTATGTATAATTTTCAGCTCGTTTTATGTCTTATCACAAGATATGCTTGTTGAAGCAGAGAGTTTTGACAACCCTGGCGGTTGGGTCGTAGATCCACAATTCGTGGAGCAAATGGGCTCGCCTTATCTCAATGCGCACGGCATGGGCAAACCTGTAGAAAATGCATCTACAAAGGTTAATTTTAAAAAATCGGGCACCTATCATATTTGGGTACGTACCATGAACTGGGTCCCCGGCGAATGGGAAGCCCCCGGAAGATTTCAATTAAAGGTAAACCAAACCGTGCTCGACACGGTTTTAGGAACCCGCTCCGGTTGGGGATGGCAGTACGCCGGACAGGCCAAAATCAATAAAAAACAAGCCACTCACATTGAACTGCAAGACCTTACGGGCTTTAACGGGCGTTGCGATGCCATCTATTTTTCGACAAAAAAAACCACGCCCCCCTCTTCCTTAAAAAAATTGACCGCTTGGCGTCAAGAAATTACCGCCGAACCCAATGCCCCCGAAGACTTAAAAACCTATGACCTGGTAGTTGTCGGTGGCGGACTGGCAGGTTGTGCGGCGGCCATAGCAGGAGCCGAACAAGGACTGAAGGTTGCCTTAATTCATGACCGGCCCGTCTTAGGCGGGAATGCCAGTGAAGAAATCCGGGTACACACCGAGGGCATTTATGGTAATTTTGAGCGCATCCTAACAAAAATTGATACCAAACATTATCCTAATGGATCGGCCGAGGCCAAGTTCGACCAACAAAAAAGAGATCAAAACGTTAAGAGTTACGAGAACATCGACTTATTTCTGAACTGGCGTGCCTATGATGCCATTTCCGAAGATAACAGTATCAAATACGTAGATGCCAGACAAACCTTTACAGGGGAAAGAAAACGGTTTACGGCCCCCTATTTTGTCGATTCTACCGGTGATGGTTGGATCGGTTTCTGGGCAGGTGCCGAATTCTCGTACGGTCGGGAAAGTGTCGATACCTACGGAGAACACTGGGAAGAACATGGCGAACTATGGAGCCCGAAGGAAGCCGATAACGCCGTCATGGGTTCTTCCGTACTTTGGGGGTCTACCGACACCGATACGCCCCAGAGCTTTCCTGAAGTACCTTGGGCCATGCCGGTCGCAAAAGACTATGCCGAGGTCAATGGCGAATGGCAGTGGGAGTTTAGCCGAAACGACCTAAGCCAAATTGACGACGCCGAAGAAATACGCGACCATATGCTTCGTGCCATATATGGTTCGTTTTCCAACGCCAAAAAAGACGAGGTCAACAAAAACCGAAGGCTGGAATGGGTTTCTTATTTGGTCGGTAAGCGCGAATCAAGACGATTGGTGGGCGACCATATCTTTACGTTTAACGATGCCAAGGAAGGACGCAAATTTCCCGATGGTGTAGTTATCGAAAAACGAGCGGTAGACGTGCATTACCAAACGGTCTTGGAAGACGAGAAAAATCCAGATTTCATTTCCGAAGCCCTTTTTTATAGAGGACCACAATACTACATTCCTTACCGAAGCCTGTATTCAAAAAACATCAAGAACCTGTTTATGGCCGGGCGTAACTTCAGTTGTTCGCATGCGGGACTCGGCGGACCGAGGGTTATGCTTACCACGGGACAGATGGGTGCGGCCGTAGGCTATGCGGCTTCCCTATGTAAAAAATACGAGGTTATGCCCCGTGATATATACACCGGCTATTTAGACGAATACCTAAATTTGATCGAGGAGCAGAAATACGAAAAAATTCCCACCTCTAAAAAATGAGACAGATTGCCATAGTCTTCCTCTTGCTTGTATCCCATCTTTGTGAAGCGCAATTCGGGTCGGCTATCGCATTTCCCAATAATTCCAAAAGAACAACCCTGGATACCAGTCCGGAGTTCTTCGTCTTAAACTGGGAAGAAGGCTCCGTGCTTGATATCGCGGAAACGCCTATGACCATAATGGTAGATTCGGTCGGGGCCCAAAAAATAAACATACTGCGTAACAAAGACCGCGCGCCCGTACTGTATTCCTCCAATATTGTTACTCCCGTTTGTGCCGATGGCGACTGTAAACTGATGCATATTACCTTATACTGGACGCTCTTGGGCGATTATGCCGGATTTGACCGCTCTGTTGAAGAGCCATTGACCAAACACGACCATGACGAGTTTTTATTCACCGATTACTGGAAGCTACACGAATTGCTTCAAGACCATAATTCCATTTTAAAGAGAAGGGCCATCGATGAACTGGTCACCAAACCGAAGCCCTCTAAAATAGAAGGTGTCGATGCCTTGTCGGGAGCAACGGTAAAAGAGGTGAAAGAATCCGTTGTGTCGGGCGCACTCTACTCCTGTTATGTGGCCTGGCACTTGGTCCATGGTAAAATCAAGGAAGAGCTAAAAGCATATACGCTTGGGCAACAAAATGAAGATATGTTGCTTCGTATGCTCAACAGTACACATACCAATTACCAAATGTATGCCTTGGAAAACCTTGACCAGAATCAATACAAGGCCAATTTCCCTAGAATTTCGGAGCTTTTTAAATCGGGAATTCCTCTGGTCCGGTCCTTCATCATTAAAAACCTGGCCGATATGTTTACCCAATCGCCATCGACCATGCAGCCCTTTTGGGATGCCCTACCGCATATTGACATTAATACCCGAAGTCTACTCCTGAAGCATATCGATACCGCTTCGGAGGCTACGGTAACCGCGATTTCGACACAATTGGGTGTATTGACCAAAAACCAGCTTCTCAAGTTTCTATCGCATTTGGAAGATAAAAAGTCATTATCTGCCGAAATATTGGAAAACCTACGGCGCTTTGCCGCTTCATCTAAAGAGAAGAATGCCTATATTGTTGTTCAATTTTTAGAAGATTACAGCTAGTTGCCCCTTTAAACCCTTACTTTATGATATCGTTCGTTATTGCTATTGCTGTGTTGGTTATCGGATATTACACCTATGGAAAATTGGTGGAAAACATCTTTGGTATCGATACAAAAAGGGAAACCCCGGCAATACGCTTACGTGACGATATTGATTTTATGCCCCTGCCCGCTTGGCGCATATTTCTTATCCAATTTTTAAATATCGCGGGCCTAGGTCCCATTTTCGGGGCCATTGCAGGAGCCATGTTCGGTCCTGCCGCCTTTCTGTGGATCGTACTGGGAAGTATTTTCGCAGGAGCCGTCCACGATTACTTTTCGGGCATGCTCTCCGTTCGCCATAACGGATTAAGCATAAGTGAAATCGTTGGAATTTACTTAGGACCTAAAATGAAACATATCATGCGGTTCTTCACGGTGATACTCTTGATTTTTGTAGGTACCGTTTTTCTGATGGGGCCGGCAAAAATCATAGACGGCATGACCGGTAATATGTGGAACCTTTGGGTTTGGGTAGGAATAATTCTCGCCTATTACATTTTATCTACCCTGCTGCCGATTGATAAAATGATAGGCAAACTTTATCCCGTTTTCGGTATTGCCATGCTTTTAATGGCCTTGGGTTTGCTCATTGCCCTATTTTTCGGCGATTACCAGATTCCTGAACTGACGCCTGCCAACTTAAGGAACATGACCACCGACCCCGAAGCAACCCCACTTTTTCCCATACTTTTCGTAACCATAGCCTGTGGAGCCATATCAGGCTTTCACGCGACCCAGTCGCCACTCATGGCACGTTGTATGCAAAACGAGAGATTGGGCCGGAAAATCTTTTTTGGTACGATGATTACCGAAGGCGTAGTGGCCCTTATATGGGCGGCGGCGGCCATGACTTTTTTCGGGAATGTAGGCGGACTCAATGAAGCCATGTTGGCCAACGGGAATAACGCAGCTTGGGCGGCCAATGAAATATCGCTGAATATGTTGGGGCATGTAGGCGGCATTTTGGCCTTATTGGGTATTGTAGCGGCCCCTATTACATCTGGTGATACCGCTTTTCGCTCGGCAAGGCTGATTTTATCCGACATTTTCAAGAACGACCAAAAGAAAATCAAGAACAGGCTCTATATCAGTGTCCCTCTTTTCATCATCGCTTTTGCCCTTACCCAAATCGATTTCGGAATAATATGGAGGTATTTTGCCTGGAGCAACCAAACCTTGGCCACGGTTGTCCTATGGACGATTACCGCCTACTTGATCTACGAACAAAAGATGTTTTGGATTACCCTTATACCTGCCCTTTTTATGACGATGGTATGCACCACCTACATTCTTATCGCCCCGGAAGGCTTTCAATTGGACAATGACTTGGCCTATATGGGAGGCGGTATCCTTACCTTAATAATCTCGCTGCTTTTTTGGTATTATGCCGTTCAGCGCAAGAAAGTATTTGCGCAGCTGATGTAATCGGAATGTTAGAGCGAGCTTCTTAAAATCAATTTGGTTTCATTGCCCTTTCGCTCCCTTCGCCCCTCCAATATCATTTTGGCGGCCTCCTCGCCCATTTTCTTGAAGTCGGTGCTGATTACCGAAATACCTCCATCTAAAATCTCCTTGGTACTAGTGTCGTTATAACTTATGAGTCCGATTTCCTTGCCAAGCTTCCAGTTCGATTTACGCGCCAGTTTTATGATCTCTACCATATCACGGTCATAGGCATCAATGGTAATATACAGACTTCCCTTTTCAAAATAATCAGGAGAAAAATCATCGTATACATCGCCTTTAAATTGGTGTTCCGAACAGAACCGCTCAAAACCTTTTTGGACAAAATCACCATGGGGTGCATTCCTGCGGTTGAAAAGGACCAATCTTTGATATTTATTGACCAATTCGATATGTTCCTCCAATAGATTGAAAATATCGTTTTCAAAATCTTGAAAGACCATGCCGCATCCATTGTTGACATTAGGTTCATATTTATCAAGAATGATCAACTTTTCCGGCGGTATCTTGTTCAACACCTTTTGAACGGATTTAGAATCCTTGATATAGGTGGTTATTACAAAATGGGTGTAATTCTTTAGGTTATCCAGAATTAACGGAGCAAATATCTCAATATTCTGATGGTGAAAATACAGACGCACTTTGACCTTATCTCCTAAACTCGAAATCAATGAGTTATAAAGATCTTCCTTAAAAGGCGTAAACTTATCGAGCATAAAAAACACCTTGTACTCGGTCTCTACCGAAAGATCGTTCACAAAATAACCAATTTTGTCGACCGCCCTAACGATTCCCTTTTCACTCAAATGGTTCAATGCCTTAAAAACCGTTTCCCGACTGAAATTAAAATGCGCCGAGAGCTTGTTCACCGATGGCAACCTTTCGTCCAGTACCAACTGCTTCTGTTCGATCTGTGACGTAATACTATCGGCAAGTAAAAGATATTTGGGCTTCTTCGAGTTCTTTTCGATACTAAGTTTTACCATTTATTGTTTCTTGGTGGAACGGAATGACGACAAAAATACTAAAACTAAAAATGCCCTAGTCCGTATTGGTATGTCTTTGAATTTTCCTGAAAAATACAATCTATTTTCAAAAAATCAAGATTAAAACGGCACATCCTACTTCAAATCACTCCCTTCACACATCTCTCATTTAAGACAAAACAATAAGGAAAAATCTTATTAAACCTATTTAATATGAGAGTTTTACAATTGTAAGACCCTTAAAATCCATATTTCACAAAAAAATATTTGGCAAACTTAGATTAATGTTATTTATTTGTTAACGGACTAGACCAGACTAGACTTGTAATCTAGTACGGTCGACCCTATATAACTCACTATTCACCTCTCAACTAAAACTAAAGCTTATGAAAAAAGCGGTCTTATTTTTTCTCCTATCGATATTCGCGCTTTGCGAAATATCGGCACAAATTATGGTCTCAGGTACCGTAAGCGATGAACAGGGTATCCCTATACCCGCTGCCAACATTGTTGAAAAGGGAACGACCAACGGAGTTGTTGCCGACTTCGACGGAAACTTCAGCATTGAAACCCAAGAAGGGGCAACCCTTGTTTTCAGCTCAATCGGTTATGGAACCGTTGAAAAAACCGTTAACAGTGAAACAACCTTAAACATAACCATGGCAGAAGAAGCCTCACAACTCGATGAGGTGGTCGTAGTAGGGTACGGAACACAAAAGGCGGTCAACCTTACCGGATCGGTAGAAACCGTAAAGGCCGAGGAAATAGCTAAGCAACCCGTTGCCCAGGCCTCGCAGGCATTGGCAGGTCTTGTTCCCGGTCTTACAGCGACCCAATCTAGTGGCCAACCGGGCTCAGACGGTGCTGCCATTCGTATTCGCGGGGTGGGAACTTTAGGTAATGGTGCCAAAAACAACCCCTTGATTTTGGTCGATGGTATTCCTGACGACATCAACGGATTAGATCCCAGTGACATTGAATCCATTTCCGTTTTAAAAGATGCCTCGGCAGCGGCCATATATGGTTCACGTGCTGCCAACGGGGTAATCCTTATTACTACCAAAAGAGGTAAAGAGGGAAAAATAAGTACTTCCTATAATACCTATGTTGGAATACAGAGCGTAGCGCAAAACTTAAAGTTCTTGGATGGACTTGGTTATATGGAAGCTTTTAACTCTGCAGAACCTGGTGCTTTTTCCGATGACATACTCAACCAATACCGTTCTGGTAATGGCGTAGGTACCGAAGCCTTGCCCGACACCGATTGGGTAGACCTGCTTTTTAATTCGGCCGCCGTACAGCAATACCACAGCCTTTCGGTTCGTGGGGGATCTGAAAAACTTAAAGTGGCCAGTTCCATATCTTTTACCGACCAAGACGGTAACATCGCCAACTTCAAGTTTAAACGATATAACGGTAGGTTCAACCTAGATTATGCCCTAAGCAAAAAGCTAGATTTGGCCTTTGACCTCAACTTTAGAAGGGAACAAAAAAGTCAACCCGCCCGTCTTCAAGACATTACCCGTTCAGCATACCGCCTTCAGCCCCTGTTCATCGCCTATAACGATGATGGGACTTACGGTCCTGGTTTTGGAGGTAGTAACCCTGTGGCCTTGGCCAATTCGTCCGCAAAGGATGAAACCATTTCAAACTACTTCAGGGCTTTGGCAAAAGTGACCTATAGACCTTTTAACAACTTTTCTATCTCGGCCACCTATGCCCCTCAATTCTTTGACAGGGACCAAGATGATTATAGGGCTAAATACACCTATTACGAAGGTTCTGGCGGACCTGCTCAAAGTACTATTGGCGCCGGTAAGTCTGAAAGTTCCCTATTTAAAGAAACTTTCACTACGTTCCAAGACAACTTTAACGCCGTTGCCAACTGGGGCAAGAAATTTGGTGATCACGACATCTCTGTCTTAGGAGGATATGAATTTCTAAAATTCAAATCGGAAGTATGGTCCGCTAGCAGGAGAGGATTCGTTCTAGATGAATTTAGGGGCTTAGACAACGGATTGCCCGATACACAATTAAACTCAGGTAGTTCAACCCTTAACGGATTGGAGTCCTTATTCGGACGGATCAACTATACCTATAAGGATAGATATCTATTTGAGGCCAATGTTAGAAAAGATGCTTCTTCCCGTTTTGCCAAAGGTTATCGTTCGGCCACCTTCCCCTCTTTTTCAGTGGGCTGGGTAGCATCGGAAGAGAACTTTCTAAAAGATAATGAAACGATTAACTTTTTAAAGTTCAGGGCTTCTTGGGGACAATTGGGCAACCAGTTCATCTTTTCGGCCAACAAGACCGACAATAATGGGGATGCCGTACAAGGTGCCGACGGTTCGGCCGTGGCAGAAGAAGTCAACTTCCCCTACACCTCGCTTTTCGGCCTTGGTAATGCCAATGCCGTTATCGGTGGTACACCTACCGTAGGTGGAGCCCAATTGGTTTTGGCCAATTCGCAATTGCAATGGGAAACCGGGGAAACCCAAAACATTGGTGTAGATGCCAAATTTCTCAATAGTAAATTATCCTTTACCGGTGAGTATTATGTTCGTAAAACAAAAGACATCCTTTTAGGCGTTACCATACCCACATCGGTTGGTTTAGAGGCCCCTGTACAGAATGCGGGTGAAGTCTGGAACACAGGATACGACATCAGTTTGGGTTGGAACGATATGATCGGCGAAAACTTTCGCTATGGCATCAACATCAATTACTCCGGTTTTGATAACGAGATCAAAAGCTTGGGCGGCCTTGACCAATTGCCTCCAGGAAACACCATTAATCGTGTTGGGGAAGAAATTGGTGCAATCTACGGCCTAAAGGTAGACGGTCTTTACCAAGAAAGTGATTTTGACGTAGACGGAAACCTCAACGCTTCCTTGCCCACACCTGGTTTTGGGGCCATTCAAGCAGGTGACATCAAATATTCCGATATTTCAGGTCCAGAAGGGGTTCCCGATGGCTTGATCACCAATGATGACCGAACCATTATAGGTAGCAATATTACTACTGAAAACTGGGGACTTGAGCTATTTTCCGCTTACAAAGGCCTTGACCTTTCGGTTTCCTTGTTAGGTGCCGGAGGAAGGGATGTGGTCTTGGAAGGAGATGCTGGTTGGGCCTTTTATAACGCAGGAAAAATCCAAGAATGGCAAGCCGACTATTGGACACCCTCCAATACGAACGCCCAATACCCCCGCTTGACCCCAGGAAGTTCACACCCGAACTGGCGCGTGAACGAAACCTGGATGCACGATGCCTCCTATGTAAGGTTAAGAAACGTAACCCTCGGGTATAAATTACCCTACGACCTGATCGACAAGTTTAGTATTTCTGCCGCTCGAATCTATGTGTCGGGTCAAAACCTAGCCACTTGGGACCATATGCCAGAAGGTATAGACCCATTGACCCCACAATTTTCACAAGGTAGTTTTTACCCTGTAACCAAGGTTTTCACAATGGGCCTTAACGTAACATTCTAATCGCATAATTTCTATACAATGAAAAATATAAAATATATCATCTTGATAAGTCTAAGCTTGCTGGTTTTCCCTGCTTGTGAAGACACCGTATTGAACTTAGAAGACCCGGGCAGTCCTACGGATGCAACTTTCTTTAGAACCGAAGCGCAACTAGAAGTTGCCCTTACGGGAGTCTATGAAAGTCTAAACTACGTGCGAAATGTTCCTTTTCCACAATTATTGGATCACACCACCGACTATGCCTACAACAGGGGTAATGTCGGAGGTACCGTAGCGGTCACTACCGGTGGTGTTACTTCTACCGAGGCAATCGTAAACGGTTTCTGGGACAATTTCTACACAGGCATCCAACGCGCCAACAACTTGCTCACCAACATGAACAAGGCCGAAGACGCTTCAGACCCCAATCGCTTCGAACAGATCAAGGCCGAGGCTTTATTCTTAAGAGCCCTCTTCTATAGCTATTTGACCGAGCTCTATGGTGATGTTCCCTTTAGGACAGAGGTAACCTCATTGGAAGATCTTGAAATAATCGCCAGAACGCCCAAAGCTGAAATCGTTGCGAGCATCATTTCTGACTTAGAGGAAGCTGCCGCGATCTTGCCCCCTACCCAATCGGCCAACGAAAGAGGACGGGCTTCGGGCAATGCCGCCAATGCACTGATTTCACGTATTGCGCTTTACAACGAAGATTATGAACTGGCCGAAAAGGCTGCACTCAAGGTTATGAACTCCCCCGAGGCGCCTAGCCTATACCCCGACTACGAAGCCTTATTTACCGATTCAGGTGTTGGCTCCGCTGAAGTCTTACTTGACCTTTCGTACATGAACGGCACAAAAACACACAGTCTTTCTCAAGTACAAGGAAGTCGTTTCGGTGGATGGTGCCAATTGGTACCCAACCAACAAACAGTCGATAGTTATGAGACCGTAAACGGACTTCCCATTGACGAAGATCCTGATTTTGACCCTGCCAATCCGTTTGAAAACCGTGATCCCCGTTTGGCGGCTACGATTGCGCTACCAAATAACATATGGACAGGTCACATCATTCAACAACACAGTGACAGTATCGCGACTTGGCGTATAGAAGATGGTGTAAAGGTGGAAAGAGTCTTTAACCCTAATGCGGCCAACCCGGCAGGACGAAAAATCATAGATCCCTATGATGGTACCGAGTATGTAACCGGAGGAGCCAACCGCTTTACAGCCTTTACGGGTTATTTCTGGAAAAAATTCTCTGACGCCCCTAGGTTATTGGGTTCATTGACCGGAGGACCAAGTCCCCTTCAATCGGAACAGACCATTTACCTTATGAGGTACGCCGAAGTACTGTTGAACTATGCCGAAGCCAAGATAGAGGCCGGAACCATAGATGCAAGTGTATTAAATGCCATCAACGATGTACGTGAACGTGCTTACAACAATAGTGGCTTTACATATCCCGAGGTAACGACTACCGATCAGGCCGAACTCAGAAAAATAATCAGAAGGGAACGCAAGGTAGAATTTGCCGACGAAGGTTTACGCCTCTTCGATATAAGAAGATGGAAAATAGCCGAAAAAGTATTAAATACCACCGTTTTGGGCGGACCTGCAAACGGCTTCAGCAAAATAGGGGATTTAGACTTTGTTCCCAATATTGATGATGACGGTTATATCGATTACACCGGGGCTCCCTCACAACCAAGGGTTGAATTGGGGAACCTTGATTATAGGGAATTGGAAGAAAGAACATTCGATCCCGGAAAGCATTACCTATGGCCCATACCCCAAGCCGAGATTGATGCTACCGAGAATGTCGTAACCCAAAATCCCGGGTATTAAAATTCATTGATTTTGTTTTTGTTAGTTTTTTTGAAAATAGGGGATATTAGGTCTATCCCCTATTTTTTCACTACATAAACAAGAATAATAAAGTATATTCATAAACAAGAATGGGCACCATAGATATTACGGTAATACTAATTTTTACTTTACTCGTGTTTGTATGCGGACTAAGTTTCTCAAAGTCCGGCAAAAACATGAAGTCATTTTTTGCCGCAGGCGGGGCACTGCCCTGGTGGATGAGCGGACTTTCTCTCTTTATGAGTTTCTTTTCCGCGGGCACCTTTGTGGTATGGGGCTCCATAGCCTATTCCAGCGGCTGGGTAGCAATCACCATTCAAACGACCATGTGCATAGCCGGTGTACTTATCGGTTTTTTCATCGCCCCGAAATGGCAAAAAACCAAAGCGCTGACCGCCGCCGAGTTCATTACGGACCGCTTAGGTTACAGCACTCAAAAAATTTATACGTATCTGTTCCTGTTAATATCCATTTTTACTACTGGTGCATTTTTATATCCCGTAGCCAAGATTGTAGAGGTATCAACAGGTTTCCCCATAAGTACCAGCATAATCGTACTAGGAATCTTAATTTTAATTTACACGGCAGTTGGCGGCCTTTGGGCCGTAATCGTTACCGATGTACTTCAGTTTGTAGTACTTACTGCGGCCGTTTTAATCGTGGTACCGCTTTCACTTGATAAAATTGGGGGCATAGGGAACTTTGTTTCGCAAGCACCCGAGAATTTTTTCAATTTGGTAAATGAGGAGTACACATGGGGCTTTATGATTGCCTTTGGATTGTACAACCTCTTCTTCATTGCGGGCAATTGGGCCTATGTACAACGCTATACCAGTGTGGCCACCCCAAAAGATGCCAAAAAAGTAGGATGGCTTTTCGGCGGACTCTATCTCGTTAGTCCGTTAGTTTGGATGTTGCCCCCTATGATCTATAGGGTACTGAACCCAGATTTGGGCGGCTTGGCCGACGAAGGGGCCTATCTCTTAATGTGTAAGGAAGTACTGCCCGTAGGAATGTTGGGGTTAATGTTAGGCGGAATGATCTTTGCCACATCGAGTTCGGTCAATACAACTTTAAACATCTCGGCAGGTGTCCTGTCCAATGACCTTTACAAACATTTTAGGCCCAATGCCGACAACGATCAATTGGTCAAAGTCGGTAGAATGGCAACCATAGGTTTGGGCATACTGACAATTATAATCGCCCTCTTGGTACCATATATGGGCGGCATCGTAGAAGTGGTCATGAGTTTGGCGGCCATAACGGGCGGTGCCATGTTCTTACCTCCCATGTGGGCCTTGTTCAGTAAATACCAAACGGGCAAAAGTGCCTTGATCGTTACCGTAGTCACTTTGGCCATCAACGCTTTTTTTAAATTCTTGGCCCCTAGCCTTCTCGATTTTTCGTTTGACAGGGCCCAAGAAATGGGATTTGGCATGGGTATTCCCGTATTGCTTTTAGCGGCATTTGAAATATATGCCCGTACACAGAAAAAACCGACCATAGCCTACGACAACTATCAACTTAAAGTTGCCGATAAAAATTTGGAGGCGGAAGAAGAATCCGCTTCCGGAAACCAAAAAGGCACACGGGTCATAGGTATAGGCGTAGCCCTAACCGGTCTATTGATCGTAATACTATCATTCATGGCCGAAACCGGAGCGGTACTCGTAGGTGGAATGGGACTTTTTGTCTTACTGTTAGGCAGTTTTATTATCTATAAATCGAGTCAAAATATTTCAGGCTAAGCGGCTCTACCTACATTTTTTCCTTAACACACCAAATCAAATTATTAAAGTTCAAATTGCATTTTATGATTTCAGAAGCATATAGTCCACAAACGAGAAATACAAAGACCGTAAAACTACAGGCCGACCTTGTTGTCGTCGGTGGAGGTCTTTCAGGTGTCTGTGCCGCCATAACCGCGGCACGATCCGGCCTAAAAGTCGTTCTTATACAAGACCGTCCCGTACTTGGTGGAAACGCCTCGTCAGAGGTTCGGCTGTGGAGCCTGGGTGCCACCTCTCACATGGGCAACAACAACCGATGGAGCCGTGAAGGCGGATTGATCAATGAAATCCTTTTAGATAACCTAAAACGAAATAAAGAAGGCAACCCATTGTTGTTCGACACCGTACTGCTTGAAAAGGTATACGAAGAGAACAATATTACCCTTCTACTTAATACAGCGGTCTATGAGGTTGAAAAAGGCAAAGACGACCAGGTAAAGAACGTAACCGCCTTTTGTAGCCAGAACTCAACGACCTATATCGCCAGCGCCCCACTTTTCTGTGATGCTTCCGGTGATGGTATAGTTGCCTTTATGGCCGGAGCCTCGTTCCGTATGGGGGCGGAGACCAAAGAGGAGTTTGATGAGGGATTCGCACCGAATATCGAAGATTATGGCAACCTTTTAGGGCACTCTCTGTACTTTTACACTAAAGATGTAGGCAAGCCTATTAGCTATACGCCTCCCTCCTTTGCCATAAAGAATGCAGAAGAACTTCCACGTATCAAAAACTTTCAGTTAGGCGACCATGGTTGTAAATTGTGGTGGGTAGAGCACGGCGGACGCCTCGATACCGTCCATCAATCGGAAGACATTAAATTTGAACTGTGGAAGGTGGTTTATGGGATTTGGGACTATGTAAAGAACAGTGGCAAGTTTCCCGAAGCGGCCAACCTAACGTTAGAATGGGTAGGCACCATACCCGGCAAACGGGAAAGCCGTCGTTTTGAAGGCGACTTTATGCTGACCCAAAAAGATATTGTCGAACAACGCGATTATTACGATGCGGTCTCCTTTGGCGGTTGGGCCATGGATTTGCATCCCGCCGATGGCATCTATAGCGAACACAACTCTTGTACCCAATGGCATGGTAAAGGCGTATATTCCATACCCTACCGTTGCTACTATTCAAAAAACATCGAGAACCTGTTCCTTGCGGGCCGGATTATCAGTGCCAGTCATGTGGCCTTTGGTTCTTCAAGGGTTATGCTCACCTGTGCACACGGAGCCCAAGCGGTAGGTCAAGCCGCAGTTCTATGTAAAGAAGAAGGTTTACTTCCTAAAGACATTGCTTCCAAAGAACACATTGCAAAGCTGCAACTGGCCTTGAACAGAAACGGACAAAGTATTCCCCGCATCGCCCTGAACGACACCGATGACTTGGTAGCAAAGGCGAATGTAGAAGCGAGCTCTAGCTTAAAGTTCAAAGGTTTTTCGGAAGCGGACGACTGGCACCCCCTAAAGTTCGGACTTGCCCAAATGCTACCGCTTAAGGCGAACGAAACCTATAGTTTTGAAATTGAAGTAGATGCCTCGGAAGCAACCAGCCTAGAACTTCAGCTTAAAAGTTGTTCGACCCCTAACCATTTTACCCCAGATGTGGTTATTGATAAAAAGGAAGTCGACTTACAAAAAGGAAAACAAAAAATTACTTTTACCACTACCAAAACACAGGAGCAAGATCATTATTCGTTCTTCTGCCTAATGAAAAACGAAAAGGTAAAAGTCCGTCTTTCAGATGAGCGTATCACAGGTTTAATGACTGTTGAGAATAAAATAAATAAAGCGGTATCCAATTACGGAAGACAAGACCCTCCGGCCGACATCAATGTTGACAGTTTTGAGTTTTGGACCCCCGAACGCCGTCCTAAAGGAAAAAATATAGCCCTTCAAATGGCAAAGGCCCTACCTATTTTTGAACCCGATAATATCAAAAACGGCGAAGTTCGGCCCAACGCTAACGGAAACACCAATGCCTGGGTTGCCGAAATAGAAGATAAAAACCCGACACTGCACTTAAAATGGGACGATAAAGTCAATATAAAAAGCATAAAACTCTTTTTTGACTGCGACTATGACCACGCCTTGGAAACTACCCTTATGGGACATCCGGAAGATGTCATTCCTTTTGTGGTGGACAATTATACGGTCAAGGATGCTTCCGGCAAACTCTTAAAGGAAGTCAAAGGAAATTACCAGGCCATAAACACCATTGAATTGGACGAAGCAATTAGTACCGATGCATTGGTCTTCGAGTTTAGCAAAAAAGAAAGGCATATACCTGTTTCCCTATTTAAAATATCAGCTTATAACTAATCCCTATAAAAACAAAATGGTTAAGAACGTAATTGGAATTTGTATCATTCTAATTCTGGGTACTTCGCAAGTCGATGCCCAGAAAGATACCCCTGTCCGATTACCTGATATCGCTTCCTTTGACCAAGACCTATTTGTTCCTGATATCACCCAAGGCCCACCTGAAGCGGGTAAGCGGGTGCGTCAAACCTTGGCTTCGTACCAAAACACCGAAGTCTACCACTTGCTCTACCTGCCCAGCAATTATAAAGAGGGCGAAAAATACCCGGTCATTGTCGAATATCCGGGCAATGGGCCATATACAAGTGCTGCCGGTGACCTTTCAACGGGCCAGGTAGACGGTTGCAATTTAGGCTACGGCCTTAGCGAAGGCAAAGATTTCATTTGGGTGAGCATGCCCTTTATCAGTGTTGATGGCCAAGAAAACCAAAAATGGTGGTGGGGCGACATCGAAGCAAGCAAAAAATACTGTATGGACGCGGTCAAAGAGGTCTGTGACAAATATGGAGGTGATGCTTCCAAGGTCGTTTTGGCCGGGTTTTCACGAGGAGCCATTGCCGTAAACTATATCGGGCTTCGCGATGATGAAATTTCCCCTCTTTGGAAGGCCTTTATCGTCAATTCGCATTATGACGGCCTAAAGACATGGGACTACCCCAATTCCGACAAGGCTTCCGCCCTTGAACGGCTGAAACGGCTGAACGGGAGGCCCCAGTTCATTTGTGCCGAGGGTCATGGAACAAGTAAAAGTAAAAATTACCTTGCCCACTCAGGAATTCAAGGAAATTTTACTTTTATGGATATTCCCATTAAAAACCATACCAATACTTGGCCCCTATACCAATTGGAAGAACGGAAGATTATAAGGGCATGGCTATCGGAAGTAATCGAAAAAAACTAAAAAACAACAATGTACCATGAGAAAAGTAATCTTGACATCGGCATTCGCTATCGCCATTCTGATAAGCATTACTTCATGCAAAAATGCGACCGAGGAAAAAAATAAAGTCCTTAGCATGCGCTATGGCAATACCGTGGTTTCCTTGTTGACTGCAGCCAACGGCCAACTAGCCTTCCTTATCAACAAAGACCGGCAGGTGGTTCTAGATACTTCGTTATTAGGTCTTAAGGTCGAGGGCAAACATTTAGGAAAGAATGCCTCCCTATCGCTTTTAGAACAAAAAGAAATAGCCCTAGAATACCCTCTTAACGGCATAAAAAGTAAGGCCTCGTACACAGGAGATCTATACATATACGAGGTTTCCGAAGCGGATGGAAGCGATTGGAAATTAGAATTTCAACTTTCCAATGAAGGTGTGGCCTACCGTTATATGGTTTCTGGCGAAGGTACCCAACATGTACAGGGCGAAGAGAGCAGTTTTAAACTACCGAACGAAACCAAAGTATGGTACTTTGAGCGTGATAACGATTGGAAGTTGAAATCGCATGCCGGTGAATGGCTTTCCGCCGATATTTCCGAGATGCCAACGGTTTCCAAAATGGGTCCGATACAAGGCTTGACCCTCACTTGTGAACTTCCACAAGGGGGATATGCACTGTTGGCCGAAGCCGGTCTCTTTAATTATAGCGGTATGCGTTTGGAAGCCATAGGCAAGAATTCGTTCAAGGCGAATTTCGAAGAAGGCGATGCCGGGTTTGATGTGAAAGGTAGACTTACCACTCCTTGGCGCTGTGTTCTTTTGGCCGATACCCTGAACGATTTGGCGAACAATACTATGGTAGCCTCCCTTAACCCTGCTCCAGATGCCAATTTATTTGCCGATACCGACTGGATCAAACCCGGAAAGTCCGTTTGGCACTGGTGGTCGGGAAAATACGTCAACTATAAAGAAGAGCACGATATGGTCGATGATGCCCAGTCGCTTGGTTTTTCATATTCCATGGTAGACGAAGGTTGGGAAAGATGGCCCAATAAATGGGAGTCGGTTACCAAGCTTTGTGATTATGCGAAGGAAAAAGGAGTCGGTATTTTTGTTTGGAAGCATTCCAAGGAAATCAATTTCCCCGAAAACGATTATGCGGTAATGAGGCATTTTTTAGACAGCGTAAAGCAGACCGGTGCCGTTGGGGTAAAAGTCGATTTTATGAACGGCCAGGGCAAATCGATCATCTCCTTTGATGAAGCCTTACTAAAAAAAGCGGCAGAACGGCAATTGATGGTCAATTTTCACGGTTGCCAACAAAGTTCGGGCGAATATCGCACCTACCCGAATGAGGTTACCCGTGAAGGTATACGTGGCCTAGAGGTGAACCATATGAAAGAGGGTCCCCTACCCGCTTCCCACAATGCCGCATTGCCGTTTACAAGATACGTTACCGGTCATGGCGACTATACCCCACTCGGCCTTACCGAGCCAGGTGAAACTACTTGGGCCCATCAATTGGCTACTTTGGTCACTTTTTATTCGCCCTTTAACTGTATTGCGGAAAACACCCAGTTTCTACTGAAAACCAAGAGTGTTCAGCCTGCATTGGATTTTATTAAGACCGTGCCTTCGGTCTGGGACGAAACCTTTGTCTTGCCCCAAAGTAAGATCGGGGAATTGGCGGCCATAGCCAGACGTAAAAACAACGACTGGTATTTGGGCGTACTCCGTAGTGGTCCTTCCCAAGAAATGCAAATCGACTGTAGTTTTTTAGGGGATGGTGAATACCTCGCTGAAATCATTACCGACGATACCGAGGCCGAGCGTATTAATTTGGAAGGACTTAATAAAGAAGCCAACCTACGCCAATGGAATACGGCCCTACCCTTTAAAAAATCGACCGAAACGGTTTCTCAAGAAAAAACGATAAGCATTCATTTGGCCGAGCACGGTGGTGCCACCATAAAGTTTACCAAAAAATAAATAAGACCCATGAGAGATTTTGCTTGCCTAGCACTTTTTACAATCGCTTTTCTAAGTTCATGTTCACCTAAAAAAGCTGATACGGTTCTAAAAAACGAAACCCTTTCCCTTAACGGGGAATGGCACTTTTTAGCTTCTAACGAAGAAAGTGAAGAACAGCTATTGACCGCAGATTACACCGAGTGGGATACCCTGAGCGTACCAGGAAACTGGGACGTTGAGAACAAATACGCCCATTTTAAGGGCAAGGGGTATTACCAACGTAGTTTTACCCTTCCCGAAAATTGGCAAAAAAAACAGGTCCGATTAAAGTTCGATGCCGTTTACGAAACCTCCAAAGTGTGGTTGAACGGTAAGTTATTGGGCGAACATGAAGGGGGCTACACCCCTTTTGAATTCAACATAACCGACGAAGTACGCACCGATAAACCGAACTCGATTTTGGTCATGGCCGACAATACCTTTAGAAGAGGTGCTTGGTGGGCTTGGGGCGGTATAAGCAGAGACGTATCCTTACTTGCCCATAACGATGTTCGCTTGGTTCGTCAACATATTTCAGCTGTGCCCGATTTTGACAACGGCGTAGTGGACTTTGCCATTTCCTATAAAATTGAAAATAATTCCGACTCCCCACAAAACCTGAAGATCAATCCTGATATCCTTGGGCCCGACCATAAATCGTGGCAACCGCAAACCCTTGAAGTGACGGTAGCCGCAAACGAGACCATAGAAAAGGTATTGACCTTTAAAAAGGAGTTGAAGGAAGTAGAATTATGGCATTTTGACCGACCACACCTTTACGTTTTAAATAGTAGCCTCGTTTCTAACGATCAAGAAGTCGATGCCGTTTCCGATAAATTCGGTATTCGAAAAATGGAGGCCATTGGTGAACAATTATTTCTCAACAACGAGGCTGTTCGGCTAAACGGTTTCAACCGGGTACACGACCATCGCCTGTACGGTAATACCGAGCCCGACGAACTTATAAAGAACGATATTCTAGACATCAAAGCCCTTGGAGGTAACTTCTCAAGGATCATGCACGCGCCTGCATCGAAGAACCTTTTACAGTTCTGTGATAGTATTGGCTATATGGTTATTGAAGAAATTCCCGTTTGGGGCCGTGGCGCACCCAATGCTACCCCCGATAACCCACGAACAAAGAAATGGTTGGACGAAATGATTGCGCGCGACTTCAACCATGCCAGTGTGGTCGGTTGGAGCATGGGTAACGAAATTGGCAACCCTGACGGTGAATGGCAAGATATGACCATGACACCCGGCCAGTACGAATATGTAAACGATATGCTAGACCATGTGGCCTCCCTAGACTCTACACGCTTGAAAACCGTGGTAAGCTTTACATCGCACCTGCCCTTGGCCCAACCTGGTAACGAGCCCTACGAAAAACTTGATTTGCTCTGTATGAACTCCTACGGGGAAACCTATGAAAAAGTGGGCAGGGCCCATGCAAAGTTTCCGGGGAAGCCTATTTTTATTTCAGAGATTGGTAACAAACAGATCGGACTCACACCCTATGCCGGGTTCAGTGATACCCTCATTGAGCAACTTGACAAAATAAGAACGCTTCCCTACGTCGTAGGTTCCGCGCTATGGACCTACAACGATTACCGAAGCGACTACAAGGCTACACCTCCCTCCGAAAACAGGGCTTGGGGCGTGGTCGATGTATGGAGAAACAAGAAAAAAGCCTACAAACAGATTCAAGATATCTACGCGCCTGTTCAAGGTTTAAAAGCTAGTGTTGGTAAACAGTCCCTTGCAATCACTTTGCTCCCCAGAAACGAACAAGACATTCCCGCCTACATTATGGAAGGATATACCCTGGTATATGAGCTTTTTAACGCCGAAGACCAATCAATCGGCAAAGAGCGTATTGAACTTCCCATCATAAAACCCGGGGACGACGCCCTGGAGTTTAACTTCAAAAAAGAAAACAACGTCGCCCGAATCGATGTCGGTCTATGGTCACCCATGCAAATCGAGGTAAAAACCGCTTCATCAAAAGTATGGAAAAAGCCCACCGTAGAAGCCTCCGACTCCCCTGTAATAGAGTTTTTGGGCCGGAAAAGCGAAAGTATTTCCATAGGCTATACCGTAAGCGAAAAAGATTCTATTTTCACTTTTAAATATGGAAACGCCCCTGAGCATCTGACCGAAGAAATAACTACAGATCTAATGGGGGCCATCAAAATTAAATGGCCTTTGTCAGAACCCTTTTTCGTGAAATTAAAATCCGACGTCACGGATTGGTCCACTACAGAACAACTCATAGAGTAACATAAAAAATTTCAGAACCAAAACCAGAATCCTTGCATATGAAACTGATAAAAACCTTTTGTTTGGCATTACTGCTCATTCCATGCCATGCAATGGCCCAAGACAGTACTAACGACCGTCCGAACATTGTTTGGATCATGCTCGAAGATTGGGGTCTTGACCTGGGATGTTACGGCACCCCGGGAATAGAAACCCCCGTTACCGACAAGCTCGCCTCCGAAGGCATACGCTATACCAATGCCTTTTGTACCTCCCCGGTTTGTTCCACTTCGCGTTCGGCCATGCTTACGGGCTACCACCAAAACTATATCGGGGCGCAACAGCACAGAACGGCCAAAGAAGACAAGAAACCTTTGCCTTATGGCATTAAACCTATGCCCGTACTCTTAAAAGAGGCAGGGTATTTTACGGCTTTAATGATCTACGACAAAACCGACGCCAATTTTAGCGGCGATTTGGGTTTTATGGGAAAAGATTGGAAGGAACGTGAAAAAGGACAGCCCTTTTTCGCCCAAATAACCTTGGGCGGTACGCACCGAAAATGGAATCGCGATGCCAAAAACCCCATAGACCCTGCCGATGTAGTACTCCCACCCTATTATGTTAACACCCCTTTTGCCAGACGTGACTGGGCCAATGGTTTGGAACAGATGCAAATTTGCGATCGCGAAATCGGTGACATTCTCGATCGATTGGAAAAAGAAGGTCTTGCCGAAAATACCTTGATCTTTCTTATTGGCGATAACGGCCGCTGCCATATTCGCGGAAAGCAGTTCTTGTATGATCCGGGACTTCAAGTGCCTATGATCATCAAATGGCCCGGTAAGGTCGCTCCCGCCCAAGTAAACACAGATATGGTACAGACCATTGATATTACCGCTACCATTCTAGACGTCGCCGGGGCCAAACCGAAACATGAGCTACAGGGAAAAAACCTTTTTGAAGAGGAATCGAAGAATAGGGAATACATTTTTGCCGCAAGGGGACGAATGGGCGGTACCCACGATGCGATGCGTACCATCCGTTCAAAAAAATACAAATTGATCCATAATTTGATGCCGGAACGTGCATGGTTGCAATACAGTGGCTACAAAGAAGATATGTACCCCATGTTGGCCGAGATGAATATCATGTATATGGAAGGAAAGCTTAATGAAGACCAGGCGAAATTCTTCGCACCTTCAAAGCCCGAGTTCGAACTCTTCGATATAGAAAAGGATCCCTACGAATTGAACAACCTTGCCAACGACCCGCACTATGGGGATATTAAGGATAAACTCTTGGAAGAACTGTACGTTTGGAGAAGATCGATCAAAGACGAAGGGGTATCGCAAGAATTCAGGGAAGGCGGACTCTCGTCCAAATACCCTACCCGAACACTTGAAGAATGGAAGGAACGCTACGAAGCTTGGAAGCCCTGGGTATTTCGCAAGCCTAAATCAAAAGTGAAGCATCCTTTCGTTAAGAAAGACTATTAAAAACAAGACTTATGCAGCTCAAATCCTTTGTATTCCATACGCTATTCCTAGTATTCGGAATTTGCCATGCCCAGACCGAAAAAGTCGACCTCCCCGGCGAGGAGCGGATGTTACTTAGCGGAAATTGGAAATTCCACGCTATTTATGGCGAAGGCTCGAATTACATTGATATTTCCGAAACCCTTGAAGATATTGTCATCGACAATACCGATAAGGACCGGGTTTCGGTAAAAGGAGATTGGAAAACCCGATCGGAAGGAGAACGCGGGTCCGGCTTTTTGGGTACCGATTATTTACAGCGTGACTTTAAATCCGGCGAGTCGGATCAAAACTATGTACGTTATCGTCCCGAATTACCCGAATCAGGGTTTTACGAAGCATTTGTCCGCTTTCCCTTTGCCTCACATCTAACGGCGGAAGTGAATGTCAACCATGCCCAAGGAATTACGGCTGCCTATTTTAACCAACGAAACCGTTGTGACCAATGGTTGAGCCTTGGGGTATTCAGTTTTGACAAGACTTTAGACAGCTATGTGGAAGTAACCGCCATCACGGCCAGTACCGTAGTTGCCGATGCAGTGATGTTCAGACCGGTATCGAAGGAAAAAATGGAAGAAGCGGATATTGAAAAGTCTTCCGTTTTTCAGGTTGATTTTGATGATTCCAATTGGAAAGACCTACGGGTACCCGGGCATTGGGGCATGCTCAACGCATATTCGAACTATACCGGTAAAGGCTGGTACCGGAAAACCTTTGAGTTGCCCAAGAACTGGAAATCGGTTTCAAACGAGCGGATTAGGTTAAAATTTGATGCCGTATACCACATTGCCCGAGTCTTCTTAAACGGGGAATTGGTCGGGCTACACCAAGGGGGCTTTACCCCATTTGAATTTGATATTACCGACAAACTAAATTATAACGGCCAAAACGTACTGGCCGTAGAAGCCGACAACAATGCCCTTGTAGGGGCTACTTGGAACTGGGGCGGCATCATTCGCGAGGTACATCTTATAAAAAACAATGATGTGCGCATCAGTTATCAATACATACATGCCGATCCCGACCTAAAAAAAGGTTCGGCAAACCTGAAGCTTAAGGTTCGAATCAAGAATTCATCGACTCGCCAACGTTCCGTTTTGCTGGCTGCGCATATTGAAGAAGCCTCAAGTCCTGTTGATTTGACGTACAAGGTAAAAGTACCGGCCAACAGCACCCAAGAAATACAACTGGCCACAACCCTACCCGCCACCGATGTAAAACTTTGGCATTTTGATACCCCTAACCTATATCATCTCACAACAACGATATCGGAAAACGGGCAGGTTTTAGATACCCAAAAAGACCGATTCGGTATCAGAAAAATAGAGTTGACCGACTCCCAACTGATTTTAAACGGCGAGCCCGTACGCTTGTCCGGTTTTAATCGGGTTAGCGACCATAGGTATTGGGGCTCTTCCGAACCGCAATATTTGATCGACAAAGATGTAGACCTCATGAAAAATGCCGGGGCCAACTTTATGCGCATCATGCACGGCACCCAGAACAAAAAATTAATGGACCGCTGTGATGAGAAAGGTATTTTGATTTTTGAGGAAGTCAATGTGCGCGAACTCACCAACCCCGAGTTTACGCCCCCGCATTATCCCTTGGCCAAGCAATGGCTTAAAGAAATGATTGAACGCGATGTCAACCACCCCAGTATTATCGGTTGGAGCGTTGGCAATGAGCTAAAAGACCACTTTGATTATGCCAAAGAAACGATTGACTACGTCAAGAAGGAACTAGACCCATATCGCTTGGTTACCTGTGTAAGCAACAGCGGATGGCGCGATTCGGCAACTCCCGAAAACGACCCTAACACCTTAGTGGATATCATTATGCACAACCTCTATCCTTTTCAAGGGACTCCCGATAAAGTGTTTAAAACCTTACGCGCGAAATGGCCCGACAAACCGATATTCATCTCGGAATACGGCATAAAGCCCATGGCCACCACTTCCTTGGATGGCGACATTCCCGAACTATCGGAATGGAACGATCATTTAAGGGGCAAAAACACCTATGTAATCGGGGCATCGTTGTGGACGTTCAACGACTATCGGAGCGGTTACGCGGCTACTTCACCTGAGGAAAACCGAGTTTGGGGCCTGGTCAATACATGGCGACAAAAACGAAAGTTATACCATCGCATCCAAAAAGAAAACAGTCCCCTAGCCGATTTGAAAATCGATGGGATCGATTTAAAAAACGGAGGGGCCAAGGTAAGAATCACACCAAAACCCGTAAATGCTTACCCCGTCTATAGCCTCAAGGGCTATACGCTTGAATTTACGATGTATGATAAGCAAGGGGAAATTCTTTTTTCCAAGACCCACAGCCTTCCCCATATCGTTCCTGGTGGCAAGCCTACGGAAGTCGCTATCGATTGGCAACGGTATATGACCGGTATGGCCCAAATACATGCCGCGGTGATTTCACCCAACGGCTATATTAGGCACCAGACCTCGATCTCCCTTGAGCTTCCTGAAAAGACATCTATTCTCGCCATAGAAAAGGGGCATGGCACCGTACGCGTGCATTACCGGCCTGTTTTCGGAGCCGACACCTATTACGTCGCATATGCCGATGGAAAGGGCCTCGAAAGGAAGTCCGACACCAGCACGACCCATAGTATTGATATAAAAGACCTCGACCCTGAAGAAGAGTACACCTTCAGCGTCATTGCCCAAAATTCGAAAGGAAAAAGTGTTCCCTCCGGCACGCGTACCACCAATGCGAACGCTGATGTACTTCCTCCTATGATCTGGGATGCCTTTCTATCGGACGGAAAGCTCGTCGTTGGCTATTCGGGAGCACCGGACGATGTGGAATATATAGTGAAATACGGTTTACGAGACAGTTATTTCCCCTATAAAAACAGTACGCGGACCAAGGGTATGACCGTCATCGATTTTGAAGGCGACGACCCCCACTTCGTGAGCATCAAGAAAAAGACCAAGACCGGAGAAAGTGATTGGTCAAAACCGATCCATGTTTACACAATAAGAAACAAGGAGAGATATAGAAACTAAGTAAAAAAAATTAACCCATAAAAGTTTAACATGGGAAACCACCCATGGCATTTCAGCTCCATTAAAAACAACAATATGAAAACACTCAGCCTAGTCATTGCTTTTGCCGGTATTTGCCATCTAACGGCATGTAAGAACGAAAAAAAGACCCTCTCGACAACCGAGACACCGGCAGTAAGCCAAGTATCGGAAAAAAGTAAAATCCCCGACTACAAAATAGAATTCGGAAAGGTCTCGCCCAAATCCATATTCAGAAACGACAGTCTCAGTATCTGGGGCGGTTCTATGGTCAAGGGCGAAGACGGACTTTTCCATATGTTTTACTCCCAATGGCCTAAAAATATTGGTTGGGAATGGGTAAACTACTCCGTAATAGCCCATGCGGTATCAGAATCGCCCTTTGGCCCTTTTAGACATAAAGATGTTACCTTACCGGACCGCGGGGCGGAATTCTGGGACGGTTCTACGACCCATAACCCGACCGTACATAAGTTCAATGGAAAATATTACCTGTATTATATGGGGAATACGGGCGATAAAAAAATAGTAAGTACGCCCGGAAAACCTAAAATAAACTGGGTACACCGCAACAACCAACGCATAGGGGTAGCCGTAGCCGATTCGCCCAACGGCCCTTGGAAGCGGTTCGACAAACCTGTTTTGGACATATCTCCTAACGACGATGCCCTTGATGCCTTAATGACATCAAATCCGTCGGTATGCCAAATGCCCGATGGAAAAATCTTAATGGTCTATAAGGCCGTAGGGAAAAAAGACCCCTTACCAGGTGGTGGCCCCGTGGTTCACATGGTAGCCATAGCGGACAGTCCTACCGGTCCGTTCAAGAAATATCCCAATCCCGTTTTCACCTTCGAAGGCAAACGCTTTCCTGCCGAAGACCCATACATTTGGTATCAAGATGGTAAATTCAGGGCCATTGTAAAACGTATAAAAAACGACGGTAAAACACGTGAATTCTCTTTGGTACACTACGATTCGGAAGATGGTATCCAATGGGAGAGAGCCAAATATTTTGAAATTTCCAAGCGCATCGTCGAATGGGAAAACGGAAGAACCCAACAGTTCGAACATTTGGAACGTCCGCAAGTATACATGGAAAACGGCGAACCTATAGCTCTCTTATGTGCGGCCGACACCCTTGATGCCAAGGGAATTCGAGAGTCGTTCAACATTCAGATTCCTTTGAAAATAGAAAAAATAGCCCCCTAAAATAGGACTCAAAACAAAAGCTGTTCAAACTCTAAAACAACACCTATGCAAGTCAATCTTTTTCTCAAGCAATCGACCTTTAGTCTTCTAATGGCCCTATCGCTTATCGCTTGTTCCGAACAAAAAACGGAAACCAAGTCGACCCCAACGGAAGATTCCGCAACTACGGAACACAAAGTATTTCCCCATAAAATGCCCTCCGAAAAACCGGATATGCCCTTAAGTGCCGCCGCGGAACGTATGTTCAGCTATCCCGCTCCCCGGGTACAGGATAACGAGCTTTTTTCGCAGTTCAAATATACCCGTCTTAAAGGCTTTGATTACAATAATGGGGATGGAACCATCTCTCGACGAGACCCCTCAAGGCCCATTTTAGTGAATGGGAAATATTATATCTACTACACTAAAAGAGATACCAAAGTGCCCCCCATCGGTTGGAACCGTGCCAAGGAAGCTACCGATGAGATTCCATCTACCGATTGGGACCTATGTGAAATTTGGTATGCTACCAGTGAAGACGGAACAACATGGAAAGAAGAGGGTGTTGCCATTGCAAGACCCGAAAAGCCTAAGCCCGGATGGCGTTCAGTGGCTACACCCGACATCTTGGTTTGGAAGGGAAAATATTATCTATACTACCAAGCGTTTAACGAGCCGAGCGGACTAAGAGGCGATTGGTGCCCTGTTTCGGTTTCCTATGCAGATTCTCCCGACGGACCATGGACACATGGTGGCGACTCCGTAATTCCTTTCGGAAAGAAGGGCGAATGGGACCAAGATGCCACACATGATCCACAGCCGATAGTCTACAAGGGAAAAATTCACCTCTACTATAAGGCCGCCTATAACAAATGGCCCGATATTCGCGATAAATATGCCGTGGGACACGGTCTTGCCATTGCCGATGATCCATTAGGCCCATTTGAAAAACACCCCTTGAACCCCGTAATGACCTCGGGACACGAAACCACCTATTTCCCCTTTAAGGAAGGAGTGGCCACATTGGCCATAAAGGATGGTAACGAACGATATACCATGCAATATGCCAAAGACGGTGTCAATTTTGAAATTGCCTCGGTAGTTTCACTGGCCCCAACCGCAGCCGCTCCTTTTGCCGCGGATGCCTTTACCGATTCGGGTAACGGAAGAGGGGTTACTTGGGGGCTATGCCACTTTACCAATGCTAGTAACAACCCTAAAAAAGGCTATTCGATCATCGCCCGATTCGATTGCGACCTAAGCCTTGACGTTGATGACCCATTCTATAAAAACACAGGGGTATGGCACAGACCAGAGGTTTATTTTGCCCAGGCACCCCGCAAAAACCTAAGTCCCGAAGGACGATAAAATCAGCTCATTATCAAATTATAACAGTAACAAGAGCGGTTGTTAAACGGTAGTAAAAACGTAATTAAAAGACTAAATTTAGCAAGGACCTTTTTTTAGGGTACGGAAAACCCTTTATCATTCTCTTTTCCTTTAAAAAGGTCCATTTTAACAAAAACGAAACTACCAAACCTCTACTTTTATGAAATTCAGTCCTTTTGCCCTAGTTCTAGTTACATTGCTGTCCTTTAATTTTTCCATCGCCCAAAACCAAGATAGCAAACGCCCCAATGTGGTTCTTGTTTTTATCGATGATGAAGGATATGGCGATGTAGGCGTCTATGGTGCCACCGGTTTTGAAACGCCCCATATCGACCAATTGGCCGCAAAAGGCACACGCTTTACCAACTATTACTCGGCACAACCTGTTTGTAGTGCTTCTAGGGCGGGTCTTATGACCGGCTGTTATCCAAATCGCATAGGGTTCTCGGGAGCGCTTTTCCCACGACATGAGATCGGCTTGAACAAAGATGAGCTTACCATGGCCGAAATGTTCAAGGAGCAAGATTATAAAACGGCCTGCTTCGGCAAATGGCATATGGGTTGGCAAAAAGAATTCTTGCCATTGCAACATGGGTTTGATGAATTTGTTGGCCTACCCTACTCCAACGATATGTGGCCGCACGACAGTGCTACGGGGGAACATCTTTCCGCTGAAAAAAATAGAGCTAAGTTTCCTGATTTACCAATTATTGAAGGGAACAAAACCATAGCGTATGTCAAAAGTTTAAAAGACCAAGACAAGTTGACAACCCTATACACCGAAAAAGCGGTAGACTTCATCAATAGAAATGCCAATGAGCCCTTTTTTCTATATGTACCCCATACCATGGGCCATATTCCCCTCGGCGTATCGGATAAATTTAGGGGAAAGAGCGAACAAGGCCTTTATGGCGATGTTATGATGGAAATCGATTGGTCGGTTGGCGAAATCGATAAGGCCCTTAAACAGAACGGTATAGCTGACAACACTATTTTTATTTTTACTACGGATAACGGACCTTGGTTGAATTTCGGAAACCATGCCGGCTCTTCAGGAGGTCTTCGCGAAGGTAAAACCACAAGCTGGGAAGGCGGACAAAGAGTGCCCTTTATCATTCGCTGGCCAGGAAAGACCCCAGAAGGAACGGTCTCGGACAAATTGGCCTGTGCGGTAGATTTGCTTCCTACCTTCGCGGCGATTACCAATGGAAAACTATCCGACAATAAAATAGACGGCGTAGACATATCACCGCTTTGGAAAGGACAATTTTCAGAAACGCCTCGTAATACCATACTATACTATCACGGAAAGAACAACTTGAACGGAGTTCGAAAAGGCAATTGGAAACTGGTATTGCCCCACACCTACAGTAGCTATAATACCGAACCCGGCAATGATGGCAAAGGAGGAAAAAGAATAAAAACCGTAGTAGAGCAGCCCGAACTCTACAATATGATGCGCGATCCGGGGGAAAGATATAACGTAATCGCCTATCATCCCGAAAAAGTAAAAGAACTGATGCTAGAAGTTGAAAAGGCCCGTAAAGCATTGGGCGACCTGAACGTCGGCATTGAAAGAGGAACTGAAAACAGGGAAATCGGCAAACTCTAAAGAACATTTTTGACATCCATAATTTACCAAAACCAAAATGACATTTATATGAAACTGAATCGACTCATCTGCTTGCTGGCCTATCTTCTACCTTTGATTACCATGGCCCAAGAAAAGAAGCCCAACATCGTCTGGATTTTTTCCGATGACCATTCCTATCAAACCATTGGTGCCTACGGTGGTAGGCTACAAAGTCTGAACCCAACGCCCAACATCGATAAATTGGCAGCGGAAGGTATGCGCTTTGACAAAGCCTATGTTGAAAACTCAATTTGCGCCCCCAGTAGGGCCACGTTGTTAACGGGAAAAATGAGCCACCTCCACAAAAAAAAGGACAATACCAAAAAGACCGTATTTGACCACGACCAACAACAGTTTCAAAAAATTCTTCGGCAGAACGGCTACCAAACAGCCATGATCGGCAAGATCCACCTTCCCGGAAAAATGCAGGGTTTTGATTATTGGGAGGTACTTCCTGGACAAGGCAAATATTACAACCCTGATTTTATTACCGAGGAAGGTGACACAAACTACAAAGGCGAATACGTTACCGATGTTATTACCGACCGTGCCCTGAATTGGTTAGAAAACGAACGCGATCAAGACAAGCCCTTTATGATGATGGTACACCACAAAGCACCACACCGTAACTGGGATCCGGCAGAACGCTACATGAGCAAATACGAAGATGTAGAAATACCCGAGCCCGATAACTTTTTTGACGACTATGCCACCCGCACTACGGCGGCCCATAAACAAGAGATGGACATTGCTACCAGCATGAATACCCATATTGACCTAAAGGCAGAAGGTGACCGCTATGCCAATGACCCGAGATATAAGGAACGCTACGCTAAATTCGCCGCAGCCAAGCTTAAGGGAGAAGCCTTGGTGAAATGGAAATATCAGACCTATATGAAAGACTATTTACGTTGTATCTGGTCCGTAGATGAAAGTGTGGGCCAGATAATGCAATCGCTTAAAGAACAAGGTCTAGACGAGAACACCATCGTTATCTACTCCTCTGACCAAGGCTTTTACATGGGCGAACACGGATGGTTCGACAAGCGCTTTATGTACGAGGAATCGTTTCGTACGCCCCTGATCGTAAAATGGCCGGGAACGGTAAAACCAGGAAGCGTAAACACCGACTTGGTACAGAACATTGATTTTGCAGAAACCTTTCTTGACTTGGCCGACGCCCCCATTCCAGATGATATGCAAGGAAAGAGTGTCGTACCCCTATTAAAGGGCAAAGCCCCTAAAAAATGGCGTAAATCTATCTACTACCACTATTATGAATACCCCGGGGCCCATGCGGTCCGCCGCCATGAAGGTGTGGCCAACCAGCGTTACAAACTGATTCGTTTTTATGGGGAAGATGTGCCCAATGGGGAAGAATGGGAATTTTACGACTTAGAGAAAGACCCTTCGGAAATGAACAATATATATGGCGTATCTACAGTGGCGAAGCAAATTTCAAAAATGAAAAAAGAGCTCGCCAAATTGAAGCTTCAATATGCCATAGCCGAGTAAATAAAATTGCAGTTACAAACAAAATAGACGATGAAAAAAATACTACTGGCCGCCTTGTTATGCGCTTCAGCCTATGGTTCTGCGCAAGAATCAACACCTGACCCAAAAAAATTCGAACCCTACGTTAACCAATTGGGGTATAATATGGGCGAATCTAAACGCTTTGTCTGCTATGGCGCCGAAGACGACACTCCTTTTCAGATTATAAATACCCGTACGTCAAAAACGGTATTTGAAGGTAAAATCCTGAATAATGAAGGATGGTTTTCAGGGTTTAACCCCACAGGCTCAAACGATGAATATATCATCAAGGTTGAGGGCCATGGAAATTCGGTTCCATTTTCCGTAGCCGACCACCTTTTGGAAACCGCATCTTCAAAATTGGCCTATGACTTTTTTGTCGATGCCAGGGGGTTTGCCGATTTGGAAACCTATGATATGGCTTCGGTCTATGGGGGCGGCCCCACTCGTGACGTCGGGGCATACGGACTCGAAGCCGTCTTCGAAGTCTTACAATATGCCAGCAACCCGGCCCTCTTCGACAATTGGAAAACCGAACTGGGCGACAAAAAAGTGGCCGATCTTATCGACCTTATTCTTTGGCACGCCGAATTCGCCTATAAATACATTGACTATAATGGCCCCGTAAAAACCCGTCACGGCACCTTGGGCTATCAAGGACAGCCGAGAATGACATACGATTATTGGAATACCTTAGACCAACTGGCTGCCGTTTGTGCCGCCTATCATTCCTTCTTAAAACCATACTTGCCCGAAGAAACCTATCAAAAATATCGAAAAGCCTGTTTAGACCATTGGGAAGCTTATGACCGTCATAAGGTTGTTCGATTTTGGACGTACAGTACAAAATGGGTCGATAAAGGCTTTCAGGAATTTAATGAAATGGGCAATGCCTACGGGCAATCGGTCTTTCGTAACCTCTTCATGTACGAATGCGAAAGACATGAAAAAGACGGTAATCCCGAAAAGTTTTTGAAATGGGCGCAATCAGGCGCTTCCGATATCATTAGCAATTGGGACTTTAATAACCCCCGTCATATGTGGTGGATAAGAAATGCCGAACATATAACGCCACAGGCCCTGTCGTTCTTTTTATTGTTGGCACCCGACAAGGCCCCTGAAGGCACAAAAGAAAAGCTGGAAGCCTGGGCACTTCATATGAAACAAAAGAGCAATAACTTCTGGAAATACCGCAAACATAGCGAAACCGAATGGGCCCACCCCAAAACCAAGGAATTGGGCGGGGCTCCGGCCTTAGGAGGCTCCATGTTCGCCGTGGCACATTTACTGAACGACCCTGATCTTCGTGCCTTGGGCTGGGCGCAAACCGATTTTGTTTTCGGAGTGAATCCCGTAGGAACCCATCTTAGCAACAAAAGTGAGGATCGCGTTAAAATCGGGGACTATTGGCCGGGAGTCGAAAAAGGATGGCCACAGTCGCATCCACATGGCTACGGCGAACTCGGTAAGGTCAGGGGCACCCTAGACGGCTCGCCCTTAGACGGACAATTTCCCATTGCCGAAAAGCTCGAAGCTATTGAAGGGAAAAACGAAGGTCGCGTTTTCGGAAAAAATGCCTACGCGACGGAAGGTTGGGGTATCTCCAATCGAGGGTGGCAGGCCACAGTAACCTTCTCTACCCTAGGAAGCCATAGTCTCAAAGTTTTTGATGCGAAACACAAAGAGGAAATATCAAGTGTAAAACCAGGCCAAAACATTACCATTCAATTGAAGGCGGCCCTAAACCTTGACCGAAATGCTATTGACCAAGGATGGGTGTTGTTAAAGCATGGGGAAGAAACTAAAAAAATCAATTTGAAGGAAAGCGGAGCCAATACCGGAACCTTTGTTGGTAGCTTCAAAATACCGAAAAATTCGTCGGTAAGCTTTTTAGTTTTATCTTACGGCTATCTAGGCCTTGACAAATCGGTCAGGCTAGACGTAAAAAACTAAACCAACACCTCTTTTAACATGAAACATTTTTTAGATTATTCAGTTTTTTTTATCCTCGTAATAGCAGTGGTATCCTGCAAGAATAAATCTGAAAAAATGACCATGGGAGAGGTGAAACAAGAAGTTCTTGAGCCAAGTATAAAATTGTTGGTCGGCACGCATGCCGAAGGGGATGATGCGGGCATATACCAACTGGATTTCAACACCTTAACAGGTGAACTATCCAACCCAAAGCATGTGGCCAAGGAAGGAAGGGCCGGTTACCTCTACCTGTCAAAGGACGACAAAAGGGTATACTCTTCCAACGGGACAAAGCCTGGGAGCGTTTCAGCCTTTGTATGGAACGAAGACGGAAGCCAGTTGGAAAAAATCTCCAATTTACCGAGTGAAGGTGATGGGGCCTGCTATATTGAATTGAGTCCAGGTGAAGACCTTCTAGCTGCCGCCAACTACGGCTCGGGAAGCATTGTTATGTATGCCGTTGACGAAAACGGGGAAATAACCGGAAAGCCCGTAGCCCGACAACACAAAGGCAACGGCCCACATCCCAATCAAAAATCGGCCCATGCGCATTGTGTAAAATTCAGCAAATCGGGCGATTTTCTCTATGCGGTAGACCTTGGTACGGACCAAATTTTGGCCTATCCGGTCTCCAATGACGGTTCACTGGAAAAAGCACATGTGGCCTTACAGTTAGAACCCGGTGACGGACCGCGCCATTTGATATTTCACCCAACGGAAAATAGGGCCTTTATCATCAATGAGCTCTTCAGTTCGGTAATTTCGGTGGAAATGGATACCAAGACCGGTACTTTTACGGCCATTGACAAAAAGAGCACACTTCCCTTAGGATATGACGGTCCGAATGCCTGTGCCGATATCCATTTGAGCGATGACGGAAAGTTTTTATATGCCAGTAACCGCGGGCATAACAGTATTGCTATTTTTTCGGTATCGGACGATGGGCATATGACCTCTTTGGGCACCGAGCCCGTTCAAGGGGATTGGCCTCGTAATTTTACTTTGTCGCCTGACAATAATTTTCTGCTCGTCGCCAATAGAAAAACCGACGACATTGCCGTATTTAAACGGGACAAAGCCTCGGGATTACTGTCATTTACCGGTAAAAAAATAGGCCTACCTCAACCGGTATGCCTTAAATTCAGATAGTTATTCTCCCCTCTTGGCTGATAAATGTAAAAAAATTGCCATGGATTTACGTGTCGCCAAAAGGAGAGAGCAAACTACTTCGAAGCAAGCCCGCGAGGCATCAAAAGGAATACACCTTGATTTCGAGGCAAGTCTCGGGGCATTTAATCTCGATTATCGAGTAAAACTAACTATCCGTGCTTTCTAAATTATATCTAAATTGATATACTTATGTTCTTGATCTACTTCTTCTATGACCATTCGCTGCTCTCCGGCAGGAAAGTCCCATACTAAAGTATCACCTTGGGCATAACCGATCACGGCCGCACCCATGGGGGTCAAAATTGAAATTTTATTACTGTTCACATCGCTCTCGGTGGGCACTACCAGTTTGAACTTTTTGCGCCATCCCGTTTCAGATACAATGCTAACGGTCGAATTAAAACGAATAACATCTTCCGGCATCTCGGCTTCGTCCCGAATTTGGGCAGACTCTAATTCGCCTACTAACTTCTCGACCGATTTGCGAAGCGTCTTGTCTTTATAATAGCCCGTCAGGTTCATGAACCTTTTCAACAGCACATACTCTTTCTTCTCTATTACTAAGCCACCATACTTCATGATTCTATTATTTATGGAAAAATACCTCGTTGAACATAAGCTTCTTCTAAGCGTTCTATGGCTATGATGAAAGCCGCAGTACGCATATCTATCTTCCGGTTTTCGGAAGTTTCTACTACCTTGACAAAAGACTCCCTAAGCTTTTTCTCTAGCTTTTGAAGAACTTCGTCCAATTGCCAAATCTCACCGTTACGGTTTTGAAGCCATTCAAAATAACTTCCGATAACCCCTCCTGAATTACAAAGGATATCCGGTAAAATAGCCACTCCTTTTTTCAATAGGATCTCTTCAGCGGCAACATCGGTCGGGCCATTGGCTCCCTCGGCAATCAAATAAGCTTTGACCGAAGATGCATTGGCCTCCGTAATCTGGTTGCCCAGTGCGGCAGGGATACAGATATCACAATCCAATCCGAAGAACGCGGCATTATCTAGGGTTTCAGCCTTTGCAAAGCCCATGATACTGCCCTTATTGGCCTTAGTGTACGCCAAGAGGTCTTCTACAGGAATACCCTCTTCGTTTACAATACTGCCATAGGCATCTTGAACGGCGATCATTGAAGCGCCTTCCTTTTCTAGAAAATGCGCTGCCCAATACCCTACATTACCGAAGCCTTGAACAATAAACCGTTTGTCTTTCAGGTCTATGTTCTTGTGCTCCGCCCAAAATTTGATATTTAGGAACACGCCGTAGCCCGTAGCCCGGTCACGCCCTTGCGAACCTCCTGCCCCAATTGGCTTACCGGTAACCACATGCATATTGGTAGACCGCTCTGCCGGCGATTTTGTCGACATGTACGTATCTAAGATCCACGCCATGGTCTGGGGATTGGTATTCACATCGGGAGCGGGTATATCGAGCTCTGGACCTATATTATCGCCCAAGGCATACGTAAACCTGCGCGTGATGCGCTGTAACTCGTCATTCGAGTATTTGGTAGGATCCAACTGAATTCCTCCCTTGGCACCGCCGTACGGCAAACCTGCCAATGAAGTTTTCCAGGTCATCCACATAGCCAAGGCACGCGCTGCATCGATATCTACCGTAGGGTGATAGCGAAGTCCCCCTTTATAAGGACCCAACGAATTGTTGTGCTGCACCCTGTACCCCGTAAAGATTTCAACCTCCCCATCATCCATACGTACCGGAAAATGAACGACGAGTTCGTTGTTGGTCACCTCTAATATCTTTCTGATATTTGGGTTAAGATCAATGATGTCGGCAGCATTATCGAACTGTCGCATCACGTTTGCGAGCATGCCTTGCTTTAAGGCTTTTTTTTGCTCGGGTGTTTTAACTATCATATTTGTATACTTAAAATAAGACCTCTTCGGCCTTGCGATTTCTCTTGTGACGTTGCGTTTTCGGTTTGAGATGACCGTTATCCGCTTTAGTTTGGTCGTGTACATGCATATATTCACTACACGAACGGATAAAATGTTTGTTGGATGTAACTACGCAACTATTTACATGTTGACACGTATTGCAAATACTTCTGGTATATAAGTTCATACGATGCTAGTTTTTTTAGATTAACAACTAATGAAACCTGCCCGATAACCTTACAGGGTAAGCCATAAGGCGCGGACAACCGGGCAGATTTTCATAACCAACTATCAAAACTAATTTGTAAGCAACTCGCCCGATGCCAATGCATCGTCGATATCTGCGGAGATGAGCGTATGGCTCCCGAAGAAACGACCGCCATCTTTGCGCTTTATTTTTATCTCGGTAGCGCCGTCTTTTCCTTCTTCAATAGACGTTACCACTACCTTGTTTCCTTTTAAAGACTTATAATTGGCCAAACCTCCCCTTTTTATAATGAAATTGGCCCTAGGTAATTCTATATGCTTGTATTTCTGACTAGTAGGCACTCCTATTTCAAGTACATCGCCCACCTTTACCTGCTCTCCTTTCTTATGGGTATCCCCCTGTGCATGCAACAGATTCGCCGAAAAGAAAAACACTACCAAATATTTAATCATCCTTTACTCCTTTTAAGATTAATAGTTCTACTTTTTAAACTGGTAGATTTTCTATTTCCATAGCCCCTTTCAACTCATCGTGATAGTGATCTACCTTTACAATTTTCAACGAAATACTATCTGCAGGGGAACCATATTTAAAAACATCGTCTTCGGAAAGCCCCAAAACGGAAGCCCCAATCTTACTGCACAGGGAAAATCTTTCGTTTTCAATGCATGCATCCTTGGGCCGGACCACCTGAAATGCTTTCTCCCATCCGAATATACTGCTCACCGTAACCATGGAATTCAACCGTACCACATCTTGTGGCATATCATCGGCCTCGACCACCAAGGCGGTCGCTAAATTCCCTTGAAAAACCTCGAGCACATCCTTATGGCTGTAATCCTCTATATACTTATTTCGTTCAAGGCATTTTTTAACCTCTTTAAAATCGTTCTTGACGAACACCAAACTACCGTACTTCATATGTATTTGTTTTTTAAGTGTCCGCTCAAATTTGTTGTGCCAAGACTTGAGCAAAAGCCATACCCATACGTAGGCCAAAGCCAAAAACAAATACAAATGATTGACAATCAACCACAAACAGTTAATTATTTTTAAAATGCAGATAAACGAACCGAGGAGAATTTACCCATTAGGAGAAAAACTCCCCATGTCTTTACTTGAGCTTTTCACGTAAGGTCTTACGGTCTATTTGAAGAATTTCGGCCGCCTTGGTCTTATTGCCCTGTGTATGTAGCAGTACACGCTGTATATATTCCTTTTCCATTTGTTTTAAGGAAGGAAAGGAGGTCTGTGGAAAATCGATTTTAAACTTTAGCGTATCAGGAAGCTCCTTGACCGTTATAGCCCCGTTAGACATGATAACGGCGCGCTGGATTACGTTTTCCAACTCCCTGATGTTCCCGGGCCAATCGTAGCGTTTCAATACCTCCAAGGCGTCTGGGGTCATCTTTAGCAAACGGTCTTTGTACTCTACCCCGTACTTTCTTAAAAACTTATCGACCAAAAGGGGGATATCGGACTTCCGCTCCCGTAATGGCGGTACTTCTATTTCCACCACCGTTAGACGGTAATATAGGTCTTCTCGAAATTTATGGTCCTTAATGTCTTGTTGTAAATCGGAATTTGTGGCCGCGATCACACGAATATCCACTGCTTCCGTTTTTCTAGAACCCACCTTGGTCAGCTCTTTCTCTTGAAGTACCCGCAACAATTTGGTCTGTACGCTCAAGGGTGCCGTTCCTATTTCATCTAGAAACAAGGTGCCGCCCTGTGCGGCCTGAAAGAAACCGTCCCTATTGTCATTAGCTCCCGTAAAGGCCCCTTTTACGTAACCAAAAAGTTCGGCCTCCAATAAATTTTCGGGTATGGCCCCGCAATTGACAGCCACAAAAGGAGAGCGGGAAAACTTGCCCGAATAATGAATGGCCCGGGCTACAAGTTCTTTTCCGGTACCACTTTCCCCCTTTACCAAAACCGTAGCCTTATTATCTTTGACCCTCTCGATTACATCGGTAATCTTCTGAAATGCCTCAGACTCACCGATCATTTCATTATTTATATTTACGAACTTCTGCGTACCGCCCTTATTGATCGTTTTCGTCCTACGGCTTTCACCGTGCTCGAATGCTTTTTCTACCGCCTGACGCAGCTCTTCCTTGGTAAACGGCTTGGTCAAATAATCGATGGCTCCCGACTTAATCACCTCTAAGGCCCCATCTACCGAAGGATAGCCCGTAATCACCAACTTTGGCAATTCAGGATAATGCTCATCTGCGAACTTCAACAATTGCAAGCCGTCTATCTCGGGCATTTGAATGTCGGTGATAAGAAGGTCTATGAACGTATCTTTCATCACATGTAGGGCTTCCTTGACCGAAACCGCCTTGTAGGTGTGATAGTTCATCGACTGAAGATGACGCTGTAATAACTCCAGGATATTGATGTCGTCATCGACCAATAAAATATTCTCTTTTTGAAGCATATCTACAATTTAGGAAAATCTAGAATGAAAATCGTTCCTTTGGGTTTGTTCGGCCTGTGTTCAATGGTACCTCTATGGCTACTGATAATACCGTGTACCACACTTAGGCCCAAACCAGAGCCCTCGCCCAGGGGCTTTGTGGTAAAGAAAGGTTCAAAGATCTTATCTTCTATCTGTGCCCCTATGCCCTCTCCCTGATCCGAAATACCGATTTGAATTGTCTTTTCTTTTTCCTCGACCGATACAACGACCTCTCCTTTAACGGGTGAGTAATAGATAGCGTTCATCACCAAGTTAAAGAGTACCTGGGTAAGCTGTACCTTATCGGCGCGTAGTTGAATGGACTTTGAACTGATCTTTTTGGTCAGGCGAATGTTCTTGGCCCGTAACGAGGGGGTCAACAATTTTAGGGTGCTTTCTACAATGGGGTTCAGCTCCACCATTTTCATCTCTTGCGGCATTTCGCAGGCAAAGAACATCAGTTTCTTGACTATCTCCCTACTGTAGATGGCATTTTCAACAATTTTATCAAGATCCCTCAAGGCCCCTTTATCTTTTACCCGCTCTTTGAGCAATTCGGTAAAGCCTAAAATATTTGCCAAGGGAGTATTGAGCTCATGTGCGATACCGGCCGTAATTTCGCCCAATATGTGCAACCTATCGGCACGTTCCATTTGGCGTTTGACCTTCGCCTCGCTATCCCTGATCTGTTTTCGTTCAAGTAGGCTTCCTATGGCTATGGCTACATTGTTAAGCAGGTCTTTTTCTTCCTCAAGAAAGTCCACATAAAAATACCGGTCCTCCGGATAACCGACTTCTATTACCCCACTCACCTTGTTGAACACCTTGATGTCGGCGTGCATAATAGTCATCTTGGAATGAAAACCTTCGGTCTGGACCGAGTAGTCTTCCAAATTCAGGTAGGCCTCTGCCACATTGTTGAACTGTAAAGCCTTTTTGAGCGAATGTACAATAGCCTCCAATGAGGTTTCAAGCTGGTCAAAATCTGAATTTACAATTATGGAAGTTACCTCGTAGAGACAGGTCAACTCCTTGATGCGTTCTTTTAACTTATGTTTGATCGTAGCCATACTTCAGAAATACTTCTAACTACAAAGATCACATTTATAGTAGACTTCGTCGAAGTATAAACAAAAAAAGTTGAGACCGTACAAAATGGGGGCGGTCTCAACCTAAAAAAATAACCAATGGGTCGGTACAGCCTATTTGTCAAACGTAAAATCGGGTAGTTGTATAAGCCCGCCTCCCTTTAGGGCCGACTCATGGGCCAAGATACCAGGCCAATAAAACCTTCATGGGTTCGTAAACGAAATACGGATCGGCCATACCTGTAAATTACTTATCGATAAAAAAATGACCGCTTTACAAGCCTGTTACCAAAATGGGTTTAGAACCTTGTCCAACTTTAAGCGACAGTTTAAGGCCGCTACCCACCATACCCCTACAACTTACAAAGAAGGCTATCAACTGAAATAAGTCAAAAACTCTCTCAAAAGCTTAAAATCAAAGGATTTATGGAATATTTACATGCCTTTAGGGCACTTTTGGACCATTTTCATCATTTACAGACAAAAAAACAAAAAGCCAAAGCCCTCATCAGTAAATTATAACTATCTTGAAGGTATATTCTTATAAACCCAACCAACTTGGAGAAATCGACCGAAAAAGCGGAATCAAAAATACCATACCATAAAATATTCATCGAACAGGCGCCCACTACTATTGTAATGCTCGATAAGAATATGCATTGTATTGCCGCATCACAGCGTTGGATAAAAGAATATAAACTACAAGGGGTAGAAATAGTGGGGCGTAGCTACTATGACTTATTCCCTAAAATAAGTGAAAGCTCAAAAGAAATCCACCAACAATGTCTTACCGAGGCGATAAACACGACCGATGAGGCCGGTTTTATGGATAAAAACGGGGTGGTAAAATGGCTCCATTGGGAGATTTTCCCCTGGTTCATTTCTGAAGGAGAGATCGGGGGGCTTTTTATCAATACCATAGACATTACCCCACACAAGGAAAATGAACTCAAAAAAGAACGGACGGAGGATATTTTCGCCCAAACAAAGGAAGTGGCCCGATTGGGCACTTGGGAAATCGATTTAACCGATAACAAAGTATACTGGAGTAAAATAACCCGTGAAATACATGAGGTTGCCGAAGACTACTCCCCTAACCTTGAGGAAGCCGTAAATTTCTTTGAAGAAAAGTACAGCCGGCCCAAAATCAAAAGCCTCATTCAAGATGTCATCGAAAATGGGAAGCCATTTGACCTTAACTTTGAACTTATTACCGCCAAGGGCAATCGCCGATGGGTCCGTGTCATCGGAAAACCCGAAATCGTAGATGGCAATTTAAAAAATGTGGTCGGTCTTGTTCAAGATATCAGTGATGTTACATTTTCAAAATTGGAACTGAATAAGGCCCATGCCCAGTTGAGATCTATTTTCAATTCGAACCACAACGTAATTTTCTCTACGAGCGAATCGGGCTTTATCGACCATTTTAACAAAGGGGCCGAAAAGCTTTTAGGCTATTCGGCCGAAGAAATGATCGGAAAAAAAACACCTGCCGATTTCCTGCCTTTAGAAGAAGTAAAAAAGTTCAAGTATGATGTAGCCACCCTGATCGGCAAATCGCCCGTAAATTTTAACCACCATTCCGATATCACCTATGAAGACCTCAGTGATACAAGGGAATGGAACTATATCCGAAAAGATGGTACAAGTGTACCCGTTCAGGCCACGGTATCCAACCTAAGAAACGAAGAAGGAATAAATATCGGTTTTACCGTAGTGGCTACGGACATATCAAGATTAAAGGAAATAGAACGCAGACTGGTCATTAAAAACGAGCGTTTGAATTATGCCGAACAACTTACAAAAATAAGTCATTGGCGTTATCGCCCGTATACCAATGAGACCTTTCACTCAAAAAACCTTTTGCGAATACTTGAAATCGATAATAGCACTACTATGCTTACATTCGAAGATTTTCTGAGCTATATACACCCCGATGACCGTGAGGTGATAATTATGCATAATAAAGAAAGTCTAAAAAGCAAAGTATTTCAAAGCTATACACATCGTATCATTTCGGCTAAGGGCAATATAAAGATCATAAATAATATTGGCGAGGTAATTCTCGATAAGAAAGGTGAAGTTGTAGAACTGATCGGTACGGCCCAAGATGTCACCGAACTCAAAATGGCCGAAAAGAAATTTAAGGGACTTTTAGAATCGGCGCCAGATGCCATGGTCATCATTAACAGCTCTGGTTATATCCAACTCACCAACAAGCAAACCGAACACCTATTTCAGTTTACCTCAGAAGAATTGTTGAACCAGCCCGTTTCCAAAATCATACCCCAAGAGGTCTTACCTATCAGCAAGAAAAATATAAGTTCATTCTTCAACGGTTCAAAAGTGAAGCAATTGGGTATAACCGAACCGCTTTTCGGCATTCGAAAAACAGGTCAAAAAATACCGGTTCAAATAAATATGGCCCCATTACAAACCGAGGAAGGCACCTTGGTTTCATTGGCCGTTCGTGATATTACCAAACAAAAGGCAGCACAAAGAAAAATTCTTAAAGCAAAGGAAAACCTTGAAATACTCGCCAAAACATTAACGGACAAAAACCAACAACTGGCCGACTTCACCCATATCACCTCACATAACCTTCGTGCCCCGGTAAGCAATCTGAACTCATTACTAGACATTTACAAAACTACCGATAGCAAAACCCTTCGTGAAAGTTTATTCGACAAATTCGAAACGGTAATAAATCACCTTACCTCAACACTAAATACTCTAGTTGAAACGTTAAAAATCAAAAGTGAACATAATGAAGACGATATTGCCGAAATTAAGTTTAAACAGGTGCTTCACCGAACCGAAGAAATTTTAGCCGGTGAAATATTAAAATCGGGAGCCCGAATTACCGCTGATTTTTCGGAATGTCAGACCATACGTTACCATACCATATATATAAAAAGCATATTCTTGAATTTAATAAGCAATGCCATAAAATACAGAAGCGAAGAACGTATACTTGAATTAGAGATAAAATCAATGATGGTAGATGGTAAAATAATGCTGCAGTTCAAAGACAACGGCCTGGGTATTGACCTCGAAAAGCACGGCAATAAACTGTTCGGACTGAACAAAGTATTCCATAGGCATCCTGAAGCCAAAGGTGTGGGACTATTCTTGACCAAATCGCAGGTAGAGGCTATGGGGGGAACTATTACCGCTAGCAGTCAAGTCAACGTCGGAACTACGTTCACAATAAATTTTAATTGAGCATAACACATGAGTAAAACCCCGAAAATCTGTATCATCGATGACGATTATATCTATCGATATACTGTTGTAAAAAAAATGGAAAATATGCGTTTAGACGCAAGTACCATGGACTTTGAGGATGGAGAAGAGGCCCTCAATTATATAACCGACCACCTTGATAGCGACACCGAATTACCCGATGTTATTTTTCTCGACATCGATATGCCGGTTATGGACGGATTTCAGTTTTTAAAGGAATTCGATAAGATCAGGTATCAACTCAAAAAGAAAATAAGCATCTATATGATTTCTTCTTCTTTGGATCCCATTGATATCGACAGGGCAAAAAGGGCAAATGAAATTTGCGACTATTTTGTAAAACCCATAAAAACCGAACAGCTCGAACTCGTATTTACCCAGCTGAAAGCCAGCTAGTCTTAAGCCTATTAAGCTATTAGTCTATTCGGGACTGTATTCAGACAATATCGTTTTATAAAACTTATAATAAAGTTAACCAGAAAGTCACCAAGCCTTTCTGGTTAGCTTTCTTTGTTTATAGGAGTACCCTTTTCAATTCAACCTGTAAGCACGAAGAAATACTTCCCTTCAAAAAAGCCCACCTTGCGGTTGAGGCTTCCTTCGCCCTTCATAAACTGAATTTTTAACACTATTACCGCCATTAAACCTAAAAAATGGTAAAATAGTGTTACCGCTAGTTAAATTTCGCAAATACTCCCCTCTTTTTTTATGCTTCTTTTGTAAAATTCAATTGCATATTATCAAATTCATATTTCGACCTAACGCATTAAAATATTGAACCCTAAGTGAAAAAACACAAGATGTAACCGACCAAAAAAGGAGAATGCACCAACATTCCCCTTTAGAATTTCATGCCAAGCATGATGTAAAGTATTACCCCATTGATCCTGGGGCATGTTTAACTCTAACTAATTCAAATTTATGAAAATCAAATGGTTTACTGATGCGGGCTGCCCAAGCAACTCCATCAAGAGATTAATCGTTCTTAAGTTCGTAATGATCTTAACAGTAACGATTCCAATCCAATCACACGCGATTTCCGGTAGTACGGAGCCGTCATTGGAAAATGACCACACCACCAATCCAATCCAACGAACCGTAACCGGTACCGTTTCGGATGCCATGGGCCCATTGGCTGGTGTAACCATTCTTGTTAAAGGTAGCAGTAATGGAACTTCAACCGATTTTGATGGAAATTACAGTATTGAAGTTGACGACGATCAGACGGTGCTGGTATTTTCATATATCGGTTATTCTACAAAAGAGGTACAAGTAGGCAATCAGTCTGAAATCAATGTCACCCTGCAAGAAGACGCCGCCAAGCTCGATGAGGTAGTGGTTTTGGGGTATACCACCCGAAAAAAAGGCGAGCTTACGGGCTCTGTAAGTACCGTTAGCTCCGAACAAATAGCAAAGGCCGGTAATAAAGATTTGGCCAAGTCACTGGCCGGTACCGTACCAGGGCTCATAATAGCCGATAGAGGTGGTTTACCCGGCTCAACCAATGGTGACGACCTTACACTTCTTATACGAGGTAAATCTACATTGGGAAACAATTCACCATTAATTCTAATTGATGGTATAACCGCAAGTACTTTTTCTCATTTAGCCCCACAGGATATAGAATCCTTAACGGTATTAAAAGATGGTGCCGCCGCCATTTATGGTGCTAGAGCTGCCAACGGTGTTATTTTAATTACTACCAAAAGAGGTAAATCCGGAAAACCTAAAATTACGTTGAGTTCTTCTTATAACGTATCAAAATTTTCGGTTTCACCAAACCTGATGTCCTCTGAGCAGTACGCCATTTATAACAATGAAATTGCAGAACGAAACGGAACACCGCTTCCGTATACATCGGAGCAAATCCAAAAATACGCTTCAGGCTCAGACCCTATCAATTTCCCTAATACAGATTGGGCCGCACTTACTTTTGCCAAGTCTTCACCTGAATCCCGTAATTCGGTTTCCATTTCTGGAGGTAGCGACAACGTAAAGTATTTTGTAAGTGGCGATTTTATCAGTCAAACCGGTATGTACAAGTCCGGTGACCTTAATTTCAAGCAAAAACAGGTTCGTTCAAATATTGATATCAACCTTACGGACAACTTTAAGATAGGAGTAGACCTTTCCGGTAGATTTGGCGATAGAAACCAACCTGGTGTAGGAGTTAGCGAAATTTATAGTCGTATCAATACCAACCAACCTACGGAAGTAGGTGTTTACCCTAACGGATTACCTGGTTGGGGAGGTGAAAATGGTGCCAACCCTTATGTAATGGCCACCAACCAATCCGGTTTTACAAAACAGACCGATAACGAATTGCGTGGTAGATTTTCTTATGACTGGAACCTAGATAACACCATACCCGGATTAAGTTTAAAAGGTTTTGCCGGTGTTAGAAGAATGAACAATGATATCAAAGATTGGTACACCCCTTGGACGGTTTATACCTATCAAGAAAGTAACAACGAATACGTTCCTACACAAGGTTTCGCCCAAGCCGAAGGTAGCCAAAGAACATTACGTGAGAGCTTTTGGAAGTTTGATGAATTGCTCTTGAATTCCACGCTTCACTACTCAAAGACTTTAGGTGACAATCATTCCATTAGCAGTTTTGTAGGTATTGAGCAAGCTACTTCTAATCAACGTTCCTTTTGGGCCGAGAGAAAAGGTTTTCCGACTTCGGAACACAGTGAACTTTTTGCCGGAAGCGACGAAGGCCAACAGTCTTATGGCGAGTCCCAAGAATGGGCCCGTCTGAACTACTTTGGCTCGTTTTCGTATGACTTCAAAAAGAAATATTTTATAGACCTCACCATACGTCACGACGGTTCAGGCAACTTCGGACCCGGAAAAAGGTTCGGCACCTTCCCTGGTGTAGCCGCCTCATGGGCCCTTCACCAAGAATCATTTCTAGAAAACGTAGATTGGCTCAGCGCTTTAAAAATTAGAGCCTCATGGGCAAAAATGGGTAACGACCAAATTGCCCCCTATCAATATTTGACCCGTTACAACTACGGCGGGCCTACCAACAGTGCACAACCGAACTATACTGTATTCGGCACCCCAGGGGTTAGCTACAATGGCTATACCAGTGCCAACGTACCCAATGAGGACATTACTTGGGAAACCGCATACATGAAAAACATTGGACTCAACTTCTCCTTATTCGATAACAAACTGTCGGGTGACGTCAATTACTTCTACCAAAACCGTGAAGATATTTTGGTGACCCGTGCCGCAGCCATACCAGATGCTGCCGGTATTACCTTACCTGCAGAAAACATCGGAAAAGTAGATAACTTTGGCTGGGAAGTAGAATTGGCATGGAACGATAAAATAGGGGAAAACTTCGGTTATAACCTTGGGGCCAATTTTACACAAGCAAAAAACGAGGTGGTATACATGGCTGAAGCAGCCGATGTTCCTGAGTGGAGAAAAAGGGAAGGCCATTCATTGGACTCCTACGTCACCTACCCTACTGCAGGAATATTTAGAGACCAAGCACAAGTTGATGCTACAGAGGTTAAAATAGATGGTACTACAGAAGGTGAACCGATCTATTTAGATACTGATGGAAATGGTGAAATAAATGCAAACGACCGTGTTCGTGCCTATTCTTCAAATGTTCCCGAAATACAGTTCGGCTTCTTTGGTGGGTTCAATTATAAAGATTTTGATTTCAGCTTCCTATTTCAAGGACAGGCTGAAGCCGAAATGTTGATTTTCTTTGAACGTCCCGGAGCGCGTCCCGATTTTCTTTTCGACCAAAGATGGACCCCTGAAAACCGCAACGCCCGATATCCTAGGGCCTATTCCACAGGAGATAAGTTCAGCGGAAACCAAAGTGGTAATTCCGCCAATTTTGAAGGAGCCGATTTATGGTTGCACGACGCCTCCTTTGTTAGGCTAAAACAACTGGAACTAGGCTATACTTTTCATAAAGACGACATAAAACTAGGCGACCTAAAACTTTTTGTACGCGGATACAATATGTTGACCTTGTTCTCTGATGTAGCCGACTTAGGATTAGATCCAGAAGCCAATGGATACTATGACTTTAGGGAAAGTACCTACCCATCGTTACAGACCTATACTTTAGGTCTTAACCTAAGTTTTTAACCTGTAATGAAGCATAGTCAAGTTTAACAAACTTGAAGTGTTAACGAACGATAACAACAAAATTTAAATAGAAATGAAATACATTAACATAAAGCAATTCTGGGTGTTAATAGCCATTTTCGCAACTGTAGGTTGTGAAGATGTATTAGACACCGAAGCTTCCGATGCTTTTACCGAAGATATTATCTATAGCGAGGTCGACCAGGTCGAAAGACTGGTATACCCCGTTTACAACAGCACCGAAAGCTGGGGTCTGAACAAGGCCCAATGGTGGTCAATAAGGTTCAATATTGAAGTAGGATCCTTTGAGGCCAAATTCAACTTTAACGACCTAGATCAACTTAGGTTAAGAGCCGGATGGTCTCCAAGCAATGTGGGTGTCCTTGCCGAAAAATGGGGTACTTATTGGGACTACGTTCGGTTGGCCAATGAATTTTTAGATAAGATCGACGACAGTGAGGCCATGAAGACCGACCCAGATAAAGTGGCTGTTCTTAAGGCCGAAATGAAATTTTTAAGAGCTAATATTTACAGTAAGCTTATTAAATTTTATGGAGGTGTTCCTATTTTAGAAAATGCCTTAGGTCTCGATGACGATTTTGCCTTAGTAAGAAACAGTTATCAAGAATGTGTTGATTTTATTGTCAAAGAACTTGATGAAGCTGCGGCCATCCTTCCCGAATCGCGTCCGGACAGTGAGTTCGGCCGTGCCACGAAATTATCGGCCTTGGCCGTTAAATCACGTACCCTACTGTATGCGGCAAGTAAACTGCACGATCCGGAAACGGAACCTAGTGGTCCATTATACGATTATCCCAAGGCCAGCAAATGGCAAGATGCGGCCGATGCGGCCAAGGAAATCATTGACTTAGTAGGTGCTCGTGATCTTATTGCCGTAGACGATGCCAAAGGATACCAAGATTTATTTTTATCCCCTAATCAAGATATCTTGTTCGCCCGTGCTTATAGCGCTATTTATTATGATTTTGGCACCGATGCCAATTCATTATGGAACCAAACCCAAGCCCCTAGCGGGTACGGCGGTTGGGCAATGTCTTCCCCTACCCATAATTTTGCGCTCTTGTTCAATATGGCCGACGGAAGCAGCACCGCGGATGGGGCATACGACCCCGCCAACCCAAACGAGAACCGTGAGATGCGCTTTTATGCCGACCTGTTCTATCAAGGTTCCGAATTTAGGGGACGACCTGTAGACTATGCCTTAGCGGATAACCCAAGTGAAGCTACCCCCCACGGATTGGATTCGCCCGAAGGCCTTGGAAACACCGGACATTCATCAAAAACAGGATATAACATCAGAAAGTTTCAAGACGAAAGCGTTGGCCTTACGGATGTATCCCCTAATCGCCCATACATATTATATCGCTTGGCCGAAATCTATTTGAACTATGCAGAAGCCCAATACCACTTAGGTCAAGAAGGAATTGCCCGTGAGTTCGTAAGCAAGGTTTCCACAAGGGGACTTCAACCGGCAATTACCGCCTCTGGGCCAGAACTACTTGAAGCCATTAAGCGGGAAAGACGAATAGAACTTGCTTTTGAAGGACACAATTTCTTTGACGAAAGACGATGGATGAACGAAGATCACCTTGGTTTTGATGTTAAGGGCCTAAAATGGAGGAAGGCCCCAGACGGCACCTTGACCAACGAAGAGTACACAGTTGTTGAGCGACCATGGTTCGAAAGACAATATTACCTTCCTATACCACAGTCAGAAATAGAAAAAGCGCCTTCAATGGTTCAAAACACGGGATATTAACATGCCGAGTTTCAAAGATACATATTGAGTTGTTTGTTGAGTTAGTTTGTCGCCAGGGAGCTTTAGGGTTCCCTGGCTTTTTTTTGCCTAAAGCACAAGAATCCGAAAACCCCGAACATAAAAACAGGGAACCTCCTATTGTAGATTGGCTCCCCGTTTTCAAATACTACAATTCCCTAATACAATCTCGTCCCTATTTGGTTTCCTTTTGGTCGGATAAGGCCCCCACCTTTCTCAAATAGACATAAAACGCTCCAAAACGAACACCGTCTTCCCTAATAAAACTCGTTTTTAAACGTTTACGGCCTTTCACCAAATACGCCTTAAAGGTTACGTTAGTTGACTTCATGTCAACGGGACTATCCAGATGCAGTGCATCAATATCTAAACTCGCACTTTTTAGCGGATACGAAACACCTTGGGGCAAAACCTTATACCATTTTTCCGCCTGTCCGAACTGTGGTGGCGTAGCATTGAATGCCAGGTTCGATTCCTTGGGCCATCTACGCAACTCAATTTCATAATATCCGTCCTGTTGTACATCTATCATATAAAACCCATCGGCAAAGGCCGGTTTTTTGCCAGATTCGGGATCTCGGATATACGATTGGTTCCACGCTATGAGATCCGAGCTATGCAGGTCATGAACGGTAATCGTGGTTTCTTCAATTGAGGGCACACCAACTTTATAGGCCTCGTAACGCGAAAAATCACGCGACGTATAGTCCCACCACTTTTCATAGGCTTCACGCATCTCCCTTACCTTTTCAGGATGTTTTGAAGCGATGTCTTTTTCTTGTCCGGGATCTTTCCTAATATGATATAGTTCTTTGCCATCTATAAGTCTCCAATCGTCATCCATAACAGCACTCATCCTCCATTTTACAGGTTGCTGTAAACGATTGTTGTCTACTACGCAATAGCGGTGCGGAAGCTTCTCCACTTCCTTGTTCAACAAGGGCGCCAAGCTTTTTCCATCATAACCTAGATTTGGAACTTTTCCCAAATCACATAGGTCGATCAAGGTAGGAAGTACATCAAAATTCATGGTCAGTTGATCGATCGAGCGCCCCCCTGTTAGCTTGCCGTCTTTCCAACGCATAAAGAAAGGGACACGATGTCCGCCTTCGTATTGTGAACCCTTATGTCCGCGCATACCCGCGTTATAACCTTGAACTTTTCCTTTAACCACTTTATGTCCCGTCTGGGTACCGTTATCCGTCATAAAAATCAAAATGGTATTGTCTTTCAAACCTAAAGCCTCCAGTTTTTTATCTAGAAGGGCAATATTGTCGTCAATATTTGTGATCATACCATAATAGGCCTTTTGGTCATCGTTGATGGTTTTTTCGCCCTTGTACATATCGTAATACTTCTGGGGTACGTTCAATGGGCCGTGAGGGGCGTTCAATGAGATATAGAGGAAAAAAGGATGGTCCTTTTTTCTTTCCATAAAATCCATTGCCTCCGAGAAAAAGATATCGGTGCAATAGCCTTCAAACTTTTCGGGAACCCCGTTTCGCCAATACGTGTCATCAAAATAATTGTTCTGCCAATAATCGGGGGTTTGGCCTACACCTCCTCCTCCGTGTACTACGGTTTCTTGAAACCCTCTATCTTCGGGGCGGTACGGATAGGCATCGCCCAAATGCCATTTTCCGTACATTCCGGTAGCATATCCGTTTTCCTCAAAGACCTGGGGCATCAATACAAACTTTTCACGAAGCAAACTGGCGCCGCCAATGGTATGCCATACTCCCGCACGGTTACCGTCCACTCCCGTTAACAAACCCGACCGGCTAGGCGCGCAGGTCGTTCCACTATGAAAATTCGTGAAACGGACGCCCTCATCGTGTAGCTTGTCCATTGTTGGCGTTTTGATAACCTTGTTGCCATGGGCCGCAATATCCCCATAGCCTTGATCATCGGTCAAAATTATGATCACATTTGGCTTTTTATCTGTTTGTGCCATTGCCATCGTACCCAAAAGGCTAGAACCTAAGGCCCATGCGTACAATACTTTACTTAGTATTCCCATTTATTATTTTTTATGAATGTTCTTATTTTTCTTCTTTTTGGCCTCTTGCTCAAGCAACTTTGTATAGGTATGATATTGTAGTGCTCGTGCCTATAAAACGATTCCTTTCCTTTCTACTCCAAAATAATTGGGACTCCAACCAAAAAACAAACGTCGGTACACAGGTAGAAAACCACTTATTAAGTATTAAAGAAGGCAACTAGCTCATTGAGACGAAAAAATGATATCCCCTAAACTATTTTTTTGAGGTTTTTAAAAATTCCAATCGACGGACGACCTCCGATTTCTTTTTCCTGAAATCAGGGGAAATCTTACGCTCGTCAATCGGGAAATTATATCCGTAGTCATGTGACCCCAAAAGCACAATGGAATTTAAGATCAATAGGGCTTCGGTCTCGTATTGGGCCGAATAAAGTGCCTCTAGCATAATAGGAACGGGATCACCGGTCTTGGTCATTCCCAGAAATTCCGCAGCCCTTACCCTATTGACCGCTTGCCCGTCATTTTTCGCTATTTCTTTAATGTCAGGGGCAAGGGCCTTTACGCCGTCACCGAAACTACTACAGACGATCAATGCCCAATACCGTTGCCATGGATCCGAAGATTGCAGCAAGTCTTTTAATTGTGCTTGTACAGCTGCAGCTTCTTCCAACATTAGGTTGGCCGTTGCTATATAATCTTGAATTTCCTTCTGATGTGTCCTTCCAAATTCTACGGGCGCATCAAAGGCATTTTCTATCAAGTAAAATTCAGGATAAAACGACAGGTCGGGCATACCTTCGACCCAGTCGTTCAGTAGACCGCGCATTTCTTGAACCTTGGCTTCGAATTTAGGGTCACCGGCCAAATTGACGGTTTCATAGGGATCGCTTTCTACATCGTAGAGCATTTCTGGGGCCCGCGATTTGAAAAAGGCGGACTGTTGCTCGTTTAACCTTCCTTCTTCGTACATTTTTTCCCATTCGCCATAAGCTGCTTGTTTGTAACGATACTCATTCATCAATCCGTCAAAATTAAAGGGCTGGTAGTTTCTTATGTATTTGTATTTGCCCATACGCACGGAGCGCACCATATCGTACTTTTCATCGAACCGATCGGCATATCCGTAGGTGACATTTTCTTGATCTAGTTCTTTTGCGTCTACCCCATTTCCCAAAATCGGCTTGCCGTCTATTTGTTCGGGTATTTGAACGCCGGCCAAGTTCAGTACCGTTGGTGCCAAATCGATAAAGCTTACGAAGCGATCGGTTTTACTTCCTATTTTTAAGTCGACCCAATCTTTATAGTTTTCAGGAATACGAACTACCATAGGCACGTGTAGTCCGGTTTCATAGAGGTAGCCTTTACTGCCCGGCAATACCCCGCCATGGTCTCCGTAGTAGAAAATGAAGGTATTTTCCAAAAGGCCATCTGCTTCAAGAGCCTTGACCACTTCTCCCAATTGGCCGTCCATTTCCTTGATTTTATCGCGATAACGGGCGTTCGTATAATGGAAAAGCTCAGTATCGGGATGATTCGGTTGCACCTTATATTTTTCCCCTTGGGCGATGGTCGGCACATTTTCCATATCGCTTTCAGGAAAGTGTACCCGCGATTCATGGGTAGTTCCTATATTATGTACATAAAAAAAGGGCTGGTTCCCCTTGCGTTTTTTCCATGTGGCCTTCCCAGACGATTCGTCCCAAGCATCATCACTTTTTACAAGGTTGTAATCTTCCTTGCTGTTATTGGCCGTGTAATAGCCTGCATCACGGAGATAGGCCGGAAACATTCGTAAACTATCGGGCATGGGCACCAATTTCGAACGCCTATGAAACTGTGCCCCGATTCTAGGCGCGTAGCAACCCGATATAATCGTAGACCGTGCCACACTGCAAACGGGAGCATTCGAAAACGCACGATCGAATTGTATGCCATGTTCTGACAGGGCTTCGATATTAGGCGTCTCTATTCCGTTTTCATCAAACAACTTCAAATAGTGTTTTGAATTATCCTCCGAAACGATCCAGACAATATTCGGTGGTTTTTGGTCGACTTTTTCCTCTTCCTTACAGCACAGATTAAGTAGTAAGGCAAGTACAGGAAAAACAAGGTGTAACTTCATAGTTTTTATATTTGGAATAAAAATCGAATTTAAAAATGACGCGCTTTAGGTCCTTCCCCAAAAATGTCATTAATCTTTCAAATTCCATAAAACTATCACTCTTAATTGTAGAACAAATGTCTTTTGTATAGAAATCGTAGCGTTGTTTTGGCCTAAACAGCCGATAGCTTCCTCTCTCCTTTTAATTCATTGGTTCGTCCCAACGCATCGTTTTTGACCCTAGGGATCGAAACATATGTTTAAAACCATAACACTTTTGATTTTTTAAGGATAAAAGCAGGCGAAATATATGGGTTCGATTAAATTATTCGTCACGATGGGAATTGAGAAACTATATGCAACGTGAAGTTATGCTGTCGCCAAGTGAAATAATGGTTACATCACCCGACCAAGAATTTTTAAACCGTGTTATTGAACTGCTCGAAATGAACATAATGGACGCCGAGTTCAATGCAGAATCGCTCACTAGCGCACTTTCTATGAGCCGAAGTGCCGTTTACAATAAGTTCAAGGAATATACCGGACTATCGACCGGGGAATTTATTAGAAGATTCAGGCTTAAAAGGGCGAAACAGTTATTGGAGACCACTGACCTGACCGTTAAGGAAATCCTATACATGTCAGGATTCAATACGGCCTCGTATTTTACCAAATGTTTTAAAAAGGTATACAGGGAACTTCCAAAGGAATATCAGGCCTCACGGCGCCAAGAAGACAAAGCTACGAAGGAAGCCTTGCTTTGACCTAGAGCCTTTATCATGTAGTATACAAAGACGGCAGTCTGTCTCAAAACCACCTTTGATTTTGAATAAATTTAAGCAATTTGTGGTACAATGGATATCGGCCTGAAAGAAGGTTGGATTTTCATAAATAGGGATATAGGGTCCAAGAGCGCATATTTCGG
>NZ_MWRZ01000015.1:0-66245 GCF_002211465.1 Zobellia sp. OII3 | reverse complement strand
ATCGACAGTTTCAGGTCACTGCTCAACAGGTTCGATACCTCCGTTGAGAGTTGGAAAGGGTTCAACTACCTATCATTCATCGTAATCGCCCTGAAAAAAATCAAACTAAAAAAGTTTAAATGAGTTCTATATATACGTGATGGTCGATGATACCTCCGGCCCGTAAAAAACCGGGCGGTCGAGGCCGCCGCCCTACCTTTTTTTCCTACCATCGACCATCGGCCAGACAGTACGACTGCACATTCGCCCATAAAATTTGCTATATTTCATCCAAGAAAACTCCGACGGAGCCGTTCGCGGTCGGTACCATCGACATCACTGGCTATAGCGAATGTGCGTCTAATGGCGACCCCTTGCTAAGGTATGCAAAGCATACCACGCAACTCGCCATAGCCGTCTGGCCGATGGCGGTCATTGTAACGAACGACACTGTAGAAACCAATGAAGTACAATAAAGTAAAACCATACAAAGGATTAGAGCCCTTTATTCATTTCTATTGGGAACTGAAAGGAAACGAGCCAGAAAGACAGTGGGAACGGGTTTTTCCAGATGGTTGCGCTGGTATAGTAATGAATTTGGGAGATACTTGCTTGACTGACAACGGCTCGTCTTTAATGGAGTTTGGGAAAACTTATGTAGTTGGTGCAATGACTTCATTTAAGGACAGTTTTATTGACACCGATACACATTTAATAGGTGTGTGCCTAAAACCTGCAACTTTTGCAAATTTCTATAAATATACCTCCCAAAATGAATTGACTAACGACACCGTTGAATTTGAAAAATCTAATTCATTTAATCTTGATAAAATAATAGAAAATCCGTTTAATTACTTTGACCATTTTTACTCCGAAAGAATAATTACCAAATCCAATCATTTACAAAAAGTTATTGATGATATTCATTTAACAAACGGACAAATGAGTATTTACGAACTTTCAAGAAGACATTTCATAACAACAAGACAATTAGAGCGAAATTTCAAAAAATTCATTGGACTGACACCAAAAGAATATTCAAACATTATTCGCTTTCAAAATGCTTTAAACATAATTAAAAATTCGAGTGAAAATCGCAGTTTATTAGATATTGCATTTGAGTGTGGTTATTATGACCATTCACATCTTAATAATGAATTCAAGCGAAATACAGGACTCTCACCATCACAGCTTTAAATGTCGCATTTATACAAAGTGTAAATGGTTGTCTAAAACTAATTTTGCCAAATCATTAAAAATTTAAAACAGATGCGAAAAATATCACTTTTTATTGCCACAAGTTTAGACGGCTACATTGCAAAACCAAATGACGACCTCAGTTTTCTGAAATTAGTTGAAAAAGAAGGGGAAGATTATGGTTATGCCGCATTTACTTCAACCATAGATACCATTATAATTGGCCGTAAAACCTATGATTATGTGGTAAAAGAGATTGGTGCTTCCCACTACGACAATGGAGAAAGGGATGTATATGTCATGACAAGAACACACCGTCCTGACAACGGTAGAATCAAATTTTATACAGGTAACATAAAAGACCTTGTAACCAAGATTAAGAGCGAAGCGGGAAAGGATATTTATTGTGATGGTGGCGCTGAAGTCGTTAATGAACTACTTAAGCATAACCTCATAGATGAACTTACTATTTCCATTGTGCCCATTCTTGTAGGTAATGGTACAAGATTATTTAAAGAAGGGAGACCAGAGCAACTATTGGAATTTATAAGTGCCAAAACATTTGATACGGGATTGATACAGTTGTATTACAAACGAAAAAAATAAACTACAAAACGGCTGGAAGGTTGGTTCAAATTACGATTTTCAAATCTTTTCTAAAATTGAAAAATATCGTTTTGATTTCATTACCTATTGACCACTTATAAAGTGAAAAAATAAAATGACCAATAGACAACAAAAGCTGATTGGATTGAGAAATAAATATTTAAACTCAAAATAAAGTACAATAAGATGATAAAGACAGAACCTATTATTGCAGTTGATAACGTGGAAAAAAGCTCGGAATTTTATCAAAAATTATTAGGCTGCATAAGCAAACACGGAGGAAGTGTATTTGAAATTCTAGCTGACAAAAGTGGTAAACAAATTCTGTCTCTGCATAAATGGGGCGAACACGAACATCCAACTTTTACCGACCCGAAAAATGCGGGAAATGGGCTTATTTCATATTTTTTGGTCGACAATATTGAACCGATTTGGAATAACGCCAAAAAACTAAACGCGAGAATTGAAAACGAGCCGAAATTAAACCCGAATTCAGGAAGAATGGAATTTTCAATTCGAGATTTAGACAATTATTATGTTTCGGTTTGCTCTGAAAAAAATTGACTGAATTATAACAGATAAAAAGTCGGAATGAAAACCTATCTAGAAAGCACTATTTACAGCAACATGTATAAAACATAGCTATTAAGTGCCAAAACATTTAATACAGGATTGGTACAGTTGTATTACAAGCGAAAAAAATAAACAACGAACAATGATGAATAGAATGGAACATATAAATCCAGATGGACTAATAAAAAATTCTGCGTTTTCTCAAATCATAACGACTGAAGGAAACGGAAAGACAATTTATATCGGTGGACAAAATGCAGTAAATGGAAACGGAGAAATTGTAGGAAAAAATGATATTTTACAGCAAACTGAGCAAGTAATGAAAAACCTTGAAATTGCTCTTAAATCTTGTGGAGTAAATTTTGAAAGTTTAGTGAAATTAGGCATTCATATTGTCCAAGGGCAGAATGCTTATGGTGCATTTCAAGTTTCACAGAAATTTTTAGGACAAAACCCAAACCCACCGATTATTACAGTTTTGTACGTTACAGGACTAATAAATCCAGAATTTTTAATAGAAATTGACGCGATAGCATTTAAACCTGAAAAATAAGAAAATGGAAAATCAAGTCGGAAAAACCAAAGACGTAGGATTTCAATTCGGAATAAGGAAAACCTTTCCTGTTTCGAGTGAAAAGGCTTGGGATTTCTTGTTTTCCAATTCTGGCCTAAATATATGGTTAGGTAAATTGAAAAATGAACTTGAAATTAAAAAGGAATATGAAACTGAAAATGGCATCACGGGAATTGTCCGTGTTTTTAAAACAAATTCACACATTCGCTTGAATTGGAAACTTGCCCATTGGGAAAATGTGTCAACCGTTCAAATTCGAGTTATTGGAAATCAGACAAGGGCAACCATATCCATCCATCAAGAGAAACTTTTAAATGATGTACAGAGAACCGAAGTGAAAGCATATTGGAACGAGATAATAAAGAAAATTGGCACTGAACTATTGAGATAGTGTCCTTTACAAATTATTTATGGCCCAATTCTGAATTTCTTTGATGACCGGCTGATAAGAATTTGAAAAAAGTAAAAGCTGTACGTTCAAAAAGATAAAACGAATAAAGCCAAAACTGAAAACAACGAACTCTCAACCAATAACTATCATAAAATGATAATGATAAGGAAGATTCTAATATTAATTTTGACATTACATTTCTCAAATATGCAAGCACAAGACAAAATAATAGTGTGGAAAAGCACCTATGTAAACACTACTGAATTTACTACCATTAAATTTAATGACAAAATCGAAGTAAATGGTCAAATTACAGGGCAAGGATTAGGGAAATTGTTAAATGTAAATTATCAACTTGACATTAATAAAAAGTGGGAAATTCAAGCAGTAAAGATCGATTTTCAATCAGACAGTTCATTTAGCATTCATCTTCATAAGAATAAGGATAAGAAATGGGTAAACGAAAATGGGGAAATCATTTCTAAACTAAACAATTGTACAGATATAGATATAACCTTGACCCCATTTACAAATACTTTACCAATAAACAGACTTAACTTGGCTATTGGTGAATCAAAAGAAATTGAAGTTGTTTATTTCGATTTACCGACTCGTAATTTTAATCCTTCTAAACAGCGATATACGAATTTAGGAAATGGAGTTTACAAGTATGAAAATCTTGCTTCCGGATTTACTGCAAACTTAAAAGTTGACAGCCAAGGGTTTGTTTTAGATTACCCAGGTATTTGGCATAGAGTGTTTTCAGAGCAAGAAGCTAGTGCAAGACAGAGAGAAGGTTTTGCTTCTTCCTTGATTTCAAATAAATCAAGTGATGAAATTGCTGAAAATAATATTTACGATTGGCTTATAGGAAGTTGGAATGTAGAGGCTGTTGATTATTTAGAAAACAATGAAATAATAAAATCACAAGGAGAATGGCATTTTGCTAATGTACTTGAAGGGCGGGCTGTACAAGATGTTTGGATATCACCAAAACGGTCATTGAGAACCGATAATAATTTAAAACAACCTCGTAATCGTTATGGCTCGACAATAAGATACTATGATAACGAAACAAAAAAATGGTGTATTAATTGGTTTAATCCCGTGAGTAATGCAACAAACAAACTTTATGGATGGAAAGAAGGAGATAAATTAATTCACGAAGGAAAAGAGAATGGTGATATAATCCGATGGACTTTTGAAGATATTACTGAAAATTCATTTCATTGGAAAGGAGAGATCAGTAAAGACAATGGAAAGACTTTTGAATTACAAGCTGAATTCTTCGGAACAAAAAAATGAATTTGCTGAATAAGAATGACAAAAACAGTCGCAACAAAAATGGGAGTCAAAGAAAACTCAAAAACATATTTTGTTAATTCAGACAAGGATGCTGTAGCTAATATTTACTTACCAGTGTAAGCTTCCCTTAAAATGAAGACTTACCTCTTTTGAAGGCTTCCCTGTTTTTCGGACAGCATAAAAATCAACTATTTTTATATCATGAAGAAGAGCAGATTTACGGAAACACAGATCGTTGCGATGCTGGGACCGCACAAATCGGGACTGAAGCCCCCCGCCGGCGCGAGCCTCACGCCCATTCAATAACACCCCTGAAAAGCAATTTTACCACTGCTTTGCCAGCTTGCCACTCGCCCATGGTTTTGCCATAGCCTTGTAGATCCTAACGGAATTGGAATTGATACTGTTACCTACCCTAAACCCAAAGCGTAAACAGTTTATTTTTTAAGATTTTGTTTTCTTATTTTTAAACAAAATAAAGAACAATGGAAAATTCCTTCTTTGAGAACATTTACAACCATCCCAACATTAAGAAAGAGGACTATAATACTATTATAGATGCACACACAAAAGTTGAGTTTCTTAAAAATGAAACCATACTCAAAGAAGGCAAAATAAGCAACGAATATTATCTTGTTAAAAAAGGGTTATTTCGCTCGTATGTTATCGACTATAAAGGAAACGAAATTACAACTGATTTTTTTGGTTCGAACGATATTCTAATCGAAGTCGCTTCTTTATTTCTTCGTATCCCAACAAAAGAAACAATCCAAGCTATAACAGATTGTGAAGTCTATAAAATTGAATTTAACGACTTTCAAAATTTGTATAGCTCTATAGACGGTTTTACGGAATGGGGCCGTAGCTGGATGTCCCATCAACTTTTCATAGCAAAACATCGTGCCGTTACAATGCATACCCAGAGTGCTTCCCAAAGATATCTGGAACTGATGAACCAGAACCCACAAATCATCAAAGAAGTCCCTTTAAAACATATTGCTACTTACTTAGGAATTACGGATACTTCTTTAAGTAGAATTAGGAAAGAAGTGTTGTTTCAAACCGAGAACTTGTCATAGGGCAAGTTTTTATCGATTTCCTTTTTCCACTTTTGTAATCATAACCATTTAAAAAATTCAAAAAGATGAAAAAATTCAATCCTGTGGTATGGTTCGAAATATATGTAAGCAATATGGAAAGGGCCTCGAAGTTTTATGAAAAAGTTCTTCAAGTTATATTGGAAGATATGAGCGCCCCAACAGATGCTTCCGTCCAAATGAAAGGTTTTCCAAGCGATATGGAAAATTATGGTGCAGCTGGGGCTTTGGTTAAAATGGAAGGGATCAAACCTTCTGCCAATGGAAGTCTCGTTTATTTTGGTTGTGAGGATTGCCAGGTCTTAGAAAACAGAGCTACTGAAAATGGAGCTGAAATTATTCAGACAAAAATGGCCATTGGAGAACACGGTTTTATTTCCATCATCAAAGATACCGAAGGAAACTCAGTAGGTTTTCATTCGATGAATTAGATGGGCGAAGATGGATAGTATCGAGCATATCAACTGTATCAAATCACCCATCGTGTTGTATCTTTTAAACTTACTGGGAAAGAACTCAAAACAAAGGTAATTCCCTAACATTTCAATTCGAGGGAGCGCACAGACTTTTACCGTTGGTGCGACTATAATCGGGCGATGTTTTTATATCGCTTAAAATCTTACTGAGAATCCCATAAAACCAAATATGAAAACAACACAAATTTGGGCAAACCTTGGCGTAGAAAACACAGAGCGAACCAAAATTTTTTATCAATCATTGGGCTTTCAACTGAATGGAAGCCCATCAGAAGATTTGGTGAGCTTCTTTTTTGGTCCTGATAATTTTGTGATCCACTTCTTCAAAAAAGAAAAGTTAGAATCGAGTATGGAAGGTAAATCCGCCGATTTGAACAAGGGCAATGAAGTGATGTTTTCCATGGCGGCAGAAAGCAAAGAAGAATACAACCATTGGGCAACTGAAATAAACAAGGCGGAAGGGAACATTTTATTCGACTCCAATAAAGATAGAAAGGCTTTTTATGATGATAACGGCTTTTATGTTTGTGTTTTTACCGATCCGGATGGCCATAAGTTTAACCTATTGTATAATGAGAATCTTTAATATTAAAAACGATAAAGATGACCAAAATAATATCCAGTACCAATTGCGGTAACTCCCCCAAGATGGAATTTATTAAACAATTAAACATCGCTTTTGCCGAGGGGAATGTAGCCTTTTTAACAGAAAACGTAACAGACGACATCGTTTGGAACATTATAGGGGACCAGAAAATTGAAGGAATAGAAGCTTTCACGGCTGAATTAGAAAAAATGCAAGCTGTAAAAGCATCTGAATTGAAATTAGACCAAATTCTGTCCCATGGAAAAGAAGGTGCAGCCAATGGATGGATGACAATGGAGAACGGAAAGCAATATGGGTTTTCAGACTTTTATGTTTTTCAAAGTGCAAAGGGAGAAAAAATAAAAAGTATAACCTCGTATTGTTTAGAGGTATAAATTATGTTCTATAGTTATCATTACAAGAGAAATATACCCTTAGAACAAAGTAATCTGAAGAAAAATGAAGACCATTGACCATAAGAAGGCTATAATAAACACCATAGTAGAAATTTTCAAAACTAATGTGAGAAATCCACTATTGGCCGATCAAATAATTTCTGGTCTGAACCAATTATACCCAAATTATCTTATTAATTTCGATTTAGAAGATTGTGATAAAGTATTAAGAATTGAGAGTAATAAATCGATTGACATATCAGGTATTATTAGTTATGGCAAAAGCAACAATTTTCAAATAGAGCTTATTAATTACTGAGCTAATAAGACTATTTTCTATCGTTTCTGTATTAAGAAAACTTTTCAATTGGGGCTTACTAAAAGTACCCGTCCAAACAATTTATTTATATACCATAGATGTCCGCAACAAGGGCAAGAATAAATAGCCCAAAATATTTGCGTAACCTAAAAGTTACACATATATTTACGTAACTAAAAAGTTACATAAAAATGCGGACAGAAATTAAGCACACATGGTTTTATAACCAATCGCCCCAAGAAATTTGGGATTATCTTACAAAAGCTGAGTTAATCGAAAAGTGGTTGATGCCCAATGATTTTGAACTAAAACTGGGACACGAGTTTAAGTTTACAACAAATCCGATTCCCAGTTTAAATCTTGACGGAAAATTTTATTGCAAGATTTTGGAAATTATCCCTTTAAAAAAACTTGTTTATAGTTGGAACGGTGGATTAAGCAAAAATAATCCAACACTAGAAACCATTGTTAAATGGACTATCATAGCTAGAGAAAACGGAACAGAATTAAAACTTGTTCATAGCGGATTTAAAAAAGATAATGCTTCTATTCTTACAGCAATGTTTGATGGTTGGGACAAAAACATTCAAAAAATGCTCAACCAAATAAACTCAAACTAATATGCCAATACCAACTTATGACGTCTTTCAAGTAATTGCAGACCCAAGCCGTAGGCAGATATTGAGAATGCTTACCAAAGGCACTTATAATATCAACTCATTGGCTGAAAATTTTGAAATGAGTAGACCAGCGGTTTCAAAACATATTAAAATTTTACACACAGCCGGTTTTATCTCAATTCAAGAAATAGGCAGGGAAAGACATTGCGTTTTAAATCAGGAAGGATTTAATGAGCTAAAAGCTTGGATTAACCATTTTGATGAATTTTGGAATAGTAAACTTAAAAATTTGGAAACTGTTTTAAAGAATAAAAAGAACTAAAATATTTTAAAAATGCAAAACGAAATCTTATTACAATTACTTGAACAAAACCGAAAAGACTGTTCCTATTTTTGTAAAAATATAAACACTGAAAACTCATCTTATCGCTTAACAGAACAAACTGCGTCCGTAGGGTTTATTTATAGACATATAGGTGAAACGACAAATTTAATAGGGCAATTTTTTGGCTACGAAACAGATGTAGAAGGAACAACCATAGGGAAAAACGATACAGGTATTGAGTTTGACCTTGAAACTAGTAGAATGTATTTTGAAAAAGGCTACAATACGCTTGATAAATTAGTTGCCAATACCTTAGAGCAAGAGTGGCTTGAAGAAATTGATACAACTTGGTTCGGGAAAATGGAAAGAATACAACTGCTGTCGGTTCTACTTAATCATAATGCGCATCATTGCGGACAAATATCTTCTGCAATTGTAAAAGGGAAAAAATACGTACTGTAAAGAACAAATTTTAATATCTAGAATGATTGTGGTAGCATAAAGAAACCAAAAGAACACCACTTCAAACCTTTAAGTTATTTCAAAAAAACTAAAAAATATTTGCGCAACCAAATAACCGCACATATATTCGCAGTTAAATAACTGCGTAATGAAATTAAGAAGAGATGTTTTTCAAGCCATAGCCGACCCAACAAGAAGAACCATCATCACCTTGGTTGCTGCGAGTGCAATGACACCAAGTGCTATTGCAGAGAACTTTGGTTATTCCAGACAAACCATTTCCAAACATATTCAAATCCTTACCGAATGTGAGTTATTGAAACAGGAACAAAAAGGGCGAGAAATATACTATCAACTTAACCCTGATGGTATGAAACAAATAGCGGATTTTATCGAACCTTTTAGGAAAATGTGGGACGACCGATTTAACACCTTGGAAGCTGTCATGAAATCGAAGATTCACTAACACAAAAAATAAAATGAACAAAAAGTGAATAAAATGCACCAATCAAACTCAAAATAAACCATGGAACAAAAGACAAAGGTTAATGCTCCTGATGGCAGGCAGGAATTGACAATTACCAGAGAATTTGACCTTCCGGTCGAGCTTGTTTACAAAGCCTACACAGAAGCCGAGTTTGTCTCACAGTGGATGGGGACCAAGGTGCTTAAGTTAGAAAATAAAAACCACGGAAGTTATGCCCTTGAAACCTCGCACGAGGGCAAAGTAATGTTCAAAGCCAATGGAACCATACATAAAGTGGTGCCCAATCAAGAGATCGTTAGAACTTTTGAAATGGAAAATATGCCCATAGGCGTACAATTGGAGTTCTTAAACTTTGAAAAAATTACAGAAGACAAAAGCAAGTTAACCATTCAGATTATATACAAATCAGAAAAACATCGTGAAGAGCAATTAAAACTACCATTTGCTTATGGCTTAAATGGGGCTCACGATAAACTTCAAGAAACATTGACACCATCAAAATAATTCAAAAATGAATAAAAATAAAATCATGTATTGGCTTGTAACCATCTTTCTTTCATTTGCTATGTTAGCGGGTGGTATACAGCAATTACTTCAAATTGGTGGTTACAATGAAATCATAACACACTTGGGCTACCCCCTATACCTGTTAAGTATTCTTGGTGCTTGGAAAATACTAGGTGTCATTGCCATCCTCATCCCAAAATATCCACTTTTAAAGGAATGGGCCTATGCCGGTTTCTTCTTTGCTATGTCAGGAGCATTCATTTCGCACTTAGCGGTTGGTCAATCATTTGTAGAAGCCATTCCTTCATTAGTATTATTGATTGTGACGGTTTTATCTTGGTATTTAAGACCAGCCAATCGAAAATTGGAAAAACAATAAATATGGCTGATTCGAAACCTAAAACTGTAGATGAGTTTATTGATTTGTCTCCAAAGGAAGCACATGAAGTAATGATTAAACTTAAAAAACTCATTGAAGTCACAGAGCCAAAAGCTGAAGGTGGTATTAGTTGGAATGTACCAATTTATAAATACAATGGAATTCTTGCCGGATTTTCCTTAGCTAAAAAGCACGTGAGTTTTGGTATAGATTCTTTAACTGATGAAGTACGCAAAACACTGGAGGGCAAAGGCTATAAAACAGGTAAGAAAACAATCCAAATAAAATTTAATCAAGATATTCCTTCAGAAGAACTGATAAGCTTGGTAAAAGAGCAAGCCAAATTAAACGAAATTTAAATGGAAAAAGTAGACCGATACATCGAAAAAATAAAAAACTGGAAAGAAGAAACCACGTTATTGCGAGAAATCTGCTTAGAATGTAATCTTGAGGAAGATTTTAAATGGATGCACCCCTGTTATACCTTTCAAGGCAAAAACATAGTTCTAATTCACGGTTTTAAGGAGTATTGTGCCTTATTATTCCACAAAGGGGTATTGCTTAATGATGCCGAAAATATTTTGGTACAACAGACCGAAAACGTACAATCTGCTCGACAAATTCGATTTGGGCACAAAGAGCGAATTATTGATCTGAAAGCCGTTATCAAAACCTATATTTTTGAAGCCATAGAAGTGGAAAAAGCAGGATTGGTAGTCAAAATGAAAAAGACTTCGGAATATGAAGTGCCCCAAGAACTCAAACAAGAATTTGAGGTCGACCCAGATTTTAAAACTGCATTTTACAACTTGACACCAGGGCGACAAAGGGGGTATTTACTTTACTTTTCAGAAGCAAAACAATCGAAAACAAGAACTTCGAGAATTGAAAAGACGAAACCGAAAATTTTTGAGGGAAATGGTTTGAATGGTTGAAAAGTCAAAACAATTGAATTCGGTATAAAAATATTGACAGACCGAGTACAAGAATTCAACTCTCTTGAACCTCAACATAAGCTTGTGAGGTAGTTAACAAGCTCTACGCAAAAAACATTACCTCAACAGACAATTTATGATGAACCTACAATAGGATTGTAAAGTTTCCGAAAACAGTTAAAAATTTTGTTTCCCCGCTGCCGCAAGCGTCGCGCCCGTGCCCTACCTCCCCTGAAAAGCAACTTTACCACTGCTTTGCCGGCTTGCCACTCGCCCATGGCTTACACGCTCCCCCAAACGACCAGCATCAAATCCATTTTTCTATACCTAGTGCCACAGGCCCAAGGGCCATAAACAATTGCTAGGTTCCCGCCCGCCTAAGCCAATTTTTAATTGCTTTGCACCTGCCAAAGCAAACGCTAAAAACATGTAATAAAACCAATACAAACACGTTGTGGTCAATAAACGAAATAAAATAGAATGGCCGAACCTACAGGGATCTTTATTGAATTTGCAATTGATGAAAAGGGCATAAAAAAACTGCTTAACCATAAGTTCGAAAAAGCTGCTTACAATAAAAAACTGGGATATTATTTTTGCGAACTGCTATACGATTGCAATTACAATCCGGGCAATGTATTTATCTTAAACTACAATGTAAAGACAAACAAATGTTTTATTGCCTATGTATTGAACCACTTTGAAAAATCGTTAATACAAGCCCTAATAGACAGCTTGCAAATTATCAGCTCATTAAAAAGTCCCCAAACCACCGAATATTCGATTGTATCTTCCACATTTCCCGAGGTGCTCGAGGCTTATAAAATTACGGACGGAAACGTAGCGCAAACCAACCAAGCATTGCCATCGGATATTGTAACCAATTTGATGGATAGGTTTTGGTCTTTTTCAGAAAACAATGCCTTCCCCGAACCTAACATAGCCTTGACCAAAAGGAATTATTTTTATAAAAACTTCAAAAACTACTACAAAAAATACCTCGGGTATATCGAAGAAATAGAAAGACCCCATAAAATTGCAAAAGCGACAAAGGATAATCCTTATCATTTATTTGACAATTTTTACACCTATGACAATAGGGTCTTTGAGTTTAGAAATCACACAAAACAAATTATAGAACTCCCTCAATCGGACCCAGTTTCATTTAGGGACGTTGCGGGAATCAAGGCCGACAAGAATTTTGTCTATAATGCGGTACTAGCTCCCAACTCCCCACCAAGTACGATCAAAGTCGGTGCCTTTACCAAAAACAATCCTGATGCCATTTGGCAATGGATCATTATGGAAGGCATTGATGGGGAGAGTTTTAATTATGTAAAAGAAAAATGGGACACCGTATATTGGAAGGACAAAAACGCTGTGTTCATTTATAAGAACAAGGAACTTATAAAATTGGAAGGCGCAGATAGTTCGTCCTTTACTTATTTGGACTTTTGTTACGGCAGGGACAACAACCACATATTTTATTTAGACCAGGTCATCCCCATTGATGTAAACAATTACACATTGAACAAAAACGGATTTATCTATGATAAGAAAAACGTCTTTCATTATGAAAACCAACTGGAACTGGATGCCGAGACATTTAAGGTTTTAACATATGAGTCCGAGGTAAATCCGTTTATGGGAGAGTTTATCCTGGAAGACAAAAATGGCCGATATAGTTACAACAGAAAAAGGAAAGACGAGCTAATACGGCCCATAAGCACGGAATAAAACACCAAGCCCTAGACCATATCGCCTAAAACCAGGGGCATTGGTTTACCAAGCCTCCCTTTTCGCCGAAGCCGATGCAATACCAAATCAACCTACAGAAAACCGGTAAGGGGCAAAGCCTGGGCCGGGAAGGATTTTTACCGAATTTTTCAAAGGGCCACGCACCTTTGATAGGTCATTTTGCTTAATTTACCGCCGTACATAAAGGGCTAGGCCTTTACGGGCGATGTTCGCAACACCACCAAAAGTCCCCATGAACCAGAAACAGAAAAATATGATCGAACGAAAAAAAGCGGTGTTTAATTGGAGTGGCGGAAAAGATTCGGCCTTGGCACTGCAAAAGATACTGCAAGAAAACGAATTTGAAGTGCTTTCCCTATTGACAACCATCGACGAAGAAACAGCAAGCTCTTCCATTCATTCCATCCCCCTCGGCCTTTTGAAAAAACAGGCCGATAGCATCGGTATTCCGCTTTATCCGGTACCGCTTTCAAAGGATAAAACCTATAAAAAAGGAATGGCCGAAGCCGTTACGCATTTTAAGAACAAAGGAGTAAGCCACTTTATTTTTGGCGATATCTTTTTGGCCGACGTAAGAAGGTATCGGGAAAACATGCTCCATCCACTGGGAATAGAACTGGTCGAACCGCTTTGGGGCAAGACGTCCGATGAAGTGATGAAGGACTTTTTAAAGTCGGGAATCAAGACCAAAATAATCGTAACCCAAGCGGATAAATTGGACCGGACCTTTATCGGTAGGGAAATAGACAGGGACTTTGTCCGATCATTGCCCAATGGGGTCGACCTGTGCGGGGAAAATGGGGAATACCATACGTTTTCCTATGACGGGGAACTTTTTAAGCAGGGCATTGACTTTAAGATTTCCGAGGCCAACTTAATATCGCACGAGTTTAAATTGGACGACGGAAAAGTAAAAAGCTATGACTATTGGCAAGCCGAAATATCGGAATAAAGGACAACCGATCGCACAACAAAAACCGAAAAACAATCAAGTTTCCCCGTGGCGCGAACCTTACCCCGTGCCCTGAAAAACAACATAAAAGTTGCCTGGCCAGCGCACCAACTCGCCCGATGCCAACGCAGACGGCGTCCCCAACCGGAACTTTGAAGGCATTTTCCAGTTTGAACAACCACAAAGTGGCAAAATAAAAGTCCCTTCGTTTTAATTAAAATGAAGGGACTTTTTGGATACTAATTCCTACTATGATCATAAATCCTCCATCACCGACTAAAAGAGGTTGAGTAGATCAAGAATATCTTATCAATTTTGATCTGCTGGTGACAGGTTTGGGTTCGCATCAATCTCCGCTTGTGGAATTTTAAATATCCAATCATCATTTTCCGATGGGCGTTCCACTTGGAAAGCCTCTTGGTATAATACTTCCGATGCTCCTGAACCGCCATCCGCTGCGTGGTCGATTCCCTCGTCCCATCTAATTTTGTCGGTATAGCCGAAACCTTCTCCCCATAGTTCAAGGCGACGTTGGAACTTAATGTGCTCCATTAAAGCTTCTTTGGTATTGTAAGCAGTTACATCGTAAGCGCTGTCGCGTTCCTCGCCCAAAGGTCTCAAAGCTTCCTGTGCACCTGCAATGTCGTCCATCATGGCTTTGGCTTCTGCCTCGATAAGGTACATTTCCGACGAACGCATGTAAATGATATCATCGGGATCAATAGAACCTGAATTGGCGTTCTTCAACTTAAAGTGCATATAGGGGTGTTGATTGTATGCATTGGTAATACCGTAAATTGCATTGATCTCTGCCCTTCTGGCATTGTATCCTTCCAAATCATTTTCATAATTTGGGTCTCTCGGCAAACCGGTATTTGAATCAAGTCCTCCCTGATTGTTCGCTGCGGAACTATTGGTATTCGGTGCATCGATAAAGAAAACATCCTTTCTGTAATCCGTATCGGGAATGGCATCGACCAATCTTCGGTCCGCAATCTTTGGGTTGTTTCTGACCTGACTACCGTTAAAGGTATTACTTACCAAATAGAAATATGAAGAAAAAAATGCGGTCTCGGCGTCTATTACGTGGCTTCCCCAAATAACTTCTGAAAGGTTATTGGAGTTAAAACCGGATTTCCATTCTTCCTCGCCCATCAACGGATAGTTCTCACGCGCCTTTACAGCTGCTTCGGCCGCCGTTTCCCAATCTCCTTTTGATAAGGCAGTGCGGGCCAATAGTCCATAAGCGACATCTATGTTCAATTGGGATTTGGTATCTGCTCCCCCACTTGGTCTTCCCGTGCCTTTTTCAAAAGCAGCTATTGCATCAACCAGGTCAGCCCCAATCTGGTCGTAGACCTCTTGTACGGTAGACCTTGGCTCACTGGTGAACGGTAATTCCGAGGAAAACAACAACGGCACCCCCGGATCTGTTGCCGGATCTCCGATTAAATATCCCTTGGCATAATGCTGTACCAAAGAAAGATAGGCATAGGCCCTATATGTATAGGCCTGTCCCAAAATTTCATATAGTGCCTGTGATTCCAACATTGTTCCATCCGTAGCCCTATTGATAAGCAGGTTGGCACCCAATACAATGTTATATCGGTGGTACCATAGTAACTCACAGGTCAAGGATGTCGGGTCGGTGTGCGAGTTCCATTGCATTTCGGTTCTCCATCCCAAATTGTTGGCACTCGCCGAATGGATAAGCCCCCCTGAAAGGTTATCTCCAAGGGGAACCCAGTAATGGTTGTTGGCCCTGGAGGATTGGCCTCCGGGAAGAATGGTCTGCGACTGGGAATATAGGCCACGATGCAGTCCATTCAATATCAATTGCATGCTTTCTTCGTCGGCAAGCGCATCTACCGCAGAAATGGCATCGGTGGGCGTTGTTTCGAGAAAATCGTCGTCGCAAGAAGTTATGGTTGTCCCTAGGAATACCAATAACAATATATTTATTTTTCTTAACATAATTCTATTTTTTAAAAAGTAACGTTCACCCCTAAAGAGATAATTCTTGCAGGATTAAAGTCGTTTCCTTCACCGGTTCCCGCCAGGTTAAACTGAGGGTTCAATCCCTTTCTCTCGCTTTTGGTGTAGAGATTTTCACCTGATATGGATACCCTAAGCTTATCTAGGCCGAGTTGATTTGCAATCTTATCATCAAAGGTATACCCCAAGTTCACGTTTCTAAGTGCCCAAAACGAAGCATCGGTTATGAAACGATCCGATTGTGTTCTGACCAAATTAGGGTTACCCGATTCCAATCGGGGCACATCGGTAATGTCACCCGGTCGCCTCCAAGCTTTTAAAATATCCGGGTGGTACGAGCTTCCAAAATTACCACTGTGCATCATTGCCGAATATCCATTGTCCAATATCGATCCACCAATACCATAATTGATCAAAAAGTCAAAAGAAAATCCTTTATAGCCAATGCTGTTGGCTATTGACCCCAGTAGATCAGGAATGGAACTATCACCCGTATAGGCACGTTGCGTCTCTTGCCAATCATTGGTTGTGGCTATTTCACCATTGCCATCCAACACGGGCACGCTATTGCCTTCTTCATCGAGTTCATACATAAGGAACAATTGATCCCCTGTTTGAGTATCAACACCGCCGGTCCTCAATAGATAGAAATCATATCGGGAATGACCTTCCGCCCAACGTTCGGACTCATTAATAAAGGGATCGGGCAAACTGGTAATCTCATTTTTAAATGTAGAGCCTTGTAAGGTAACATTCCATCTAAAGTCGTCAGTATCGAACAGATTCGCTGTCAGTGCAACTTCCCAACCGGAGTTGAACATGTCGCCAACGTTCACCGGCACTTCATTTAGGCCATTACTTGGTGCAATGGGCATTTTGTACAATAGGTCGGAAGAGTTTTTCTTGTAGTATTCCACAGAACCATCCAAGAAATTATTGAACAGGGCAAACTCCAAGGCGACATCAAAGTTTTCAATGGTTTCCCATTGTAGGTCGGGATTACCAATATCCGTAAAAATAATAGCAGGACTAGCCGCATTGGATGTAATAGAGAACCTTGCCTGGGAAAGGAAGAAGTCCAAAAGATCATCATTCCCTACTTCACCGTATGAAGCCCTCAACTTCAATTGGTCGATAATATCGGAGTCTTTCAGGAAATTTTCTTGATCGATTCTCCAAGAACCACCTACAGAGTAAAATGTTCCCCATCTGGTGTCGGCATCGAATACGGATGAACCATCACGTCGAACCGAAGCACTGATATAGTATTTGTTATCATAGTTATAATTTACTCTTGAAAAATACCCTTCAATACTCTTTCGTGTGGAAGCCCCTTCCAAATCTACAATATTCGAGAAGTTATCGAACTCATAGATTCCATTGGCCGCCTGGATCGTTTTCATACCACCGTTGAACGTAAAGGTCCTGTCGAAGCTCTCGTGTCCTGCCGTAATATCCAAATTATGGTTGCCGAAGCTTCTTACATAGCTCAATATTTGGTTAAAGTTCTCTACTTGCCTTCTGGATCTTTCCTCACTATACCTTCCATCAGGCTGGGCATCACCGATTATGGCATTTTCGTATTCTTTTTCAAGCCCTTCGTTGATATCCCTACCATAGTTCACCCTCACACTTAGTCCTTCAAAAATTTCCTGCTCTGCGAAAAACCTGAAACCATAGGTATTGTCCTTATCGCGCTCGTCATTGAGCATAAGCTCTTGAAGTGCATGACGTCCTTGGTAAACAGGTCTTGAGCCAATATTGTACTCAGAAAAACCTTCTCCACTGTCAAAAACTGGGTTTCCAAAATTGTCGGTTACCATATTTCCTTGAAGGTCGTTTACATATACGGGATACACAGAACCTATATTTTTAGCAAAACCAAAAGGGTTTACTATACTGTTGGTCCCTGCGGAACTAGGAGCCACAGCCTCTGTAAGGGCAATACTGGCACTACCTCCAATGGTCAATCGATCGTTGACATCGAATTCTGCGTTAAGACGGGTGGTCAAACGATTAAATTTTGAGTTTACCACAAAACTCTCCTCGTCTAGGTATGAAGTGGAGAAAAACACCTTATGATTCTCGCCTCCACCGGAAACGTTTACATTGTAGTTTTGACGAACCCCTGTTCTCGACATCGCATCGTACCAATCAAGGTTTTTATAGATAACCTTGGCATTGGGGTTCAACGTACCATCCACACCTACAATTTGATCGTTGGGCACATCAAATGGATTGTAGCCCAAACTGTTGTAAATGTTTTCGGAAGCAAAGGCCGGATCTCCACCACCCGCACTTGAATTTTTTAGGGCTTCCCACATGCTTTCATAATACTCGCCAGGTGTAAGTTCCGGATAAAATGGAATAGCAGTGGATACAAGGCCATATTGCATAGAAGCATTTACCTGTATTCCTTCCTTTCTTCCACTTTTAGTAGTAATGATCACAACCCCATTGGCTGCCCTGGAACCATACAGAGAAGTTGATGCGGCATCTTTTAGGATCGTAAACGATTCAATATCCTCTTGGTTGATCGTATTCAGCGAACCTTCATATTGTACACCGTCTACGATGAACAAGGGATCGGTATCGCCGTTCAATGTTCCTACTCCACGGATAACAATCCCCGGTGAAGAACCAGGGCCTGTAGGCGATGTAAACTGCACACCTGTGGCACGCCCTTCAATGGCCGCAATTGGAGAGGTAACACTCCTATTCTCCAAGTCCTTGGCGCCAACGATATTGGCAGAACCTGTAAAAGCCTCTTTAGTACTAGTGCCATAGGCCGTAACGATTACCTCTTCGAGCGCCTGTGCATCCTCTTCCATCCGCACATTGATGGTATTGGACGCCCCAACGGTTCGCTCAACGGTTTTCTGTCCCATATAACTAAAACTAAGGACATTTCCAGTAGCGACAGCAATACTATAGTTACCATCAAAATCTGTCTGTGTCCCCGTAGATGTACCAACTACAACAATGGAAACACCAGGTAATGGCAAGCCTGATTCGTCGGTCACCTGACCCGACACGGTTTTGTCCTGCGCCTGTAATCCCAAACAAAACAACAGGGATACAATCGACACATAGCATCGAATTTTTAATTTCATAAATCTAGTCTTTGGTTGCATACATTTTAAATTAGCCGAATTAAAATAAGGTGATAAATATATTTTATTTTGTAAGAAATAGAAAAATAGGACTACACATAAAAACCCTACAAAATACAACATTAACCAATTTTAAAAGATTTAACAAACCTAAATGATGAAGGAATAAGACTACTTTATATTTTTGTAATAGTTACAAAAATCAGTATATTATTTTAAACTATTTGTTTTTTAAACCTACATATATGATAAGATAGCAATACCCTAGGTCGAGTAAAAACACCTCCCTGGCACGAACGTCACGCTCGTACTAAAATCCCCACTTCGGCAGGCTCAGTGTAACGCTTTGAAGGGGGTGCCCGAAGGGCGGGGAATGTTCTGCGACACCAAGCAGTACCTCGATCAAAAAAATAACCCGGCCTTCACTTTATTTTAATAGTTCCCCTTCTATTTTTTGCTGTGTATTGTCTAATTTAGTTGCTACGACCAGCCTCCATCTTATCCATAGGTCTGTGTCCGTATCCACTTTGAACAAAGCATAAACAAAAGATAGAACGATGAAAAAAGTACTGTTCCTAACCGGAGATTTTACTGAAGACTACGAAACCATGGTACCCTTTCAAATGCTGCAAATGGTCGGCTATGAAGTGCATGCCGTTTGCCCCGACAAAAAGAAGGGAGATACCGTTAAGACCGCCATCCACGATTTTGAGGGCGACCAGACCTATACCGAAAAACCGGGCCATAATTTTGCCCTGAACTATAGTTTTGACGATGTGGTCGCCGAAGACTACGACGGTTTGGTCATTGCCGGCGGAAGGGCACCCGAATATTTGAGGTTGAACCAAAGACTGCTAGAGATCACCACCCATTTTTTTGAGACCAACAAGCCCGTAGCGGCCATTTGCCACGGTATTCAGATACTAACGGCCGCCAATGTGGTAAAGGGCAGGAAACTTACCGCCTACCCTGCCGTAGGTCCCGAAGTGACCCTGGCCGGTGGCGAATTTCAAGATATCCCCGCAGACGGGGTCTTTGTAGACGGCAACCTGGTTACTTCCCCGGCATGGCCCGGACACCCTGGCTTTATCCGTGAATTCTTAAAAGTAATGGGCGCGACCATTACCCTGTAAAACGGTATTACAAATTCTAAGGAAGCTTATTGTAGCGCAATAAAATGCGAAACATTTAAATACCCCCGCTAGCGCGAGCTTCACGCCCGCGCTAAAATCCCCCACTTCGGCAGGCTCAGCGCACTGCTTCGAAGGTGGAGGGCACAGGGCGGGGGTGTTTCTTGGAGGACGAAAGTCCCCCTGTTTATTCCTCTGGAGGGCGCATGAGGTACTTTTACTTGTCGAGCTTTAAGTGCCTACACAGGTCCTCGTAGCCCATCTTCGCATAGTCTACCGATGCTTGCCCCTTGGCGGCACTACCACTGGGCACTATGATATATCTGAATTCCGTGAGGTAGGGAGCATAGATATCGCTACCATCCACACTTGAAACACTAATGTTCAATACATCTACAGCAGAAAATAATTTGATGGAATAATATTGAAAATCAGGATTATACCGATGGTAGGGCAATTGAAAATACAGGTAATCGCCACCATTACTTTTTCTGGCAAATACGGTCACCAAACCGTTATCCCTAATTTCTTGGTCTAAGTCGGGCACATTCATATTATCGGATGCATTAATGGCATTTATAGGTGTTTCCCCAAAATCGAGGGTAAACCATTCGGAAGAAATGACATTGGCCGTACCGGTTTCCCCCTGCTCTCCATCCTGTCCGTCCGCACCATCTTGTCCGTCGATCCCGTCTTCACCATCCCGACCATCAATACCCGCAGCCCCCGTTTCCCCTTGGGGTCCCATTGGGCCTAAGGCACCATCATTACCGTCTTTGGAGCAAGAGACAAGCAATAAGACCAGAAGTAAGCCGTATAATACACCCTTTGTTCCCATAATTGAAATTTTATCTTTTCCCTGTAAAACTAAGCCTCGCTCCCTTGGGTAGAGTCCTGTATGTTTGAGATTGAAAAAATCAGGATACATGTGATGGCCAAGGCTTTGCTCCCCGCTGTCGCAAGCATCACCTCGTGCTAGAAAAACACCTATATATAAAATAAGGATGCGGATAAAGTCGTTGTACTTCCTAACGAAGACAATCCACTAAAACAAAACACCTTATAGTCCACTAGATCAAACCAAATTCGTTTTTTTAAGTCCAACCCACAAACCGATATAACATGAAAAAGCATTTTTTTATACTTTCGATGATATCCTTGTTTACGATTGGCTGTTCCAACAATGACGACAACGATAAGGAAACAGTTCCGGAGGCCGAAGACACCTTTACCACCGAACAACTTTCGGATGCGGCCAACTACTCTAAAGAGAAAGGGGGAAGCGCCGTCTTGGTCATGACAGACGGCTCCGTTATTTTTGAAGATTACCACAATGGCGCCGACCAAGATACCGCGCCCCATATTTACAGTGCGACCAAGCTTTATTGGTCGGCCGTTGCCGCATTGGCCAAACAACAGGGCCTTATCGATTACGAAGAGTACGTTTCGAACACCATCACCGAATGGCAGGACACCGGTCTGCATCCGGGGAAAAATAAAATCAAGATAAAGCATCTATTGACCCTGTCTTCAGGACTCTCCCAGAATTTTTTAACCCTATCGGACGAGAGCGATAGATATCAATATGCCATTGACGAATTGAAAATGGTAAGTACCCCCGGGGAAAAATTCTCTTACGGACCGAGCAACTATTATATCTTCGGGGTTCTTTTAGAGCGAAAATTGCAAGAGAAGGGCATTTCCCAAAACCCATTGGAATACCTTGAATCTGAAATTTTCGATAAAATCGGATTGGAGTATGACAGTTGGTCCCATGACGAGGCCGGAAATCCCAACATCCCCAACGGTTGCCATTTAACCCCGAGAAACTGGGTCAAGTTCGGACAGCTTATGATCGACAAGGGCAACTATAACGGCACGCAAATCATCGAAACGTCGCTGTTGGAAAATATGTTCGTTGCCACGGGTCCCAATCCGGGACACGGTAATTTTTGCTGGTTGAACAATGTAAACGGTTATGGGCTCAATCCCCTAGATGCCGCCCCCGATGGTTCATCGGGCGGAATTATGTACTACCATGGGTACACCGAAATCATTGGCGGTTTGGGATCAGGAAAAAACAGGATGTATCTCATACCCTCGCTCAAAACGGTTATCATCCGACAGACCACACTTGATGAAGATACCTTTGAGGACCATGAATTCCTAGAATTTTTATTGAACTGATCAAGGCGCAACACAGCGTTTAAAAAAGTGAAAATCCCCTACCTGTATGGCGGGGGGATTTTTCTTGTTCTTAATGAAAACTGATTCCTGATTTGGCCCAAGTAATTTTTAAATCGTCTAGGGCCCGCTGAAACCGATCAAAATCTTTATTGTGGGTTTGGGTCCACCCTACCTCCGCATAGGCTGCCAGCCTCGGAAAAATTTGCTTTTCCATGCTTTCTACCGTTGGTATCCATTCACTCCACATTTGGGTGCCCGAACCTAAAATACGCGCATGGTACTTTTGGTCCAAGCCTTTAGGAATGGGATCAAAGGCGTAGGACTTTGACAGGGGCAGTCTTTGGTAGGTATAATCCAAGTAGGTATCCCAGTGATTCGAATTCACCACATCATACCCCTCTTGAACCGCCCGATTGATCAATTGCAAATCGCCTTTCCAAAAGTGTACGATGGCCGATTTTGCCAGTTTCTCCGTTTGAACCGTTTCTTGCTCGCGTTCCCCATGTATATCATCGCCCATAATTTCATTCCACCCCATCATTCGTTTTCCGGCATTGTCGATATAGTTCGATATTTCATTGGTAAAGTAAATCTGTAAATCAGCAGGGCTACCCAAGTTCTTTTCCTTCATAAAGCTTACAATATCTTGATGGGTCTCCCAAGGCGTATAGTTCACCTCGTCTCCCCCGATATGCACTACGGAACCTGGAAAAAGGGCCATTACCTCATCGAGGACATCCTTGAGAAAGCGCACTACCTTTTCGTCTCCAATATTGAAGGAATCGTCCATTTTTCCGAATACGGCTGGAACTTCGGTTGTGGTCCCCAAGGTCCCTAGCCAGTGGTAAGCCGCAATTGCCGCCATGGCGTGGCCCGGCATTTCTATTTCGGGCACTACGGTGATATGCCTAGCCTTGGCATAGGCGATGATTTCCTTGATCTCTTCTTGGGTATAAAAACCTTCATGGGGTCCTTTTGTTCTTTCCTCACTCTTTCGGCTCACCTGGGTGTTCTTTCTTTTGGAACCGATTTCCGTGAGCTTCGGATATTTCTTTATCTCGATCCGCCAGCCTTGGTCATCGGTCAGATGCCAGTGAAAGGTATTCATCTTCAAGAGGGCCATTTGGTCCAACATCTTTTTGACCGTCTCACTCCCCTTAAAATGCCTGGATTCATCCAACATAAATGCCCTCCAAGGAAACCTGGGAGTATCGCTTATTTCCAAAATTGGAAGCGTAACCCCCTCCACGGGTGCAGCATAGCCAAAATCTGGGGGAAGCATCTGTCGCAAGCTTTGGATGCCATAGAACACCCCTGTATTGGTAGCGGCTTTAATGGTTATCCCCTTTTTTCCAACCGATAGGATATAGCCTTCCTTGCCCAACTCCGACAACAGGCTTTCCTCTAGAAAAAGACCAATACCCTTGCCCTTGCGCTTTATTCGGGGCGATTGCCCAAAGCCTGTTTGAAGCACTTTTGCCAAATAGCTTGCTTCATTCCCCAAGTTTTCAGCGCTTATTATGGAAATCTTGCCCTTTAATTGAAAGGAACCTTCTCCATATGCCACTGACGTAGGCTGGGGAATGATAGTGACTTCTTCCCTAGCCTGCATTGAAAAAACGGAGAGGACAAGAGCTATAAAAAAGGAATTGGAAAGCTTCATATACTATATATTTTTATGTACTGTGTTTTGATTCTACTTTGTGTTTTAAGTGATACTAGCCTTGGTAAACCACTGCGCCGGACTTAACCGTCCTTACAATTTCGATGGTATTGGCGCGCCGTTCAAAGACGATGAAATCCGCGCTAGCCCCTTTGGTCAACCCCAAGGTTTTATTGGCCCCTAACCACTCCATAGGTTTTACGGAGGCCATATCCAGAGCTTCCGACAGGGGAAGAATGCCCGAATTCGTCAAATGGTCTACGCACCAAGCCAGGGACTGGGCGGAACCGGCCAACATTTTTGGCTCTTTCTTCATAAACAATCGACCTTCCTTGTTCAATTCTATCTGTCCTCCAATATGGCTATCGTAGGATCCCGGCGCGAGGCCGGCAAACTTTGTACAGTCACTCACCAAAATGCACCGCCCTTCCTTTACCTTGACGAATATTTCTAGCATGGCCTTGGGCAAATGAAAGCCATCGGCGATAATAGAGGCCCATAGCTTGTCCGATGCCAACTGTTCCCAAATGTAATTGTCGTGCCTGGGCAAGGATAAATGGGTAGCATTGCCCAAATGGGTCGACATGGTTGCGCCCGCCCCTATGGCGGTCTGTATTTGCAACGGACTGGCGGCAGTATGCCCGATGGATACCAACACGCCCGAAGCCGTACATTTTTTTATAAACCCTTCGGCTTCCGGCCATTCGGGGGCCATGGTCATTAGCTGTATCCTGCCTTCGGCCAATTTCTGCCAAGAACGGAACAGCTCCCAATCGGGGGCTTTTATATGTTTTAAAGGATGTGCGCCCCGTGGACCGTCCTCAGCCGATAGAAAAGGGCCTTCCAAATGAATCCCTCCAATGGAGGCGTTCACCCTTTCGTCGGCCTTACAGGCGGCAACAATGGCCTCTATGGCCTCGACTATGCCTTCGTCGGAATTGGTGATCAAGGTCGGGAAATAGGTAGTGACCCCGGCTTCCCATAAAAAACAGGTGAGCTCACAAACCTCATCGGCCGTCAATAGGCCACTATTAAAGTCGATTCCCTTGAATCCGTTAACCTGAAGGTCTACCAAGCCTGGGGCCAAATGAAATTCGCCCTCGGCAGCAAGGGACTCTTTCACCTCCACTATCATTCCCCCATTAACACGAATGTCAATAGGCTTTCCCGTTTTGTAATGCTGACCTTTAAAATTCGTTTTCATTACTTTAGTTTTTATCCGTCTTCGCCAAATTTTTATGCAATTCCAATACTTCTTCCGGTACTTCGCCCTTGTTCAAAAATCCGTATAACGCAAACAAAAAGAAGGAAACCAAGGTAGGGGCACCGATCTCTAGGGCAAAGGAATCTATGGGAAATATTTTAAGAAGTATAAAGGTCACCAAACCGCCCACAATGGATATCAGGGCCGCCCTTCCGTCGCTTTTCGCGAAAACGGGCAACAGGCCTAGGATCATAGGGATGGAGATGGGACCCAAGAGGGCGCCGAACCAACTGATGATCAAGCCGAAAACACCCCCAAAATGACTGGAATTCAAGGCTACTACAATGGTAAGCATCGTAAAACAAAAAGTTGTCAATCTCGCCAATTGCAATAGTTGTTTACTATCGTATGTCCTTATGGCGGGAAACAAGACCGGAAGAATATCACGACTGATAACGGCGGAAACCGTATTTGAGTCCGATGCCGTCATAGACAGGGTATTCGCAAAAAGTGAAGCAAGAACGAGTCCGACCAAGCCCGTAGGGAGAAATTGCTTTACCATCATTCCGTAAGAAAGTGTGGGGTCCGCCAGGTTCTCTAGAAAAAGAGGCGAGGCGAACATGGGGTAGAACAAGACCAAGGGCCATATAAAGTAGAGTATGGACGATAGAATGGCCGCCTTCTTTGCCGTTTCCCCCGAAGTGGACGAGATAAAACGCGTAGCCAGGTTCCAAGTGCCCCCGCTATAGCTAAAAAAGTTGATGATCAAGATGACGATGACAAAGCCAAAGGTATAGGGGCTATTAAAAAAGTTGGAATTTTCGGCAGGTAAGCGATCCCACATCGTAAAGATACCTGCGATACCATCATCTAATTTCATAATGATCATGACGAACATGGTGGTTCCGGCAAGCAGCTGTACGATAAACTGTCCGAAATCGTTCCACACATCCGCCCAGAGCCCCCCTATGGTTATATATACGAGGGAAATAGTACCCACCAAGATAATCCCGAAGGTTATGGAGCTTCCGCTGAACACATTCAGTAGAACGGCTATGGCGGCAAGTTTTCCCCCTGTGTCGAAGATTTTTATGATGGCCCCCGACCAGGCGATCAACTGTTGGGTTTTTAGGTCGTAGCGCTTTAAGAGGTATTCCGTAGGGGATTGGATCCCGGAGAAAATCCGCAGCCTCGACCAACGGGGCGCAATGTAGAATGCGGCCAGGAGGGTAGCAAGGCCCACCGTAAAGGCCCACCACACATAGAGACTAAAGCCGTGGGTATAGGCAATACCGGCATAAGCCACGAACACGGCCCCACTATAACCGGAAACATGATGCGAGATACCCGATAGCCACCAGGGTAAATTCCCCCCGGCCGTGTAAAAGTCGGCAGCGTTCTTTACCCGAAAATAAGACCATAGGCCAATGGACAAAAGCATTAAAAAATACAATGATAAAACAATCCAATCGAGTAGCTGCATCTTACTTATTTAGGGCAAAAATTTGGTTTTACGATATTCATCCACGACTAAGGTTTACCTTATTTTAATTTGGCCAAACGGTCATAGAGTCCTTTCACGGGCTCGACCCTTAAGGCATTTTGCTCTTGTAATTCGGCATCGTATAGAAATCCCTTATTGAGGTCTATAAATCGTTTATCGAGGTCTTTGGCATCCTTTAAAACCTGGTCTAAGGCCTTAAGCAGTTCGGGGGTATCGACAACGGAAAACCCTTTGGAGTTATAGCGCGCCTCAATGTTTTTAAAATCCAGATAGTGCATCCTTAAATCGGCCATCAACTTAAAATGTCCAAATTCCCTGATGTTCTTTGAGGGCGTGACACTGCTTATGGCCTCCCTTATCTTTCCGTAGCGCTCCTTCACTTCTTCAATACTGCCACTCTTTGAAGCTTTGCCGTTGGTAATCGGTTCGGGGTTTGCCGAAAAGAAGTCCCAAAGTTTTTGACTATCGGCCCGGTTCAAGCCGAACCTTTTCTTGCCGTAATCCCTAACAAAGGCTTCGATATCCAAGGGTTCATCGGTTTTCAGGGCATGGGCATAGCTGGCGATAAGAATACGAAAGCCCGCCATAGGATAGGTATTTCGCATTTGCACCATATCCATCACATCATAGCCTACGTCCCATGTAAAGCCGTATACGCCACTGGTAGACCACGAAGTCATGACCAGGCCTTTATAGTTGGCTTCCCGGGCGTAGGGAATAAAATCCCGTTGGTTTTTAAAATGGGCCATCCAGCCCGTTCCGTACCAGTTATCGGGATGGGAGCGGATCGCAGGGGAGCCCCAAAAGGTGAAGCCCAACTCTTGAAGTCCGGCCACATCCCCAAAGTGATTGGTTTTCCAGCCGTAGTTCCAGTCGATAAAAATGGTTTCCTCGGGCAACTCGGCCGCAGCCTCAGGATATTTTAAAATGATATCGGCCCAAATAATCGGCTTCTTTCCCAAGGCGATCACCGCCTCGGCCACCATCTTCATATGGTCGACGAACAATTTCGACTTTCCCTCTTCCTCTACCTTTTTCTTACAGAAGGAACAATGGCCCAACAAATAAGTCTCATCGCCACCAAGGTGTATGTAATCGGAATTATGGGTTTCCGACAAATCGGCCAATAGATCCGAAAACAGCTCTATGTTCGCCTCCACCTGCATGGGGCATAATTGCGAAATATCCTTTCGGTCTTCCTTTAAGAGGCTGTACCGGGGGTTTCTGAGAATATACTCTACATGGCCCAAGCTCTGTTGAAGTGGCACGACCTGTATGCCTAGACTATCGCAATGGGCCACAAAATCTTTTATCTCTTCACGCGTGTAGGAGTACTTATTTGAAATGGTAGCGTGATTTTTAAAGGGATAGGTTCCCTCCCACTCCATCACCAAGGTATTGATTCCGAAACCGGAAAGTTCCGTAACAAAGTCCTTTAAAGCCTGGGGGGTCATTACCTGAATCCGTAGATCAATATGAAAACCCTTAATGGCAAAGTCATCCGTTCGTTTATTCCCCGATGTCTGGGCCTGAAAGTGCAAGGGCATCACAAGGAGTACAAGCCACACCGCAATCGAATATAAAATATGTTTTGACCTCATAGGATAGTTCGTTCTTTAATTTAAAAATTTAACTCGACACCTTTACCACCCCTTGATAGGCATCCTCATCGAAATAATATTCGCAATTGGCATGTGTTGCCAATATCGAAGCCGGACATTCGGTAGTGATCGGCCCCAACAAGGAGTTTTTTACCGCTTCGCTCTTTTTAGCGCCCAAAACAATACAGAACAGCTTCTCGCCCCTCATTAGGGCGGGAATGGTCAAGGTCAAGGCCTTTTCAGGCACTTGGTCCAAGTTGGCGAAACAGCCATCGTTCACCTGTTGCTGGCGACATCCCTCGTCAAGGGTTACAATCTTGACCGTTTCGGGGTCATCAAAATGGGCTACCGGGGGGTCATTAAATGCAATATGGCCATTCTCGCCAATACCAGCGCAAACCATATCTATCGGGCCTTCGTTGACCAGTTTTGAATATCGGTCGAGCTCTTCGTCCAAATCCGTATGGGGGTTTATCAAAAACCGCTCCTTTAGGCCTACTTTAGAAAAAAGGTGGTCTTCGAGGTATTTGGAAAAGTGTTGTTGTGCCCCTTGGGGCAACCCGATGTACTCGTCCATATGCAGGGCGATGATTTTATCCCACCGAATGGATCGGGATTGCGCCAAGTACTCCAACATGGCATCTTGCGAAGGCGCGGCGGCAAAAATAATACGTACCACCTCTTGTCTTTCCTGCAATTTTAGGATATGTTTTTCAATTGCTTTCCCGGCAGCTGTACCTGCTTCGGTCCTAGAAGGAAAGACATTAATTTTCTTTGCGTAATCTAGCATTTTTATTTCTGTTTTTTATTGCGCTTAGGCCACATCTTTTATGAGCCTATAAAATTTCGATTCTGTCGATAATGATTTCGACCTCTTGGTTGTTCGATGGACTACTTCCTTTAAAAAGCCATAAGTTTATTTTTAATCTTTCTTCCTTGTCGGGCGGAATATCGGCACCCTTGTACACCCAGTGATTTAGGGGTTCTTCTAAACTTACATCGACATGCCCGTTGAAACTGGCAAATTCGATACGATCGGGTTTCCAATCGAAAAAGTGGGTCGACAAGCCATTTTCCATTTCCATATTGAACCGGAACTTGTTGTCAACCACTGAAGACGGCTGTACGGCAAACTGCGAATTGTCATTCTCGGTTTTAGACCATTTCGAAAATTCGATATCTATTTCCTCGGTATCGTTTCCGTACACGAAAAATCCCGCGACCGCATTCTCATCGATTTGATCCAGCCTACTCGAGGCATACATAACATACTTGTTATACCCGTGCGACCATAGCAAGCTTATTCCTGAACAATACCAAATGCCTTCCTTTTTGATAATCTTCAAGTGCAAGCGCCCCTCATCGTCTACCCAGACATTTTCTTCGGAGTCTAAGAAGTAGTTGGGGCCTGGCCCCTGCTTATCATTATTTGAATTACGGACCAGCCATTGGTGCCCGGAAAAATCGATAATCCGATTCGATTGTTGAACCGGTGTTTCTTGGGGGTCTTCCGGGCCACTACAGGCTTTAAGGGCAAAAAGGTCAAGTACTACAAAAAGACCGAACATACCTTTTCGTAACATAGCATACATTTTGTCTTTTTGTATTTGCATGGGAATATTTAAACTTATTACTGAATAAGGATTTCCAAGGTGAACGGTTCTATGACCGACCCAACCCTGTCTTTGGCCGATAAATCAATCTGATCCGCACTACCCGATCCGTTATTGATGTAGACCAAGTTCATCAAATCGATATCTTGCTGGGTAAACTTATCACCCACCTGCAAGGTTTGTGCCCCTTTGATCAACCATCCGTTTTGAGGTATCCCTTCTACGGTATAAATGATATCACCGTTGGAAGCCCCCGAGATTTCAAGAACATCGGAATTCCATACAAAAGCTTCACCCGTGTTTACGCTAAAACCATTGTTTTTCTCCAATTCAAGAAAACTGTTGCCCGAACCTAGGGTGGCGATCAACATGGGCATATTAAAATCGGTATTTTCCTTAGAACCAAATTCGTCCGTTTCGTTGGTACCCGCCTCACCGTCTAGCATAAAGGCCACACGTTGCATACCGCCCAAACCGGTCACATAATCCGTTAGGTCATAGTTAAACGTGCTCACCTTGGTGGTCGTAAGACTGGCTATCGGGTCATCGGTAGGGAAGGTGGCATTGTCAAAGGTGAGTCCCATTTCGTTCCACAGCGTATCCTGTACGGCATAGAGATCCAAGGCCACCCCTTTGGCATGGGTGAACTTTACCGCTATCTCAAGTTTTATATCGGTAATTACGCCTTCTTCGTCAAAATCGTTCAAATCGAACATTAAAAAGGCCTTTCTATCATAATCGCCGTTACCATCGACATTCTTTACCTTTAAAAGCACATCGGAACCAAAATTGACCCCAGACTGGCTTCCACCGTTGACGTAGGTATCGTGTATGGGATAAATGGTATCGGTTTTTACGGTGGGATCAGGAACGTTCAGATCGCCTGAAGGGGCCGAAAAATACACTATGGAATTTACCACGTGTACCACATCGCCCAAAGGCTCTATGTTCGAGCTGTAAATCTCCCATTGTTTGCTCGTACCTTCATTGATAAGTCCAATAAAGTTACTGTTATGCGACAAATACATGGTTTGCCCGTTCTCGGTGCTATAGGGCAAAGGCTTATTGTTCTCGAACAGCTTCGGGTCGGTAAACAATACCTTATCATTTACAATGTGGTATTTGAGGGCGTTGCGCAAAATAGGCAAAGGCACATCGTCTATAGATGCATAGGAATTCGTCTCTAGATATTCGGAAAAAGCGGTATTGGTAGGCGCTATAAAGGTCCTCGTTTCGCTATCGCTAAAGAAGCCCTGTAATTCCGCTCGTACTATGGCGCTTTCGAACATGGACAAGGAGGTATCCCTTTTAATAAATTCCCAAGCGGAAATCTCTAACTTACCGTCTATACCCGACTCTTGATAATCAAAGTTTTCTTGGATCTCACAGCTGTAAACCCCACCTATGAAAACAGCGGCAAGGAGAACGGGTTTTGTGAATTTTATGATATGATTTTTCATGTTTTATTTTTTTATTGAACACATAAATGAACCGGATTCTAGTAAAAAGCGTTCTGTACGAGTTTAGGGTTTCTATTTAGGGCGTCTTCGTGCAATGGCCACACCAAGTTGGCTTCATCACTTAAGCCATTGATCGGCTTCATCACCTCAATGGCCTTACCGGTCCGCACTAGGTCGAACCAACGGTGTCCTTCAAAGGAAAGCTCTATGGACCGCTCGTGTAAAATGGCCGATTCCACATCCCCATAGGCACTTATGGCATCGTCTTGGGTCAACTCGGCCAGACCTGCCCTGGTTCGAATAGTGTTCAAGAGTCCTAAAGCTTCATTTACCTGCCCCAATTTATTATGGGCCTCAGCCTTTAAAAGCATAATATCGGCCAATCGGACCATTACTATATTTTTATCGGAGGGATCCGGACTTTCGTCGTTGAACCCTTGTCCGAAAAACTTCCAGATTTTTTTAGGCTGCTCTGCCGTCACATCATAAATAAGGTCCATTCTCAAATCGCCTTCCTCAAAGGAATTTCTAAAGGTCTCACTGGGAAAATAGTGGCTATCGGAGCCCAAGGCGTAAAGCACCCTTAAATTGTTGGTCTGTGTTTCATCGTAACCGATCTCAAAAATGCTTTCGTTTGAAAAACCGGTCGAAAAAATCTTTGACCAATCCCCTATCCCCACCAAGGAGTACAAACTATTGCCCATCACTTTTTCGGCAGCGTCTACGGCCTCTTCGTATTTGTTCCTCCACATATACACCTGGGTAAGCAAGGCATAGGCCGAACCTTGGGTAATCAAGAGGCGATCTCTTTCCCCTCCAAAGCTCTCGCGACAATTGTCAGCGGCAAACAATAAGTCCGCTTCTATTTGGTCTAAAATAGCTTCTTTATCCGTTTTTTCGACAAAGAACCCTTGTTCCGAACTTTCGTAGGGTTCCAATATCATGGGTACATTGCCCCACACACGTACGGCATAAAAGTAAGACAAGGCCCTGAGTGCCCTTGCCTGCCCCACCAACTGATTGCTAAAATCGTTTCCGGACTCAAAAACACCCGGTACGTATTTTATGGCATAGTTGGCCCGGCTGATGGTTTCATACAGATTGTTCCATCGGGCGGAAGTCATGGTTTTGTTCAAGGCATTCTGCTTCATGAGCAATGGGTCGCCCGAGTGGTTTGTATCGACCGCATCGGCCCTACCCTCCCCCCAAAAGGAAAAGTTCAAGGAAAATGTAGATTGAACGGCATCGTAGATACCGTATACCCCGGCCTGGGCATCACTTGAGGTCTGGTAGAAACCCGAGGCGGAAAAACCGCTTTGGGGATCCTTATCCAATATATCGTCGGAACAAGAAAATATTCCTGCCATAAGAATGAGCGAAAGTATTTTTTTATAATTTTTCATGGTCCTTTTTTTTAAAATTGAAAGTTTAATCCTGTCATGATGGTACGGCTCTGTGGGTAGGACCCCTCGTCAATACCGGCGCGCAGGCCATTATAAGAGTTTACGTCCGGATCAAAACCGGTATACTTTGTCCAAGTAATCAAATTGGACGCCGTTACGAACACATCAAGTTTACTAAGTCCGAATGAACTGATCAACTTAGAAGGGAAGCTATAGCGCAGGTTGACGTTCTTTAGCTTTAAATAAGAACCATCTTCTACCCATCGGCTCTGTACCCGACTATCGGATTGCATAGGGTCATCGCGAACCGGTTTTGGAAAATCGGTAACATCGCCCTGTTCACGCCATCTATCGAGTGCATCGGTAGAAAGGTTGTTATAGCGGACCACTGAATTTCTTTGATGGTTGATCTCGCTATAAATATCATTGCCATAAGAGAACTGCATAAAGACGCCAAGACTAAAGTTTTTATAGCTAAAGTTGTTCGTGATCCCCCCAAAAAAATCAGGCTGGGCATCCCCGATAACCTCACGGTCGTCTTCATCAATGATATTGTCGCCGTTAAGGTCGTTCCATATAGGGTCGCCCCCTTTGAACACCTTGCCCAGGGCCCCGTTGGTAATACCGTTTACATTGTCCTCATCACGGGCATATACCCCGTTGAACTTCCATCCGTAGAAGGTACCTATCGGCAATCCCTCCTGTAAGATATGATAGGTTCCGTTCTGTATATATCCATTGGTCAACAAGTCGTCGGGCAAATCTTTTACCACGTTACGGTTGGTGCTGATATTAAAATTGGTATCCCATTTAAAGTCACCTACCAAGTTACGCGTAGAAATCAGGAGTTCTACCCCTTTATTTTCAATGCTTCCTATATTCTGCGTGCTATAAGCGAAACCAGAAGTTCTAGGTATAGGTACGTTGTACAACAAATCGTTCGTTTCCTTTAGGTAGACATCCGCATTGACCGTGAGCCTGTTGTTCATAAAAGACAGGTCCAGGCCCGCATTGTATTGGGTAGTGGTTTCCCAGGTGAGTCCAGAATTCGGCATTACCGATGGCGATGCCCCGGAATACCCCAAATAATTGGTGCCCACTAAAAATTCACCTTGGGAAGTATAGTTTCCTATGGCTTCGTTACCCGTCTGTCCCGCGCTAAACCTTAATTTTCCATCGGAAAGGAAATTTACGTTTTCAAATATATTCTCATCGGAGAACCTCCATCCCACGGAAGCCGAAGGAAAATAACCGAAACGGTTATCCTTACCAAAACGCGAAGAACCATCGGCCCTCAGGTTCATCTCCAGCAAGTACTTGCCTTTGTAATCGTAGGACAACCTTCCGAAATACGACAACATGGAGTGTTGGGTATGGATGTTGGCCTCTTGTCCGGAAATGGTTCCCGCCGCATTTAAGGTGATGACGTTATCACTAGGAAAAAACATTCCCTCAAGGCCGGTACGCTCATAGTTCCATTCCTGAAAACTAAAGCCCGCCAAGGCGTTAAGGTTATGCCCCTTGTTGAAGGCCTTGTCATAGGTCAAAAACGTTTCGTTGCCCCAAGTCAAGTTGTTGAGCGAGCTGGTCGCCCCAGAATTGTAGCCTTCCCGATAATCTAAGGAAGATGGAAGGAACTCGTCTTCCTTCATATTGAGGAAGTCTAAGTTCAGGTTACTGCGCAACTTCAATCCTTCAAAAAAGGTAAATTCACCGTATTGGTTACCGATTACCCTATTGGTCTTGTTCAAATGCGTTGCGTATTCGGCGAGACCTACGGGATTTCTTTTTCCAAATTGATACCCGTTCAAAGAACCGTCGGGCAAATACATGGCATAGGATGGCGGTCTGATCAAGAGTTCACGGACCACACTTAAGTTACCCGTTCCCCCCGCGTTTATTCGGTTATTCACCCCGTTCGTATAGGAAATGCTCTGACCAATTTTAAATCGGTCGGAAACATCAAAATCAACATTTAAGCGCGAGGTCACCCTTTTGTAGTTGGAATTTAGGATGATACCGTCTTGATCCAAAAAGGAAGAACTCCATGAATACTTGGCATTCTCCGAACCACCTTGTACCGATACGTCTACCTTATATTGTGGCGCGACCCGCAACAATTCTTCTTGCCAATCGACATCACCATTGTTTTTAGGGTTCAAGGAATCAATGACCGTCCAGTTCGGTTCAACGGGATTGTCCATATTCAGGTAAGAATCTATAATCACCTGTCGGTACTGGGAGGCGTTCAAGACACTGAGCTTTCTCGTAATCTGGCTCGTACCCGATGTAAAACTGATATTCACCTGGCCTTTGCCTTCCTTTCCCCTTTTGGTCGTGATCATCACCACGCCGTTTGCGGCACGGGAACCGTAAATTGCGGTAGAAGCCGCATCTTTCAGAACCTCGATGGATTCAATGTCATTGGGATTGATATCGGAAAGCGGGTTCAAACCGAAGTTTTCCGTTCCGTTCAACGAAGAAAGGGAATTCGATTCAACGGGTACCCCGTCTATCACGTACAATGGGGAGTTTCCCGAGTTCAAGGAAGAATTCCCCCTGACCCTTACCGTCATACCGCCACCGGGCGCCCCGGAATTGGAAACGATCTGTACCCCAGCGGCCCGTCCTTGTAAAATGCTCAAAGCATCCTGTTGGTTGGTCTGGGCAATATCTTCCACACCGACGGACACCACGGACCCCGTCAAGTTCCGCTTCTTCTTTTTACCGTAGCCTACCACGACGAACTCGTCGAGTTGATTGGCTACCAGCTGTAAAGCAAGGTCCAATTCTTCCTTTTCACCCACTTGGATCTCTACAGCTCGGTAACCCATAGAAGAAAAGCTCAATACGGCTTCAGGGGAATTTACTTTTATTATATACTTTCCATCAAAGTCGGAAGCCACCCCATTTGTGGTTCCCTTCTCCACGACACTGACCCCGATAAGAGGTTCACCACTCTCTTGGTCGGTAATTTTCCCTACTATCCGAAGCTCTTGCGAAAAGCCAAAACCATGAAGGAAAAACAACATCACCCAAAGAATACCAGTCTTTAAGAAGAACTCTCGACTACCGAAATGCGAACGATCGGATTTACTTTTTTTACTCATAAAACAATGTTTAACTGGTTATTAGAAAAGAACTATCAACGCCTAATGATCTCAAATATAAAATTAAGATCGAATTAATGCAAACGTTTGCATAAAATAACTGTAAAATCTCCTTAAATTTTATTCCCACTTAAGAATAATTGGCTAAAAAATGTTAAATTTGCAATATATACACATCATAATATACGTTTAGAGAATATTTCTTCTAATTTGAGATTGTAAAATTTACGCAAACGTTTGTTAAAATTTACTTATGGGGAATTCCAGAGTTACCTTAAAAGATTTGGCAAAGGAGCTGAACTTATCGCCTTCCACGATTTCACGGGCCATCTCGGGGCACCCTGCCATTAGCGATGCCACACGTAAACTGGTCCAGCAAAAGGCAGACGAACTAGGCTTTACCCCCAATTCCATTGCCTCGAGTTTTAGAAAAAAGAAAACCCAGTCCATCGGTATTATCGTTCCCAAGATCGATATACACTTCCACTCCCTGGTCATTAGTGGTATTGAAGAGTACGCCTATAGCAAGGGATATAATGTTACCATTTTTCAATCGAAAGATTCCTTCGAAAGGGAAAAAGAGATTACCCGTATTTTACAAAACAGGATGGTCGAGGGCATTATCATCTGTCTTTCGAACGAGACCAAGTCGTATGCCCATTTTAAAAAATTCGCCAAATTGGGGGTACCCGTAATTTTCTACGACCGCGTCCCGACCAATTTTAACGCCAACAAAATTGTCATCAACGATTACGAATCGGCCTTTAAGGCAACGGAGCACCTTATCCAACAAGGCTGTAGCCGCATCGCCCATATCGCCGGAAACCAGTCGACCCACATTTTTAAAGACCGCTTGGAGGGCTATAAAACGGCTTTAAAAAAACATAAGTTGCCCATAGACCCGTCCCTTATTCTAGAAACCAAGAACCTGACCTACGAAGAAGGGGCCGAATGCGCAAAAAAAATGCTGGCCCTACCCGAATTGCCCGACGGATTGTTCTGTTCGAACGATTATACGGCGATCAGCGCCATTCAGGTCTTTCAAAAGGCCCATATCAAGGTTCCCGAGCAAATAGCCGTAGTGGGCTTTAGTAATTACCCCATATCAAGGGTCATAGAACCCAACCTTACCACGATTAACGACCGCGCCTTTCAAATGGGGCAGGCCGCCGCAAGCCTATTGATCCGACAGATAGACGATACCGATAGTTTTGTAGAGTTCGAAACCATTACCCTCAAGACCGATTTGGTGGTCAGGGCTTCCTCAATGAGAAAAGCAAGCGACACGAAATTGTAGTTAAATTCCCGTCCCTAAAAAACCAACACCCCTCCTCACCCAAAAAATAAAATAAAGGCAGAAGCCGTGTTCGGAATTCGATGTATAATGATGTACATTGCACCGATTTTATGAAGTTCTACAAGATATAAAAGCCGATTTTACGCATTGAAACTTAAGAGCAAAAAGAAACTAGTAAGCTACCTCAACATCTTAGACCAACCCGTAAGGTTCAACCCCTTCGTCTTTAGTCGCACGTTTTTGTTGTGGGCCTTTCTTGGATTGGTAGGCGGAACCATTGCGGGGGCGTATTGGATCGCACTCGAGTTTTTGACCCACCAATTCGCTTTTTTCACTGGATGGCAAGTGATTCCCTTTATGGCGGTTTGCGGACTTTTAGCGGGTTTGGTAATCTACTTTATCGGAGACCCGGGAGAAATCCATTTGATCGTGAACAACATTCGGTTCAACAAAGGGAAGCTTGACCCCAAAAATAATCCTTCAATGGTGCTGTCGTCCTTATTATGTGTGGCATCGGGCGGAAGTCTCGGCCCCGAAGCCCCATTGGTACAAATAACGGGTTCGACAGGCACTTGGATCGGAAAAATCTTCCGGCTAAAGGGCGAAGAATTACGCTCATTAAGTATCGCAGGCATGGCCTCGGGTTTTACGGCCTTGTTCGGGGCCCCTTTAGGCGGTAGTCTGTTTTCCTTGGAAATACTCCACCACAAGCACGCGGTAGAATATTACAAAGCTATAATTCCCGCCTTTGTCGCAAGTTGCTTTAGCTATTTGATCTTTGCCCTGATCGTCCATTTAGGATTGGGGCCTATATGGGATTTATCCGCCTATGAATATTCGGGGATTTTCGATTTCGGCTATGCCGTTCTCTTTGCCATAATCGGGGCGTGTTTTGGTTGGGGCTTTATTTTCTGCACCAAATTTTTTAAATCGGTATTCGAGAAAAGCCCCATTCCCATTTACATTAAAACCCTGATCGGTGGCCTTTTGCTCGGAACCATCGCCTTTTACCTTCCGATCACCCGATACTTCGGGCATCACGAAATTAACGAACTCATTGCCGGGGATTTTTCCTTGACGGTATTGATCGCCATATTGGTGTTTAAACTAGTGGCCATTTCAATTACCGTGACATCAGGTTGGAGGGGCGGATTTATTATTCCCTTGTTTTTCGTCGGGACGACCTTGGGATTGATTATCCATCAATTGTTTCCAACGGTCAACCTAACATTGGCCATTGTCAGCTGTATGGCCGCCATTAATGCCTGCGTAACCCGAACCCCAATGAGCACGACCATCTTGCTCGCTACCTTGACCGGCTTCGGACATTTTATCCCCATACTGTTTGCAAGCTTGACCGGTTATTTTTTAGCCCCAAGAATACCTTTTATAGGAGCGCAAATGGAAAATAAGGAGGACGCATAGGAATACCACCCCCAAAACTCAAAAAGCCCTTAGGCGGCATTAGGCTGTATGCTTCGGAAGCTTCACTCTCGACGGACATGTTTACTTCATTATGAAAATTAAAAAAGCTCCTCTGTCTATTAAAGACCATTACCGTTCAGTCCTCTATCGATACTATCAGGGTAACGACTACTATGTCATCGGCTGACTTCTCTACCTAACCAACTCGTAGTTGTAGAGACCTCCCCAGAGCCTGCCCCGATCTTTATCGGGGTAAGAACATCTTCTTTCACTTGATTCCTGCCGCATCTACATTAGTTCACTTTTGGTATTCTTATGGGCTTTGTAATGATCTGCTTACTTACCCGTGCATTTATGCCTCATATGCGATTCCTGTTCGTCGGTACCAAGTTTTGTAGGGTCGCTTCCTCCAGATGTAACCTCACGATTACCACCCTTGCAACTTACTAATGGCTCAGGGCGTTACCCCTGCCCATAAGGGACTTGCACCCTCTAAATGAATTAGCTACCTTTCGATAAATAAAAGATGCCCATGCTGGGCACACACAATTTATATAGTGTATAGCTTCCTATCGTCAGCTTCGTCACCATATACTAACAGTTGTACAACATTATAACCAACCGGTAACCATTGATAAAATTCTTTAGAAAAATTCGCCAAAAATTGCTGACTGAAAATAAATTCAGTAAATATCTACTTTATGCTATCGGTGAAATTATACTCGTTGTGATTGGAATATTAATCGCTTTACAGATTAACAATAACAATAATTACAACGAACAAAGAAGTCTAGAGCAGGAATATTTAATATCCCTACAATCAGAATTTGAAACGAACCTGAATCAAATAAATGCCTCTATTCAAGAAAATGAGCTGCGTATACAGTCACTTGAATATCTATTGACTTTATTTGACAAAAATGTGCTTGACACAGTCAATAGTCAAATAATTTCCCAAAAGTTCGCCCCTATTTTCGGCAGTGAAATCAGCTATGTACCGGCAACAGGAGTTTTAAATGACATCATTAGTTCAGGTAAGCTCAATATGATTTTGAATAAAAGCTTAAGGCAAAACTTAGCCTCTTTTAATAGTTCTTTGGATTTTTTAAACAAACAAATAAATGGAGCTGAATTCACAGACGAAAAATTGCGTACTATTCTTTATGAAAAGGGAAGTATACGGAAAATAGTGACGGATATAGGATTTATGAATTTTGAGCACGAATCGATTTCCGAAAAGCTCGATAACAAGCTGGTGTTCGAATCAATTGAATTTGAAAATTACCTACTGGGTTATCGATTGTTAGCTGATGCCACGAATGGACCGCGACTATTTGGTCGCATAAAGAAGGAAATAGAAACCATACTAAAGGAAATTGAGCAAGAACTGGAGAAATAACGAAAGCACAATAATGGCTATAGTAAATAGGGCATAAAAGTGCCAAATTTAAAGGCTTGGGTGAGTTTTCCAAGCCCACCAAACCTTTCGGATATACTCATGTGATTTCTATTTTCAATAAAGAATTCGTGATAACGCTGCGCTAAGTTGGCAATTAGAAAATAAAGATAATTACACAACGCAAAAGTTTTGACGAAGTGTAAGACGGAAGGTTGGTTGCGTGCCACCTGCCCTATTTAGCTCAGCCCAACCGTTAGCACCAATTCAATAAAAAACAAAATTTGAATTATTAACCCAATTTTAAAGATGAAATTATTTTATACAAATTATGGGACGGATAAAAGTATAAACTCTGATAATCCAATTGAAACTAATGCAGAGGATGCTATAAATATTTTTTTAGAATTAGTAGATGAAGATGAAAGTTTTATTGGTTTTGTAGATAAAAATGATAAATCTATCCAATTCATAAATGAGAAAGAAAAATGGCTGTTGGATATTCCCAATCCACCTCATTTTGAAAATCTACAAGCATATGTAAACGACAAAGAATGTATCTCTTTAATTGAAAAAATTATCGATGAAAATAAAATAAGTCTTGACATGAAATTATATAAGGTAAAAATTATGAATGAGACATTAAACGATATATTGCTTCAAGAACAAAATAATAAAAGAGGCGAATCTAAGAAAGCAAAACCTTTTTGGAAATTTTGGTAATCTAAAAAAACAACACTTAAAAATTGTTCAGATAATACAAAAAATGTTCGGTTTAACGAGAGGAAATCACCGCAGGGAACAATGCGCCATAAGCTTACGGTCGCTGATGATGTTCTCCACATACCCCACAAGACAGAGTATGAAGAAGACTACCGGTTCTATGCTCTTTTGGCCGCTGTCCCCATAATAGCCTTGGGTAAGACCATATAGGAACCGCAGCTCCAAGACCTCCTTTAACCTTCTGTAAAAATTGCTCTTCGGAATACGCTCGCTTAACTGCTAATGGGCGAACAGCGTTTCTTGACACCTCTTTTTTACCTTCATACCTAAAACTAACGCCCCAACGTTAAGATCACGTTGACCCTCTATGTTTTTTTCGTTAACTTGTGCAACAGGCACGCCGTATATAAAAAACTGCTGGTGTTAGGCTTAAACAAAGGTCGTTGCAAGTTTACTACTTCTGATTTTCCTTCGGAAAAACCTCGCACGCAAATCCTCAACTATTCTTATACGTAAGCATTGTGTAAAATATTGAAAAACTTTCCAGAATTCAAGAAATAGTGCTGATTAGATGTAACCATTGCGAATTAAAAAAGAATCTAAATAAAATGAAAAACCTGTTATTGATACTATTGACTTTTTCAATCTTGATTTCTTGCAAATCAAATCAAGAAAAAAAAGAACAGCAAGAACCAAATAGACAAAAACCTTCTTCGACACAGATAATTTCTGAATTGGATAGTAACGAAGACGGAAAATTATCGAAAAGTGAAGTAAAAGGACCAATCGCTGACGATTTTACCAATATAGATAGTAACAATGATGGCTTTTTGACCATAGAAGAACTTAATAAAGCAGAAAAGAATCAAGAGCATAGACCCCCACAACAAACAAATACAAATTTGTCAAATGAGATTGACGCTTCGGTTATGACCATTCCAGTAAATACGAATTATTTTATTTCAGAAAACATAATTGATGGAATACAAAAGCAAATAGTTGAATTAAACGGAATTGAGACACTTTGTTATGTCATTAAAACAAATTCCCAAGCAACTGAGCATAAAATGGGACCTTGGTGTCCTAGACATATCGAGGATGGAATGGAGAAAGCTGGAATTTGGTTTAAAGATGATAAAGTTTATGATGTTTCAGGACACTTTATTGCTAAATTAGATGAGTTTTACAGCGATGACAAATGGAAATTATATAGAGAAGATGGAACGATTAAAGTAACCGATACAGAAGAGGGTTGTTTGGCGGCAGCAAAACCAAATGTAGAGGAAGAATATCATAACCATTGTGTAGAATGCTTGCCCGAATATTTCAAAGACCAAGTAACCACTTTTGTAATTCCAGTCACCCCAAAATATATAAAAACCGCTCAAAGTTTTGGAAGAGGAGGAATAGGAGTTGCTTTCAACGGAGTTAAGTATGACCCACCTGCACCAACACACGCAATATTAGCAGCTCATACAATAGCGCCTTTAGATGACCACGGAGGGCACGTAAATCCGCACGGAGGCTATCATTATCACGCAGTTACCGGCTCAACAAAAGAAATTCCGCAAACTGATATTCACTCGCCAATTATCGGTTATGCAATCGACGGATTTGCAATTTATGGCTTATTGGATAAAAACGGAAACAAGCCAACAGATTTGGACGAATGTGGTGGGCATTCCGATGATAAAAGAGGATATCACTATCACGCTGGAGAACCTGGTGGAAACCAAATTATAAAATGTTTACACGGGTTACCTGGGTATACAGAAGTAAAAGAGTAAAAAACATTATACACAACAAAGAACCGTTGCGCATCTCGACATGGCGTCCCAAACCCTTATTTTTTCAAATAAAAAAACCATAACTTACTGATTTTAAAAGGGTACATTTATAAAGTCGCTAAATTAAAAATTACGCGATAGCGAAATATTCAAAATTTAACTTTGGACAAGAAAAAATAGAACTAAACAAAAAGCTTTAGCTATGTTCGTAGACAGAAACAGGCCAGCGCACCAACTCGCCCACTGCTGTCGCAGATGTCGTACCTCCGATCTGCACTTAGCCCAAGCCTTATCTTCAATTGAAATAGAGTATGATCAAAGCTGATAAAATAATCCACAAATACTGTTTAGTCTTGGTAACACTCATAATCTATGCCTGTCAAGCCGAGAATAAATCAGCAGACATTTACAGCTATCAAATTGACGATAAGACTGAAAAAATTGAAACGCTAAAAAAGTATTTAACAAAGGAATCAGGTCTTATTGAAGCTGAATATCATATATGGTTCCAAGACAATGGAACAGGTAGAATTCCTGGACCTTCAGATTATAATATTAAACTTGCATTAAAAGTTGAACCTGACTCTCTTGATTCTTGGACTAACTATCTTGATCGATCATCAAAAAAGATATCAATTGACCTATGGGACGAATTGCAACTAGATAAAAACTTTTGGAAGTTAGAATCCGAACCGGAGTTATATCACTCTAGTTTGTCTACTGAAGTGAAATTATTATTTAGAAAAGAAAATATCATTCTTTGTATTTATTCGACAATGCCTGTCGCCCTTGAATATCTTGATGAATAAACGAAGATTGCCTATATACTATTTGACGAAATAACTCTTTTTAGATTTTATTGGATCTATGACCTTATAAAGAATATAAAAACTAAAGGGTTTATGATAAATCGATAAAGGATAGTTTTGGACTAGAAATTATTCTCGATAAAATTAAACCTGATTTATCGGATTATGATATGATGCTTGCGCCAGTTCGTCGCGCTCGTGTCAGTTTGGTGTGTACCTGTAAAGTTGAGTGCCACCCCATCACCTACCCATATTCGAAACCGTTAGATTTTATTATGAAAAAAATAACACAATTGTAAAATTGGAATACTAATTTTGCCCGGAATGAAAGAAAAGCTGGAAATAAAAAATTGCTACTTAATCCTGTCCGTATTCGGACTAGCATTGTTGCTTTTACTTTCGCCGTGTAAGGTTAGGAACTTTATACAAGCCGAGCTAGATTTCCCTCAAACAAACGTATTAAATAAAAGTCGGACCACAATTTCGGCAACAAGCTGTGTGGCTTTTGATATTGCCGAAATCAACCATTCATCTTCAACATCAGATACAAAAGCACAGGACTTTTTATATAATAATGAGTTATTTGCTTTTCATTTTCCTACTCGATTAAAGGTTAACAACACCTTTCGAATCCGTGCTTCTAAACGGGTTCCTTCCATACCCCTTTACATTTTATACCAAAACATCCAGGTCTATTCGTAGTTGACTATTTACGTTCAAACCAATCAGTTAACCAACTGTATTTAATAATCAATCCCTTATAAAAATGATAACTCAAGATAAGAATCTTGAAGTTAGCTACACGTATTCTTGATGGGGGAAATCTTACTAAAAAGAGCTTTATTACTTTAACGATTTAGCAAGCAATAAAATGAAAGAAATAAATATAAAGAACGATTCAGGCCTATTAGCTTTAGCTATTAGACTTGTAGTAGGCTGGACCTATTTTTCAGCTTTCTGGAGGAGAACAATTCTAGCCACCAAATTAGACCCAGATCTACCGGGTTACATTGGGGAGAAATTCAATCACTTTTTACCAAATGCACTTGGTATAAAACCGATAATTCAATATTTAGTAGAAAACCCAGACATTTTATGGATAAATATGGTCGCCTTTACAATCATTGAAGGTATAGTAGGTCTATTTATCATTTTTGGTCTTTTTACAAGATTGATGAGTATTGGCGTTTTTGGTTTGGCCATGGGAATACTTTTAGGTTCTGGATGGATTGGTACGACTTGTCTTGATGAATGGCAAATAGGAGTGTTGGGAATTGCCACAGGATTTGTTCTGTTCTTAACAGGAAGTGGAAAGTATTCATTAGACAACTACTTTGTAAATCATAATTATTCATTCACCAAAAAGAAATGGTTTGCTTGGCTTGGCTCTGGTACTATTCCTATCAAAGAAAGAATTTTCCCGAAAGTAGTATTAATAGGATCTTTGCTTATTCTTGGGATTACCTTAATGACCAACCAAGTATTTCACGGTGGCTTATGGGGCACACTACACAATAAATCCGTAAAACCTAAACTAGAAATTACAGAAGGTAAAATTGAAAATTCGACACTTTCGTTCGACGTATTTAGAACAGAAGGTGTTGATGTTTACGGCTCTTGGGTAATAGCAATTGAGTTAATTGATAAAAACCATAATACAGTCCTTCAATATACTCAAGAAGATTTAGCTCAATTGAAAAAGGAGAATTTCGATAATTATTATATTGCCAAAATCAAACCAGGAGAACATAGCTTAATTGTTCCATTGGGAGCTAAAGCTAGAATAAGCTTAAATCATACGGTTTTATCGAACATGGCAAATGGAATATACACCCTGAAAATTACAGATATTAGCGGTGCTTTTTGGACACATTTGATTGAAAAATAACTAAAGCTAACAATAGTGGCCGTTGCGCAACTCGACATGGAGTCTACCCCCTATGTTTTGAAATTTAAAATATCATAACATACTGGTTTTTAAAAAGGTATTGTACCGATTACGTATCAGGATTGACGTGTTTATTTTAAATTTTGAGTTGTGCAACAGGCACAATGTATAAAAAACATAGCTATTACAGGCTCTCCGAGAGCTTTGTGTGTATTTGCGAATACCGCCTAATTTAAAAATCCGGATCGTGTACAATCCGAAAAGCTAGCGCTTTTTTATGCTGCGTTTCATACACAAGGTCGCTAGCAATACTAACAAAACATTTCGTGAGTGAAAAACCATCGTATTTTAACGTCCTTGGAACGTAATGTTTTAGAACAAAAATTGATTTAGAGTTTCAAGCAAAAATGTAACCTTACCTGCTTTTAGGGATGGCTACACCCAGATGGATTTTATTCATGCGTAATTGTTGCGCCAAAGGATTTTTCAACAAGTTTATGTAGAGGCTTCGATCAAGCCAAACTGTTGCTCTGATGGACTTTATTGTTAAGTTCTATAACAAATTTAAACGTACCTTTGTAGTCAAATGCAAGAAAACAGACTTTCAGATTGGTTACCAACAACGAACAAAGAAGTGAAAATTCGGGGTTGGGAAGAATTAGATGTTATTCTATTTAGCGGAGACGCCTATGTAGATCATCCTTCATTTGGACCAGCCGTTATCGGTCGCATTCTGGAAAGCTATGGCTTAAGAGTAGCTATTGTTCCGCAACCGAATGTGAACGATGATTTGCAAGATTTTACAAAATTGGGGACGCCAAAATTATTTTTTGGAGTTACCGGTGGGTGTATGGACCCCATGGTGAGTAATTATACCGCTAGTAAAAAACGTAGGGATAAGGATGCCTATACCCCAAATGGTGATAAAGGATTTCGACCAGATTACGCCACATCGGTTTATTCAAATATTTTAAAAGATAAATTCCCGGATGTTCCCGTTTTAATAGGGGGTATTGAAGCTTCCCTGCGTCGTGTTACGCACTATGATTATTGGAGTGATAAATTATTGCCAACTATTTTAGAAACTTCTAAAGCAGATATGTTGGTGTATGGTATGGGTGAACAACCTCTGCGAGAAGTGGTTGAGCTCTTGCAAAAAGGAGTGCCTTTCTCGAGTTTAAAAACCATAAAACAAACCGCTTTTTTAATTGATAAGGATGAAGCTACCCCTAAAAACAAAAATTGGGAAGATGTAGAAATTCATTCGCACGATGTTTGTTTAAAGGATAAGAAAAAATTTGCCTCTAACTTTAAAGTCATAGAGCAGGAATCTAATAAGCTTAAAGCTAGACGAATTTTTCAAGGCGTAAAAGATAGAATATTGGTGATAAATCCACCATACCCAACAATGACCGAAAAGGAAATTGATGCTTCTTTTGATTTGCCCTACACTCGGTTACCGCATCCGAAATACAATAAACGTGGGCCAATTCCTGCGTTTGAAATGATCAAGACTTCCATTAACATTCATCGTGGTTGTTTTGGAGGTTGTAGTTTTTGTACGATTTCGGCACACCAAGGAAAATTTATTGCCAGTAGAAGTGAAGAATCTATTTTAAAGGAAGTCGACAAAGTCGCCAACATGCCTGATTTTAAAGGCTACCTATCAGATATTGGAGGGCCGTCGGCCAATATGTACAAGATGAAAGGGAAGGTACAGTCCATTTGCGATAAATGTGTGGCCCCTTCTTGTATTTCCCCAGTCATTTGCAGTAATCTAGATACCTCTCACAAACCGCTAACCAAGTTATATCAAGCCGTAGATAAACATCCTAAAATAAAAAAATCATTTATCGGAAGTGGTATTCGTCACGATATGTTAGTGCCCGAATTCAATAAAAATGCGGACCCTAAAGAATTAGATGATTATACGGAAGAGGTAATGACAAAGCATATTTCCGGGCGTTTAAAAGTGGCTCCGGAACATACGTCCGATCCCGTCTTAAAACTGATGCGGAAACCTTCCTTTCAATACTTTCATAAATTTAAAGAGCGTTTTGATAGAATCAATATAAAGAAGAACCTGAAGCTTCAGTTGATTCCTTATTTTATTTCAAATCATCCTGCTTGCGAAGTAGAGGATATGGCCAATCTAGCGGCTGAAACAAAAAATATGGGTTTTCAGTTAGAACAAGTACAAGGTTTTACGCCAACACCAATGACGGTTGCAACGGTTATTTATTATAGTGGATTTCATCCTTACACACTAAAACCGACCAAGACTCCAAAAACAAAACAAGAAAAGGATGAGCAGCATCGCTTCTTTTTTTGGTATAAAAGGGAAAATAAAGGCTGGATCAGAAATACGTTGAATAAATTAGGCAGAAAAGATTTGGTAGAAGCATTAGTGCCCGAAAAAGAAAATGATTCTTGGAAAAGCATTAAACCGAAGAAAGTTAAAAACACCTTTGATGACGCGATTCCTGCAAGTCATTCACGCCTAAAAAACAAACGTAAATCTAAAAATAAGAGACGTTAAAACGTCTGCTACCCCATTCGAAAATTGAAAAGTAAAACTCCCAATGCCAGAACTTGATGTCATTCATGAAAACAAAGACTATATTGTTGTAAATAAAGCGGCGGGACTTATAAGTGAAAAAAGTCCTTACGAAGCGGTCACAGTCGAGACTCAGGTTTTGAATCACCTTTTAAAAAGTAAGCGGAAGCCTTATCTTGGCATCATACATAGGTTAGATCGCGTTACAAGTGGTGTCTTAATTCTTGCAAAGAAGAAAAGCATTCTTGTAGAATTCAATAACCTTTTCAGTAGCCGTAAAGTTCAAAAGACCTATTTGGCAATTGTTAAGAATAAGCCGGCAAAGAACAAAGGGAACCTGGTGAATTTTCTTGTAAAAAACAACTTAGAAAAAAGAGCGGACATCGTCCCGACAAAATCAAAAGACGCCCTGAACTGCTCACTTTCCTATGTGGTTATAGACAAAAACGATTTCGGTTATCTTTTAGAAATTAAGCCAAAAACAGGTCGATTCCATCAAATAAGGGCGCAATTAGCCAATTTAGACCTTCCTATTATCGGAGATGAAAAGTATGGTTCGGATCAAAAATACTTTCCCCTATCCATTTGCCTACATGCATGGAAAATAACCTATGAAAACTCAAGCTCCAAAGAATCCCAGACCTTTGAAGCACCTCTGCCCAATAACGATTTTTGGACATTCAAATCCATCTAGACCTATCGATTATTTTTAATAAGTACTATGGTGCAGAAGAACTGTATTCGAACAGATTTCAGTAGGTTTGAATCTCCACAAGCAGAACGTACTTACTCAAACGTATCACTATTTTTGCTGTCAAAAGTAACCGTTGCACAACTCGACATGGTGTCCAATCCTCTTATTTTTTGAAATAAAGAAGCATAACTTACTGATTTTAAAAGGGTATTATTTCCATTAAGTATCAGGATGGACGTATTTGTTTAAGATTTTGAGTTGTGCATCAGGCACAAGGAAAAAAAATATACGGCGGTTAAGGCTTTCTGAAAGGTCTCTGTATTTGCAATCTTGCCAACTACAAAATATGGGATTTACAAAAAATGATAAAAGCAAAATATTTATATTTGGTTTTGTACCAAACAGAAACGTATCGCTTATCACCTGCCCTATGTTTCTTATACTGACGTTTACAACAAGTTGGTACGATATTCAAGCACCAGAAAATGAATAAAAGAAAACAAATGTACCAAAGCACATTATTTATTGTTTTATTTACATTTTATCATGTAATAGGAATAGCACAAGAAAAAACAGATTCAAAAAAACCTATAACATTTGAACCCACTTGGGAATCTCTTAAGCAATATGAATCGCCAGAATGGTTTCGCGATGCGAAATTTGGTATTTGGGCCCATTGGGGTGCACAATGCGAACCTGAAGCTGACGACTGGTATGCCCGTAATATGTATATTGAAAAAACAGCAGGCTACCGTTTTACGGATAGTACGGGAACGGTTGGGACTGAAACAAATCGACAATACCTTTACCATCTAGATCATTACGGCCATCCTTCCGAATTTGGTTTTAAAGATGTAATCAATGAGTGGAAAGCAGAGAATTTTAATGCCGATTCATTACTTACCCTTTACAAAGATTGTGGGGCTCGTTATTTTATGGCAATGGCCAACCATCATGATAATTTTGACAACTACAATTCTAAATACCAGCCTTGGAACTCGGTAAATATGGGTCCCAAAAGAGATATTATCGGAGAATGGTCCAAAGCTGCTCGAAAATTAGGTTTACGCTTTGGTGTCAGTGTACACGCTTCCCATGCCTGGAGCTGGTACGAAACCGCACAAGGTGCTGATACTGAAGGACCATATGCCGGTATTCCTTACGATGGAAAGCTTACAAAAGCTGACGGAAAAGGTAAATGGTGGGAAGGCTATGACCCTCAGGATTTATACGAGCAAAATCACAAAGCAAACCCAAACAATATTGTCGAATGGAGCTGGGACCCGAATTTAGGTGTTCAAACTCCAGATTCAGCTTATATAACAAAATACTACAATCGTGTAATCCAACTTTGGGACGATTACAAACCGGACCAAATTTACTTTGATGATTTTGTGCTTCCATTGTATGAGATTGATTCAACCCTAGGGCTAAAAATGGCAGCACACTTTTACAACACCAACACTAAATGGAACGGTAGAAACGAAGCTGTAATGAATACCAAAATGTTGAATGAAGAGCAACGTGATGCCATTATGCTCGATATTGAAAAAAGCAATGCACCCGATATATTACCTGATGCATGGCAAACGGACGAATGTATCGGCACATGGCATTATAACAGACAAATGTACTATCAACACAAGTATAAACAGGCAGCTGAAATAATACCAATGCTTGTGGATATTGTGAGTAAAAACGGAAACTTGATGCTTAACCTTCCATTACGGGGCGATGGTACTTTAGATTCAGATGAGATTAAAATTATTAAGGAAATTGGAGCTTGGTTAAAAATAAACGGTGAAGCCATATATGCCACACGTCCTTGGAAGGTAAGCGGAGAAGGCCCTTCTACAAAAAAAGCACCTCGCCACCAGACTTTTGGAAGCAGTTATACCGAATATAGCAGCGAGGATATACGTTTTACCCGCTCAAAAGACAACAAAACGCTTTTTGCCATTGTATTAGCTTGGCCAGAGGACGGGAGAATTAATATTAAATCACTGGCTAAGGGTGCACCCACTGCGGAAAAAATAAAAGATGTATCTCTAATTGGTTATGAAGGTAAAATTAATTGGAAACTGGGTGACAAAGGCTTGCAAGTTAACCTCCCTAACAAACTGGTAAGCGAACACGGTTTTGCCATCAAAATTCACAAAAAACCCTAATTTATAAATATTAAGCAGTATAGAAAGAATAGAGATACAACGCCAGTGTACCACAAGGAGCTGAGTTCAAAAACAAAGCTTCCCGTCCCGCTTTTTCAAAGGTATTTCGTGAATTTCAGGTTGTAGGCGATCGCCGAGAGATGTATCACCTTGTTGGCCTTTGCCCATCCTATGCTGTTTATCTTCCTGAGTCCCATGAACTGGGGCAAGGGACCGAAAGTGGGCTCCACCGTACGGTCGTCGTTGAACACCTTGGCGAACGGGATCTTCTCTTTTCCCTGCATGGCTAAACTTAACAACCCAACGTTAAGATTACGTTGATCCCATATGGTTTCTTCGTTAACTTGTGCAACAGGCACACAACCTAAACATAACACGGACCTTAAGGCTGAATTTAAAGGTCAGCGTATATTTATCAAGTCGCAAAATTGAAAATTACGCGTCAGCGAAATATTCAATTTTTGCATTGGACCGTAAACGACAAAACAAACAGTTTTTGCCAAGTGCGTAACGGGAAGCATTCCCAAGGTATCAACTCGCCCGCTACTGTTGCAGACACCGTGCCCCGTACTATAAGTACTGTGACAAAAAACATATTTTATTGAATGAACAGACAACTACTTATGATAAATAAACGCGATTTTTACGCCATCGTTTTGTTCATATGCTCCACTCAATGGATGTATGCCCAAAATCTTGAAATTACACATGGCCCCTACCTTCAATACCTAACCTCCAATGAAATAACAATTAATTGGAGTACTTCTAAAAATTCTATATCATGGGTTGAATACTATAAAGAAGACGGATCAAATTTTTATCAAAAAGAAAGAGAGAAAATATTTAATGCATCTGATGGACTAAAAAATATAAGTGTACTACACAGTGTAACACTAAAAAACTTGGATCCTGCGACAAAATATGCCTATCGTATCTACTCAACAGAAGTAAAAGATGATAGGAGTTTTGGAAAAACCGTGGCGACCCAAGTATACAAAAGAGCACCACTTTATTTTACAACACAGCCCATAAAAAAAGAACAAATATCGCTTCTAGTACTAAGCGATATGCATGAAAATACCGAAAAAGTAGGCAGCCTTTTGAAAGGCGTTGAATGGGACAAAACAGATTTTGTATTGTTAGATGGTGACTTTGTGGATTCCTTTGAATCGGAATCCGATCTGTATGATGGGGTACTAGATACATGTGTTGATATATTTGCACAAAATAAACCGCTAGTTATTGCAAGAGGAAATCATGAAACAAGAGGCAGAAAGGCACATGAACTAAAAAAATACTTTCATTTCCCAGATAACAAATATTATTATACCTATACAATAGGAACTACATTGTTTATTGTATTGGATTCAGGAGAGGATAAGGCTGATTCGGATATAGAATATAACGGATTTGCAGATTTTGACGCATATCGTAGCGAACAAGCTAATTGGTTATCGGAAGTCGTAAAGTCAGATGCCTTTAAAAATGCCGAACATAAAATAGCTTTTATGCATATTCCGCCCTATGATGACAACAGAGGACAAGAATGGCATGGGGATCTTGAAGTAAGGTTAAAGTTTGTACCCATACTTAACAAGGCAGGCATAGATTTAATGGTCTCTGGCCATACACACCATTACTCATTTCAGCCTCCTAAGATTGAAGAAAACAATTTTCCAATTCTAGTTGCGGACCATAAGACGCGATATAATTTGTTAATTGATAAAACGGGAATTAAGATCAAGGGAATTGACATCGATTCTAAAGAGGTGTTAAACATGTTCATTGAGAAATAATATTAAGCTTCCGGTATCCTAAAAAAACAAGGAGCCCAAAACGGCATTAATAAACGATTTGCCATCAAAGCCTAAAATTCATTGCTTGCGGATTTCCTAAACGGAAATCACGCGCAACAAAGCTATCTTTAGGGTCGGCTGCCCCGATAGCTATCGGGCTTCGGACGAATCAAAGCAAACAAGCTTGGCCTAACCCTTGCACACACATTACCCCCCTTAAAAATACATTTGCACAAGCCCGTACCACATTTCACGATTTAGGCCTCGGAATAACGCTGGCCAAGAACTTAAAAGTTTCCGATTATTTGACCTAGGTCAAATAAATTCCTTCATTACCGCTTTAGTTTTGCATTTTAAATCACCATAAAATTTTAAAATGGCACTTGTAGAACCACACCCATTAACAGCTTCTTCGCACGACAGTCAAATACGCTTAGAAAAAGCATTGGAACACCTTCAAAATGGAAAGGGACTTATTCTGACCGATGATCATGACAGGGAAAATGAAGGGGACCTCATTTTTTCCCCTCACCATATGACCATTAGCGATATGGCCCTTATGATAAGAAGAGGTAGTGGCATTGTCTGTCTTTGTCTGACCAATGATAAAGCTGACGCACTTCAGTTACCCTATATGGTAAAGGAAAATACAAGTAGCTTCCAAACCCCTTTCACCGTTTCCATAGAAGCAAAAGAAGGGGTAACTACAGGGGTTTCGGCCAAAGACAGATTAAAGACCGTTCAAGTTGCCTGCCGTGAAAATGCCACAAGCCACGATTTAGCAAAACCGGGCCACATCTTTCCGCTAAGGGCCAATGACAATGGGGTACTACAAAGAAACGGCCATACCGAAGGCAGCATCGACCTAATGAAATTAGCCGGTCTAAAACCGGAAGCCGTACTATGTGAATTGATGAACGACGACGGGACCATGGCAAAAATTGACACGATTACACGGCTTGCCCACGAACATGATTTGATGGTCGTATCCATACAAGACATTATTCATTATCGTAAATTTGTTAGAGATTACTACTAAATGACAAATTATATTGAGCTCGCGAATTTCATACAAAAGAACATTCATATAGAAGATGACGATTTAAAAACCGTGCTATCTTATTTTAAGAGCATCAAAAAAAGTAAAAATGAAATTTTACTTTCACACGGTAAACATAGTCAGGTGAGCTATTTCGTGAAAAAAGGTTGCCTAAGGCTATTTTACATAGATGAGGAAGGCAAAGACGTCACCCGTTACATTGCATTTGAAAATCAATTTGCTACAGAACTGGTTAGTTTTATAACGAATGAACCCGCACAAGAAAGCATTCAAGTCATCGAAAACAGTGAGCTTTTATATATCACCCACGAAGACTTTAGACATCTGATGACCCTTGTTCCCAAATGGAAGGACTTTTACAGTATCTATTTGGAAAAGGCGTATGTAAACAACGCTAAAAGATTAATTTCATTTACTACCCTAGATGCATCAGAGCGATACAAACAATTATTTAAAATAAATCCGAACATTGTCAAGCGTTTACCGAACAAGATTGTAGCTTCTTATATTAACATCTCACAAGAAACTTTGAGTCGAATAAAGTCCAAAATTTGAAAAGGCAGCCTCCTCCCCTCCCTTTATAAAGTTATGGGTAAAAAAACTAGTGCCGAATTGATTATGCAAGTGGAGCTGCACCCAACTTCCCATTCTTGTAGGTCCGTTAAAATAGAATGGCGGAAAACACGTTTAACAACAAAACCCAAGCCTAATACGGACTTTAGACCGAAACCGATAAGGTCTGTGTATAATTGCAATGTCGCTGAATCTTTTGGGTTTAGCTTTGAACAACAAATAAAACCAAACCATAAGCTTTAGCTTCGTGTGCAAACGGGAACCGGCCTGTGCTTCAACTCCCCTGCCACTGTTTTCGAACGGCGTAGCTTCATACTACGCTTGGCTCAAACCTTGTGCGTCATACCAAGAAAATGGACGAAATATTTAGTCAGATAAAAATCTTTTTTGAGCAAAACCCGGAATACTCGTATTTACTGTTCACCGTTGTTTTTCTCATTTACGGAATCGGGAGTTTCATGAACAAAGATTGGGCGACCAATCCCGCTAACAGTACCCAAAAATTAAACTATGAAACTTTTGGACATAATGCTTTTAGATTTGGTAGAGGCTTGCTTTTTATACTAGGGGCTATCGCCGGCATATTCGGATTCTTATGGGCCATAGAGTAACTATATAAATCGCACCTATCCCCTAAACCTATGAAAATAAAGCTCGTAATCTTATTTATTTTGGTCCTAACCGGACTTTCGTGCAAAACAACCTTAAAGAATACGAACACCCATCGGAAGCTAAAGATCGAGTGGACAGAAAATTTAAAAGGCGACTTTTCCTTCAAAGACAAATGGAGTTATCCTGAATATGTTTATCGCAACGCCCATGGACAATTAAGCTGCGATGGAAATTGCCCCTTAGAAACCGACCGAATGAAAGATGCGTCCGGAAAAATCTATAAAGATTCCTTGCAAGCCTTCTATGCCCTTATCGATACCACCCATGTATTTCACTCTTTACGATCGCAAAACAAGATGTATGAATACTCCGGAACCGATTTTATTGAATTCCATAAAACCGAAAACGGAATTGTCAAAGGGAAATCGGCAAATAACGTTTCAACGAATAGCAGTCTCATTATAGAAATACAAAACGATTCGTGCTTGGTTTGGGTCGATTTTAATAGTATCAGGGGTTTAGGTCAGAATATCTTCCCCCTTACAAACGGAAGCATTACAGTTGACCGAAAACGATTTGAAGAAGGCACTTTAAAAGCTGCATTCGATTTTCATTTCAAAAACACCTTAGAACCGAACATCCCCCTTTTCTGGAAAGGACTGATCCATAGTAAAATAAAAACCGAATGAACAAGTACGAAGGCTCGGAAAACCTAGGGCAATACGGATATGGATCTGAACAGAAAAAACGAAACAGCACACTGACGGAATAGCTTTAACCTATGCTCAGCGCGAGCGCCACCATCAATTATGGAACTATGAAATACACCTATATAACACTGCTCTTCCTTTCCCTTGTTCTATACAGCTCCGGAAACGAGACTAGACAAGAAACCTTTGTAACGCCCTCAACTTACATCGATAGTATTTTTACCGCTGTCAAAAACAATGATTTCAAAAAGTTTAGAAGGCAATTTGATTCCCAGGAACTAAAAAAAGCCAATCGCCTAAAAACATTGGGGAACCTTAATGAGGTCCAAGAAAAATTCATCCTTTATGTAGATGACCATGAAAAAGGACTAGTCGAGAATTACAACAACCTTAAGGATACCATAAGCAAATACGGCCTAAGCCGAGATAGGCAATACCACAACCGTTTTGTGTATGTTAACAGACTTGATAAAACCCATAAGCGGGTAGAGTATGCCAAAAGTGTCGATTTTAGCTTTTTAAAAGACTCTGTGATCTTGACTTTTACCCCTTTCCACTATGAATTGCACAAGACCGACACCCATTGGGTCTCTAAAAATAAACTAGAAGTCAAAAGGTATCCCGTACAGGAAATTTCTAAAAGACCCCCCTATTTTGTCAATACCATCCCTGAAGATTTTATCGCCTACGGTGAAAAAATATATACCCTGATCAAAAATAAAAACCTAGAGGACTTACAACTGGAATACCCTCAAAAGGATGAATTCGGGCTATTGAACACTTCCGAAGAAAGTCTTGGGAAACTACCGAGGTATCTACAGGAAAACCATGTCAAATTAGAAAAAGAGTTCGATACCTTTACTATTGTAGAATCGTTATACCGCGAAAGGACAAGCGTATTATGGAAGAAAAAAAACTACAGAAACGAAGGGAATATGAGGGTTACACTTTATGTCAAAACCACAAAGGGAGACAGGCTCATAAATATAATTTGTATGCCCACCGAAAAAAGGATAATGTTAGACCATATATCCACTAAGCTGATTACCCCCTAGAAATAAAGTTTTAAAAGATGATAAAACAAGCTTACTTAGAAGCGAATATCCCAAGTAGGCCCGTAAGCATCGAATCCGTTGGCTAGGGCATTCCCAAAAAGTCTTTCCGATCCTTTATATTTACCCTTGTGGTTTGCATTTTTTATAAAGGAATCCGTATACTTTCGTTCGGTAATTCAAAAAGGAAAAACAGTTACACCACACAAGCCTTGGCCCAGCCCTGGTAAAAACAAATAGATCTACTCGTGGAGCAACTAAAAAAGAACAAAAAGGCCATCATTATTTCGCTTTTCTTCACGCTTATAGCCCTACTATCATTTTATACCTGGAGAAAAGAAGCATCCTTGAATTCCAACAGAAAAATAACCATAGGAAGGGTAACCGACGTCAACTATTCCATTAAAAACGGATATATTTCCTATGAGTTCTATGTCGACGGCAAGCATTACGACACAAGTGACCCCGACGACGCCGGATGGCCCAAATACTTCCGACAGGGCAAAGCGGTCAAAAACCAGTTCTACCCCGTGGAATACGACCTTACGGACCCCTACAATTCCAAAATTAAAATAACCCAAATGCCGATCAGCTTAAAAACCCTTTTAGAAAATGGAACTAAAGTCAAGGGCTTGGTTGAGAAATCGAGTCCGGTATCCGATTCGTATGTAGACCTATACATCAGCTATACCTTCCTCAAGCGTCAATTCAAATTCAGGACAAGATTGCACAAAGACAGTTTACCCTGCGGAACGGCCGATAGCTGCCCACAAAAAGAGATCGACCTAGTAATATCCGATTACTTCCCCGATGTAAGCGATCTGTATTATTCCAGCTATGACAGAATTGCCAGGGAAAAAGCAAAAAGACGAAAACCCTAGGCTTCGATAATACGGTGTTTACCTTCGTAGAACCTAGGCATCCATTACACAGTTCTCCCTTCATATGAATATACCTCCAAACTTTACACGTTTAAAAGAATGTCTTTACCTTTGAAGCATCAATCTACTAATGGGCACTACCAAATGCCAGCTGAATTTTAGCACTACCCTATGGCCCTATCTAAGCGCCCTAACACTATAAACACATAAACCATTATATATACAGATGAAAACGTCATCATTAAATTCCGCCCTCGCCCTAGCTACCGTAGTTATCGTACTTTCTTCCTGTGGGGCAAAAAACAAGAAAAGCCCAAGCAAGGATTTTGAGGACCATCACACCCCTGAAGTCGCATTGGATTGGCAGGGGCATTACTATGGCCTACTGCCCTGTGCCGATTGTGAGGGCATAGCGACCGAATTAAGCCTCAAAGACGACCTTACCTATGTTCTGACCCGAGTCTGGAAAAAGAAGGGCACTGCCGCGTCCGATACCCTAAAAGGGAAATTCACATGGCAAGGAAACCATATCAAATTAGAAGGCATGGAAGACTATAGCAGTCCGGCCACTTTTAAGGTCGAAGAAAACCGTGTTCGCCAATTGGACATGGACGGAAATGAGATCACCAGCCCATTAGCGGCACATTATGTACTTTCGAAAATGGGAAATCCGCAAATTGAGGATCAACGATGGCAAGTAGTCGAACTCAACGGAAAGCCGGTAAACGGTACTCCGGAAACGCACTACCTTATTTTCCATTCGAAAGAAAGACGCCTTGAGGCAAAGATGAATTGCAACGTACTATCTAAAAGTTACAGGATCACCGATCAGTTCAAGATTACCATCGGCCAAGGTATTTCTACCATGATGGCCTGCCCAGACCCTCTAGAGGCCGAATTCAACAAAGCCCTTGACATGGCCGACAACATTGCCGTCGGCGACGGAACAATGACGATCAACAAAGCACGTATGGCGCCCTTGGTAAGCCTTAAATTAGTGGAATAAAAGTCCCGTTTTCCATATACAACGGCAACTTTTCCCATACCTCAACGTTCTAGCGTATTAAATAAACTACCATGAAAATTGAACCCCTTAAAGAAGGACAATGCAGCAATGGCATAATTTGCAAAAGCTTTCTCATTAGTGCCTATACAAGCATTGAAGAACTAATGGAGACCTACAGGCAACTTTTAGGGCAAAACAAGGGGAGTTCAGTGTTGCTTACCCTTGATGACTTGGGACAGGCCGAATACACTTGTGGCCATTCGACGATGACCCATAATTTAGATGAAACGGAAAACTACGATTTATCGATGGTCGACCCGGTAGCCTTTGAAGACGGGGAACACATCGGCTACTTATCGACCCCATCTGAATTCTTTATAAGAAAAAACAATTTTGACAAGCTCGTAAAAGGAGTAGCATATTCTTCCGTACTTCAAAAAGGCTTAAGTCTAGATGACGAAGAGCTGGAACGCCTGGTCGATGCAAATACCAATCCGTATGCGTGGATCGATGAATATGTAATCGCAAAAATAGTTCCTGTAGAAAAATCCTATGAAGCCATTTGTGCCTTTCCCAACGGATATTTCAGTTGTGACCTAAATCCCTTTGAAAACTATGTTTTGGCCAAAAGACTTTACGACAAATACGGATACGAATTATTCGGGATTGGAGCCTCATTGCTCGGCTTTGTCAAAAACGAAAAACTTCAAGAAAAAGAATACCGAGGCCTCGTCGCCGATTTATCAGAACTGTATCATCGTCCTGAAGCTGAAATCGAAAAAATAATAAACCCCAAGAACAATTTACTTTTCCTAAAATATACCGAGCAATTGGAATAGCATGATAAGGGCCCGCCACAAAGAAACAGGACAGGAAACAAACAACTCCTTCCCTGCCCTTTTTAAAACACCCGTAGCAATCTATCTTGCTTTTTCCGTAAGCCTACACCTTCATAAACACATGTGATTTACTATCTTAGTCCTTATAAGTTGTATAGTATCAATGATGCTATACTAGCGTTGTGTATGGTATACCATGGGTATGGCCCTTAACAAACATCAAAAGGCATATGAAAGTAAATGAAGTGATCGACTTAATTAAATCCACTTATCCGGACTCTTGGTTTAAGGAGGTAAATCAAGAATGGATCAAAGAGATTGAATCAAAATATTCAGAGCTTCCTAAAAACTTAAAGACCTTATACAATCAGCTAGGTTATGGCGGAATTGGCCCAAGCCACTATGCCATACATGTGTTAATGGAACCCGAAGAAATCTATGATCCCCTAACAGCGAAAGAATTGGCCGGAAAATTAATCGTTGGAGATGATTTTGCCGGATGCTGTTATGCATATGACACCCAAGATAATTGGCAATTTGGATATATTGAACATACTGGTGAATTTGAATCATTGGAAGGTGTCTATTCGGACTTTATAGATTTTTTGAGAGCATTGGCCACCAATGAAAAAGAATAAAAACGCAAGAACTTGTAAATGGCAACAGAAGAAAATCAATTGGGCATATTCACGGATTTTTGAGACGGCGAGCACCCGCATCACCTGCCTTTAATGGCTTTAAGAAATGATAGGTCGAACAAAGATTGCAACCTTGAAATTAGTCTAAACCCGATCGAGCATATATTCCAAGACCATGAAAGGCAGACGATCATCAAAGATTTGGAACTTCTGATCAAGCAAGACGATTGGAGACCTCAACTGATCTTTTGCATCTCTATTTTGAAATTACACCGCGAAGACCTCCCAAACCTAAAAAAGGAACTATGCCATAAATTAAACGAACAACGGTTTTGGGTAAGTCCACAATTGGCGGCAACGGTATCGATCCTAGATTCAAACTTTAAATCGATGGCCATCGACATCCTAAAAAAGCAAAAACGAATTGACCATGTAGACCGGTTAAGCAGTGATCATGTCTTTATTGAACTAAGCAGAGGAAATACACCATTCGAAGACAAGGGCAAGATTGCAATTCGATGGAAAGAAAGAGTATTACAACCGTTACAAGACGAAAAAATATAAGTCGCCCCCCATAAAGACCCCAGGTAAAGGTCACCCCCATCTTTCCCCTTGCCTTTTTTAAAAACTCAACAATCTTCTGTCTTACATTTTTTTGTAAGAAAAATCCTTTCCATATATACAATTTAATATCTTAGTACTTATTAAGTAGGATAGCATCAATGATCATATTCTGTTGTTGGCAGTAATATCGACAGACGAAGAAACTGAATATTAACCTAAAGCGGTTCTATTGATAAACATTTTTTAAACTTTTAAAATCGAACATTATGAAAAAAGTACTTTTTATTTTACTATGCTCATTTGTAAGCTTTGCTTTTACAACAAATGAAAAAGTCGAGCCAATTTCTGTAGAAGAAAATACAGAATTTATATTACCTATGGAGGTAAAGGTATATCCTATTGAAAATGGCTCTATTACTGTGGTAACACCAGCAAGAAGTACTTGCGATGAAGGTGTAGTGTCAAATTTAACCATCGAAGTTGACTGCGGAGGTGGTGGAGGTTATTCTTGGAGTGGAAAAATATGCTACGAACACATCGAAGCTTTAGTCGAACAATTCCAAGAATCTTGTTAAATATTTTATGAAGTCATAGAACCGCTTTTTCAACAAAAAACAAAATGAAAAAACTTACAATAATATTTACTTTGCTACTATGTATAAACCTTTATTCGCAGGACAAAATGGGTTTAGTGCAATACGGTCACAAACAAAGTATGGGGTTAGGCGCACCTATTGGAGTAGATTACAATGCAGTCCTAATCTTTAACAATAACCATTCAAGTTATATGTATGCTAAAGATTCTTTAGAAGGTGGCTTTGTCAACAAATCCGTGGTTATAAAAAAAGACAGTGATAATGTGTTTGTTAAACCAATGAGAACTTCTAAAGAGGGTTATCAGGTTTATATAGAACTAAACAATCAAATGTTAACAAGGAACAAAGGGTATAGCTATGTTAAAGAAAATATACCAAAAATAGATTGGAAAATCTTAAAAGAGAAAAAGAAAATTGGAACTTTTGAATGTGTTAAAGCGATCGGTATATTTAGAGGAAGAGAATATACCGCTTGGTTTACAAAATCAATTCCTTTATCATATGGCCCATGGAAATTACAAGGTTTGCCTGGATTAATCCTTGAAGCTTATGATACAAATAAAGAAGTATATTTCTATTTTAAATCCATAAAGTATCCTTTAGATAACAAAATAAAAATCACCAAACCAAATCCCAAAAGTGATAGTACTGATTGGATAACCTTAGATGAGTATAAAAAATTATTAAAAAATCTTCACGAAAAAAATATTCAAAATGGTAGAATGATAGCAGAAACTTATGATGCCGTTGATACAACTGAAAATGAAATACCAATGAAAAACTTTTTTATAGAGGCATTTGACGAATAAATGAAAAAACTTCAATTAATATTTTTCTTTATAAATACCTATTTCTCTATCTCACAAGAATATAAAGTCTCTGGTGTTTTATACTCAATTCAAAATGAACCAGTCCAAAATGCGACAATTCTAGTTTATCAAGAAAACGAAATAATTGCTTATACCTATTCTAACACAAATGGTCGGTATCAAACAAAATTTAACTTGAAAGGTAGAGAGTCTAATAAATTAAAAATAGTTGCAAATAGTTTAGGATTTCAAGAGAAAGAAAGAATAATAGGCATTGAAAACAAAACCGAATACAATCTTGACTTTATTTTAGAAGAAAAAGCAGAACAATTAAACGAAGTTGTTTTGGAGGCTCGGGAAAAAATAAAAGTAAAGCAAGATACAATAACATATAAAGTTTCAGCTTTTAAAGAGGGTTCAGAAACTGTAGTTGAAGATTTACTCAAAAATATTCCCGGAATAGAAGTGTTATCTGATGGAAATATTAAAGTGAATGGGAAAGCTATAGACAAATTGCTAATTGAAGGTGATGACCTTTTTGACGATAAATATAAATTGTTGACCAAAAACTTAGACGCCAACAATATTGAAGAAGTTGAAGTGTTAAACAATTTTGAAGATAATCCTGTATTGAAAAACTTTCAAGAATCTGAGAAAGTGGCCTTGAATCTAAAATTAAAAGAGGATAAAAAAAATGTATGGTTTGGTAATTTTGATTTAGGCTACGGAACTTATAACCGTTACAATTCAACAGCTAACATTGGACTTCTAAAAAAGAAAATAAAGTTTTTCAACCTGACAAATGTAAACAGTATAGGAAGAACAGCTATTTCGCAAGTTAAAAATACCGGAAAGTTAAATATTAGTGGTTTTGACACCAGTAAAAAGATTGAAAAAACAAATAATACTTTTGTCAATATAGATAATCTGTCATCAACAAACTTTTCAAACAACGAAGATATTTTTAATAACTCGTTTTTAAACTCTTTGAGTTTTGTTACCAACTTATCAAAACAAACCAAAATAAGAAGTCTAACTTACTTTACTTATGATGAGATAGAAAAGCAAAACGATAACATTACAGAATATTTTATCGAGCCAGAGGTTATTTCTTTTAATGAACAAAACAGGGTTAATATTAAAGATTTATCGTTTGTAACAGAATTAGAGCTTAAACACTATTCTGAAAACGAGACCTATTTTACCTACGACTTTACATTTGAAAACAACCCAACTGAAACAAAAGGAAACCTAATTTTTAACAACGATAATATTTTGCAATTTCAAGATGATAAAAAATATAATTTCTTCAATCATCTAAGTAATACAAAAAAAATCACTAACAATACGCTTTTATTGGCTTATGGTTATTTAGGTATAAACAATACAAAACAGGATTATACAATTCAGCCCAACATTTTCAGCGATATTTTCAACAATGATGAGGATTTAACCATAACCCAAAACAGCAACACGCCTTTAAGCTATTATGGTCTGATTTCTGAAATAGTTACAAAAGGAAAAAAGTCAGAATATGGATTGGAATTTTCAGCTACTGTTGATAGGGATCGGATTGAGAACAGTTTTAGGTTTGATAACCAAACACCAGTCGATACGATTTCAAACAATACCGATTATAAAAATACTAGAATTTCAATTTTAGGTAAATACAACTACGATATTTCAAAGCTGTTTAAAATTAGTAGCTCGTTAAGTGTTTCTCAAAACTATTTAGATGTCAATAACACCAAAAAGGATTTCTTTTTTATTAATCCAAAAATCAGGTTTCATACTAAAAAAACCAAGATTGGTAATTTTGGGATAAGTTATAGCTACCAAAACAATTTGCCACAAGCTCGATATTTAACAGAGGATTTTATATTAACCAATTATAGAACATTTAATAGAGGAACGAACGACATACAACAAATTAACAATCATAGTTTTGGTTTTTTCTACACCTTTAACAATTATAAAAAGCAGTTTTTAATCAACTCTTTTCTGTTACATAGCTTTGCGGACAAAAGTTATGGTTTAAACAGCCAGATTACGGAACAGACAAACTTTAACGAATACCAAATCATTGATGGAGGAAAATTGACTAATTATAATTTAAGCATTACAAGATACTTAAAAGCATTTTCTAGCACATTAAAAGTCAGTACTCAACAGTCATGGTCAAATAATCCAATAATCATAAACAACAATATTAACGAAGTCATAAATTATAATGCCAATTATAGAATACAAGGAACAACTTATTTTAAACTGCCAGTAAACTTTAAATTTGGCTTTCAGTACAACTATTCAAAAGGGGAATTTGACAATCAAATCTCAACAAATGAGTATTTGGAAAGTAATTTAGGTGCAACCTTAAAATTATCTGACCAATGGCTATTTAAAATTGAAAACAATTATTATTCGATAAACGAAAATGACTATTGGTTTATAAATGCCAATCTGAATTACAATCCCGAAAAAAGCCATTTTTCTTATAGATTATCAGCTAACAACTTATCCAACATTACAGAATTTAAAGATATTTTTATATCTGAATTCCAACGAAACGAAACAAATTTTAGAGTAATTCCAAGCTACATACTTTTAAACATAAAATACAGATTTTGACAAACGAACTGAATAAAATACTACTGCCAACAACGAACTGAGGTAAAAAATAACTATAATTTAGCTCAGTTCTTTATTAGCCTCCGTGGCGACACCCATAAGTAAATAAGTAATCGATTCATTATACTTTTATTAGGCAGGATTTGATTATTTTAAGATGCCCAATTAAGGGAAGATTATGACGTTTACTTTAAAAACGCATTGTAGCCAATTATAACCATTGAATTAATTTTTAAGGGTCAAGGTTTTAAAATCCATATAATCACCTACAAAATTTAAAGAATAAATTACCTCAAATTTAGATCAATACCAACAAATGCTATTATTATGAGACCAGTCAAGATAATTGTTTCCAGTTTTACGTTAGGAAATGCACACATAACAAGCTTTCCCGATGATCAAAATTCACGAATTTTATACAAAGTTCCATTATACCGTGTTTATGTTGAGGGAAGGGACGCTGCGAATAACTTAGTGCAAGAAGATTTTGAAGCCGTACGCTTTGGAGTACATAAACCTTATTCTAGCCATCCTAGAATGGTAGGTTTGGCCGAAGCTCAAACGTACAATCTAACATGGGATTGGGTCACTACGATGCAGGAAGATGCATGGCGGGTCTATGATGGATTTTTTATCCATAGAGGGCCGAGGGATCCAATGTTCGGTTTTGGTTCTATTGGGTGTGTAGAAATTTGTGGCATTGGCGAGTGGGACCGATTTAACAATACAATTTTGAATTTAACAGGACTGACTAGCTTTACAGAAATAAGTAACAAACAATTATTAACCGCTGAGTATGAAAGTGCTACTCGGCCTCCATTAACACTTGTATAAGGATGAAACAAATTATTAGTATTCTTTTAGTTCTCTTGATATTCTGTAGTTGTAAGGAAAATAAGAATCAAAATACAGAACAAATTACTAACCGATTGGAACAAAAAAAAGACAGTGTTTCAGAGCCTCCTATTAAAATAATCGGTGTTGTGTTTGACAGCATTTATAAGAACCCATCGGTACAACTTAATACAATCAATGAAAGCTTAAACGAATTGTATAAAGAAGCTAAGAAAATAAATAATAAAGAATATTTAGATAGGAGGATAAATGACATTAAATTAAAAAGGTTTGCCAAAAGTTTGGCAAAACAGTTTGATAACGACGATTTTACAAGAGCAACACAAATAAATGCCTCTTTTTTAACAAAGAAAGAACAAAAAAACCCAGGGGATGTTAGGATAGAAGAATGGTATTTTAAAGATGAAAATACAGCTAAATCTTGTTTTGAGAGTTTGATTGAGTATGAAGAGCGGGAACTCTATTTTAATTTCATAAGTTGGATATGGGTGCAGCAGAATAATAAATTATTTCTCATATTCACTACTGAATTTAATGTAGATGAAGAACCTATGCAAACTGTAAAGCGACATTTGACCGATGTTTTAAGTAAACAGGGGGAATATGGTATTATTGAAATGCATTGAAATAGTCAATCATCTTGATTAACTTTAGAGCTAATAAATACTGAAATTAAATAATTATCCACTACTCGTTTCAAAGAAGATTCTGAAGCTACGCAAGCCATGAAATGATATCTAATCGATATTGTAAAAAACAGTGAGCATATAATCATATCGAAATAGGACAAATGTTATTTTTAAGTAAATTCAAGTTCTTCTATTTTTTTGGAGCCATTGAAGATAACACAAGTAACCGTTGCACAACCCCATAATCATTAAAATAACGACTCACATAACCGCTTTTTAAGGCGGTTTTATCTTTTAGACCACTGGCCAACCTATATTTTTTGGGTAGCCTACAAGTGAACTTTGAA
>NZ_MWRZ01000014.1:0-73279 GCF_002211465.1 Zobellia sp. OII3 | reverse complement strand
ATCGACAGTTTCAGGTCACTGCTCAACAGGTTCGATACCTCCGTTGAGAGTTGGAAAGGGTTCAACTACCTATCATTCATCGTAATCGCCCTGAAAAAAATCAAACTAAAAAAGTTTAAATGAGTTCATGTAATACTACGGCAAGTGGAAACCTATGCTCAGGCACTTTTGTATGCTATCCCCGTTTTTATGGTGCTCTTGGCCATTGAAATAGGGTATGGGTATTTTGTAAAGGACCAAAAGCATAAGGTGATGGATTCCGTATCGAGTATAAGCTCGGGCTTTACCAATATTATTAAAGATACCTTGGGCCTAGGGGTGGCCTTGGTAACCTATCCTTTTTTATTGGAGCATTTGGCGGTGTTTCAAATGGAGGCTACGTGGTCGGTATGGTTGATTGCCTTTGTCGTAGTCGACTTTGCGGGATATTGGAACCATCGTTTGAGTCATAAAATAAATTTTTTCTGGAACCAGCATGTGGTCCATCACAGTAGTGAAGAGTTTAATTTGGCCTGTGCATTGCGTCAGCCTATCTCTAATTTGATCGGCTATTTTCCGTTATTGTTGATTCCTGCAGCGGTTCTTGGCGTGCCTAATGAGGTAATGGCTATTCTTTTGCCCGTTCATCTCTTCGCGCAATTTTGGTACCATACACAGCACATAGGTAAAATGGGCTGGGCCGAATATATTATTGTAACCCCTTCGCAACATCGCGTGCACCACGCTATTAATCCCGAGTATATCGATAAGAACCTCGGACAGATTTTTTGTATTTGGGATCGTTGCTTCGGTACCTTTCAAGAAGAACTTGATGATGTACCCCCTCAGTTTGGGGTGTTGAAACCCGCTTCGACATGGAATCCGATCCCGATTAATTTTCAACACTTATGGCGTTTGATCCGTGATGCATGGTATACTAAAAACTATTGGGACAAGTTTCGAATTTGGTTTATGCCTACTGGCTGGCGGCCCGATGATGTCAAAGAAAAATACCCCATAGCCATTATTGAGGATGTCTACGGTTTTACCCGTTACGAAACCCCTGCATCGACCGCTTTAAAAGTATATGCGGTTTTTCAAATGTTGGTCACTACGGGCTTTATATGGTTTATGTTCTATAATTTTTCGGCAATCGGGCCGAAGGGGCTGTTTCTGTTCGGCTTTGTGGTTTTCACCGGTGTTTATGGTTATACCACTTTGATGGACCGCAAGGAGTATGCCGTGTATATAGAACTGTTTAGGGGTGTTTTAGGCTTGGCCTTGATCTCGTTTACAGGCGATTGGTTCGGTCTTGACAGTTATGTGCCCTTCGGAAGTTGGCTCGTGGCTCTTTACTTTTTGATAAGTCTGTTTTCTGGAATATATTTTACCTATTTTGAAGCCTCGGCCCCAAAAAGGAATACATGGGCTTAAATGTTTTTAATTTAGGTATTTTAAACAAGAATTATATATGATAAGACCTTACATTTTAGCCGAAACGAATTGGGAGGCTTTAAAGGAGGAAAGTTTTGAGTTGGTGATATTGCCATGGGGAGCTACCGAGGCGCATAACTATCATTTGCCTTATGCTACCGATAATATCCAAGCCGATCATTTGACGGCGGAAGCGGCGCGTGTAGCTTGGGAAAAGGGAGGGAAGCCGATCGTGTTGCCGACCTTGCCTTTCGGGGTCAATACGGGGCAATCCGATATTTATCTCGATATCAACCTGAACCCAAGTACACAGTTGGCCATTTTGACCGATATCGTAGAAGTGCTCAATAGGCAGGGACTTTATAAGTTAGTGCTGTTTAACGGGCATGGGGGCAATAATTTTAAGCCTTTGGTGCGTGAACTGGGGTATAAGTTTCCCAAGATGTTCATTAGCTTTTGCAGCTTTCCGCAAGCCTTGGATAAAGGTTTGTATTTTGAGGAGGAAGGCGACCATGCCGATGAAATGGAGACCAGTCTTATGCTTCATTTGAGACCGGATTTGGTTCTTTCTAGGGAAAAATGGAATATGGGTGCTTCCAAAAAGTTTAAGATCAAATCCTTTTCGGAAGGTTGGGCCTGGGCCGAACGAAAATGGTCTGAGATCAGTGAAGATACCGGTGTGGGTAATCCGCATAAGGCCAGCAAGGAAAAAGGGGAACGCTTCTTTAATGATGTTACCCAAAAGATGGGACATTTCTTTTACGAGCTGTGCAAGGCCGATACAAAGGATCTTTATGAGTAGACTTGTGAAAGGGGAGTGGGGCTCGGTAAGGCTCAGTGCTTGTTTTGCACTTCGCTCTTTACGAGTTTGATGTAAGCCTTCATTGCCTCGTCTTTTTTGATGTTCTTCGCTTGTATAAGGGCATTGGCCTTAAAGGCGTTGATAAGGGGGGTACTGCTTCCTGGGTTGCTATAGTTTTTATTGGCTATTTTGTAATAGGCATACAACTTGAGCAATAAGTCGGCTGGCAGAGGGTCGGTATAGTTGTTCATGAACTCTACCGCCTTGTCGAAATCAATATGTAATTTCTCCTTCTTCATTCCTTTTGACTACTGCGGCGATACAGGTTTCTGCACCGATTACTTTTTGGTTTAACTTAACGGTAATGGCGCAATCCAAAGGCAAGAATAAATCGACCCTGGAACCGAATTTGATAAAACCGGCATCTTCGCCCTGTTGAACGTTATCGCCTTCTTCGGCATAGTTCACTATACGTCGTGCCAATGCACCTGCAATTTGTCTGTATAGGATGTCCCCGAACTTTGGGGTGCGTATGACTACGGTCGTACGTTCGTTTTCGGTACTTGATTTAGGATGCCAGGCCACAAGGTATTTTCCTGGGTGGTACTTTGAATATTTTACACTTCCACTGGCAGGATATCGGGTAACGTGCACATTGGTAGGAGACATGAAAATGGATACCTGTTTGCGTTTGTCCTTAAAGAATTCGGTTTCCTCTACTTCTTCTATTACCACAACCTTGCCATCTACGGGCGCCAATATTTCGTCAAAGTTTTTGTTGGCTCTTCGGGTCGGGTTTCTGAAAAATTGAAGAATCAATATCAAGATTACTACCGCGATCAACTGAATGCCAAGACGTAACCAAGGAATCTCAATGGCATACTGCGAACCAAGGATAAGGGCGGAAACGATAAAAAAGGTAATAAGAATAATTTTTTGACCCTCTTTATGAAACATGGGCGAAAATATTTAAGGTTAAATACGCAAACGGTGCTGCAAATATTAAACTATCGAGGCGGTCTAACATCCCGCCATGGCCAGGTAAAATAGCACCACTATCTTTTACACCGGCAGCTCTTTTAAATTTTGACTCTATTAAATCGCCCAAGTTGCCCGTAACTACAATGATCACCGCTAGGGTAACCCATTGAGCGGGGCTAACGATAGGCTCATATTTAGCTAGGAAATAGGCTGTTGCCACGGCAAAAACCAATCCTCCCAAAGCGCCTTCAACCGTTTTCTTTGGGGATACCGCCGGAAACAGTTTGGTTCGCCCAAAGGTACGACCAACGATGTAAGCGAACGAATCGTTTACCCAAATTAAGATAAAAATACCTATAATTAGAAACTTGGCAAAGTCATTGTCGGTATAAGGGATCATGGTAAGAAAAATACATCCCCCGCCCACATAAAAAAGACCGATTATAAATTTTTGGACCGTGTTGAAAAGCTTTTCCTTTTTTGAAAAAAGATAAAAAAGAAGGGCAAAGTTAACGGTAATGGTGCAGAACAATAGTATGTAGACCACGCTCATGTCGTTAACGAAATAGATAAAGGCCCACCAGAGCGCCAAATAGGCGGCGTAGATGTGCAGTCCTTTGAGGTCGACGAGCTTTTTATATTCGTTGAGACAGGCCAGCCCGAAAATCATGAAAAGAAAATCGAAGGCATCCGAGCTTAAAAAGACGGCAGATAGTAATAAAAAGATGTAAACAGCCCCGGTAAGCGAACGCCTTAAAACTTCTTTCATGTTATAGGTCTTCCAAAAGTAAAAGATATAGATTTTTTGAACTACTTCCGTAAGTTAAAAAATCGTCTGAATTACCCTCGTTAGGTTGAAAGTGTTTTAATGTAGTGATGTTTGCGGGAATGTTATGGCCGTATTTCTTTTTGATTGTCTTTAGGCCTTCGCCGATAGACTCCACCAATTGGCTGGTCGTGGCAAAAACGATGACGTTGTACGGTAGTTCGTTCAGTTTTTTGTCCATCAACTGGTTTGAACATACCAATATAGAGCCGTTTTGGGCGATAAGATGCTCACAAGTGGTGAAAAATACTTCGCTCTCTCGTGTCTTGTCGGTAAAACTGATTTTTTCCTTAGAAAATTTTTCCTTGAGTTTAGGGTCGATGATGTAAAAGGGGTGATCTTGCCAGCTATTTTCGTTGACAATGTTTCTGACGGCCTGAGAGATTTCGCCAAACGAATCGCAGTAGAGGAATTTACCACCGTTTTTCTTGAAATGAATGGTAAATTTCTCGTCTACAGGTATGTTCAGATCGGGCATGTGGGCCCCTCTGGTTTCCGCTGTTTCTTTGGAAACCTTCTTCTGCTTGCCACCACCGAATAATTTGTCAAATAGCCCCATTTGCTCTTGTAAAACTCAATATACATTCTCTTCTGGTTAAAGAAAACGTTAAATGTTCTTATTTATTTTCTTCGCCTTCTTCTTTAGCTAGTGCGCTATTGTCAGGCGCAGTCGTATCATCGGATATTTTTTCCTGTCCTTTTTGATCGAATTCCTTGTCAAAAGGTCTCTTGCCGAAAATCTTTTCTAAATCTTCTTTAAAGATAACTTCTTTTTCTAACAACCTTTCGGCTAGAATCGTAAGCTTGTCCTTGTTCTCGGTCAATACCTGAATGGCCCTCTGGTATTGGGCTTCTATGATTTTAGAAATTTCCTTGTCGATCTTACGGGCCGTATCCTCACTGTAAGGTTTGGAGAAGCCATATGAATCTTGCCCTGATGAATCGTAATAGGTAATGTTACCTATCTCTTCGTTCAGACCGTAGATCGTTACCATGGCCCTTGCTTGCTTGGTTACTTTTTCCAAGTCGCTCAATGCTCCGGTAGATATCTTGTTGAAGATAACCTTTTCAGCGGCTCTACCACCCATAGTGGCACACATTTCGTCTAACATCTGCTCTGGGCGCACAATTAGGCGTTCTTCGGGTAAGTACCATGCGGCACCTAAGGATTGTCCCCTTGGGACTATAGTTACCTTGACCAGTGGAGCGGCATGCTCAAGCATCCAACTTGTGGTGGCATGACCTGCTTCGTGATAGGCAATTGTTTCTTTTTCACCTGGGGTGATGATTTTGTTCTTTTTCTCCAATCCGCCGACTATTCTGTCGACTGCGTCCAAGAAATCTTGTTTGGAAACTGCCTTTTTCTCTTTTCTGGCGGCAATAAGTGCAGCCTCGTTACAAACGTTGGCAATATCGGCACCGGAGAAACCGGGTGTTTGTCTCGCTAAAAATTCTAAGTCTAAGGCCTCGGAGGTCTTGATAGGTCTTAAGTGGACCTCAAATATTTCCTTACGTTCCCTAATGTCTGGTAAATCTACGTATATCTGTCTGTCGAAACGACCCGCACGCATTAGGGCCTTGTCCAAAACATCGGCACGGTTGGTAGCGGCCAATACGATAACATTGGTATTGGTTCCAAAACCGTCCATTTCGGTCAACAACTGGTTGAGCGTGTTTTCACGTTCGTCGTTAGAACCGGTAAAGTTGTTCTTTCCACGGGCACGGCCAATAGCATCTATCTCATCGATAAATATAATGGCGGGTGATTTATCCTTGGCTTGTTTAAAAAGGTCACGTACCCTTGAAGCACCTACACCGACGAACATTTCTACGAAGTCGGAACCGGATAGGGAGAAGAAAGGCACTTTGGCCTCTCCTGCCACGGCTTTCGCCAAAAGGGTCTTACCTGTTCCCGGAGGGCCTACAAGAAGGGCTCCTTTAGGAATCTTTCCACCTAGGGAAGTATACTTGTCAGGGTTTCTGAGGAACTCTACAATTTCTTCTACTTCTTCTTTGGCGCCTTCAAGACCGGCTACATCTTTAAACGAGGTTCTCGTATCGGTCTTTTCGTCAAAAAGTTTGGCCTTTGATTTGCCGATGTTAAATATCTGGCCGCCGGCACCACCGCCGCCGCCGCCTGACATTCTGCGCATTAGGTAAATCCAGATGCCGATAATCAAGACAAAGGGCAGTATGCCCAAAAGAAGGTCCATAAGATAGTTGTTGTCGGTATCATAATCGACAATGGTATCTAGGTTGTTTTCTTTTTTGATGTTCTTGATCTCGTTCTCGAAATTCTGCAAATCACCATAATCGAGCACGTACTGTGGTACGGCACCGGTAGAGGGTAAAAATGGCTTTTCGGCTACATCTTTATGGACGTCTTTGGCCATAGCTTCTTCTGTAAGGAAGACTTTGGCCTGACGTGTATTGGTGATGATCATGATTTCCTTGACATCACCGTTTCTTAGGTATTCTTGTAACTCTGAGGTTGTTGTTTTTCTGGTGCTGGCCAAGTTGCCACTACCTATAAATTGAAAACCTATTAAAAGAATTGCGATCAATCCGTAGACCCACCACGAACTGAACTTAGGTTTTTTTGTATTCGAATTGTTATCTTTCGCCATTATTATTTTTTACTGGTTCAAACTGCTGCTACTTTCTATCGTGGTCAATTTGGCGTCACCCCAAAGACCTTCGATATCATAATATTCTCGAATGTGTTTCTGAAATACATGTACTACAACATTAACGTAATCCATCAAGACCCATTCGGCATTATCCTCACCCTCTACGTGCCAAGGTTTGTCTTGAATCGATTTGCTAACGATTTTACGAATTGAACCTACTATTGCGTTTACATGCGTGTTCGAAGTACCATTACAAATTATAAAGTAGTCACAAACAGTATTCTCTATATCTCGTAGGTCAAGCAGATTTATATCTTGGCCCTTAACTTCTTCTATTCCCTGTAAGATCAATGCAATTAGTTCATCTGCATTGGCTTTGCTTTTTTGCATTCAAAATTTTATTTCTACAAAGTTATTATTTTTTTGTTCTTTTAGGCCTAAGTTTTTTATAATAGATACAATATCTACGATTTAAGCCTGCGATGCAATTAATCAAACTTAATGCCACGGACTCTACAAACGCATATTTAAAACGTTTGTTGCCCGATAGTTCCTTAACTGATTTTACGGTGGTTATGGCCGAAGAACAGTTGAAGGGTAAGGGGCAAATGGGGGCTGTTTGGGAGTCTGAGGCCGGTAAAAACCTCACGATCAGTGTTTTGAAAAATGAATTGCATTTGGTTGCCGATGATTTTTTTGCGTTGAACATCTGTGTTTCACTTGCCGTTTATGACGTGCTGAAGGCGTATCAAGTGCCGAACCTTAGCATAAAATGGCCCAACGACATTCTGTCAGGTACTTCGAAAATTTGTGGGATTCTTATTGAGAATTTGCTTTCTGGGGGGCAAATAAATACGGCCGTGATAGGTATTGGCCTAAATGTGAACCAAACATTTTTCGGTAATGTTGAAAATGCCTCTTCCTTAAAACTGATTTTGGGTAAAAATTTTAATCTCGATGAGCTGTTGCATGCTATAGTTGAAAGTTTAAAACAGAATTTTTTGAAAATAAAGGTAGGGCCCATGGTGAAATTGTGGCAGGCCTATGAGGAAGTCCTTTTTCGAAAAGACAAGCCCTCAACCTTTGAAAATCGAAATGGAGAACTCTTTATGGGGTTCATTCGTGGTATTTCTCCCAAAGGAAAACTGGTTATAGCCCTTGAAGACAATATCATGCAAGAATTCGATATCAAAGAGGTGAAACTGCTCTACTGATCAGATTTTCGATAGGTTTTCTGAAAGTGTTCCCATGAAATTGGTGATCGGATGTTTGATCATCATGGCCATCATAGCGTTGAACTTGCCTTCAAAACTTAGGGTAACCCCACTTTCGGTGTCATTTATCGATGTGATGTCGGCTGTTAGGGTAAAAGGCAATTTATCACTGGCGGCACCCAATACAATTTGGCTATAAGGGGTTTGACCCTGACGTTGTAAAACAATCTGTGGCATGCCACTTAGGGCAAAAAGAAACCGATCTTCATTAATGACCTCGAATTTTTCGATGTTATCGGGCATCAATTTTTCAAAATTCTTCAGGTCGGTCAAGAACTCAAAGACTTCTTTGTTTTCTTTGGCTATATTTTTTTGAGGTGTTTCTATATGCATATCAATATTATTGCTGCCACTTCGATGGATTTTTTCTCCATTCCAATAGGGCGTTTAACTGGTCTTCTTTAATAAAGTGGGTGTCCGAAGCCTGTTCGATCAGGTGTTCGTAATCACTCAAGGTATTTAAAGAAACATTTTTTGCTTCAAAATTGCTTTGTGCCACATCGAAACCATAGGTGAAAATGGCTAACATGCCTTTGACTTTGGCCCCGGCCTCGGTTAAGGCGTCAACTGCGTTCAGGCTACTTTTTCCCGTGCTGATCAAATCTTCGATTACCACCACCGTTTGATTGGGCTCTAGTTGGCCTTCAATCTGGTTTTTTCGTCCGTGGGACTTGGGCTCGGGCCTAACGTAAATGAACGGAAGCCCCAGAAAATCGGCTACTAAGGCACCTATTCCGATGGCGCCCGTGGCTACTCCGGCAATAATATCCGGCTTACCGTAAAGTGACTCTACTTGCTTGGCCATTTCTTCCCTGACGAAGTTTCTTATGGCGGGATAAGAGAGTATTATACGGTTGTCACAATAGATTGGTGATTTCCATCCGGAAGCCCATGAGAAAGGATTTTCCGGTTTCAACTTAATTGCATTAATTTGCAATAGGAGTTCGGCCGTTTTCTTGGCTGTATTCTTGTCTAAAACCATGACGCAAATGTATAAAGTTTTTGTGAACGAATTGCCCTTGATCTTGACAAATAAACTTTCGGAAACGGGAGATGGTGAATATTTTTTGTTAAACGAAGATTCTATACAGTCGGCGATCAAGGCGTTACGGAAGAAAAAAATGACCGAGGCCTATATTTATCACCCCAATCATGAGGAGATCCTAAAGAAGTTTACACGAAAAATTCCTTTGGTCGTAGCGGCAGGTGGCGTGGTAACCAACAACCTTGGCGAGGTATTGTTCATTTATAGGAACGATAAATGGGATTTGCCAAAAGGGAAATTGGACAAAGGCGAGTCGATTGAGACTTGCGCCATACGCGAAGTTATGGAAGAGACCGGTGTCAAGGACCTGCGCATAGAGAATTTTCTTAGGAAGACATATCACGTGTTCAGTAACAACGGCGTCTATACTCTAAAAGAGGTGCATTGGTACGCTATGAGAACAGACTATGATGGCAAACTTAAGCCTGAAAAGAAAGAAGGGATAGAAAAAGTGAAGTGGAAAGGGCCAAAAAAAATTCAGGAAGCCCTTCAGAACTCCTATAATAACATCAAGATACTTTTTGGCGATTAAGGGTCTTTACTTTTTTATTATACGGTATACCGGATACTGTAAATGGGCCTCTTCATAGTGCTTCGATCGCTTGAATAGCCAATCCAATTGGGCGTACCAATTGGCATTGAACTCAGGGTCGTTGGCTTTTTTAGAGAGAAAACTATCTTTTAATACTTGGTTTTGTTTTAGTAATTCGGCAGCTTCATCTTCAAAAACGTAGGGAGAGAAACCTTCCTTTTGTTGTAAAATACTATCGAAAAAATTCCAGTTAAAGAACGAATCCGTGGTTTCGGGTTCCAAGGTTTCAATAATATACCTGATGCCTTCTTGGTCGGTAGGTATAAGAATATCGCCTTGTTGAAACTTTATGTTTTTAACGCTGACCTTTACTTTGGTGTCGTAGTGGGGGTAATGCCCTTCATAAGGGTAGTCTAAGGTCTTGTAATGGTCTATTTTGTATGATTCTACGGCAATCACCGTATCTTTCTGTATGGTGTTGTAGTTGATCTTGTTGAGGTCAAGCAGGGTAAGTACTTTGTGCCATCCCTTTTTTAAAACGTAGGCTTCGGGAATTTCGACCGAGTCTGTCGAGATATAATGGTTTTGATAATTGACTTTCTTGACAAAGGGCTTGTTTCGGTCATATTTCAAACGGGTGAGTCCGGTAACCTCGCTGGTAAGCGTATCGGCTTCATATCCCTTAAAATCCAAAACGGTTGTTTTGGTGGTGTCTATTTGCCATTTGGTGGGGTAGTGTGTCCAATTCTTGTGTCTGTGTTTGGCTTCTGCCCTTAGTCGTTTTATTTCCTTGGCATCGGTTTCTGCCAATGAAATCATTTTCGTCATGAGTTCATAGGTTCCTTCAATCCTTTGTTTGTAGGGCTTTAGCATATGGGTTTCTACCATCATGCCGAATGTGTTCCAAAGCGTAGTGTATCCTGTGGAGTATCTGGGGTAATCCATAAACTGCGAAAACCCTTTTTCGGGTACTTGGTTGAAGACGTTGACGTAAGGGGTAATGCTCCAATCATCTTCCAATAATGATTTTTCTAGTGAGGGCATCATCTTGTTGTGAATATAATCGCCTAGTTCGCCGCCCAATTTGTTGTGTTGGGTAAAAAGATGGGTTAGGGTGTATTGGTAGTCCGCACCGTTGCTTACGTGGTTGTCGATGAATATATCAGGGTTTACCGTATGAAAAATTTGGAAAAAAGTACGGGCGTTCTTGGTGTCTGCCTTTATAAAGTCCCTGTTCAGGTCGTAGTTTAGGGTGTTGCCGCGAAAACCGTAGGCCTTTGGGCCGTTCTGGTTGGCCCTTGTTGTATTGTTTCGGTTAAGGGCTCCGCCTATATTGTATATGGGGATGGTAACCAGGACCGTGTTTTTGGGGGCGGGTATTTTTCCCGATGCAAAATCCCGGAACAGGAGCATGGTAGCGTCAATACCGTCGCTCTCCCCAGGGTGAATGCCGTTATTTATAAACAAAATGGTCTTGTCGCTACTTACTTTTTTTAAGTTGAAATCGCCATCGGGGTTGTAGGTGATAATATGAAGCGGATAGCCACTATCGGTACTGCCGATGGTCTGCATATTGATTTCGGGAAAATCTTTGGCCAATCGGATGTAGAAATCGATGGTCTCTAGATAGGTGGCCGTTTCCGTGCCCTTACTGAGTTCAAAACGGGTCTTGTAATCTGCTGTTTGGTCATCTTGTTCGCTTTCGCAAGAAGAACAGAACAACAGGGTCAGAACAAGAAGGTTGAATATCCCCGAGCTAATTTTCGTAAATCTTTGTCGCATATACCAAAAATAAGCAAAAACAACCAAGTTTTAACTATGCTACTTTGGTAATCTCGGCAACGTGTTCTTTACGGATGGGTTTGTTGTTGAAGGTAATGGTGTGGTCGGTTTTTTGCTTGAAGCACTCCCATTTTTGCAAGTCGATTTTGTCAATGGAAGAGGTAATAATGTTTACCCTTACTTTTTCTTTTGTGGACAGGGTTATGAATTCATCTAGAAATTGCCATCCGTCCATGATGGGCATATTGATGTCTAAAAAAATGACCTGTGGGGCTTGCTTGTTTTCTTCTATTCGTCGTTTGATTCCGTCAATTGCCAACTTGCCATTACGGTATACTGTAATATCATCGCACTGCACAACGAGGCTCAACATTTTTTGAATGCCGAACACCGTAATCGGATCATCATCGATAATACAAATACTCTCAATTTTGTTCATTAAAATAGATTTTGAAGGTGGTGCCTACGCCTACCTCACTGGCAACGGTTACTTTGCCGTTCATAGCTTCAATTTGATTTTTTGTAATGTATAGGCCAATACCTCTAGAATCACTATGGTCGTGAAAGGTCTTGTACATACCGAATAATTTTTCGCCATACTTATTCAGATCGATACCGAGTCCGTTATCTGAGATGGAGAGAATGGTGTAGCCCTCCTCATGTTTAGTTTCCAGCCTGATTATAGGGCTTCTGTCCGGATGCTTGTATTTGATGGCATTGGTAAAGAAGTTCATCAGTATGCTGTCGATGTACGATGGTATAACGTTTATTTTTACATCGTCGCTAATCGTATTGATAATTCGGGCCTCGTTGCTTGTAAAAAAAGGTTTGAGATTATGTTTTACAGAAGCTATACGTTGGTTGAGCCGTACGGGTTTCTTTTTAAGGTTGATATTGGTGTTTATGGCAACTACCTCGTTCAGGTTTTCTAGGGTTTCCAGTAGATTGTCAGAAGCTTGGGTAAGCATTTCTGTAATCTTAACCTTTTCGTTTTCGTTCTTTTCGTGGGCCAAAAAGTCTAAAAGCATAGAAAAATTAGCTGTGTGCGAACGTAGGTTGTGCGAAACGATATGTGCGAAGTTGACCAGTTTTTTGTTTTGTTGGGAAGTAACGTTGATCAGGTCGCGTAGTTCTTGTTCTTTTTGTTTCAGGTCCGTGATATCCATACTGATACCTACGAGGCCCTGAGCCTTTCCGTTGTTGGATTTTAAGGGTATTTTTGAGGTGAGAAAGGTCACCATTTTACCATCTTTGGTCCTGCTGGTCGTTTCACGGCCCAACATAGGTATTAAGGTTTCCATTACATGGAGGTCTTCTGCCCTCGATATTTGGGCTACGTCTTTATCAAAGAGATCAAAATCGTTTTTCCCCAATAATTGGTCGGGATTTTCGACGCCCATATACTCGCATTCCGATTTGTTTACCAGAATTTTTCGAGACTCTGTGTCCTTTATAAAAACGTTCAGGGGCAGGTTGTCGATAAGCGTGCGCATCAAGAGCTCGTTTTCCTTGGTCTTGGCCTCACGGCGTATCTGTTCCTCTATGTTCTGTAAAGTGCCTTTTAGGCCTACGATTTTACCGTCGATATAGGTGGGCATACCAGCTACCTGTACCCAAATTTCCTTGCCCTTTATAGTTTTGAACTGTAGTTTTTCATTCCAAGTCTTACCGTTCATTAAGGTATCGTGCACGTGCATGGCAATGGTATTTCTACTGTGTCCGTCTTTGTATTGGCTGATGGCCGAGTCAAAGCTGAATTTGTAATCTTTGGAAACCCCATAGATTTCGCGAATAACATCACAGCCGATAAGTGTATCGCTCATAAAATCATATTCCCAAACGCCTATTTTACTGATTTCGCAAGTGGCATCAAGAAGTGATTGAAGCTTGGCTACTTTTTCCCCTTTTAGTTTCTCTTCGGTAATATCGTTAAAGTGAATGATCAGCCCCATGGTTTCATTGGTATCGTTCAGCCAAGCCGTGCATGACCATTTATACCATTTGGCATCTGCTTCGCTTTTTAAGCTGTAAGTAACGTTGAGGTGCTCAGAAGAATTCGAAAGGCAGTTGTACAAAGTGTTCTCCCAATTGTCCGACAAAGTAGTGAACAGTTCGTTGATGGGTTTGCCAAAAACGAGCTGGGAATCAAAACCAAAATCACGTACGAATTTATCGGACGCATACACAACCTCGAACTTTTTGTTCGTGAAAACAGTGGCTGATGGCAGCTGTTTTACAAGGGGGTTGTTTTGTATGGTTTTGGTTCCGTTCAACATATTACTGTAATTTCTGACTAAAGTAGAGGCATTTTACTTTATATCTAAACCTTTGTTGTGAATAGTATAAAACTCGTTGTGTTGCAAGAAAAATGGGATGTTTACGACTTTAAATAGCCAAAGCGTCGTATTTACTTACAAAATACGATTTTATTTTAACATTTGTGTATTTTAACGAATTATTAGGGTGAAAGGCGGTTTAGGGTCTATGAAATACGTACGGTATCCGGTACGAGGCCCGTATAGTCGCCTCCGTTTCGAATTACGTCCCTGACAATTGACGAGCTGATGTAAGATTTTCCTGAGGAGGTCAATAAAAAAACGGTTTCTATTTCAGATAATTTTCTGTTCGTATGGGCAATCGCTTTTTCAAATTCAAAGTCCCCCGGATTTCTTAATCCCCTCAGAATGAAGTCCGCTTCTATTTTCTTACAAAAGTCTACGGTCAGCCCTTCGTAAGTGAGTACCTTTATTTTAGGCTCGTCTTTGAATGCCTGTTCGATGAAGTGCATACGCTCTTCTAAGGTGAACATGTATTTCTTTTCGGAATTTACACCAATGGCAATGATAAGTTCGTCGAACAGGGTGATACCTCTTTGTATGATATCGAAGTGGCCTAGGGTCAAAGGGTCGAAAGAACCGGGAAAAATTGCGCGTCTCATGGGTTTGTTCGTTTTAGGAGCGTATCTTATTTCTTAAAGGTAGGTCATTTTTGGTTGAGTGCTTCATCAACGGCGCTTGTAAATAGTTCTTCCAAAGAAATGCCGGCCTTTTCGGCCTGCTGTGGTAATATGCTTTCGGTGGTCAGGCCAGGGGTCGTGTTCATCTCCAACATATAAGGTTCGTCTTCAATAAATATGAACTCGCTTCTTGAATAACCTTTCATTTTTAATACTTCGTAAGCGCGCTTGGCCATTTCTTCCACCTTGTCTCGCTGTATTTTGGAAATGCGGGCAGGGGTTATTTCTTGCGATTTGCCTTGGTACTTTGCTTCGTAATCAAAGAAGTCGTTTTCCGAAACGATTTCGGTAATGGGCAACACCTTGGTTTCTCCTTTGTAGGTAATCACACCAACGGAAACTTCCGTTCCGTCGAGAAAGCCTTCAATGATAATTTCATCGTCTTCTTGGTAGGCCTTGTCTATGGCGCTTCTTAAATTTTCTTTTTCATGTACTTTGGAAATGCCAAAACTGCTGCCGGCTTTGTTGGCCTTTACGAAACAGGGTAGGCCTACCTTGGCAATAATCGCTTCCTCATCGATCGGGTCGCCGAGGTTCAAATAATAAGATGGGGCGGATTTTATACCATACGGCTTCAATACGCTTAAAAGGTCACGCTTATTAAAGGTAAGGGCCGATTGGTAATAGTCGCATGAGGTCTGGGGAATGCCTAGCAGCTCAAAATAAGCCTGCATGAGGCCGTCTTCGCCCGGAGTGCCGTGAATGGCATTGAAAACACAATCAAAAGCCACGTGACCCTGATCGGTGTCTACCGTAAAATCGGCCTTGTTTACCGGGTGTTCTTTTTCGTTTGCATCAACATAGACCCATTTTTCTTTAAAAATATGGATACGATAGGTGTTGAACCTTTCTTTGTTCAGGTAGCGGTGTACTACATTTCCACTGTTTAACGAAATTTTGTACTCGCTAGAGTAGCCCCCCATAATGATGGCAATATTTTTCTTCATACGACCGTTTAAATTCTTGGCAATAAAACGAAACCGAAATTAAACAAAAAAAGCAATACGAGTTCACTATATTTGTACCGTTAAAATAAACATATGCGTAATTTTTTCAACTTTTTAAAAAGTAGGGTGTTTTTTATTCAACTAGGCCTGGCGATAGTGCTTTTGGTAGTTGTATCGATTTTTGTATTGCGCTGGTTAAGCTCTACCACCAATCACGGTGAATTTGTTGAAGTGCCCAATTTTGCCAAGATGTCGGTTCCCGATATGCGTAAGTCGGCAGAAGCAGCAAAATTAAGATATGAAGTTCTCGATTCGGCAAACTTCAATCCCGAGTATCCGAGGTTTTCGATTATAGAGCAAAATCCACCGGCGGGTAGTAAGGTCAAGGAAAACCGAAAAATTTATCTGACCGTAAATCCTTCCGGCTATAAAAAAGTTTCCGTTCCTAATATTATACAGGTTACCCAGCGTAACGCTACCTCAATGTTACGCGCCGTAGGTCTTGATGTGCAGCGGGTTACCTATATTGACCAGTTGGGTAAAGACATGGTCTATTATATTAAGTACAAGGGCAAGCAAATCAAACCCGGCGACAAGCTGCCTAAAACCTCTAAGATAGAATTGGTTTGTGGTAATGGCTCCATTACCGATCAGGCCAGGGTTCAAGCAGATTCAGAATAATACATGCAAACACCGGAAAACCAAGAACTGAACGATGACGAGCTTTTTGAGCATCACCGTTTTGTAGCCTCAAAAGGTCAAGAACCGTTAAGGGTCGATAAATTCTTAATGAATTTCATAGAATACGCTACCCGAAACAAAATCCAACAGGCTGCGAAAAGTGGTCATATTTGGGTCAATGGGGCTATCGTAAAACAAAATTACAAGGTAAAACCGGGCGATGAGGTAAAGGTCTTGTTCGAGCATCCGCCGCATGAATTTCTTTTGGTTCCTGAAGATATTCCTATCGATATCGTTTACGAAGACGATGTGCTCTTGGTGGTGAACAAGCCCGCCGGAATGGTGGTACACCCAGGTCATGGTAACTATTCGGGTACGCTGATCAATGCGCTACTACATCATATCAAAGACCTTCCTGTAAATAGTAACGAACGGCCAGGCTTGGTGCACCGTATAGATAAGGATACGTCGGGACTTTTAGTGGTAGCCAAAACCGAGGCTGCAATGACCCATCTTGCCAAACAATTTTTCGATAAAACATCGGAAAGGGAATATATAGCCTTGGTATGGGGCAATGTGGAGGATGATCATGGGACGATTGAGGGCAATATTGCCAGAAATCCAAAGAACCGCTTACAAATGCAGGTCTTCCCAGAGGGTGATGAAGGCAAGGAAGCCGTAACGCATTACTCCGTTATAGAAAGGTTGGGTTATGTAACCTTGGTGTCGTGTAAGCTCGAAACAGGTCGTACCCATCAGATCCGGGCGCATATGAAATACATAGGCCATACCCTCTTTAACGATGAGCGCTATGGAGGTGATAAAATATTAAAGGGCACCACATTTACCAAGTACAAACAGTTTGTGGACAACGCCTTCAAAGTACTGCCCCGGCAGGCCTTACATGCCAAAACCTTGGGTTTTGTACATCCCGTAACGGGCGAGACCATGCGTTTCGATTCTGAAATTCCCCAAGATATGGTCGATTGTATCGATAAATGGAGGCACTATGCACAGCACAGTAGCAAATAGGTTATAAGGAACATCGATAGCCCTATCGATAACTCTTTTCCAAATGCATAGGTTTTACTCTGGATCATCAGTATTTTTACCTGAAGTTTTGAAATAGACACAAGCATGAAAATCGTTATCTCTCCTGCAAAATCCTTGGATTTTGAAAAAGAATATCCAAAATATAAGGAAACACAACCACAATTTTTAGATGAGGCCCAGAGCCTGAACAAGGTTTTGGCCAAAAAAAGTCCAAAGGCCCTATCTGAGCTTATGGGGATTTCCGATAATTTGGCCCAGCTCAATTATGAGCGAAACCAGAACTTTGAAGTGCCTTTTACCCTGAAAAATTCCAGACCGGCCATTTATGCGTTCACGGGTGATGTCTATCAGGGACTGGATCCCTATACCATACCCTCCCATAAGATGGAGAAATTACAGGAAAGATTACGTATCCTCTCGGGATTGTACGGTATTCTTCGCCCCCTTGACCTTATGCAGCCCTATCGTTTGGAAATGGGTACGCAGCTGAAGGTCGGTAGAAAGAAGAACCTTTACGAGTTTTGGAAAAAGACCCTGACCGATACCTTGAATTCGGAATTGAAAGACGATGAGCTTTTTATCAACCTGGCGAGCAACGAATATTTTAGTGCCATTGACAAAAAGGCGCTGAAAGTACCTATTATTACCCCCATATTCAAAGATTGGAAAAACGACAAGCTCAAGGTTATTAGTTTCTTTGCAAAGAAAGCGCGCGGTGCCATGGTTCGTTATATTATAGATAACGAAGTGCAAAGCCTTGATGAACTGAAAGGGTTCAACTATAACGAATATGAGTTTAGCCCGTCACATACCTTAAAAGAAAACGAACCTGTTTTTATCAGGTAATCTATTTCTTTTTCTTTAGGCTGATTTTTTCTTCTACGGTAGGGCGTCTCTTAATTTTTCTAGGGCGCCTTGCCCCGTAAGAGCGATTGGCAATTTTCCCTCTTCTCGATTTTTTGTCTCCTCTTCCCATGTGATATTATTCTTTAGCTGAAGATACTATTTTAGGTTCGGAATATCAAGTAAAGCGCAAACTGACTTTCTTAAGGTGACATAGAAACGTCACAAAATTCCTATAATTTATAAGGGTGTCATATTGCTATCCTAGAGCAAAAAAGTTAAGTTTGTTTGAATCGGTTCAAGGGTAATAATTTTAAACAACGCACAAACATGAAGATAGAAAAGGTTTTAGTAGCGAACAGAGGTGAAATTGCCATACGTATTTTTAGGGCCTGTGTTGAGATCGGTGTGCGAACGGTTGGGATCTATACTTATGAAGACCGGTATTCCTTACACCGCTACAAAGCCGATGAATCGTATCAAATAGGGGAGGATAACGAACCGTTAAAACCCTACTTGGATATTGACGCCATTATAAAGGTGGCCAAAGAGAACAATGTAGATGCCATTCACCCGGGGTACGGATTTTTGTCGGAGAACGCCAAGTTCGCCCAAAAATGCGCTGACAACGGTATTGTCTTTGTCGGTCCTAAAGTTTCGGTATTAAAGGCCTTGGGCGATAAGATCACCGCCAAGGAGGTAGCGGTGGCGAACAATATTCCCATAATTCAGAGCAGCGATAAGGACCTGAAGGATGTAAAGACGGCCATAGCCGAAGCCGATCGCATTGGTTATCCCTTGATGTTAAAGGCGGCTTCGGGTGGTGGTGGACGTGGAATGCGCGTCATTCGGACCCAAGAGGAGCTTGAAAAGGGCTTTCCCGAAGCCAAAAGGGAGTCGTTGAACGCCTTTGGAGACGATACGGTCTTCCTCGAAAAGTTTGTAGAGAACCCCAAGCATATCGAAATACAGATCGTGGCCGATACCCATGGAAACATCGTGCATTTGTACGAACGCGATTGTTCCGTACAAAGGAGGTATCAGAAGGTTATAGAATTCGCCCCGTCGATAGGACTCCCACAAGAGACCAAGGATAGTCTATATCGTTATGCCATAGCCATTTGCAAGGCGGTCGATTATAACAATATCGGTACGGTGGAGTTTTTGGTAGACGATGACGGTAGTATCTATTTTATAGAGGTGAATCCGCGTATTCAGGTAGAGCATACGGTTACCGAAATGATTACCAATATCGATTTGGTAAAGGCCCAACTTTTTATAGCGGGAGGATATAAACTGTCGGATACCCAGATAAAAATACCGAATCAAGAATCGGTTCAGGTAACGGGTATAGCACTGCAATGTAGAATAACTACTGAAGACCCATCGAATGACTTCAAACCCGATTACGGGGTGGTCACTACTTATAGAAGTGCTTCCGGTTTTGGTATTCGTTTAGATGCGGGAAGCATTTATCAAGGGGTGGTTATCTCGCCTTTTTTCGATTCCATGTTGGTAAAGGTTTCGGCGCGTAGCCGAACGCTTGATGGTTGTTGTAGAAAAATGCGCCGTGCCTTGGCCGAATTCCGTATCCGTGGGGTGAATACCAATATGGCCTTTCTCGATAATATCTTGAAGCACGAAACTTTTCGCGAGGGCAAGGTAACGGTCAATTTCATTAAGAACGAACCTAAACTTTTTGAGTTCACCGAACCCCGAAACCGGGCCAATAAGCTGATTACATTTTTAGGGGAGGTCATAGTAAACGGCAATCCCGATGTTAAGAAGCTTGAGCCTTGCCGTATTTTTAGCAAACCGACAATTCCTTCCTTTCCGAAAATGGACGGGCATCCAAGGGGTACCAAGGATTTGTTGACCGAATTGGGGCCTGAGCAATTTGCCCAATGGCTCAAGGCGGAGAAAAAAGTACATTTTACCGATACCACCATGCGCGATGCCCACCAAAGTTTGTTGGCGACCCGCATGCGGACCATAGATATGATGAAAGTGGCCGAAGGCTATGCCAAGAATCATCCCGAAATATTTTCCATGGAAGTCTGGGGAGGCGCCACTTTTGATGTTTGTTTGAGGTTCTTGCATGAAAATCCATGGGAGCGTTTGGCCCTGTTGCGTAAGGCCATGCCCAACGTGTTGCTGCAAATGCTTATTAGGGGTTCAAATGGCGTTGGGTATACGGCCTATCCCGATAACCTGATCGAGAAATTTGTAGAAGAATCGTGGAATACGGGCGTAGATGTCTTTAGGATTTTCGATTCGTTAAACTGGATGAAGTCCATTGCCCCATGTATCGAGCACGTACGAACCAGAACCGGTGGTTTGGCCGAAGGTTCCATTTGCTATACGGGCGATATTCTAAATCCCTCCAAAACAAAGTACGACCTAAAATACTACGTGCAACTCGCCAAGGATATCGAGAATGCCGGAGCCCATATTTTAGGTGTAAAGGATATGGCCGGACTCTTAAAGCCGAATGCCGCCTTTGAATTGATCCAGGCTTTGAAATCTGAAATCAATATTCCTATCCATTTACATACCCACGATACTTCCTCGGTACAGACGGCTACCTATTTAAAGGCGGTCGAAGCTGGGGTAGACGTGGTCGATGTGGCTTTGGGCGGACTTTCGGGACTCACTTCCCAGCCCAACTTCAATTCGGTCTTGGAGATGCTCCGCTTTCATGAGCGCGAGAATCCGATGAATACCGAAAAACTCGCCGAATACTCCAACTATTGGGAAACTGTCCGTAATTACTATTACACTTTTGAATCGGGATTGAAATCGGGTACGGGCGATGTGTACCATCATGAAATTCCTGGAGGACAATATTCCAACCTAAAAGGACAGGCCATTGCCTTGGGGCTTGAGGATAAGTTTACCGAGGTCACCAAAATGTACGCCGAGGTCAACCAAATGTTCGGGGATATCATCAAGGTTACCCCGAGCTCGAAAGTAGTCGGCGATATGGCGCAATATATGATCAGCAACAACCTAAGCGTTGCGGATGTTATGGAAAAGGGAGAGGATATTTCTTTTCCCGAATCGGTAAAAAGCTTTTTTAGGGGAGACTTGGGACAACCGGTCGGTGGATTTCCAAAGAAATTGCAGAAAATCGTTCTAAAGGACGAAAAGCCATATACCAACAGGCCCAACGCGCATCTCGAACCCATAGATTTTGATAAGGAGTTCAAGGCTTTTAGGCGAAAGTTCAAAAAGGGAATGGGCAGGGAACTCGAAATGACCGATTTTCTTTCCTATAAATTATACCCGAAAGTCTTTACCGATGCCTATAACAACCATGTGAAGTACGGAAATTTGGTAAATATACCAACGAAAAATTTCTTCTATGGCATGGAAGTGGGAGAAGAGATCATGGTCGAGCTCGAAGGGGGAAAGAACGTTCTGATTTCATTGATGCTCAAAGGTGAGCCCGATGAGGCCGGTAACGTTAGTATCTTCTTTAAGATCAACGGTCAACTTAGAAATATTTTGATCAAGGATACTTCCGTAAAAGTGGAAAAGCAGGAAAATATAAAAGTAGACCCGAGTGATCCCAAACAAATTGGGGCGCCATTGCAGGGACTACTTTCCAATGTACTTGTCAAGACGGGCCAAGAGGTGAAAAGGAACCAGCCGCTCTTCGTTATCGAGGCCATGAAAATGGAGACGACCGTAACGGCTACCGAAGAGGGGGTTGTTGCTAAAATACAGTTACAAGGGGGGGCTTTGGTAAATTCCGAAGATTTGGTATTGACTTTAAAATAGGTATATTATATATCTATGTTCTTACACACGCATCCTTATGAACCTTTTGTTTTTGAGCAGGCAGAAAAACTCATTGTAGGAACGCTTCCGCCCCCGCGGTTTACGACAGGTGAACTAAAGGCCGATGATGTCGATTTCTGCTATGGTAGTAGAAACGGCATGCTCTGGCCTATTCTAGACCGCATTTTCGATTTGGGCCTAGTGTATGAAAACACCCATTTGGCCATTGAACAACGCAAGAATTTTTTATTGGCCAACAAGATCGGGGTCTGCGATATTGTTGAAAGTGCCGAACGTGATAAGGTAGACGCTTCCGACTTGGGTATGCAGAATGTACGCCTAAGGAATTTACTGCATTATTTAGAGCGTTATCGGAACCTGAAGACCGTACTATTTATGGGCGGTAATAGCAAAAACGGTCCTGAATATTTTTTCAGGAAGCTGTTGAAACCCATAGGGGTCAAGTTGGAAACCATTTCGGAAGAGGTGCCGCGAATATATCAATTTCAACTCCCGGAAACGGGTCGGAAGATACAGACCGTCTCCCTGACGGCGCCATCGGGTGCCGCAAATAGGGCGGTGGGTAGTTTGGCTTCCTACAAAAGAATGAAGGCTGCCGATGCCGATTTTAATACCCTTGATTTTCGAGTGCTCCAATACCGCGATTTTTTTCTTTCCTAAGATATCCCTCTACTTTGGAATTACCATTGGAATAGCTGTAAACTAAAAAGAGCCCTATCGGTTTCGACAAGACTCTTTTACGAGAACACTATATGAAAATGAAAAAATTTAAATCCGTATTAATTACATTGTAAATGTAGCCCGTTATACCCTTGTGGGGTAATTATTGTTGTCAAGGCTGTTGTTTTTGTGGTGTAGTGTGGTATTTTTGTTATAAGACACGTTCAAGTGTCGGTAGTCGTGTATTATTACCGATATTTACAGGTCGAAAACCATAAGTATTCCTTTTAAATATTAAATAACCTATGCCGCATATAGAAAGATTGGTTGAGTTTAAGAAGTCGGTCAACAACAAGTTTAATGTCTACAATAGTCTGTTCTTGAATTTGCCGTATCGCAATATCGAGAACGTGGGTATGCTTATACCATTGTTGTTGGATCAATGTCAGAAAGGATTGGGTTCAGGACTTAACCCCCAGGAAATTCTTGAAAAGTTCTTTGAGAACTACGCGCATATCGATTCTGAAAAAGAACAGATCGATTTTATGTTCAAGATTATTCAGTACGTTGAGCGACAGGTGGTTTTGTACGATAGTGTTGAAGATGCAGCTTTTCCGAAGCTACAAGAGCATACACAGTCGTTATCGATCAAAGACTACTTTCAATTGGTAAATAAGAACAAGAGTTGGGACAAGGTGTCTAAAAAACTTTCTTCGTTCAGTGCCCGCCTTGTGTTAACGGCCCATCCTACACAGTTTTATACCCCGGCCGTACTCGATATCATCGAAGAATTACGATCGCTTATTTTAGAGGATAAGATAGACGATATTGATATTACCTTACAGCAGTTGGGGCTGACTTCTTTGATCAATTCAAAAAAACCTACCCCATTGGATGAAGCTAAAAATATCATTTACTTTTTACGCCATGTGTATTACAATGCCGTAGGGGACTTGTATGCTTATATCAAAGAAAATATAAAAAAGGACGACTTCGAGAATCACAATATTATGAAGTTGGGCTTTTGGCCCGGTGGTGACCGTGACGGAAACCCTTTTGTAACGGCCGATATTACAAAAGACGTGGCCGATGAGCTTCGTATCAACTTGATGAAGTGTTACTACAATGATTTGAAGATCATTCAGAAAAAATTGACCTTCAAAGATTTGCAGGAGCCTATCCAAAAACTCCGTGGCAACTTGTATACCGCCATGTTCGATTCAAAGAAAACCGTGGGCTATAACGATATCTTGCAACCACTTCTTGATATTAAGGAGTTGTTGATCAATAAATATCACAGCCTTTACTTAAAGGAATTGGAGAACTTTATCGATAAGGTGAAGATATTCAAGACCCATTTTGCCACCTTGGATGTTAGACAAGATCATAGCAAGCACAAATTGGCGATCGAGAGTATATTGAAGAACAATAAACTGATTAAAGAAAGTGTTGACGAGCTTTCAGAAGAAGCCTTGGTCGACCTTTTGATCAATAAAGACCTTAAGGTCAATGCCAGTGATTATTCCGAGGATATCGTTAAGGATACCATCACCAACATCAAGCAGTTGAAGAGTATTCAAGATGCCAATGGGGAAGAGGGATGCAATCGCTATATCATCAGTAATTCGGAAGATATTTTTTCGGTACTGTTCGTTTTTGGACTGTTCCGATGGTGCGGGTGGAAGAAAGAAGAGATCACTTTCGATATCGTACCCTTGTTCGAGACCATGAACGGTATGGAAGGGGCCGAAAAAACCATGCAAACGCTTTTCGATTTACCCGATTATAAGGCGCATCTTGAAAGAAGAAATCACAACCAGACCATTATGCTCGGTTTTTCCGATGGTACAAAAGATGGTGGATATTTAAAGGCCAACTGGGCTATTTTCAAGACCAAGGAAACCTTGTCAAAGGTGTGTGATAAAAATGGCTTCAACGCTATTTTCTTTGACGGACGTGGTGGCCCACCGGCACGTGGTGGTGGTAAAACGCACCGCTTTTATGCGGCCCAGACCAAGAGCATTGCCAATCATGAAATACAGTTGACCATTCAAGGACAGACCATAACCAGTACCTATGGTACCAAGGAGCAGTTTATCCATAACAGTGAGCAACTCTTGACGGCCGGTCTTTCAAACAACCTTTTCGGTAAAGAGAACGTGATTTCAAAAGAGCACAGAAAATTGATAGAGCAACTTTCTGAGTTGAGCTTCAAAAAGTACGATGCACTTAAGAACCATGATAAATTCATTCCCTACTTGGAGAACCGTAGTACGTTAAAGTACTATCAGAAAGCCAATATAGGTAGTAGACCGGGGAAAAGGGGCAATAAGAAAAAATTGGAACTTACCGATCTTAGGGCCATCTCTTTTGTTGGTTCTTGGAGCCAATTGAAACAGAACGTACCGGGTTATTTTGGTATTGGTACCGCTATACAGACCATTAAAAATGAAGGTAGGTTGTCTGAACTTAAGAAATTGTACAAAGAGGTGCCTTTCTTTAAAGCCTTGATGCACAATAGTATGATGTCGTTGTCCAAGTGTTATTTTGAGCTCACATCCTATATGCAGAAAGATGAGGAGTACGGAGATTTTTGGAACATCCTTCATGAAGAGTATCAACTGTCTAAGAAAATGTTGCTTTTGATTTCCGGAAGCAAGATTTTGATGGAAAACGAAGCGGTTTCCCGTGAGTCGATAAAAATACGTGAGAATATTGTTCTTCCGCTCTTGGTAATCCAACAGTTTGCCTTGCAGAGAATAGGCCAGGACACGAGCTTTAAGGACGAGTACGAAAAAATCGTAACGCGTTCGCTCTACGGCAATATTAACGCGAGTAGAAACTCGGCGTAAAACAAAGGCCCTTACTTTTAAAGTAAGGGCTTTTTGTTTATAAACGAATATGTTGTTTTTTTGGGATGCCCTAATCCTCGTAAACCTTGAACTCTGCGCCCATACCGTAATTGCGATGTCCGGTTTGGAGCAGTTTTGAGTTGGGATTATAGTTCCGGTCAAAGACCTGCCATTTTTTATTGTTGAAGAAAATGCGCCGTACGAAAGTACGTTGTGTAGCCTCTCCTTTTATAAAGGGCAATAAGGGCCTAAATGAGGTCGATATTTTTTGGATGCCACGGGCCGTTTTTATCTCACGGTATTTTTTGGTCTCTACCAATTTTCCGTCTTTATCGGCATAGCCTAAAACTTGAATCGAAACAAAAAGTCCCGACTCGGGAATGAAAATGGAGTTGGACAATAGGTCGAGTTCAAAAACCTTGTCGGCTTTTTCGTCCATGGCAAAAACTACATTTTCGTGGGGAATGCCCGCACCGGGGCTTCCATTGTTGTTTTCGTAGAACTGCACCCTGAATATGGTGGCGAACTTTCCCTTTCCCTTGGTTTTGTATTCCGATTCGGCATTGACGGGCAAGTAGAGTTTTGATATTTGTGAAACCTGGCCTTCATAGCGATGAAAGAGCACGGCTATTTCACTTTCCACGGTAGGCAACCAACAGGCAAAAATGTCTTTATGGGTCTGTGGTTTTTGCTTCCTCAACTTGAATTTTCCTTGTTTTGGGGCGGAAACGATAACCTCGCCAAGTTGTGAAACCTCTGGGGTAAGTGCCACGATATGGGGTTCGTGGGTATTGTCTTTTGGAATCGAGATTGCTTTTTCCGAATAGCCAAGTGCCGAAATATAGAGCGTATCTATGTCGGGGTATTTTTGGGAGGAAAATACAAAAAGACCTTCTTCGTCGGCAAAGGTACCCAGTCCGTCACCAAACGATATGGTCGCGAAGGAAACGGGGGAGCGGTCTTTGCTGTCTATAACCTTGATCTCTTGGGCATGGCCCCAATAGATAATAAGAAAGAAAAGAACGAGGGTATATCGCTTCATGGCGTAAACAATTAAGTACATAGTAACGGCCGTTAAGACCTTGTACTCTATTGAGAACGGGATTTACCGATTTTCAGTATTAAGAATCGAATTAATAAGACAAAGGGAAAACCATGTAAGACCACATCGAACCAATCTTTGGGCTGCATACCTATTGCTCCGCCCGTAATCCACTTGATTTTACCCCAAATATGGGGTTCGGGGAAAAAGGGGGCCAGACCTAGGGTAAGGCAGAGGAGCAATAGAAGCTTCCCGTTGTTGATAAGGTCTTTCATATTTTGATGTTTTTGTCAAAAAAAACTAGCGGATGGTTTCGATGAACTTGTCAATTCCATCCACGCCATGACCGTTTAAATGTTTGATAAAGGCCGAACCGATAATGGCCCCTTTGGCCGATTTTGTAGCCTGTTCGAAAGTTTCTGAATTGCTGATGCCGAAACCTACGATTTGGGGATTTTTTAGGTTCATATCGGCAATGCGTTGAAAATAGGCTTGCTGGGCATCGCCGAAACCCGATTGTGCCCCGGTAACACTAGCCGAGCTTACCATGTAAATGAATCCGTTCGAAACCGAATCTATAAACCGGATGCGTTTCTCGGAAGTCTGTGGGGTTATCAAGAATACATTGATCAGGCCGTATTTTTCAAAGGTCTCTTGGTATTCTTCATGATAGACATCTACCGGCAGATCGGGAATGATGAGTCCGTCTATACCAATTTCCTGGCATTTTTTACAGAAGGCCTCTACGCCGTATTGAAGCATGGGGTTAAAGTAGCCCATGATAATAAGCGGAATGGAAACCGATTGGCGGATATCTTTCAGTTGATCGAAAAGAATTTCGGTCGTCATGCCGTTTTTAAGGGCCGCCGTGGAACTTTGTTGAATGGTGGGGCCGTCGGCCAGGGGGTCACTGAACGGGAGGCCTATTTCGATCATATCGACGCCGTTTTTCTCCAATTGCTGTATGATTTCTACGGTGTCGCCCAGTTTGGGATAGCCGGCCGTAAAATAGATGGAAAGCAATTTGCCTTCCTCCTTCAGTTTTTTGTTGATTCTATTTCCCATAGTTTCAAATTCTGTTTTTCCTTTTTAATAGGATGGGCAAGTTCGTTCGGGATGCCGTTTTATAGGGTCCGTAAGATCTTGCCCAAGTATTTTATAGATTAAAATATTCGATGTAGTTGTTGAGGTCTTTATCGCCACGCCCCGATAGGTTGATCACTACGATATCTTCGGGCTTGAACTTTCGGTGTTCCAAGATGGCCAGTGCATGCGAAGATTCAATAGCCGGGATAATACCTTCCATTTTAGACAAGAGCAAGCCGGCGTTCATGGCATCGTCATCGGTAATGGAAATAAACTCCCCGCGGCCCGATGCGAATAAATTGGCATGCATGGGTCCGACCCCGGGATAATCCAATCCTGCGGAAATGGAGTAGGGCTCGGTAATTTGTCCGTCATTGGTCTGCATTAACAAGGTTTTACTACCGTGAATGATTCCCACTTTTCCCAAGGCCGAGGTGGCTGCACTTTCGCCACTGTCAATTCCTTTTCCGGCGGCTTCAACGGCTATGATGCCTACTTCCGGAATATCTAGGTAATGATAGAAGGCTCCCGCCGCATTACTTCCCCCGCCCACACAGGCCACTACGTAATCGGGATTTTCCCGTCCTTCCTTTTCTTTCAACTGCCATTTGATCTCTTCCGAGATTACCGACTGAAACCGTGCTACCATATCGGGGTAGGGATGCGGCCCGACCACACTACCGATAATGTAATGGGTGTCTACAGGGTTGTTGATCCAGTCGCGAATGGCTTCGTTGGTGGCATCTTTTAAGGTTCTACTGCCCGAAAGCGCAGGTCTGACCTCGGCACCCAACATCTTCATACGGGCCACGTTGGGAGCTTGACGGGCAATGTCTATTTCGCCCATGTAAACGATGCACTCAATGCCCATAAGGGCACAGACCGTTGCGGTAGCCACCCCATGTTGGCCGGCACCCGTTTCGGCAATGATCCTGTTCTTGCCCAATTTTTTGGCCATTAGGATCTGCCCAATGGTATTGTTGACCTTGTGCGCACCGGTATGGCAAAGATCTTCGCGCTTCAGGTATATTTTAGTGTTGTATTTTCTTGAAAGCCGATCTGCAAAATAGAGCGGGGTAGGGCGTCCTACATAATCTTTGAGCAATTGGTCAAATTCCTTTTTAAAGGAAGGCTCTTCCATGATACGGATATAATTCTGTCGAAGTTCCTCGGTATTGGGGTATAGCATTTCAGGAATATAGGCACCGCCAAACTCCCCGTAATATCCTTTTTCGTCCGCTTGATAGGTTTTCATAACAATTCGTAGTTAATATGAAGTCGTAGTACAAAGTAAAAAGTAGGGTCTCATACGTTTTACTCGATACTAAGTACTCTTTTAAATTCTTTTACTTTTTCAACATCCTTTAAACCCGGTTCTATTTCAAACTTACTGTTCACGTCTATGGCGTGGCAGTACTTTGCTTCCGGCCGGGTCATGAATTTCTTTAGGGAATCTACTTCGTTCAATCCGATACCGCCACTCAAAAAATAAGGTTTGGTAGAGGGGTAGTCTTTTAAAACTTCCCAATCAAAGGCATAACCATTTCCCCCGGGCAATTTCCCCTTGGTATCGAAAAGAAAGAAATCGCATACGGTTTCATATGGCTTTAATATACCAAAATCAAACTCGTTTTTAATGGAAAACACTTTGATGATACCAATGTGTTTTACTTTCAGCTTGAGCTCGGCGCAGTATTCGGGCGTTTCCGAACCGTGCAGTTGCACCAACAAAAGGTCGTGGTCTTGTATGCGTTCGACAACGGTTTGAATCCTGGCATCGACAAATACGCCGACTTTCCTTACCGTATGGGGTACGGGGGGCATTGGCCCCGTAAAATGTCGTTTGGATTTTTCCCAAAAAATAAAGCCGAGATAATCGGGTCTTAGTCCGGCAATTTCGGTCGTGTTTTTGTTCATACCACACACCTTCAGCTTGATCGGGGCATTTTCTATGGTAGAAGGCCCTGATTTTTTGGTCGTGTAATGATAGTCCATTTGAGTCATGGCATTGGGTCGCAATTACGACAATTGTTTGATAAATTCCTTGGCGTTTTCGCCGGGATTGTCCGTTTTCATAAAATTTTCCCCGATCAAAAACCCTTGATACCCGTAAGGCTTTAAATTTTTAATGGCCTCTATTGAGCTGATTCCGCTTTCCGATACTTTTACGAACTCGTCCGGAATGAGTTTTGAAAGCGATTTGCTAGTATCTAGACTCACCTCAAAAGTCTTTAGGTTTCGATTGTTTACGCCCAACATGTCGAGGCTGGGCATGATGCTTTTCTGTAGTTCGGCTTCGTTGTGTACCTCTAGCAACACATCTAGGTCTAGGCTTTTGGCCAACTCCGAAAAGGTTTTTATTTCCTCCTTCGATAAAATAGCGGCGATCAAAAGGATCACATCGGCACCATGGGCCCTGGCCTCTATAATTTGATATTCGTCTATAATAAACTCTTTTCGCAATAAGGGTAGGCGTACGGAAGCACGGGCCAATAACAGATCGTCCAACGAACCGCCAAAGTATTTCCCATCGGTTAAAACGGACATGCCACAGACGCCTGCATTTTCGTATCCGCGGGCTACGTCTTGAACGTTCAGGCCCTGGTTGATTTCCGATTTTGAGGGCGAACGTCGCTTGTGCTCGGCAATGATACCGGTTGAGCTGTTGCGCAGGGCCTTGCCCAAAGAAACCGTTTCACGTGCGAACAAGACCGAATTTTCCAATTGGGAAACGGGGATAAGCGACTTTCTTAAGTCTGTTTCCTTGCGTTTGTCGACTACTATTTTGTCTAGAATGTTCATCTTCTATGGGCCCTGGTGCCCTTGTTTAGTTTTTACTCAATTCTTGCAGTTTTTTCAATGCGTTTAGTCCTTTTCCGGCCAATAACGATTCCTTGGCTTGTTCAAAACCTTCTTTCGGACTCAGGTTCTTTACCGTGGCAATGGCAATTCCCGCATTGGCACAGACTACATTGTTCTGGGCTTCCGTACCTCGGCCTTGCAGTACATTTAAGAATATCTGGGCCGAATCTTCGATGGAGTCGCCACCGACAATTTGCGACTGTTCTATTTTTTCTACGCCAAAATCTTCGGGTTTCAACATGCTCTCCGAATTGTTGGAAATGGTTTTGGTATTGCCGGTCAACGAAATCTCATCATAGCCGTCCAAGGCGTGGAGTACGGTAAACTTCTTATCCGTATTCTGGTAGAGGTAGCCGTACATACGGGCCAGTTCGAGGTTGAAGACACCGACCATTTGATTCTTTGGAAAGGCCGGGTTTACCATGGGGCCCAACATATTGAAAAAGGTCTTTACGGCCAGTTCTTTTCTGATCGGGCCTACGTTTTTCATGGCAGGGTGAAATAAGGGGGCATGAAGGACACAGATACCTGCTTGATCGATCGATTTTTTTAGGAAGTCGGCTTCGTTACTGAATTTGATCCCTAAGAATTCCATGACGTTGCTGCTCCCGCATTTGGAAGAAACACCGTAGTTACCATGCTTGGTTACGTTTACGCCTGCGCCCGCCGTAACGAACGACGCCAAGGTGGAAATATTGAAGGTGTCTTTTCCGTCACCGCCCGTTCCACAAAGGTCGATCGGGTCGTATTCCGAAAGGTCTACCGCCAAGCACAGTTCTAAAAGGGCGTCGCGGAAACCTTCGAGTTCTTCGATGGTAATGCTGCGCATCATATAAACCGTTAAGAATGCGGCGATCTGACTCGTATTGTATTCGCCTTTGGCTATGTTTACCAATACCTGTTTGGCTTCCTCTTTGGGGAGAATATCGTGATTGATGAGCTTGTTTAATGTGTCTTTCATGGTCTTGTTCTTACTACAATGGGGTACGTATTAAATCGATTCCTGTGCTGTTCCGGTTTACTTCCCTAGCCAATTGGCGAGAATTTTTTTGCCTTCGGGCGTCAAGACCGATTCGGGGTGAAACTGAACGGCGGAAACATCGTAAACCTTATGGCGCAGCGACATGATCTGTCCGTTTTTATCGACCGAAGTGGCTTCAAGGCTTTCGGGCAAATTCGGGTCGACTACCCAAGAATGGTACCTGCCTACTTTTATTTTTTTAGGTAAACCCTCAAAATTGGGATCGTCTTTGGTGATGGTGATTTCGGTGGCGATACCGTGGTACACTTCGTCGAGGTTGATCAAGGAACCGCCAAAGACCTCGCCTATGGCCTGCTGGCCCAGACAAACCCCAAAAATACTTTTGGTAGGGGCGTATTTGGCAATAATTTCCTTTAGGAGTCCGGCTTCATCGGGTATTCCCGGACCTGGGGAAAGAACGATCTTGTCAAAGGCCTCGACTTCATCCAAGGTCAATTGGTCGTTACGTTTTACGATTACCTCACAATCCAGGTCTTCTAAATAATGGACCAAATTATAGGTGAAACTATCGTAGTTGTCTATTACTAAAATCTTTTTCATCGTTATATGCTTTCGGCAATTTTCAAGGCCTTGGTCAATGCGCCCAATTTGTTATAGGTTTCTTGCAGTTCGTCTTCGGGATCTGATGCGGCAACAAGGCCTGCACCGGCCTGATAATGCAATTGATGGTTTTTGCTTAAAAAGGTACGGATCATAATGGCATGGTTGAAATTGCCGTCAAAGTCCATAAACCCAATGGCGCCACCGTAGTAGCCGCGACTGGTTTTTTCGTATTTTTCGATGAGTTGCATGGCCATGTGTTTTGGGGCGCCGCTCAAGGTACCTGCGGGAAAGGTGTCGGCCACCACTTTCATGGTAGGGATATCTTTCTTTTTTTGCCCCACAACCTTAGAGACCAAATGAATGACATGGGAGAAGAACTGTACCTCCCTGTAGTTGGTAACCTCTACCATGCTGCCGTTCCTGCTCAAGTCGTTACGGGCCAGGTCGACCAACATAACATGCTCGCTGTTTTCCTTGTCGTCTTCGGTGAGTTCCTTGGCCAGAATGGCATCTTGTTCATCGTTTCCGGTGCGTTTGAAGGTTCCGGCAATCGGGTGGATTTCGGCCTTGCCCTCTTTTACGATGAGCTGTGCTTCCGGAGAGCTTCCGAAGATTTTGAAATCGCCATAATCAAAGTAGAACAGATAGGGTGATGGGTTGATGGAGCGTAGTGCACGGTATACGTTGAATTCATCTCCCTTAAACCCTTGGGAAAACCTACGGGAAAGTACCAGTTGAAAAACATCGCCACGTTGACAGTGTTTTTTTGCCAATCTCACGTGCTCCCGATATTCTTCATCCTGTAGATTGGAGGTGGCTTCGCCGTCGAGGGAAAAATTGTACGAAGCAAAGGTGCGTACGTTTAAAATGTGCGCTATTTCGGCCGTGTTTTCATCGGTGTTGAAACAGTGGGCAAAAATATAGGCCTCGTTCTTATGGTGGTCTATGGCAATAATATTCTGGTATACCGCATAATAAATGTCGGGTATGGCCACCGAATCATCTTTTTTACCGATTTCAACATCTTCGTAGTAGCGTACGGCATCATAGGCCATATAGCCAAAGATACCGTTGTTGATAAATTTGAAATCGCTTTCTTCGGCCTCGAACTTTTTACTAAAGTCGTGAATGACCTTTACGACGTCGGTGTTCGGATTGATTTGCGTTTCGTACGAAGTCTGGTCGGGAAACCGTTCCACAATGGTTTCGTTCTCGACCTTTATCGATGCAATAGGGTTGCAACAGATATACGAAAAACTATTGTCGGTGGCGTGGTAATCGCTACTTTCCAACAAAATGCTGTTCGGGAAACGATCGCGAATCTTAAGGTAGACACTTACCGGGGTAATAGTATCGGCCAGAATTCTTTTGTGATAAGATTTTAATTTGTACTTCATTTTGATAGTATTCAAATGCAAAAGGCTTGTCGTGATGACAAGCCTTTATATAGTTTTACTACAATGATGCTCAGCTCACGATGTCTGTCGAGAGTTGTTCCACCACCAAGTATTTACGTTATTTCTGTTCATTGGGTCAAATATAGAAATCATTTTTAAAACCACAAACCGATTGTTTGAAAAAAAAGCCCTGCCTTCATGACGAAGGTAGGGCTTAATATGCTATTGTTGAGCTAATTTAGAATTCTAGGTCAACAACAAGGTCAAACTCGTCATATATGGTCTTGTCTCCTAAATTTTCGAAGAAACTACCCGATCCGTATTTAATGTCATAAGCGGTACGGTCTACTTTTACTGAAGCGGTAGCTTTGCTGCCATAAACCGATACATCAAAGGTAACGGGTTTGGTAATACCTTTAATCGTAAGGTCTCCGGTTACTTCGTACGCATTTTTACCAGTGGATTTTACTTTGGTAAAGACCAATTTGGAGCTGGTGTGCTTTTCGGTAGAAAAGAAATCTTCGGACTTTAAGTGACCTTCCAACTTTCCTTTTGATTCGCCTTCAAGGTCTAGGGCGACCAAAGAAGTCATGTCGGCCTCAAATTCACCACCGGTTAACTTGTCACCATCAAAAATCAATGAACCTGATTTAAGGTTTACCGTACCATAGTGTGATCCGGTTACTTTGTATGCTTTCCAAGTAATCGTACTTGATTCGGTCTTAACTTCCTTTTTGTCTCCAACTGTCGGCTCTGTAGCCATTGCTACGCCAAATACCATGGCCAGTGCCAAACTTAATACTCCTTTTTTCATAATTGATGTTTAGATTTAAAATGAATAATTAGTGTTTCTATTTAAAATTTGTTGAACAATGTGTTCAGTTGTTCCATGTCCTGGTCCGATAGGTTCCTTAATATAAGGTCTTCTGCCTCGGTCATTGATCGGTCCATTTCTTTTAATATGTTCAGGCCTTCCTTTGTTATACGTATCTCGACCTTTCGTCGGTTCGAAGGACAAACCTTTCGGTCGACATAGCCTTTTAACAAAAGTTTGTCGACCAAACGGGTGGTGTTACTCATTTTAGAGACCATACGTTCATTAAGTGTCGCCAAACTCGCGGGTTTGCCCTTCTGGCCCCTTAAGATGCGCAGTACATTAAATTGTTGTAATGACACACCGTAGGGTTTGAGGGCAGCGCTCAAAGCTTCCGTTACCGTATTGTTGACCAATAAAAAATGGATCAGTGTACGGCTTTTTAGGGGAATTTCTTTTTCGGTCTTTAAAATATCTTCCACATTCATGTCTCTACAACAATTGTATATACAAATGTATGTCTAAAGTTCAGATCGTTAAAATTTCCGATAGATAATTTTTTGTTAAATATTTAGGAAATGCCTTTGGTTCAAAATCCGTAATTTTGGTTTTTAAATGGACATCCGCAATAGCGATAAAAATTAGATTATGAATTTATCACAAGAAGATTGGGAAGAGCAGCTGGAAAAAGATGACAATGCACTTATTCTAGATGTTAGGACTCCTGAAGAAGTAGAGGAGGGTTATATACCCAATTCCATCAATATAGATTTTTACCTTGGGCAAGACTTCTTGAACGAAATCGAGAAGCTTGACAAAAGTAAGAACTACTATGTATACTGCCGAAGCGGTAACCGAAGTGGTCAAGCCTGTGCCATTATGAACAGTGTAGGTATTGAGAATACCTATAACCTTGAAGGTGGGTTCATGAATTGGGATGGTGCGGTAGAAGGCGATTAGTGCCTTCTTGTCAAACCTACCTCCATAGCTTGGGTTTGGTGTTGTTGGAAAAATAATGGGCCCCGGTCAGTACTTTATAATGTACCGCCGGGGCCTTATTTTTTTTAATGATTTAGAATTTATATTTTTTGTGTATAAATTGTGCGTTGCAAAAACAGATCGTTTCTATGCGCGAAGACCTTCTTCATTTTATATGGAAATATAAAAAACTAAGGCTTTCCGATTTGCGGACGAGCCAAGGGGAAAGTTTGTCCATTATCGATTTCGGTAGGCACAATCACCTAGCCGGTCCTGATTTTTTTAATGCCCAAATAGACATAGGAGGCCAAGTGTGGGCCGGTAATGTCGAGATGCACCTAAAATCTTCCGATTGGTATGCCCACCACCACGAACAAGATACCAACTATAATAATGTCATATTACATGTAGTTTGGGAAGACGACGGTGACGTTTTTAGAAAAGACAATAGCCTCATACCTACATTAGAGTTGCGGAAGTACATTCCTTTGCAGCTCTTGCAGACCTATCAAAGTTTGTTCGATAGGAAAAATGTACACTTTATTAATTGCGAAAAGGATATAGGGGACTTCGATGACTTCTTGATGAAGAATTGGTTGGAGCGTCTTTATTTTGAACGGCTCGAATCCAAGGCCGGGTTTGTATTCGACCTATTGAAAAAATCGAACAACGATTGGGAGCAAGTACTGTTTACTTTCCTTTTGAAGGGATTTGGACTCAAAATTAACGGTGCGGCTTTTTTAAGCTTGGGGGCTGCCCTTGAATTTTCCATTTTTAGAAAACAGCAAGACAGCATTTTTCAAATGGAGAGCTTGTTGTTCGGTATGGCCCATCTCTTGGAAGACGATACGGTTTTGGATGACTATTATGTAGAACTCAAAAAAGAGTATGCCTATCAAAAGCGCAAATACGGATTAAGCGATGCCGGTGTTCAAAAACCGGATTTTTTTAAGCTTAGGCCGCCTAATTTTCCCACGGTGCGATTGTCGCAACTGGCCAATTTATACGCCATGCACCAAAGTTTGTTTCATTAAGGTAATCTCGGCGATAAGCCTAGAAGAGCTTTATGCTATATTTAATGTCAAGGCCAGTGCTTATTGGGACAGCCATTATACTTTTGGTAAAGAATCGCGAAAAAAGGCGAAAAAGCTAACACCGAAGTTTGTTGACCTATTGGTGGTAAACGTCATTCTTCCGTTGCAATTCTGTTATGCCAAACACAGGGGGGTGGATATTAACGAGCAAATAATTGAGGTGATATCCGAAATAAAGAAGGAAGGGAATACCGTTGTTTCGAACTTCGGAAAAATGGGCATAGCGCCATTAAATGCTAAAGAAAGCCAGGCTTTATTGCAGTTGTACAATGGGTACTGTACCCAAAACAAATGCCTACAATGTGTAGTGGGAACCAATTTATTGCGTTGAAATGGTTAAATTTGGCTTTGAAGATTTTGAAAAAACGCTCTAGTCGGCCTTCCATATAGTTTCAAACATCATTATGAACCTCTTCTATAAATTGCTTTATTATTTTCAGAAACGCGGTTTTGAGGTGTGCCGTAGAATAGCCGAGAGGTTGGGTATACGGGCCAGGGTCGTACGAACATCCTTTATTTACCTGACGTTCGTAACCTTGGGTTTCGGTTTTGCACTGTACTTGTTTTTGGCCTTTTGGTTGCGCATCAAAGACTTGGTCTATACCAAGCGTACTTCCGTTTTTGATCTATGATAATGATACAACTATTCAGGTCTAAGGTGTATATCGCGTTGGCGTTGATGTTGGGCGTGTTGTCGCTCGGTGTTTTCGGGTATCGCTACTTGTCCGACCTTACTTGGGTAGATGCGCTCTATATGACCATTATTACGGTGACTACCGTGGGCTTCTCCGAGGTAGGTCCAATGGATACCCAGGAAAAAATATTTACCGTAGTTTTAATCGTACTGAGCGTTTTTATTTTTGCATTTGCCATCTCGGTCATTACCGAATATATTTTGAGCAGAAGTTCGCTACAGGAATTAAAAAGGAAAAAAGTGAAAAATAAGATAGATAGCCTTTCCGGACATGTCATAGTGTGTGGTTTCGGTAGGAACGGAATGCAGGCCGTTGAGCGTTTAAGGGCGTATGAAAAGCCATTCGTCGTTATAGAAAAGGATAGGGAGGTTATTGAAAAATACGAGGAGGAGCTTTTATTTGTCGAAGGCGATGCCAATGAAGATGAAATACTTTTGGCTGCGGGCCTTGATCGTGCCCAACACTTGATTACAGCGCTTCCCGATGATGCGGCCAACCTTTTTGTGGTGTTGTCGGCGAGACAATTGAACAAAGACCTATTTATTGTTACTCGGGCGTCTTTGGTCACCTCCCAGAAAAAATTGCTTTTGGCGGGAGCCGATAAGGTGATTATGCCGGATAAGATCGGGGGCGACCATATGGCTTCCTTGATCGTAATGCCCGACCTTATCACCTTTATGGATAAGTTGGGAGTGGAGGGGGAGCACACCACCAATCTTGAGGAGGTGGCTATCGAAGATTTTAAAGACCAGGTAGAGTGCAACTCCCTCCGGGATTTGGACCTTCGAAAGCGAACGGGCTGTACGATAATCGGTTATATAGAGCCTGATGGTAATTATATCATCAATCCCGAAGCGGACCTGCAATTACAACCCAAGAGTAAGGTAATCGTCTTGGGAAGGCCCGAACAAATACGAAAACTAAATGAAATGTTCAGAATTGGCTAGCGCCGAGCTGCGTTAATTCAACATTATTATTTGATTGTGTTACTATTTTTTATGATATTGCTGCAATTGTTTTAAAACCACTGATACAGCATCGAACCTACAAAGATTAATATGAAGAAATTTACCTTATTGTTTTTTTTGCTACTAGGTGTAGTAGCCTTTTCCCAAGAACTTGTCGTAAAAGGCAAAGTCTATAATCCTTCCCCTCGAATAAATGACGGTGTAATTGAAGCAGATGTAACAGGAGGTACCCCTCCTTATACCTATAAGTGGAGCAATCAAGCAACTTCTTTAACTTCAAAAAGGTCAAGTGGACTGGTAGAAGGTATACCTTATACATTAACGGTAACCGATGCTGCCGGTAACTCCCAGACCAAGACCTTTAAAGTGAAGCCCGAGGCAATAGTAGAGATTTTTAACGGTACCATGACCCCTGCGGTGAGCGCCCTTGGATCGGTACTGTTTTGGGATCCTTTTGCGGCAGTGGGTATTTACGACCCCATAGTTTATGCCGATGTCAAATTGGTAGGAACACCGGGTTGGACCAGTAATATTCAAGATAGGTTTGTTCTCAAAAAGTGGCTTAAGGCTGAAGGGGAAAAGGTTCAAAAAGGAGATAAGATAGCGGTGATTTCCAGTAATGGCCAGGCCGATACTACGGTTGTAGCCCCTGCCAATGGCCAGTTGAAATATTTGGTCGACGAAGGAAAGGTTATCTATAATTCAGAAAACGCAAAGCACGTTATCGAGCAAGGGGCCCATTACCTTGCGGAAATAAAATACGATAAGCCTGTGGCAATGCAACACCCGAACGGTGATCCGATTTCAAATGGTATACCTTTTATTGTTATCTGGTTGGTTTTCGGAGCTACGTTCTTTACGCTGCGAATGGGCTTTATAAACATTAAAGGGTTTAAGCATTCCATTGACTTGGCCAAAGGAAAATACGACGATCCGGATGCGCCCGGTCAAGTAACCCATTTTCAGGCTTTGGCAACGGCGGTATCGGGTACCGTAGGTTTGGGTAACATTGCCGGTGTGGCCGTAGCCGTGTCCTTAGGAGGGGCGGGAGCTACATTTTGGATGATCGTCTGTGGTTTGCTAGGGATGTCCTCTAAGTTCGTGGAATGTACCCTAGGGGTCAAGTATCGCGATATCCTTCCTGACGGTAGGGTCTTTGGAGGTCCGATGAACTATTTGAGATACGGTCTTGAAAAGCGAAATATGAAGGGCTTTGGTAAGATATTGGCAGGCTTCTTTGCCGTCTTGGCCATTGGTGCATCTTTTGGCGGGGGCAATATGTTTCAGGCCAACCAATCTTTCGAACAATTGGCGGGCCAGTTTCCGGCCTTGGAAGGTCAAGGTTTCTGGTTCGGTGTTATAACCGCCATTCTTGTGGGTGTCGTTATTATCGGGGGAATCAACAGTATTGCAAAGGTTACCGGTCGGGTAGTGCCGATCATGGCTTCAATATATATTGTAGCGGCCTTGGCCGTTATCATTATGAATATACAGAATATCGGACCGGCGTTTTCGGCCATATTCGAAGGGGCGTTTAACCCATCGGCCCTAAAAGGGGGGATTGTAGGTGTGCTGGTGATAGGCTTTCAAAGGGCGGCCTTCTCCAATGAGGCGGGAGTAGGCTCCGCCGCTATTGCACATAGTACGGCAAAAACCAATCATCCACCATCTGAAGGCTTCGTGGCCCTTCTAGAGCCCTTTATAGATACGGTAGTGGTGTGTACCCTTACGGCATTGGTATTGATTTTTACCGGTATGCACGAGGTTGAGGGCTTGGCCGGTGCGCAGTTGACCTCCGATGCTTTTGGAAGCCAGATTTCTTGGTTTCCTTATGTCTTGGCCTTGGCGGTATTCCTTTTCGCCTTTTCGACCATGATTTCTTGGTCGTATTACGGTATGCGTGCTTGGACCTATCTTTTTGGGAAGAGCAAAAAATCTGAAATGGTATACAAGATGCTTTTCTTGGTATTCGTAGTAGTAGGTGCTTCGGTAAGTTTAGGGGCCGTACTCGATTTTTCGGATATGATGATCTTGGCCATGTCCTTTCCTAATATTATCGGTCTCTATATTATGTCCGGTGAGGTTAAGGGGGATTTGAATTCTTACTGGAAAAAATTAAAGGCGAACGAGCTTTTTAAAAAGCAGGTAGCCGCTAAGTAATATTGGCGCATTGCATGCGTATGGAAAATTTTAAATCCCACTTCAGGTTCAATAAACAGGAACGAAGTGGGATTTTTTATTTGTTGTTCATAATAATAGCCCTTCAAATCGGTTTTTTTATCCTTCGTAGTGTAACCGCTGAAAGCGGCGATAGCTCTTTTTGGCTAGATTCCCGGCTTCAGTCTGAAATCGATAGCTTAAAGGTTAGGTCGCAGCAAAAGGACTCGGTGAAGATATATCCGTTCAATCCCAATTACATTACCGATTACAAAGGGTATACCTTAGGAATGTCCATAGATGAAATAGATAGGTTGCACCGGTTCCGGAAAGCAGGTAAATTTGTCAATTCCGTAGAAGGGTTTCAAAAGGTAACCGGAGTTTCCGATTCCTTGCTTCGGGCCATATCCCCATATTTTAAATTTCCCGACTGGGTCCGAAAGAAAGAAAGGGTTCAAAAGGGAGTTACCGTATCGGGTATTCCAGAAAGGGAGTATGGGGCAAATCTTGGGATTCGCGATTTGAACGAAGTAACGGCCCAAGAACTTCAAGAGGTCAATGGGATTGGGGAAACCTTGTCCGCCAGAATCGTAAAGTTCAGGAATCGGCTCGGGGGATTTCTAGTCAATGAGCAGCTTTATGATGTTTACGGGCTAAAACCTGAGGTGGTCGAGCGCACATTAGAGCGCTTTCAAGTGTTGAAAAAGCCCGTTGTTGAAAAAATTAACATTAATACGGCATCGGCCAAAAGCTTGTCAAAATTAGTATATATTCAAAAAGAAGTCGCTGAGAGCATAGTAAATTACAGAAACGTTAATGGAAACCTTGTTTCTTTTGATGAATTGTCAAAAATCGAGAATTTTCCAATAGAGAAGATTGATAGAATTAAGTTATATTTGGCCTTATAAATTGAATTGCTATGCAGAGCATGTACTTTACTGAAGAACATCAGTTATTTAGAGAGAGTCTCAGGGATTTTTTGTCGAAAGAAGTGATTCCCCATATCGATAAATGGGAAGCTACCGGCACCATAGAGTCTTTTATTTGGAAAAAGTTCGGTGAAATGGGGTATTTCGGCCTTGCAACCGATGAAGCCTATGGGGGATTAGGATTGGATCTCTTTTATACCGTAATATTCTTGGAAGAGCTTCAAAGGGTAAATTCCGGTGGTTTTGCCGCCGCAATGTGGGCGCATGCTTACTTGGCTATGACGCATCTGAACAAAAATGCCAACCACGAACAGAAGCTGGCGTATTTGACCCCAAGTGTCAATGGGGAGAAAATCGGCTGTCTGGGGGTTACTGAGCCCTTCGGTGGCAGTGATGTGGCCGGAATGAGAACGACGGCGCTAAGAGATGGGGATGAATATATCATCAACGGTTCAAAGACCTTTATTACGAATGGGGTGTACGGCGATTATTGCATACTTGCCGCAAAAACCGATCCGTCCGCAGGAAACAAAGGGATAAGTATCTTTATTGTCGATTTGGATAGTAAAGGGGTTTCGGCCAGTAAGCTCAATAAATTGGGTTGGCGTGCCTCGGATACGGCGGAATTGGCTTTTGATAATGTACGGGTTCCCGCTTCGAATTTAATGGGGTGCGAGGGCAAGGGGTTTACCTTTATAATGGAGGCCTTTGCCTTGGAACGTTTGGTTATGGGAATCAATGCCCATGCAAGGGCCGAATATGCCCTTGAGTACGCTATGCAATATATGTCCGAAAGGGAAACTTTCGGGAAGCCTATAAATCAATATCAGGCCCTCAGGCATAGGTTGGTCGACGGCCATGCCAGTATGGATCTGTGTAAGCAGTACAATTATGGGGTCGTCTACAAAATGAACAAAGGGGAGTATGTGGTACGTGAAGCTACTATTTCAAAGTTGAAATCTACGGAAATGGCCGATAAGGTCGCCTATGATTGCTTGCAGTTTTTAGGAGGTTACGGGTATATCGAAGATTATCCTATGGCTCGTATGTTCAGGGATAGCCGATTAGGGCCGATAGGAGGGGGTACCTCTGAAATCCTCAAGGAAATTATCGCTAAAATCATCATAGATAAAAAAGAATATCGTCTGCCTAAAGACTAGCCATGACTTGTAAATAAAGGAGTGCTGTTAAAAATTGACAAATAATTTAAAAACAAGTAGTGCTCAATTCTAAATAAGTTTATATATTTGCAGCCTTAATTCTAAAGAGAGGAGGTAGTAGCCAATGTTAATTATACCAGTAAAAGAAGGAGAAAACATCGATAGGGCTTTGAAACGTTTCAAGCGTAAATTCGATAAAACGGGTACGATGCGTAGATTACGTAAGCGTCAGCAATTCACAAAACCCTCCGTTGAGCGCAGAGCGCAGATACAAAAAGCAGAATACATTCAAGGTTTAAGGGATAAAGAAGAAATTTAATATCCTTTACTAAGTGTACAAATAAGAAAATCCCATCGTAAGATGGGATTTTTTTTGTTTGGGATATGTCTTAGGATGTTTTACAATCTATCCTTAAATTTAGCGTTAGATGAATCTTAAGATTTAAAGGTAACTTCGTAACATGGCGCTAGAGTCGTTTATATCATATCTTTCCTTGGAGAAGCATTATTCGGAGCATACCGTAAATGCTTATAAAAAGGATATTGGGTCTTTTATCGATTTCTGTGCCCGGCGTCACGGGAGTGGGGCCATAGATGGGGTGTCGTATTCCGTAATTCGAACTTGGGTGGTCGATTTGGTTGAGTCCGGTATTTCGAACCGAACGATAAACAGGAAGATGGCCGCCTTAAAGGCTTACTATAAATTTTTGCAAGGAATAGGGGGTATTTCGGTAAATCCCCTGGCAAAACATAAAGCCTTGAAAACGGCGAAGAAAATAGAGGTTCCTTTTTCGGAAAAGGAAATGGAAGATGCCCTTTTTCAGGTGGACTTTTCCGATGACTTTGAAGGTGTTCGTGACCGGTTGGTTATAGAGCTGTTCTATACCACGGGTATCAGGAGGGCCGAATTGGTAAATTTAAAGCTGTATGACGTTGATTTGCCTGCTCGATCGATCAAGGTGCTGGGTAAACGGAATAAAGAACGTATAGTGCCTTTATTGCGGTCTACGGTTGATTTGTTTTCCCAATATTTTGTTAAGCGGGAGGCCTTGCCGAAAGTGTCCGATGAAGCCTATGTTTTTTTGCTGAAATCCGGTGACAAAATATATGAAACCCTTGTTTATCGATTAATAAATAAGTACTTTAGTAAGGTGTCGTCCAAGGTGAAAAAGAGTCCCCATATCTTGAGACATACCTTTGCTACGCATATGCTCAACAAAGGGGCCGATATAAATTCGGTCAAAGAGTTGTTGGGGCATGCGAGTTTGGCTTCTACCCAAGTGTATACGCACAATGGTATAGCTGAATTGAAAAAGGTGCATGCCAAGGCTCACCCACGGGCCAAGAAGTAGTGAGATCAATTTCATTGTTAACATAAAAAACTATAACCTATGAAAGTAAATGCGCAATCAGTAAATTTTAATGCGGATCGAAAACTCATCGATTTTTTGCAGAACAGAATGGATAAGCTTGAGACCTTTTATGATAAGGTCATTAGTTCCGATGTGTATTTGAAGGTGGAGAATACAAGTTCGAAGGAAAATAAAATAGTGGAGATAAAGTTGAATATCCCTGGGGATAAATTTGTAATAAAAAAGCAATGTAAGACTTTTGAGGGGGCAATTGACTCATGTTGTAACTCGCTGGAAAGAAAGCTGATAAAACACAAGGAGAAATCAAGGGTGCAAGCTTGATAAAAAAAATTCTAATTTTTGTTTTGAATAAACAAAAAAACGTATACATTTGCAGTCCGTTAGAAATAGCGGACTTTTTTATGCTGAAAATAGCGTGGAAAGGCCGATGTAGCTCAGCTGGCTAGAGCAGCTGATTTGTAATCAGCAGGTCGTGGGTTCGAGTCCCTCCATCGGCTCTAAAAGTTCTTTAAAAAAAATGTTTTGGGGAGATACTCAAGCGGCCAACGAGGGCAGACTGTAAATCTGCTGACTATGTCTTCGCAGGTTCGAATCCTGCTCTCCCCACTTTTTTTAAAAAGCCTGGTTTTTATTCGGGTTTTGAAATATTGTAGTATTATAATTTGCGGGAGTAGCTCAGTTGGTAGAGCGTCAGCCTTCCAAGCTGAATGTCGCCGGTTCGAACCCGGTCTCCCGCTCTAATGAACCAAGGTAATGTTGTATGGTTCCGATCAGAAAAACATTGAACCTTGAACCTTGAACCTAATAAGCCGACGTAGCTCAGGGGTAGAGCGTTTCCTTGGTAAGGAAGAGGTCACGGGTTCAATTCCCGTCGTTGGCTCAACTAAGGCATTATTTGTACACTAATATATAACTAAGATTAAAATTTATTAAAAATGGCAAAGGAAACTTTTGATCGTTCCAAACCGCACTTGAATATAGGTACTATTGGACACGTAGATCACGGTAAAACAACATTGACTGCTGCTATTACTACAGTATTAGCGAATGCAGGTTTGTCTGAACTTAGAAGCTTTGATTCTATTGACAATGCTCCTGAGGAAAAAGAAAGAGGTATTACTATTAATACTTCACACGTTGAGTACCAAACAGCTAACCGTCACTACGCGCACGTTGACTGTCCTGGTCACGCGGATTACGTAAAGAACATGGTTACTGGTGCTGCCCAAATGGACGGTGCTATTCTTGTTGTTGCTGCTACCGATGGTCCTATGCCACAAACACGTGAGCACATCCTTTTAGGTCGTCAGGTTGGTATTCCAAGAATCGTTGTATTCTTGAACAAAGTTGACATGGTTGACGATGAGGAGCTTTTAGAGCTAGTTGAAATGGAAGTAAGGGAATTGCTTTCTTTCTACGAGTATGATGGTGATAATGGACCTGTAATCTCTGGATCTGCTTTAGGTGCCCTTAACGGTGAGCAAAAGTGGGTTGATACGGTAATGGAATTGATGGATGCTGTTGATAGCTGGATCGAATTGCCTGCTAGGGACGTTGATAAGGATTTCTTGATGCCTGTTGAAGATGTATTTACGATTACTGGTCGTGGTACTGTTGCTACAGGTCGTATTGAAACTGGTGTTGCCAATACAGGTGATCCTGTTGAAATCATCGGTATGGGAGCTGAGAAATTGACTTCTACTATTACTGGTGTTGAAATGTTCCGTAAGATTTTGGATAGAGGTGAAGCTGGTGATAACGTAGGTATCTTGTTGAGAGGTATTGAAAAAGCCCAGATCAGCAGAGGTATGGTAATCTGTAAGCCAGGTTCTGTTAAGCCGCATGCTAAATTCGAAGCTGAGGTTTATATCCTTAAAAAAGAAGAAGGTGGTCGTCACACACCATTCCACAATAACTATCGTCCACAGTTCTACGTAAGAACGACTGACGTAACTGGTAACATCGCTCTTCCTTCTGGTGTAGAGATGGTTATGCCCGGTGATAACCTTACTATTACAGTAGAGCTTATTCAGCCTATTGCATTGAGTGTAGGTCTACGTTTCGCTATCCGTGAAGGTGGTAGAACTGTAGGTGCTGGTCAAGTTACCAAGATTATAGATTAATCTATTGTATTAGAATAATGTATTTAAGGGTGTTCTGCTTTAGTGGGACACCTTTAAATGCAATTATAAACGGGTGTAGCTCAGTTGGTAGAGCACTGGTCTCCAAAACCAGGTGTCGGGAGTTCGAGTCTCTCCTCCCGTGCGAATTTAAGTAAGAATCATTATGTTAACGTATATAAAAGAATCTATAGAGGAGCTTCGTAACAATGTTACTTTGCCTCCGAGGGCCGAATCATCTAATTTAATGGTTGTTGTGGCTGTTTTCTCTATTTTGTTCGCTTTGGCGACTTGGGGTGTAGATACGGTATTCAGTAAGTTGGTTCGCTTATATTTCGATAACGTATTAAACTAGTCGTTCGCTATGTCAGAAGTATTGGAAAAGAAATGGTATGTAGTGAGGGCGGTCAGTGGTCAAGAGAACAAGATCAAAGGTTATATCGAGAGTGAGGTAGAGCGTCATGGTTTTTCCGATTATTTGGAAGATGTTCTTGTTCCTACTGAAAAAGTGATTCAGATTCGTAACGGAAAAAAGATTAACAAGGAAAGGGTTTATTTTCCTGGTTATATAATGATTAAGGCCAACCTTGGTGGAGAAATGATTCATATTATACGTTCGATTACGAACGTTATTGGTTTTTTGGGCGAAACAAAAGGGGGTGACCCTGTTCCGTTGAGAAAGGCCGAAGTGAACAGAATGTTAGGTAAGGTTGATGAGTTGGCGGTTAATACCGATACGGTAGCTATTCCATTTACACATGGTGAAACGGTAAAAGTTATTGATGGGCCTTTTAACGGGTTCAACGGTACTGTTGAGAAAATCAACGAAGAGAAGCGTAAGCTTGAGGTGATGGTTAAGATTTTCGGAAGAAAAACACCGTTGGAGCTCAGTTATATGCAAGTAGAGAAAGTATAAGTTAAGTGTTACATATTTAAAGTTGTGTTGCTTCCAAAATAATACAGCTTAAATTTAATTTTAAACAATGGCAAAAGAAGTAGGTAAAGTAGTTAAACTACAAGTTAGGGGAGGTGCTGCGAATCCGTCGCCACCGGTTGGACCCGCCTTAGGTGCTGCCGGCGTTAACATCATGGAGTTCTGTAAGCAGTTCAATGCTCGTACGCAGGACAAACAGGGCAAGGTATTGCCTGTTGTTATCACCGTGTATAAAGACAAGTCGTTTGACTTCGTCGTTAAAACACCACCAGCGGCAGTTCAGCTTTTGGAAGCGGCTAAGATTAAAAAAGGATCAGGCGAACCTAACCGAGTAAAGTCAGGTAGTGTTTCTTGGGACCAAGTTAAGGCAATTGCCGAAGACAAAATGGTTGACCTTAATGCGTTTACGGTAGAATCAGCAATGAGCATGATTGCCGGTACAGCTAGGTCTATGGGTCTTAAAGTTGCAGGTAAGCGACCTTTCTAAAATCTTAAAAGCAATTTGAAATGGCAAAATTAACTAAGAAACAAAAAGAGGCCCACGCTAAAATCGAGAAAGATAAGCTTTACTCGGTTAGTGAAGGTGCAGCTTTGGTAAAAGAAATTACCAATACAAAATTTGATGCGTCTGTTGATTTGGCGGTGCGCTTGGGTGTAGATCCAAGAAAAGCGAACCAAATGGTACGTGGTGTGGTAACACTACCTCACGGTACGGGTAAAGATGTTAAGGTTTTGGCTTTGGTAACCCCGGATAAAGAGGCAGAGGCGACAGAAGCTGGTGCTGATTTTGTTGGATTAGATGAGTATTTGGATAAAATCAAGGGCGGTTGGACAGATGTTGATGTTATCATCACTATGCCAAGTGTTATGGGTAAACTAGGTCCTTTAGGACGAGTATTAGGGCCAAGGGGTCTTATGCCCAATCCAAAAACGGGAACAGTTACAATGGATGTTGCAAAAGCGGTATCCGATGTAAAAGCTGGTAAAATAGATTTTAAAGTAGATAAAACAGGTATCGTTCACGCTGCTATAGGGAAAGCTTCTTTCTCTGCGGACAAGATTGCTGAAAATGCCAAGGAGTTGTTAGATACTTTAGTGAAAATGAAGCCTGCTGCAGCTAAGGGTGTTTATATGAAAAGTATTTTCATGTCAAGTACCATGAGCCCAAGTGTTCAGTTAGATCCAAAAACAGTTTAATCGAACTGGGTAGTTCAAAATTTACAGTATGACAAGAGAAGAAAAAGCAAACGTAATACAGGATTTGACTTCACAGTTGGCCGATAGCAGTACTATTTATTTAGCTGATATATCGGGATTGAATGCAACGCAAACCTCAGATTTGAGAAGAGCTTGTTTCAAGGCAAACGTTAAACTGGCGGTAGTCAAGAATACATTGCTGGCTAAGGCAATGGAAGCTTCCGAAAAAGAATTCGGTGAACTTCCCGGAGTGCTTAAGGGCAATACTTCGTTGATGTTCTCAGAAGTAGGGAATGCTCCCGCAAAGCTTATCAAGACTTTCAGAAAGAAGTCTGAGAAGCCTTTGTTAAAAGGGGCTTTTGTAGAGGAAGCTATATATATTGGTGATGAAAACTTAGATGCGCTCGTAAGCATTAAGTCTAAAGAAGAAATGATCGGCGAGGTTATCGGATTGCTACAATCCCCAGCCAAAAACGTTATTTCTGGACTTAAATCTGGTGGTGGTAAACTGGCAGGCATTCTTAAGACATTATCAGAAAGATAAGTACGCACTAGTAAACTAAGTATATTTTAAAAATTTTATTAAACGATAGAAAAATGGCAGATTTAAAAGATTTCGCAGAACAGTTGGTTAACTTGACCGTAAAAGAGGTAAACGAGTTGGCTGATATATTAAAAGAAGAATACGGTATCGAGCCTGCAGCTGCTGCAGTTGCTGTTGCCGCCGGTGGTGGTGGTGAAGCTGCCGAAGCCGCTGAAGAGCAGTCAGAATTTGACGTAGTCTTGAAAGCAGCAGGTGCTTCTAAATTAGCAGTTGTTAAATTGGTTAAAGAATTGACCGGACTTGGATTGAAAGATGCTAAAGACATCGTTGATAGCGCACCTAAAGCTGTAAAAGAAGGTGTTTCTAAAGACGAAGCTGAAGGAATCAAAAAATCTTTGGAAGAAGCAGGAGCGGAAGTTGAGCTTAAATAGTATCAGCAACCATAGTACTTTGGTTTAGGTCTTTTTTCGCCCCCGGCGGAGCTAGACCTAAGCCTTTTTATACAAGTAAGATTCACGTATATGAAGAAGTATACGACCCGAATTTAGTATTCACGTTCAAAATACTGTCCATAGATGTTCACACAACAGACTGAGAGAATAAATTTTGCATCCGCTAAGAACACGCCGGATTATCCGGACTTCTTGGACATTCAGATTAAATCTTTTCGAGACTTTTTTCAGCTTGAGACAAAATCTGACGAAAGAGGCAATGAAGGCTTGTACAACACCTTCATGGAAAACTTCCCTATTACGGACACCAGAAACCAGTTCGTACTTGAATTTTTAGATTACTTCATAGATCCGCCTAGATATTCGATACAAGAATGTATCGAGCGAGGTCTTACTTATAGTGTCCCCTTAAAGGCACGATTAAAATTATACTGTACCGATCCCGAGCACGAAGATTTCGAAACTATCGTGCAAGACGTGTATTTGGGTACCATTCCATATATGACGCCCAGTGGTACGTTTGTTATTAACGGTGCAGAAAGGGTTGTAGTATCTCAGTTACACCGTTCTCCCGGTGTTTTCTTCGGTCAGTCATTTCACGCGAATGGAACTAAGCTTTATTCTGCCAGGGTAATACCGTTCAAAGGTTCGTGGATCGAATTTGCTACAGATATTAACGGAGTGATGTATGCGTACATCGACCGTAAAAAGAAATTACCCGTAACGACCCTTTTTAGAGCCATCGGTTTTGAAAGGGATAAAGATATTCTTGAGATTTTTGACCTTTCTGAAGAGGTGAAGGTATCTAATGCGGGACTTAAAAAAGTTTTAGGCCGTAAATTGGCTGCAAGGGTATTGAACACTTGGCACGAAGATTTTGTTGATGAAGATACGGGCGAGGTTGTTTCTATCGAAAGGAACGAAATCATCCTTGACCGTGATACCGTGTTGGAGAAAGATCATATTGCCGAAATCTTGGATGCGGACGTGAAAACTATCCTGCTTCATAAAGAGAACAATGCGCAGTCTGACTATGCCATCATTCACAATACGCTTCAGAAGGATCCAACCAACTCTGAAAAAGAAGCGGTAGAGCATATCTATCGTCAATTGCGTAATGCCGAACCGCCCGATGAGGAAACGGCTCGTGGTATTATCGATAAACTGTTCTTTTCGGATCAACGTTACAACCTAGGTGAGGTTGGGCGTTACCGTATGAATAAGAAATTACAGTTGGATATTGGAATGGACAAGCAGGTCTTGACCAAGGAAGATATCATAACTATTATTAAATATTTGATCGAACTTATCAATTCCAAAGCGGAGATTGATGATATCGATCACCTTTCGAACCGTCGTGTACGTACTGTTGGTGAACAATTGTCATCTCAGTTCGGCGTAGGTCTTGCCCGTATGGCCAGAACTATCCGTGAGCGTATGAACGTTCGTGATAACGAAGTGTTTACCCCGATCGATTTGATTAATGCAAAGACCTTGTCTTCCGTTATTAATTCATTCTTTGGAACGAACCAGTTGTCCCAATTTATGGACCAAACGAATCCATTGGCCGAGATTACGCACAAACGAAGATTGTCGGCACTAGGGCCAGGTGGTCTTTCGAGAGAGCGTGCCGGTTTTGAGGTTCGTGACGTTCACTATACACACTACGGTAGACTTTGTCCTATTGAAACTCCTGAAGGTCCGAACATTGGTTTGATATCTTCCTTATCGGTTTTTGCCAAGGTAAACCCTATGGGCTTCCTGGAAACACCTTACCGTAAGGTTGACAATGCCAAGGTCAATACAAAAGAGTATGTGTACCTAAGTGCGGAAGAAGAGGAAGGAATGAAAATTGCCCAGGCGAACATTCCGTTGAAAGAAGACGGTCAGATCGATACCGATAAGGTTATTGCCCGTGAAGAGGGCGATTTCCCGGTAGTAGATCCAATTGAAATAAACTATACTGACGTTGCTCCTAATCAGATTGCATCTATTTCGGCATCACTTATTCCCTTCTTGGAGCATGATGATGCGAACCGTGCACTGATGGGCTCAAACATGATGCGCCAAGCCGTGCCATTGTTGAAGCCTCAGTCCCCAATTGTGGGTACCGGTCTTGAGCGTCAGGTGGCATCCGATTCTAGGGTACTGATCAACGCTGAAGGTGATGGTACTATAGAGTATGTAGATGCTAAGATGATTACTGTAAAGTACGATCGTACCGATGCTGAGCGTTTGGTCAGTTTTGAAGATGATTCGAAGAGTTACAACTTGGTCAAGTTTAGAAAGACCAACCAAGGTACCAGTATCAACCTAAAACCTATTGTTAGAAGAGGTGATAAGGTTAAGAAAGGTCAGGTACTTTGTGAAGGCTATGCTACGGAAAAAGGTGAATTGGCCCTAGGTCGTAACCTTACTGTTGCCTTTATGCCTTGGAAAGGATACAACTTTGAAGATGCGATCGTAATTTCTGAGAAAGTAGTTCGCGAAGATATATTTACCTCAATTCACGTAGATGAATATTCTTTAGAGGTTAGGGATACTAAATTAGGTGCCGAGGAATTGACCCATGATATTCCGAACGTATCTGAAGAGGCTACCAAAGATTTGGACGAGAACGGTATGATCCGTATCGGGGCCGAAGTGAAGCCTGGTGATATCTTGATCGGTAAGATTACTCCTAAAGGGGAATCTGATCCGACTCCAGAGGAGAAATTACTTAGAGCCATTTTTGGTGATAAAGCCGGTGACGTTAAGGATGCTTCTTTAAAGGCATCGCCTTCATTGCGTGGTGTGGTTATCGACAAAAAACTGTTCTCCCGATCAGTTAAGGATAAGCGTAAGCGTTCTGAGGATAAGGAAGAGCTTAACAAGTTGGAATTGGAGTACGAAGTGAAATTTCAAGAGTTGAAAGACATCTTGATCGAGAAGCTTTTTACTTTGATCAATGGTAAGACATCGCAAGGTGTGTTGAACGATTTGGGTGAGGAAGTATTGCCAAAAGGTAAGAAGTACACCTTGAAAATGTTGAACGCGGTTGATGATTTCGCTCACTTGGTAGGCGGTAGCTGGACCATGGATAAGGATACGAACGAAGCCGTTGCCGATTTGCTCCACAACTATAAGATCAAGTTGAACGACCTTCAGGGTAACTTAAGAAGGGATAAGTTTACGATTTCGGTAGGTGATGAATTGCCAGCCGGAATTATGAAACTGGCCAAGGTTTATATTGCCAAAAAACGTAAGCTTAAAGTAGGGGATAAAATGGCAGGACGTCACGGAAACAAAGGTATCGTTTCTCGTATCGTTCGTCAAGAGGATATGCCGTTCTTGGAAGACGGAACGCCTGTGGATATCGTGTTGAACCCGTTAGGGGTGCCTTCTCGTATGAACATCGGTCAGATCTATGAAACCGTATTGGGTTGGGCAGGTCTTAAATTGGGTAAAAAATATGCTACTCCAATTTTCGATGGGGCCACTTTGGATCAGATCAATGAATATACCGATCAAGCGGGTATACCAAGATTCGGTCATACCTACCTTTATGATGGTGGTACCGGTAAACGTTTTGATCAACCGGCAACCGTTGGTGTGATTTATATGTTGAAACTAGGCCACATGGTAGACGATAAGATGCACGCACGTTCTATTGGGCCATACTCATTGATTACGCAACAACCATTAGGTGGTAAAGCACAATTTGGTGGTCAGCGTTTTGGTGAGATGGAGGTTTGGGCATTGGAAGCTTATGGTGCTTCGGCCACACTTCGTGAAATATTGACCGTTAAGTCGGATGATGTTATCGGAAGGGCCAAGACCTATGAATCAATAGTCAAAGGCGAAACCATGCCAGAGCCCGGTTTACCGGAATCTTTCAACGTATTGATGCACGAACTTAAAGGTTTGGGCTTAGATATCCGTTTGGAAGAATAGAATCGATTGTAGCGATTGAAGAACACACATTTTAATTAGTATCACCATTAGATTATGGCTAGAATAAAAGATAATAATCCAATAAAAAGGTTTGATAAAATTTCCATAGGATTGGCCTCACCGGAAGCAATTCTGGCGGAGTCGAGAGGAGAGGTTCTCAAGCCTGAAACTATCAACTACAGAACGCATAAGCCTGAGCGTGACGGTCTTTTCTGTGAGCGTATTTTCGGTCCTGTAAAGGATTACGAATGTGCCTGTGGAAAGTATAAGAGAATCCGCTACCGTGGTATCGTTTGTGACCGTTGTGGTGTTGAAGTTACCGAGAAGAAAGTACGTAGGGATAGGGTAGGGCATATCAATTTGGTAGTGCCCGTGGCCCACATCTGGTACTTCCGCTCGTTGCCTAATAAAATAGGTTACCTTTTGGGATTGCCATCGAAGAAGTTGGATATGATCATTTACTACGAACGTTACGTAGTAATACAACCAGGTATCGCAAAAGGCCCTGAAGGTGAAGAAATCAATAAAATGGATTTCTTGACCGAAGAGGAGTACTTAACGATTTTGGAGTCTATTCCTGTAGAGAATCAATATTTAGAAGATACCGACCCTAACAAGTTTATCGCTAAAATGGGTGCGGAATGTCTTATTGATCTTTTGGCCCGTATCGACTTAAAAGATTTGTCGTACCAATTACGTCACAAAGCCAATACAGAGACTTCCAAACAAAGAAAGACCGAGGCCCTAAAAAGACTTCAAGTTGTTGAAGCGCTTCGTGAATCTCAAGAAAATAGGGAAAACAGACCAGAGTGGATGATTATGAAGGTGATTCCGGTGATCCCACCAGAATTACGTCCATTGGTGCCGCTAGATGGTGGTCGTTTCGCTACATCGGATTTGAACGATCTTTACAGAAGGGTGATTATTCGTAACAACCGTTTGAAAAGATTGGTAGAGATCAAGGCTCCTGAAGTGATTCTTAGAAATGAGAAACGTATGCTTCAAGAAGCGGTAGATTCTCTTTTCGATAACACAAGAAAAGCGTCTGCGGTGAAAACCGAATCAAATAGGCCCTTGAAGTCACTTTCCGACTCATTGAAAGGTAAGCAAGGTCGTTTCCGTCAAAACCTATTGGGTAAGCGTGTTGATTATTCCGCACGTTCGGTAATCGTCGTTGGACCTGAAATGAAATTGTTCGAATGTGGTCTTCCAAAAGATATGGCCGCTGAGCTTTACAAACCTTTTGTAATCAGAAAACTGATAGAAAGAGGTATCGTTAAAACAGTGAAGTCGGCCAAGAAGATTATAGATAAAAAAGAGCCGGTAGTTTGGGATATCCTAGAGAATGTATTGAAAGGACATCCGGTACTGTTGAACCGTGCCCCTACATTGCACCGTTTGGGTATCCAGGCCTTCCAGCCAAAACTTATTGAAGGTAAGGCGATTCGTCTTCACCCATTGGTATGTACGGCGTTTAACGCGGATTTTGATGGTGACCAGATGGCGGTTCACCTTCCATTGGGCCCTGAGGCTATCCTTGAAGCCCAATTATTGATGTTGGCTTCGCATAACATCTTGAACCCGGCAAATGGTTCGCCTATTACCGTGCCTTCCCAGGATATGGTATTGGGTCTGTACTATATGACCAAAGAGAGAAAATCTACACCTGAAGTTCCGATTGCGGGAGAAGGTCTTACTTTCTATTCTGCGGAAGAAGTTGAAATTGCTTTCAATGAAGGCAAGGTAAACTTGAACGCAGGTATCAAGGTTAGGGCAAAAGATTTTAATGAAGAAGGAGAATTGGTGTACAAAATCATACCGACTACAGTGGGTAGGGTGTTGTTCAACATGGAAGTTCCGGAACAGGCGGGTTATATCAACGACGTACTGAACAAGAAATCCCTAAGGGATATTATTGGCGGGATTTTGGCCGTGACCGATGTACCGACTACAGCAGATTTCTTGGATAAGATCAAGACTATGGGATATGAGTTCGCTTTTAAAGGTGGACTATCATTTAGTTTGGGTGATATTATTATCCCTCAAGAGAAACATGAAATGATTGCTGACGCAAATGGTCAGGTAGATGGCATTATGGCCAACTATAACATGGGTCTTATTACCAATAATGAACGTTACAACCAGGTAATTGATGTTTGGACATCGACCAACGCCATGTTGACCGAGCTTGCTATGAAGCGTATTCGCGAAGATCAGCAAGGGTTCAACTCTGTGTATATGATGCTTGATTCCGGTGCAAGGGGTTCTAAGGAACAGATTCGCCAGTTGACAGGTATGCGTGGTTTGATGGCCAAGCCTAAGAAATCTACCGCAGGTGGTGGTGAAATTATTGAAAACCCGATTTTATCGAACTTTAAGGAGGGACTTTCAATTCTTGAATACTTTATCTCAACTCACGGTGCCCGTAAGGGTCTTGCGGATACGGCCCTTAAAACGGCGGATGCAGGTTACTTGACCCGTCGTTTGGTGGATGTTTCGCAAGATGTTATTATTAACATCGAGGATTGTGAAACCCTAAGAGGTATTGAAGTCGAGGCCTTGAAGAAAAACGAAGAAGTTGTAGAATCTCTAGGGGAACGCGTTCTTGGTAGGGTTTCCTTACACGATGTATACAATCCGTTAACGGAAGAACTTATCTTGAAAGCAGGTCAGCATATTTTAGAGGCTGATGTGAAGCGAATAGAAGAGTCGCCTATTGAAAAAATAGAAGTACGTTCGGCATTGACTTGTGAAGCGCCTAAGGGTATTTGTGCCAAATGTTACGGTAGAAACCTTTCTACCAACAAAATGGTACAACGCGGTGAGGCCGTTGGTGTTGTTGCGGCACAATCGATCGGTGAACCTGGTACACAGCTTACTTTGCGTACTTTCCACGTGGGGGGTATTGCAGGTAACATTTCCGAGGATAACAAGTTGACGGCTAAATTTAATGGTATAGCCGAAATAGAAGATTTAAGAACGGTTACTGGAGAAGACGGTGAAGGCAAATCTGCCGAAATTGTAATCTCAAGGACTTCTGAGATCAAAATCGTTGACAAGAAAACGGGTATAACCTTAAGTACGAACAACATTCCTTACGGATCGCAATTGTTCATCAAGAACGGTGCCTCTGTATCTAAAGACGATGTTATTTGTTCTTGGGATCCTTATAACGGTGTTATTGTTTCCGAATTCCCAGGTAAGATTGCTTACGAGAATATCGAGCAAGGTATTACCTACCAAGTTGAAATTGATGAACAGACCGGTTTCCAAGAAAAGGTGATTTCCGAATCTAGAAACAAAAAGTTGATTCCAACACTTTTGATTCAAAACAATAAGGGTGAAACCTTGCGTTCTTATAACCTTCCTGTTGGTTCTCACATCATGGTAGATGATGGAGATAAGATTAAAGAAGGTAAGATCCTTGTGAAAATACCACGTAAATCTGCTAAGGCGGGTGATATTACGGGTGGTCTTCCAAGGGTAACGGAACTGTTTGAAGCACGTAACCCATCTAATCCGGCCGTAGTGTCTGAGATAGACGGTGTTGTTTCCTTCGGTAAGATCAAAAGAGGTAACCGTGAAATTATCATAGAATCTAAATTGGGCGAGGTCAAGAAATATTTGGTCAAACTTTCAAACCAGATTCTGGTTCAAGAGAACGATTACGTTCGTGCAGGTATGCCCCTATCGGATGGTTCGATTACACCAGAGGATATTCTTGCGATCAAAGGGCCATCTGCCGTTCAGCAGTACTTGGTAAACGAAGTGCAGGAAGTATATCGTTTACAGGGTGTGAAGATTAACGATAAGCACTTTGAGGTTGTTGTAAGACAGATGATGCGTAAGGTACGTATTCAAGATCCGGGTGATACTATATTCTTAGAGAACCAATTGGTTCACAAAGATGACTTCATCAAGGAAAATGATGAGATTTTCGGTAAGAAGGTGGTTGTTGAGCCAGGTGATTCTGTAAACCTTAAGGCAGGTCAAATTATTACGGCCCGTGAACTAAGGGATGAGAATTCGGTTTTGAAACGTTCCGATAAGAACTTGGTTACGGCCAAAGACGCGATTGCGGCTACGGCTACTCCAATATTGCAAGGTATTACAAGGGCTTCGTTGCAGACGAAATCGTTTATATCTGCAGCATCTTTCCAAGAAACGACCAAAGTATTGAACGAAGCTGCCGTAAGCGGTAAGGTAGATACATTGGAAGGCTTGAAAGAAAACGTTATTGTAGGTCATAAGATACCTGCAGGTACGGGTATGCGCGACTATGAGAACATCATTGTTGGCTCTAAGGAAGAGTACGATGAAATCATGGCCCGCAAGGAAGCCTTGAAATTTTAAACTCAAATATCAAACCCTCAATACATTGTATTGGGGGTTTATTTTTTTTACATATGAGCGAAAAAGAACAAAAGCAGAACCAGATCAATATTGAACTTGATGAGAAAACGGCCGAAGGTATTTATTCCAATTTGGCTATTATCAATCATTCGGTTTCTGAATTCGTAGTAGATTTCATTAGTATGATGCCTGGTGCGCCAAAGGCCAAGGTGAAAAGCCGTATTGTGCTTACGCCCCAACATGCCAAGAAGTTCTTGAAGGCATTAAATGACAACGTGAAGCGTTTTGAGAGCGCCCATGGAACGATTAAAGATTATGAGCAACCTCCTATTCCGATGAATTTCGGTCCCACAGGGGAAGCTTAAACGCATAAAAAATGCCCTCTACAAATAGAGGGCATTTTTTTTTGTTCGGTACTTTTCTTAATCGAATTCGGAGACAAAATGCAATTTAACGCTTGGGTATTTCTGTTGTGTCATCTGCAATGAGAATTGAGAATCGGCCAAGAATACCAATTGACCGCGCTTGTCTTTCGCCAAAAATTTTTGTTTTACCCTTTTGAATTCCTTGAACTCATCGTTTTTTGGGTCCTCGGCCTGTACCCAACAGGCTTTGTAAACGGGGAAGTTTTCATAAGTGCACTTCGCCCCATACTCGTGTTCGAGGCGGTATTGGATTACTTCGAACTGTAGGGCGCCAACGGTACCGATAACGCGTCTTCCGTTTAGTTCTAGGGTAAACAATTGCGCCACACCTTCATCCATCAGCTGGTCGATACCCTTGTAAAGCTGTTTTGATTTCATGGGGTCGGCATTGTTGATATACCTAAAGTGCTCAGGGGAAAAACTAGGAATACCCTTGTAGTGAAGGGCTTCCCCTTCGGTTAAGGTGTCGCCGATCTTAAAGTTGCCCGTATCGTGTAGACCCACGATGTCGCCGGGATAGGATATGTCGACAATCTCTTTTTTCTCGGCAAAAAAGGCATTTGGGCTCGAAAATTTCATTTTTTTCCCGTTTCTCACATGTAGATAGGGTTTGTTTCGCTCAAAAGTGCCCGATACGATTTTTATAAAGGCCAAACGGTCCCTGTGCTTGGGGTCCATGTTGGCGTGTATCTTAAATACAAAACCCGACATTTCCTTTTCATTGGCCTCAACCAGTCTTTCTTCCGCTTTTTTGGCGCGTGGGGAAGGGGCGATTTCAATGAAACAATCCAATAACTCGCGAACTCCGAAATTGTTCAAAGCAGAACCAAAGAAAACCGGTTGTTGCTGACCTTTTAGATAACTTTCTTTATCGAAAGGGGGGTAAACACCATTGACCAAATCGAGGTTATCGCGCAATTCCTCGGCGGCCTTGTTGCCGATAATGTTTTCTAGTTCGGTACTTTCCAAAGAATCAAAGGCAATGGTTTCTTCAATATTTTTTTTGCTGTCTCCACTAAAGAGGTTGATGTTCTTCTCGTAAATATTGTAAATACCTTTAAAATCATAACCCATACCGATCGGAAAACTCAAAGGGGTCACCGATAGGCCAAGCTTTTGTTCCAGATCGTCGAGCAGGTCGAAAGCGTCTTTACCTTCCCTGTCCAATTTGTTGATGAATACGATCATCGGTATGTTGCGCATACGGCATACCTGTACCAGTTTTTCGGTTTGTTCCTCAACGCCTTTGGCAACATCGACTACAACGATGACGCTATCTACGGCGGTCAGGGTTCTAAATGTATCTTCGGCAAAATCTTTGTGCCCGGGCGTATCAAGTATGTTTATTTTTTTGTCCTTATATATAAAGGCGAGTACGGATGTAGCAACGGAAATACCTCTTTGGCGTTCTATTTCCATAAAGTCACTGGTGGCCGTTTTCTTTATTTTATTGTTTTTAACGGCACCTGCCTCTTGAATGGCCCCTACGAACAACAGTAGTTTTTCGGTTAATGTGGTCTTACCGGCATCGGGGTGGGATATGATTCCGAAAGTTCTACGTCGTTGGATTTGTTCTTTAAAACTCATGAAGAAAATTTGTGCAAAAATACATTAAATTATAGTTTATCTAGAGGGGAACGGCGCTTAAAAATAAAGTCCTTCTTTTTGATGTGGAGTTTGTTCCATCAACCTTTTACGGGCAGATTGTGGTGTGTCGACCAACTACGGAAAAATTCGATATGCTGTTATTGATGTTTGATTTCTAGCGTGTTTCGTCGGAGTCTAAGTTCGTCAAACCGATTTGATGTGCTCGCTTCACCGAATATATAGGTCTTTAGCGGATAAATCATAATTTCTGGAATCAAAAGAATTTGGAGATCTAAATATTAGATATATCTTGCATCCATATTGGAGTATCCCAACTTCTTACTACATACGTTTTAAACCTGCAGGCCATGGTGATTAGTTTAATAAAACTAAACATTTATGGAAAACTTTACCCTATTAAATTTTAAGAACGGTGCTTTTAAGGCCGTTACCTATACCTTCGCCCTTGCTATTTTGGGTGTGGGGTCTTCTTTTGCCAACAATGGCCCCGTAGAGGGAGCCAATGGCAAAGAAGCTCAAAAAATAAAGTCCACTCTCGTGTTGGAAAACAGTCTTACAGGGTGTGCCGAAGAAGATCCTGAAGAAATCAGGGCAGGTGATTTTGGTTTTGCCAATGGCGTAACCGATGGTAGCCTATCTGCCACGAACGTTGATTTAAGTGCTAAGTGGGGGCTTCCCGCTGGTAGTGTTTTGGTAAGCGTAACCGGGGCAAGCACTAAAAATTCAGGCGGACTCTTCGAGGTGCACCAAGGCCTTCCGGTTACCTTTTCCTTTTCGGGTACCGTACCTGTAAAACTGATAGCGGAGCATTCGGCTAGAGTCGATGCAAACCATAGGGATGGTATTGTTGCTCTTGATAACGCTATGTATGTACAGACAACGGCGCTTCCCGCAGGAATCACCTCTGATAACGAGACCAATGATTATTTTGTGGAAAATACAACAGTTTCGCCTATTACCGGCCCTGAACGTTTTGTTTGGGAATCCCAAGGTTTGGCTAACGAAATCCAATTCTATACGACTTCCCATTTTCCGATAAACGGAATCCGTATAACTGCAATTCCGGTTGTATGTCCTGATACCGATGGTGACGGTGTACCTGATTCCACCGATTTGGATGATGATAACGATGGTATTTTAGATACCGAGGAAGACCCTAATACCGATGGGGATGACGATCCTTTGACGAATCCTTTGGATACGGATGGAGATGGCATACCTAACCATTTGGATATCGACTCTGACGATGATGGTATTCCTGATAACGTAGAGGCCCAGACCACTGATGGTTATATCGCGCCCAACGATGACGATGCGGCAACTTATGAGGCCAACGACGGATTGAACTCGGCCTATCCTGACGGGTTAACACCTGTGAACACCGATGGTGAGGATACACAAGATTACATAGACCTTGACAGTGATAACGATAGTGTTCCCGACAACAACGAGGGTAACGATTTCGATTTCGATGGTATCCCTGATCAAAACTATACCGGAAACGATGCCGATGGCGATGGATTGGATGATGGTTACGAAGGAAGCGATATCAACGATGGCTTTGATGTGAATGATGAAATCGATGATCCTGCAAATGATCTTCCCGATACCGATGGTACCGAAGATGTAAACTATCGTGATTTGGACGATGACGGTGACGGCATCGATACTCCCGATGAAGATGTGGACCAAGACGGAGACCCGACCAATGACGATACCGATAATGACGATACGCCAAATTACTTGGATCCTACCGATGACACCCCCACGGATACCGATGGTGACGGTGTACCTGATTCTACCGATTTGGATGATGATAACGATGGTATTTTAGATACCGAGGAAGACCCTAATACCGATGGGGATGACGATCCTTTGACGAATCCTTTGGATACGGATGGAGACGGCATACCTAACCATTTGGATATCGACTCTGACGATGATGGTATTCCTGATAACGTAGAGGCCCAGACCACTGATGGTTACATTGCACCGAACGATGACGATGCGGCAACTTATGAGGCCAACGACGGATTGAACTCGGCCTATCCTGGCGGGTTAACACCTGTGAACACCGATGGGGCTGATACAGAAGATTACATAGACCTTGACAGTGATAACGATAGTGTTCCCGACAACAACGAGGGTAACGATTTCAATTTCGATGGTATCCCTGATCAAACCTATACCGGAAACGATGCCGATGGCGATGGATTGGATGATGGTTACGAAGGAAGCGATATCAACGATGGCTTTGATGTGAATGATGAAATCGACGATCCTGCAAACGATCTTCCCGATACCGATGGTACCGAAGATGTAAACTATCGTGATTTGGACGATGACGGTGACGGCATCGATACTCCCGATGAAGATGTGGACCAAGACGGAGACCCGACCAATGACGATAGTAACGGAAACGGTACGCCAAATTACTTGGATCCTACCGATAACAATCCGAATCCTGACGATACCGATACCGATGGTGACGGAGTGCCGGATAGGGTAGACTTAGATGACGATAATGACGGTATATTGGATACTGTAGAAGATCCTAATACCGATGGTGATAACGATCCTTTGACCAATCCTTTGGATACGGATGGTGACGGCATACCTAACCATTTGGATATCGACTCTGACGATGATGGTATTCCTGATAACGTAGAGGCCCAGACCACTGATGGTTACATTGCACCGAACAATGACGATGCGGCAACCTACGAAGCCAATAATGGATTGAACTCGGCCTATCCTGATGGATTGATACCGGTAAATACCGATGGGGCGGATACGGAAGATTATATTGACCTTGATAGTGATAATGATTTGGTGTTCGATAATAATGAAGGGAACGATTTCAATTTTGATGGTATCCCTGACCAATCGTACACAGGTATTGACACGGATGGAGATGGACTTGATGATGGTTACGAAGGAAGCGATGTCAACGATGGCTTTGATGTCAATGATGAAATCGACGATCCGGCAAACGATCTTCCCGATACCGATGGTACCGAAGACGTGAATTACCGTGATATTGATGATGATGGTGACGGTATCGATACTCCTGACGAAGATGGAAATGGAAACGGTAATCCAACCGACGATGATCTCGATGGTGATGGAATCCCTTCATATCTTGATCCAGAGGAGGATACCGATATTGTAGTGATGCAAATGGTAACACCTAACGGAGATGGTAAAAATGAATTCTTGTGGATTGAAAATGTCGATAAGGCATTGAACAATAGCCTTAAGATATTCAACCGATGGGGAGTGGCAGTTTACGAAGGGGAAGATTACAATAACCAGAACAATGTTTTTGACGGTAGGTCAAAAGGAAGATCCACTATAAGTGGCGCAGACTATCTACCTGCCGGTGTATATTTCTATATCTTTAAGTACTCCACTGTAAACAAGCAGAATATAACTGATAGTGGTTATATTTATATCAGTAAATAATCTATAAAGTAGGCATGATTATAAAAAACAAGCTACTAGCGGCCCTATTCTTGGTGTTGGTCTATTGTCAAACGGCTTCCGCCCAGCAAGATGCCCAATACACTCAGTACATGTTCAATACGATGAGCGTTAACCCAGCCTACGCGGGCTCTAGGGGGCAGCTCAGCATCGCGGGCCTTTACAGGTCACAGTGGGTAGGTTTAGACGGTTCGCCCGAAACCTTTACCATTAACTTGCATTCTCCCATTCGAAATAGTAATGTGGGATACGGCCTGTCGGTAGTAAACGACAAAATAGGGGAAGGAACCGTTCAGGAAACGTATATAGACGGATTGATTTCTTATTCAATCGATGTTTCCCTTAAAGGAAAACTATCTTTTGGCCTAAAATTGGGGGGTAACATCCTGAACCTCGATTTTGAACAATTACGACAGCGACCAGGGTTTGAAGAAGCCGTAGGAACGGATAATATTGAAAACAAGTTTTCCCCGAACGTTGGTTTGGGTATGTATTATCACACCAATAAGTTTTATGCCGGTCTTTCCGCACCCAATTTATTGGAGGTAGAGCATTTTGATTCTGCCGATTCCGATGCCAATCAAATCGACTTTTTGGCAAAAGACCGTGTGAACTTCTATTTGATTACCGGTTACGTATTTGATTTGAACGATAACCTCATGTTCAAACCGGCCCTTTTGACAAAGGTCGTCGGTGGTGCACCTCTTCAGGTAGATGTGTCGGCCAACTTCCTCTTTGCGGAAAAGTTTTCCTTCGGAGCCGCTTACAGATGGGATGCCGCAGTAAGTGCCTTGGCAGGATTTCAGATATCTGACCAAATTATGTTAGGTTTGGCCTATGATAAAGAAACAACCGACTTTGGCAGTACACAATATAACTCAGGGTCTTTCGAAATTTTTCTAAGATGGGAATTGGTGAAATCCTTTGAAAAACTGGTTTCTCCTCGTTTCTTCTAAACCTTATATCTTATGATAAAAAAAATACACATTCTATTTGTTTTGGTCTTTTTGATGGGTGTTAGTGGTTTTGCCCAAGAAAAATTAATAACCAAAGCCAATGAAAAATATGACGAGTACTCCTTTAGTCCGGCTATCGACATTTACAAAAAAGTGCTCGATCGCGGATATGTTTCGGCAGACTTATTAAAGAAACTGGGGAACTCCTACTATTATAATGCAGATTACGAAGATGCTGCCAATACCTATAAAAGGCTGGTAGATGAATATCCTGACGAAACGGGTCCTGAGTATTACTTTAGGTATGCCCAAACCTTGAAGACTTTAGAAGATTATGAAACTTCCAAAGTAATAATGGCGAAGTTTCTAGAAGTCACTTCAGATGATGTTAGGGCCAATACCTACAAAAGCGAAGAAGACTATTTAAACGATATCAAGAAAAATTCCGGTAGGTACAACGTATTGCCATTTCAATACAATTCACCTTACTCCGAGTTTGCCCCGTCTTTTTACAAGAAGGGACTCATCTTTTCTTCGGATAGGGATACCGGTAACTTTGCGCGCTACCGTCACACCTGGAATTCAAAAGACTTCTTAGACCTTTACAAAGTTAATGCCGATAGTGCCTCCAATGGATTCGTAACCAAGTTGGGCGATCAACTTAATACGAGATTGCACGAGTCTACATCGGTAGTTACCAAAGATGGTCAAACACTTTATTTTACCCGTAACAATTATAAGGAAGGTAAATATGTAAAAGATGGTAATGGAATCATTCGTCTTAAGATCTTTAAGGCGGTTATGTCTGAAGAAGGGCTTTGGTCTAATATAGAAGAACTGCCTTTTAATAGCGATGATTATTCCATAGCGCATCCTACATTGAGCGCTGATGAAAAAACATTGTATTTTGCTTCCGATATGCCCGGCTCATTTGGGGAGTCCGATATTTTTAAGGTAGCCATAAATGAAGATGGAAGCTATGGAACGCCTGAAAATCTAGGGGACGTAATCAATACGGAAGCTAGGGAAACCTTTCCTTTTGTAACCAGTAAGGATATTTTATACTTCTCTTCCGATGGACATCCAGGACTGGGTGGTCTTGATATTTTTGCAACGAAGATAGACGATGGAAGGTTCGATGGCACCGTAATGAATGTAGGGGAGCCCGTTAATGGCCGAATGGACGATTTTACGTTCATCTTTGACGAAGATACCCGAGAAGGTTACTTCGCCTCAAACCGCTCGGAAGGTCAAGGAGCAGATGATATTTATGCTTTTCTTGAAACTAAACCACTACTTATCGACTGTGAACAAGCTGTATCTGGGGTCGTAAGGGATAAAATATCCAATGAGCCCTTGGTTGGGGCTTCTGTAAAGGTTATTGATGAAAATAACGAAGAAATTATGTCTGCCATCACCGATGCGGAAGGTAAATATAATTTGACCGTAGACTGTACCCAGGGCAATTTTGTAAGGGCAATGACCGAAGGTTATATACCTTCCGAAGAATACTTGGGAAAATCTGATGGAGCACCTAAAACTATCGATTTCTTCTTGGAAAGAAGCTCTATCAGTGCCGGATTTGGAGATGATTTGGCCAAGTTGTTACAACTTAGTACCATCTATTTTGACTTCGATAAGTACAATATTCGAAAAGATTCGGAGATAGAAGTGGAAAAAGTTATTGCGGCCATGGAGAAGTATTCGAGTTTAAGAATCAAGGTGAACTCGCATACCGATAGTAGGGGGAAAGATTCGTACAACCTATGGCTTTCCCAAAAGAGGGCAGAAGCTACGGTCAACTATATGATCAGTAAGGGTATTGCCAAAGAGCGACTGGAAGGCGAAGGTTTTGGGGAAACCAAACTCATAAACAAATGCGCCAATGGTGTAAAATGTTCCGATAAGGATCATGAGCTGAACCGACGTTCCGAATTTATCATTCTCGAATAGAACAATTAAATATACCAACTGTAAAAGGCCGCTATCCAATAGCGGCCTTTTTTGATGGATATTCCCGTGTTTTTATCATAAGGTAGTTGGTCGATAAAGGCCTTAATGTAGCTTCATGGGCCATGTTGAAAATCGACAGACACTGTAAAACTGGCCTCACGTGTTACCAATTCTTTACTTCACAACAATTTTGATGGTAGCGGGCTAGAGACCGGTATATTTGTTTGATTATTAGGTTGATTCGATTCTTTTTGGATGGTTTTGGCCCTTTACAGATATATTAAATGTTTCATAATAACATAAGGTACTTCTACATTTTTATAGCGATGTTGTTCTCGTTACAGCTGTTCGCGCAAGAAACCTATAGGGACAATTTTAGCAGTGTTTCTTACTCCAACAACAATGGTAGTTCCAACTTTAGTACGGATTGGATCGAAACAGGGGACACGAATGGTGGACCGGCAAGTCAGTATATTCGAATAAGTACTAACCGGCTCGAGCTTTATTATATTTGGTCGGAAACCATACGTCGATCGGCCAACTTAAATGGTGCGGCAACGGCAACCCTAAGTTTCACTTATGGAGCCATAAGCCTTACGGGAGGCGCGGCACTCGGCGTGGAGGTTTCCAATAATGGCGGGGCGTCTTATACAACAGTGGGGACGATTAGTGGAAATAATACTTCAGGGACCTTCAGTCGAGATATTTCAAGCTATATTTCGGCGACCACAACCATTCGATTGGCAAAATCTGGAACGAATTGGAGTAATAACGATTATGCCCTTATTGATAATTTTCTGATTACGGCAACTTTTCCGCCACCACTACCTGTAATTGAAATAGATGATGTTACGGTAGATGAAGATGCCGGTAATGCTACTTTCATCGTTAGACATACAGGGGCAAATGCCACGGCGCCATATACTTTAAATTATCGAACGGTAAATGGTTCCGCTATCGATGGTAGCGACTACACCTCTAGAACAGGTGTTTTGAACTTTAATGGATCTACAGGTGATACCGAAACCATAACTGTTCCTATTCTTGACGATGGAACTATGGAGAATCCCGAAAATTTTACGGTGGAATTTACCTTGTCATCCGATTCCCAGATAGACATTAGCGATACGGCTACGGCTACTATTATAGACGATGACGCCTTAATTATGACCAATGGGGGTAATGCTACCACATGTAGTGATACTTTTTTTGATCCGGGCGGACTTTCAAATTACGACAATAACCAAGATATGACGTATACCATATGTCCGGATACGGCCGATACGTACATTAATATCAACTTTTCCAGTTTTGAAATCGTTTCCGGTGATGTTCTTTACATTTATGAAGGTTCAAATACGAGTGGAACGCTAATAGGGCAGTACGATAGTGCTAACGTTCCTACGAGTATTAACTCTTCCCATTCATCAGGATGCTTAACTTTTAGGTTTGTTTCCAATGGAAGCAATACGGGAGCTGGTTGGGAAGCTGAAATCAATTGTTTTCCTGACGGACCGATTATTGTAATTGACGATATTACTTTTGATGAAGATGTAGGTAATGCCGTATTTACGGTAAGGTCGACACGAGCGGCCCATGGAAGAAACATTTTCTTGTTTGGATTCGTAGAAGTTCCTTTTACGGTCGATTTTAGGACCGTGGACGGACTTGCATTGGCAGGAAGCGATTATACCGCAAGCTCCGGCACATTGACTTTTACGGGAGAGCTGAACAATATTCAGACCATATCGGTGCCTATAGCCAATGATGGTGTACCCGAATATGCCGAGGATTTTGATATAGAGTTTACCGGAGCCAATGCTCAGTATGCCGTAGTGAACTATAATGAAAAAGGGAAAGGTACCATCAACTCACAAATCTTGGCAAATGACCCTTTGACCTTGTTTCAAGAATTTGATGGGTATTACGATTATACCACCACGGGAGGTACGTTGCGTACCAGTCCTAATGGGGCTAGTCCTTGTGCGGTTACTACATCGTCGTCCAATAGTTTGGTATCCCCTGTTCCGGCAACGGCGTCAGTAGAACGGGCTTATTTGTATTGGTCGCATTCTAGTACGGTACGGGATCCCGATGTAATCTTTGAAGGACAGAGTGTATCGGCTAATTTTTTGTATCAAACTTCGTTGGGTAACAGAAACTTTTTTGGGTATGTGAGTGATGTAACCACAATTGTTCAAGGTATATCTAATTTATCGGGTAACGTCTTCGATTTTAGTGGTCTTACGATTAATAATACGGGAGAATATTGTACTACAAGTACGGTGTTAGGGGGCTGGGCGCTAATGGTGTTTTATGAAGACCGTTCCTTGCCGGCCGTAAACATTAACTTATATCAAGGTTTTGACGGATTAAGTAATGACGGTAACTCATTTACCTTAGATTCGTTTTATGCCATTTCTGGCACTGGAGCTAAAGCTTCTTTCTTATCATGGGAAGGCGATCCGGATCTTAATGGTTCAAGTTCGGGTTCTACCAACCCGGAAGAACTGTCCATTACCAACCAGCGTAACCAAAACTTTATACTTACGGGCGATGGTGGCCAAACCGGTAATAACTCTTATAATTCTACAATTTACGATAACACTGTAGGGCCACCCGTTTATAATAATGCCAGTACCTATGGTGTAGATTTAGATACCTATGATATCTCCTCATTTATTCAAACTGCGGATAGTGAGGTAACGGCCAACGTAGATGTAGGTCAAGATTTTGTTATTTCCGCAGCTGTAATCTTAAAAGTTCCATCAAATTTGATTGCAGGACGTGTTTTTGAGGATGTTAATTATCCTGGAGGTCCGGGTCGAAACCAATTGACTTCGGGCGGGATAGGAATTTCGGGGGCAATCGTAGAACTCTTCGATTCCTCGGGCAACTTCATCCAAAGAAAAAATACCGAGGCGAACGGGAATTACTCGTTCGGGGGGATGGCCGATGGTGACTACTTTGTAAAGGTGGTAAGTTCGACGGTAAGGTCCACAAGGGACAATGGGGCCAATTGCTCGAATTGTTATCCGGTACAGACTTATAGGACCGAAGTCGTTTCTAGCAGTATTGTAGATGTCATTAATGAGGTTGGTGGGGCCGACCCAAAAGCAGGGCAAGATGTATCGCTAGGTGTTTTTAACAATGCACAGAGTATATCACCGGTTGAAGTGGCAGGTAATGGTGTCGTGGGAATCGATTTCGGCTTCAACTTCAATACCATTGTGAATACCAATGAAACCGGACAAGGTTCATTGACCCAATTTATTAAGAATTCCAATGGTATAGGTGAAGTAGGCTTAGATATTGAAGCTAATGGTCTATTTGATCCGGGAGCTGGTGAAGATACCTCAATTTTTATGATACCCACTACCGGAGATCCCTTGGGCAGAACGGCCGACACTAATTTTGCTAACGGATATTTCAATATTACCATGTCAAATCCCAATGAATTTCCTATTGTATCCGGTACGAATACGGTTATCGACGGTCGTACGCAAACGGCTTATTCGGGAAATACCAATGCGGGAACCGTAGGTTCCGGGGGAACAGGGGTTGGCGTTTCGAATACCATTTTACCTGATTTCGATAGACCTGAAATTGAACTTTATAGCGCAAATGGCGATGTCCTCCAATTGAATGGCACCAATGTGGAAGTACGTAATATTGCCGTTCGTGCGGGTGATAATGCCGGAGTAAAGGTTGAAGGTGGTTCGGCTACCGTATCGCATAACTTATTAGGAGTCAATGCCCTTGGTAATGCATCTGGTGATATTGATTATGGGGTAGAAGTTACAGGTGGTATAACGACCATAGAGGGCAACTACATTGCAAGAAACACTGATGAGGGTATTTTGGTCAACGGAGGAACGTCTACCGTTATTCAAAACAACCATATAACCGATAATGGAAGCAATGCGTGTTTTGATAATATAAAAGTAAGTGGGGGATCGGGTATTTTGATCCAACAGAATTTAATAGATAGGGCAGCTTCCTTAGGAATTGATGGCGAAGGAATTTCGGGTGGACTCACGATTACGGAAAATACAATAGTAAATTCAGGCCAAGACGGTGGTAAGTGTACCGGAGATGATGCCAATGCCGGCATTCGTCTCGATGGAAGCAATTCTACCCTGACCCAGAATATAATCGCTTCAAATGGAGGCGCCGGTGTTGTTCTTGGAGGGGGGAATACCTCGGGCAACCTAATTTCTAGAAACGCTATTTATGCGAATGGAACCGCTAGTCCGGCATTAGGTATCGATTTAGATGCATCCGACAGTATGGGAGATGGGGTCACTATTAACGATTCAGGTGATACCGATAATGGCCCTAATGGACTTCTAAATTTTCCGATAATCACTGGGGCTTATCTTTCCGGAACCAATCTTGTCATTGAAGGATGGTCAAGGCCAGGGGCAACTTTAGAACTGTTTGCAACCGACATTAATGAGGGGTCTGCCGCCATTGGAGATAATAAGTTGGGAATGACATACGATTATGGTGAAGGACAAATATATCTTGCCACTATGGTCGAAGGTGGCCCGATAGACACCGATTCACAGGTTACGACCTATACCGATGATGACAATAATACCGATAACACCAATAAGTTTAAGTTCAGTATACCTGCTCCGCCAGGTATTAGCCTAGGGAAATCGGTAACTACAACGGCTACCTTGGCCAATACTACTTCTGAGTTTTCTCCCCTAAGCATTGTTAAAGCGTATACCGTAATTACAAACCGTAGAATAACCTACCGGGTAAAGAAGAATTAACAGCTTGTTCTCGCTTTCGGTTAGGGATGGATCATTAATCTTTCAAAGTTGGTTTTCGATACTTTTTTGCGCCTTATTTTGAGGTCAAAAAAAGATGTAAATACAAACTATTTGATCCATTTTCAAGATTTATCGACCTCTGCAATACAGCGATATAATTGAACTTATCGACGAGTGGCACAGAAAATATATATATCGACACCTCATTTTTCCCTACGTATACATTAGTAATTAACACTTATACAACAATTATTTTCAGTTGGTAACACTAAGGTTAATTTTGTAAACGTAATTGGATCATTTTCAATGGGATTGCTTCGATTCACCCCAAAAACTGAATAGCTTAACCAAACAAGACAACAGGTTTTAATTCAAAAACCGAGTGGCATTTAGGATGTCTCTACATCCTCTTCACTATATCAAAATGCACGTAAAATGTGTAATGTCCAGAAAGGTGTTCAGCTTTTATTTTTTTTGAAAAAGAAACAGTTCACTATGTCTGTTGTCAGCTCGCATAGTAATCACAAAAAGTATTGGACGATACGATATTAAACAAAGTGATGGTCATGAAAAAAATAAGTATAATCCTCGTTTTTTTAATCTCCGGATTAACATTTGCACAGACTACGGTCAATTTAGAAGACCAATGTAACTGTGAAGTGTTAAGCGGTGTCGATGTTACTGCACCGGGAGTGGCTACTCCTGCAGGAGCCGATCTCGGAGATATTTATGTGAATACCGATACCGGTACCATTTATTTTTGGGATGGCGATTCTTGGGAATTGACATCATCCGATGACCAACAGCTTCAGAGTTTTACTTTTGATAATGGAACAGGGGTACTTTCGCTAACCCTTGAAAACGGAGGTACGGCAACGGTGACTTTGCCTGTTGAGACTATTACGACCTTATCGGGAACGGCGCCCACAGGGAATGCCATAGGTGTTTACGAGAATGAGAATGGCGATATAGTAACCATTAACGAAACCATAACGGCTATAAGCGATGCTGGTGATGGCAATGTAACTTTTACAAACGAATCTGGAGCAACGGTAACAGTCGCCAAATCGGATATCACGGACTTAGGAGGGGGACTTTATAGGTTTACCAATGGCGACGGAACGGATGTGGATATCAACACGAACGGCATCGCCATAACCGATGTTATCGCCGGTAATCTGATCGCCACGGTAACCGAGGCCGATGGAAGTGTCACCGAGATCGACGAGACGATAACGGATATCACGGGTACATCGACTACAGGAAACGAAATAGGTATTTACGAAAAGGAAGATGGTACTACCGTCTCTATCCAAGAGAGCATTGTACGTATCGAGGACCGTAACGACGGCAATATTACTTTGGTCGATGAGACCGGAACCGATGTAACAGTCGCCAAATCGGATATCACGGATCTAGGAGGGGGACTTTATAGGTTTACCAATGGCGACGGAACGGATGTGGATATCAACACGAACGGCATCGCCATAACCGATGTTATCGCCGGTAATCTGATCGCCACGGTAACGGAGGCTGACGGAACGGTGATTGAAATAGACGAAACGGTTACGGATATCACGGGTACATCGACTACAGGAAATGAAATAGGTATTTACGAAAAGGAAGATGGCACTACGGTCTCTATCCAAGAGAGCATTGTACGTATCGAGGACCGTAACGACGGCAATATTACTTTGGTCGATGAGACCGGAACCGATGTAATAGTCGCCAAATCGGATATCACGGATCTAGGAGGGGGACTTTATAGGTTTACCAATGGTGACGGAACGGATGTGGATATCAACACGAACGGCATCGCCATAACCGATGTTATCGCCGGTAATCTGATCGCTACGGTGACCGAGGCCGATGGAAGTGTCACCGAGATCGACGAGACGATAACGGATATCACGGGTACATCGACTACAGGAAACGAAATAGGTATTTACGAAAAGGAAGATGGTACTACCGTCTCTATCCAAGAGAGCATTGTACGTATCGAGGATAATAATGACGGGAACATCACTTTGGTCGATGAGACCGGAACCGATGTAATAGTCGCCAAATCGGATATCACGGACTTAGGAGGTGGACTTTATAGGTTTACCAATGGTGACGGAACGGATGTGGATATCAACACGAACGGCATCGCCATAACCGATGTTATCGCCGGTAATCTGATTGCCACGGTAACCGAGGCCGATGGTACTACCACGCAAATCGACGAAACGATTACTACTTTATCTACTGCTGATAACGTAAATTATGTGTATTCATCCGAAAACGGAACTACAACAAGTTTTGATGGTACCGATGATCAAGAAGCAACCGAGGTGAACTTAACAACACCTTTGGACGTTGATGGAGATAGTGTAGACGAAAATACGGTAGAAGAGGCTATTGCCGATTTAGCTGCGAATAGTAGTGATAACCAGAATTTGACCGGAGCCACTTTAAGTGGAACAAATCAATTACAGATTGAGATTGAAAGAGGGAGTTCAACAAGTGTCGATTTATCATCGCTTGTAGAAACCGTAATCGCCGGAACAGGTGCGATTTCAGTGTCGGATGATGGCGATGGAAATTATACGGTAAATTCAACAGATCCTGATGAGGATGCTACTAACGAACTTACTTTGTTGGGCAATGGAGCTCCGTCCGTAACCCCGAGCAATAGTGGGGTTACCTATGTCGATGAGGTAGCGGGACAATTATATGTTTATGATGGAAGTACATGGAATGCCGTAGGTGGAAATGCGAGTCCTGATTTAGATGGAGACCCCAATAACGAGATCCAAGATCTAGAGGATGTAATAGGGGAGGACCCAAGTGCTGGCAACCAGGCCATCACGAACTTGGCCGACCCAACCGCTCCACAGGACGCGGCCACTAAGGCCTATGTGGATGCCTTGGATACTGACGATGCCGATGCCGACCCAAATAACGAGATCCAAGATTTGAGCCTTACGGGGAATATCCTAAAGGTCACGAATAATACAAGTGCCACTGATATCGATTTGTCCCCATACACGAATACGGATACGCAGGACCTGTCGATCGACGCTACGGGAAAAACGATTTCCTTGGTAGATGGCGGTTCGGTAACGGTCGATACGGACGATGCCGATTCGGACCCGAACAACGAGATCCAAGATCTAGAGGATGTAATAGGGGAGGACCCAAGTGCTGGCAACCAGGCCATCACGAACTTGGCCGACCCAACCGCTCCACAGGACGCGGCCACTAAGGCTTATGT
>NZ_MWRZ01000013.1:0-77125 GCF_002211465.1 Zobellia sp. OII3 | reverse complement strand
ATCGACAGTTTCAGGTCACTGCTCAACAGGTTCGATACCTCCGTTGAGAGTTGGAAAGGGTTCAACTACCTATCATTCATCGTAATCGCCCTGAAAAAAATCAAACTAAAAAAGTTTAAATGAGTTCAGCTTTTAAATATGAAAGAAAACGCTTGTAGAGATAAAAGTATTTGGCAATAAAGTACTGTTGATTAAAAATTTGAACGTATAGTTTGGCAGGGGAGGGATATTTATGATTAGGAAGTGAGGAAGGAACAGTAAAAATGTACGCTTGTTAAAAATGATTGTAGGATGCAGTAATACTAGGTAAAAAAACAGCTATACTTTATACCCAACAAAAATCCAGTGAAGATAGCTCCACTGGATTTATTTAAACTTAAAAAATCGACCTATCCATTTTAGGATAATTTAACTCTCTTTATATAGGCATATAATACAAGAACTAACATTAAGTTTAAAGTCTACCGTCTACCTTACCTTTTAAGATGCCTTTTACATCGTATAACACACCGTTTTCGTTTAAAAGGGCTCGTAGGTCAATATTTAAAAACTCATTATGGGCAACGGCAAGAACAATGGTATCGTACTTTTCGTTGGGTACTTGGTTTACTATTTCTAGGCTGTATTCTTCTTCAACTTCTTCTTTGGAGGCCCATGGGTCGAAGATACTTATATTGGCGCCGTAGCTCTTAAGGTTGTTGATTACATCTACCGCCTTTGTATTTCGTACATCGGGACAATTTTCTTTAAAGGTAATGCCTAAAACGAGCATCTTGGCTCCTTTTATTTTTATCTCCCGTTGAACCATTAATTTGATAACTTCAGAAGCTACGTATTTCCCCATACCATCATTCATACGCCTTCCGGCTAGGATGATTTCGGGGTGATAACCGAACTCTTGTGCCTTTTGGGCGAGATAATAGGGGTCAACACCAATACAATGGCCGCCAACCAGTCCGGGTTTGAAGGGCAAGAAGTTCCATTTGGTCCCCGCTGCCTCAAGTACGGCACTCGTGTCAATATCCATTAAATTGAAGATTTTGGCCAATTCGTTTACAAAGGCGATATTGATATCCCTTTGAGAGTTTTCAATTACCTTGGCGGCCTCTGCTACCTTTATGGAGGGGGCAAGGTGGGTGCCGGCAGTGATTACCGAAGCATATAGGGCATTGACTTTTTTTCCGGTTTCCAGAGTAGAGCCCGAAGTAACCTTTAGAATCTTTTCTACGGTATGTTCCTTGTCACCTGGATTGATACGTTCAGGGGAATATCCAACAAAGAAATCTTTGTTAAAGACGAGTCCACTTACTTTTTCGAGTACAGGGATACACTCTTCTTCCGTTACGCCAGGGTATACCGTAGATTCATAGACGACGGTGTCTCCTTTTTTCAACACTTTCCCAACCGTTTCGCTTGATTTGTACAAAGGCGTTAGAACAGGTCTGTTGGTGTGGTCCACAGGGGTGGGAACGGTTACGATATAATAATTGCAATCGGAAATTGCCTCCCTTTGGTTCGTACAATGTAGCCCGGTTTCCATTTGAGGGGTATCGCGCAACACTTTTTGCAAAATATCGTCTTCTACCTCTAAGGTACTGTCCGTGCCGGATTGCAGTTCTTTAATCCGTTCCTCGTTGATGTCAAATCCGATTACCGGATACTTCGTAGCAAATAATCGTGCAAGAGGTAGGCCAACATAACCCAATCCTATTATTGCTATTTTAATATTTTTCATTCTTCTTTATTTTAAATTGTTCCAATACCAATTAACGGCATTTTTGAGTCCGGTTTTTATATCGAATTGAGGCGCGTAGCCTAGCAATTTTTCAGCCTTTTCTATAGACGCCAAAGAGTGGGGGACATCTCCCTTTCGTTCTGGGCCGTAAGTGATATCGACATTTGCAATTTGCGGATCAAATTCGCTTAAATAGGTTTTTAGCAAGCTTACAAGTTCGTTTAAATCGGTACGTTCTCCAAAGGCTACGTTGTATACGGTGTTAATGGCTTCTTTGTCCTTTGCCAACAAAGCCCTTATGTTCATTTGAACGACATTATCGATATACGTAAAATCTCGGGAAAAACTACCATCACCATTTATAACTGGCGACTCATGGGCCATAAGTTGCATGGTAAATTTTGGAATTACGGCCGCATAGGCCCCATTGGGGTCTTGTCTTTGCCCGAAAACATTAAAATATCGTAGTCCTATAGTTTCCAGTCCGTATGTAGAACTGAAAATGTTGGCATATAATTCGTTTACATATTTGGTAATGGCATAAGGGGAAAGAGGTTTCCCTATGACGTCCTCTACTTTGGGCATTGATTTTGAATCCCCATAGGTGGAAGAACTGGCAGCGTATACAAAGCGTTTGATCTTCGCATCCCGGGCCGCGACGAGCATATTCAGGAATCCGGAAACATTTACATCGTTGCTGGTTATAGGGTCATTTATAGATCGCGGAACGGACCCCAATGCTGCTTGGTGCAATATAAAGTCCACATCGGCACAAGCTTTATGGCAAGTGGATAAATCCCTAATATCTCCTTCGATAAGGTTAAAGTTGGGGTTGGAGGTAAAGGGGAGGATGTTTTCCCGTTTACCTGTTGCAAAGTTGTCAAGGCAAACGACACGGTTTCCATTGTCTAATAAGGCTTCGCATAGATTGGATCCGATAAAGCCGGCACCGCCGGTTATTAAAATTGTGTATTTTGAAGAAAAATTTAGTTTTTCAAGTAACATTTAATTTTGATTTAAAAAAAATATTAGCAATTAAAGTCGTCTTTAGTCAATTGGTTGGCTTAATAGGCTGCAAAGATGTGAAAAAAATGTCATGAAGGAAGTAATATTCTGTCAAAAGTCTATTTAGGGGATAAAAGGTGTAGTGTATTCTGTCTATCTCTTAAATGTCGATAAAGTCCAGTTCGAGAGTTTGTTGATGTGATGAAAAAAGAAAAGGATATGTCAAGGAAGGTATTTTGTTATTTGTTGGAGTTTAACAGCTCTTTTAAATAATTCGAGTAGATTTCGGCTCCGGTTTTATGAAGGTGAGATAAGTCTCTATAAGCAGATTCGGGAAGATCAAAACTCGAATGGTCCATCAGAGTTGCATTTGGAAGTTGATTCTTAGCAAAATCATAGTATCCTTTTTTTAAAGGTTCGTGTAATTCTTCAATTATAGGGTGTACAGGGGTGTTTAATAAAATTAAAGAGATGTTATTTGACTCGCAAAATTTGTATATTTCGATGAGGTACTTTATCTGATATTGAGAATACTCATGAGTCTTATCAATGTCTAAGGGTTTTATATATTTTTTAGCCTGTTTAAGTTTTCTTTCTGATAATGATTTGTAACCACCTAAGTAACTGTAACCCTTGGACTTCATTCTTATGTTATGAAAAATAGTTTGTGGTGTACTTTTTAATGTAGCGATTGGATTAGCGGAAAGCAAAGTCCAATAATCTTTAAAATCAAGTAGAAAAAAATAATACCGTATTTGGGTATTAATTTTGCTTTCAGCATCCAACCAAGCATCCATATCTTTCTGAAGTATGCTGTAGGAATATCCAAGGATAACTGTGTCGATTTGTTTGTTGTGCTTAGTAATGTTTTTTAGTTTCAGGTAATCATAAAAATAGGCAGCACCACTCTGGGCAAGATTTTTTGTTTTAGGTATTAAAGAATCATTTATGGCGCATTCTGGGTGTGAGTTGCCTAAGATTAAAATGTTATGTGAAGAATTTAAAGAAAAGTTAAAAGTAGATTTAGTGTATAAACTTGTTGTATAGGTGAGTAAGGTCACTGTCAAACAGGTCAGTATAGAGAAAAGAAATATTTTTTTTAGAAAAAAAATCATAGGACACAAAGTTAGACGGATTAATAAAAAAAATGATTGTACATTTTAGTTTGTTCATAATAATCGAAGGGGGACTTGTGTTTGTTTTTTTTTTACCAATCAATTACTTTGGTTCAATTCTCCAATTTAGAATAAAACTATCTTGGAAAAGGAGATTATAAACCTTGTTTAGATAATTTAAAATTGAAAATATATAAATTCTTGTTGATATCCGCCGAAGGAAAATATAATAATGATTATGCTAATATACGTCCCCCATCGGATAGGTCTATGTTTTAATAATCCGTTGCCATAGATTTCAAGACCGTGATTTTTTTCTCTTTGAAGCCATTCTGTGATAATAAACAGGGCAAGCAAGGCTATTAGGGTCGTGGGTAATATTTGTGGTTGAGAGAAAAGGGTTGTGTCGAAAATATTGGCTAAATAACTTAGTGCGTGGGCCACATTTTCAGCCCTAAAAAAGACCCAAGCCAAGACTGTTAAAAGAAATGTATAGATTATTTGTAGAATTTCCTTAAAGTTTGGCAGGTATTTGCCTTGGGCTACAATATCTATATTCTGTCGGTTTTTGCCAGAGAGCATTAGGGGTAAAAAGTAAATAGCGTTTAAGGCTCCCCAAACAAGAAATGTCCAATTCGCTCCGTGCCAAAAGCCACTTACCAAGAAAATGATAAAGGTGTTACGGATTTTCATCCATGTGCCTCCCCGGCTTCCGCCAAGAGGGATATAAAGATAGTCTCTAAACCAAGTTGATAATGAGATGTGCCATCTTCTCCAAAATTCAGCGATATCCCTGGAAAAATAGGGAAAAGCAAAATTTTTCATTAAATCAAAACCAAACAACCTTGATGTGCCAATGGCGATATCGGAATACCCTGAGAAATCGCCATAGATTTGAAAGGTAAAGAAAAAAGCACCTAGCAATAAGGTGCTTCCCGAATATTCCCCTGAATTATTGAATATTTCATTGGCATATTCCGCGCAATTGTCGGCAATCACAATTTTTTTAAACAGGCCCCATAAGATTTGACGCATGCCGTCTACCGCTTTTGAATAATCAAAAACTCGCTTCTTGTAGAATTGTGGCAGTAAATGGGTGGCCCTTTCAATTGGTCCTGCAACGAGTTGTGGAAAGAAACAAACAAAGGCGGAAAAAGCGATAAAATCCCTTGTTGGTTCTAGTTGCTTTCTGTAAACGTCTATAGTATAGCTTAAAGTCTGGAAGGTATAAAAACTGATACCAACAGGTAAAATAATATTAAGGGATTGAACATTGATTTCTTGACCAAAGAAAGAATAGGCGGAGACAAAATTATCTAGAAAAAAATTATAATATTTAAAGAAGCCTAAAAAACCTAGATTAACAGAAATGCTAGTCCATAATAGAATTTTTCGTGTTAACGGTCTGTTTTCTTTTGATAAAGCTACACCGATTGAGTAATCAACAAAAGTGCTAAAGGCAATTAAACCAAGAAATTTCCAATCCCACCAACCATAGAAGAAATAACTGGCGACTACAATAAGGAAATTTTGAAGATTAATATTTTTATTAAAAACAAACCAATATAAAATAAATACTATTGGTAGGAAAAGTGCGAAATCTACAGAATTGAATAGCATATTTTTTTTGAATAGGTTGATGCCCTGTTATAAAAGATAGGATTTTAGATTTTGAGTATTTGAAAATCAATAAAAAGCCTCAATATTTATTAAGGCTTTTTATATTAAAAGTAAATCTATTTTTTATAATAGTTTTTATACCACTCAATAAATTTCTGGACACCATCGACTACGCTAGTATTGGGCTGGTAGTCGTAATCCCTGATTAGGTCATTTACATCGGCCCAGGTACGTTCAACATCTCCTGGCTGCATGGGCATCAACTCTTTTGTGGCTTTTTGCCCCATACTGCTCTCGATGGCTTCTATAAAATCGGTCAGTTTAACAGCGTTGTTGTTACCGATGTTGTAAATTTTATAGCGCTCACGGTCATTGATGGATTTTGTTAAAATACGGATTACCCCCTCAACAATATCGTCGACATAGGTAAAGTCGCGTTCCATCTTACCATGGTTAAATACCTGTATCGGATTGCCTTTGGCAATGGCATCGGTAAACAGGAACAGGGCCATGTCGGGACGTCCCCAAGGGCCATATACCGTAAAAAATCGAAGTCCCGTGGTTGCAAACCCGAACAAATGGCTATAGGTGTGGGCCATAAGTTCATTGCTCTTTTTGCTTGCGGCATACAGGCTTATCGGATGGTCTACACTATCTGAAGTGGAAAAAGGTATTTTTTCGTTCAAACCATAGACACTGGAGCTACTGGCGTACACCAAGTGTTCGACTTTATTGTGTCTGCAACACTCTAGTAAATTCAGGTAGCCCACAATATTACTGTCGATATAGGTCTCTGGATTTTCAATGCTGTAACGTACGCCCGCTTGCGCAGCCAAATTACAGACCCGGTCCACTTTTTCTTCCTTAAAAAGTTTAGGAAGGGCGTCCCGGTCTTCCAGGTTCATTCGAACAAAAGAAAATTTGTCACCATAGATGGAGCCGTAACATTTTTTATGAAATGTTTTAGCATCGCTCCGTTCAATGCCCAATTGCTTCAGACGGTCGTATTTGAGGTTAACATCGTAATAATCGTTGATGTTATCTAGGCCGACGACCTCAAAACCTTGACGCAAGAGTTTTTCACAGAGATGATATCCTATAAAACCGGCTGCACCGGTGACAAGAATTTTCATGATTGTCCTATTTTGTAGTATTGGAAGCCTTTTTCTTCCATTTCTTCTTTTGATAATAGGCGACGGCCGTCGAAAACAAAGGCAGGTTTTAACATTTTTTCAAAAATCGTATCCCAAGAATAGGTCTTGAATTCATCCCATTCGGTTAGAATGGCTATGGCATGCGCCTCTTGAACGGCTTCCATAGGGTCGTTTACTACCGTAAGGAGTTTTCGGTTCTCTTCGGGAGTCCTTGTATCTAGGTAATCCAAATCGGCATAAATTCTATCGGCCGAAACCTTTGGGTCGTATACCACAATTTCCGCCTTTTCTTCAAGTAGGGCATCGGCTATGTTAATGGCGGCGGATTCCCTAGTATCATTGGTATCCTTTTTAAAGGCCCATCCGAAGAAAACAATTTTCTTGCCTGAAACCGTGTTGTATAAGGTTGAAATTATATTTTCGGCAAAACGTCTTTTTTGATAATCGTTCATAATGATGACCTGTTCCCAATAATCGGCAACCTCATTAAGTCCGAAAGTTCTTGATATATACACCAAGTTCAGGATGTCCTTTTGAAAGCAAGAGCCTCCAAAACCAACAGAGGCATTTAGGAATTTCGGTCCAATTCTACTGTCGGTGCCAATCGCCCTTGACACCTCCGCCACATTGGCATCGGTACGTTCACATAATGCTGAAATGGCATTGATGGAAGAAACCCTTTGTGCTAAAAATGCGTTGGCAACCAATTTAGAGAGCTCGGAAGACCATACATTGGTCTGTAAAACACGCTCTTTGGGAAGCCAATGTTCGTAAATGGAACTGAGGGTGTCCTTAGCTTCTTGTCCCGAAGGTGTTTCGTCACCGCCGATCAACACCCGGTCGGCATGGAGCAAATCTTCTATGGCAGTACCTTCGGCCAAAAATTCAGGGTTGGAAAGAATTTCGAATTTTACGCCATTCCCGGTGTTCTCCAAAATACTTTTGATCGCACTGGCCGTTCGTACCGGTAATGTAGATTTTTCTACGACTATTTTATCGGTTTTGGCCACTTTGGCGATATTACGGGCACAGAGCTCTACAAATTTTAAATCTGCTGCCTGCCCTTTCCCTTTTCCATAGGTCTTTGTTGGGGTGTTTACCGATATGAAAATAATCTCGGCCTCATCTATGGCTTTGTCCACTTCAGTGGAGAAGAAAAGGTTCTTTCCCCTGGTTTTTTCAACGATTTCTTTTAGCCCTGGCTCGTAGACGGGTAAATTATCTAGGTCCGAATCGTTCCATTGGTCGATTCTGGCTTGGTTAATGTCCACAACAGTTACCGTAATTTCAGGACACTGGCTGGCAATAACGGACATGGTTGGTCCACCTACATATCCTGCACCGATACAGCATATTTTATTTACTTTTTTCATGGATAGGTTCATTTTATTAGGTTGCAAAGATTACTAAATAACTCAAAACTACCTTGCATTTTTTCGGTTAAAAAGATTTATTTCAAGATTATGTGTTAGAAATGGGACTAATTTATCGATGTATTAATAATCATGAGGTGGAATACGATCTATTTTTATAGGGCTTGTAATTGAAGCAAGGCGACAATTGTCTGAAATTATATACGAAGCATTTATAGAATAAGACTATTTACCTTTTATCTTAAATATTTGAAGTTCATAGCATTTTGAGAAAAAAACGTCTTGGGTTTGATACAATGTATTTATATTCGTGCCGATTGTAATGCCAACTAGTGATAAATGGTTCTACTTTTGAATGTTAAAGTATCTAACATTCGTTGAGCGGAATATTAAATGTACGAAATGAAGAAAATACTGATTACCGGGGCAGCCGGTTTTTTAGGATCCCATCTGTGTGACCGATTTATAAAGGAAGGATATTATGTAATCGCTATGGATAACCTGATTACAGGCGACTTGCGTAACATTGAGCATCTTTTTAAGTTAGAGAACTTTGAGTTTTACCATCACGATGTTACTAAATTCGTGAATGTACCGGGGAAATTGGACTATATTCTTCATTTTGCCTCTCCGGCCAGTCCGATCGATTATTTAAAGATTCCGATTCAGACCTTGAAGGTGGGGGCATTGGGAACCCATAACCTATTGGGCTTGGCCAAGGTTAAAAACGCCAGGATATTAATTGCCTCTACTTCCGAAATATACGGGGATCCCTTGGTCCACCCTCAGACAGAAGAATATTATGGTAATGTGAATACCATTGGCCCTAGAGGGGTTTACGATGAAGCCAAAAGGTTTATGGAATCTATTACCATGGCTTATAATCGCTTTCATGGTCTTGAAACACGAATAGTTAGAATATTTAATACCTATGGGCCTAGAATGCGACTGAATGATGGTAGGGTAATACCTGCGTTTATTGGACAGGCCTTGCGAGGTGAAGATTTGACCGTGTTCGGCGATGGTAGTCAAACCCGTTCCTTTTGTTATGTCGATGATGAAGTGGAAGGGATATACCGTCTATTGCTCAGCGATTATGATATGCCTGTAAACATTGGTAACCCACATGAAATTACTATTAAGGATTTTGCGGAGGAAATTGTAAAGTTGACCGGTACCGACCAGAAGGTTATTTATAAGCCTCTACCGCAAGATGACCCAATGCAAAGACAACCTGATATTACAAAGGCCAAAGAGATCTTAGGCTGGGAGCCCAAGGTGTCCCGTGCGGAAGGCATGAAAAAGACCTACGAGTATTTCAAATCCTTGCCGGAAGATGAACTGTATAAAAAAGAACACAAGGATTTTAAGGATTATAATCGAATCTAAGAAACCTTGGAAATGAACTTAGGGGGAGCGGTGTTTCGTATTGGCTTTGCTCCTTTTTTTTGTTCTAAGCCTTTGGTTTTGATATTTTTATAGGGAGAATGCCTTTGGGTTTCCTATTTTTGAAAGAATGTAGGGGTGAAAAAAACACATCTAATATTCGTTTTATATCGTACATATGTGACTCAAGGTTGATGTTGGAGTTCGGTGTAAGGTGTGATTAGCCGATTTTTTGGGGCGTACAACAAAATTAATGAAGGGTTCTAATGTTAAGGTTTAGTTTTGTTTTTGATAATCACAGAAGTATTGCTTGGCAATATTGAGATTATATTTATATGTTTGGCCGCCATTGATTTGAAAATGTCGGCAACCCCCAAACGATAATGAACTAAAAACCAATTTCCGGTGAAAACTATTGTAAAAGATAAAATATGGCTGTCTTCTCCCCATATGGGAGGAGGTGAACAAAAATACGTTCAAGAAGCCTTTGATACGAATTGGGTCGCTCCTTTAGGGCCTAACGTAGATAACTTTGAAAAATCCATAACCCAGTTTGTAGGTGGCAACATGCACGTAGCCGCACTTAGTTCAGGTACTGCCGCAATTCATCTCGCTTTAGAATTGCTGGGCGTAACCCGGGGCGATGAAGTAATTTGTCAAAGTTTTACTTTTTCGGCATCGGCCAATCCCATTATGTACCTTGGGGCAACTCCCGTTTTTGTAGATAGTGAAAGGGATACTTGGAATATTTCCCCTGAATTATTGGAAACCGCTATAAAGGATCGAATGGCCCGTGGGAAAAAACCTAAAGCTATCGTAGCGGTCCATTTATATGGAATGCCCTATAAAGTGGATGAAATAAGGAAGATTTCAGAAAAATATGATATTCCCGTCGTGGAGGATAGTGCCGAGGCCCTGGGGAGCGCGTTCAAGGATAAAAAATGCGGTACTTTTGGGGAAATAGGGATTTTTTCTTTTAACGGAAATAAAATAATTACCACCTCTGGGGGAGGCGCCTTGGTGTCAAGAAAAGAGGAGGTGAAGAAAAGGGCCGTATTCTTGGCCACGCAAGCAAGGGACGATGCGCCCCACTACCAGCACTCAAATGTAGGCTACAATTATAGAATGAGCAATATCCTTGCAGGTATTGGCCGTGGTCAGATGGAAGTGCTTCAAGAACGTGTAGGACAAAGAAGATTTAATTACGATTTTTATAAAAAACATCTTGGGCATCTTTCCCAACTTGAATTTTTAGAGGAACCAGAGGGATATTATTGCAATAGATGGTTGACTTGCGTGTTGACCCCTTCCTTTGAGATTAGGGAAAAAATACGATTGGCCCTTTTAGAGGTCGATATCGAATCTAGACCTTTATGGAAGCCGATGCATATGCAGCCGGTTTTCAATGAATTTCCCCATTATAGCGATGGTACATCGGAAGACCTTTTCAACCGGGGGCTTTGTTTGCCAAGTGGCTCTAACCTTTCCCAAAATGATCTGGAAAGAATAGTGGAGTTAATTCTAACCAAAATTTAATCTGATGATAAAAGACTATTTAGTAAGTAATGCTCATAAATATGCGTCTAAGTGGTTGGTTTTGGCCATTGACGTGGTTATGATCTCTATTTCCTTCGTGTTATCGTATATCATACGTTTTAATCTCACTTTAGATTTTGAAATAGAAAGACTATTTGTTCAATTGCCTATTATTGCCTTGATAGCTTTGGCCTCTTTTATTTTTACGGGCTCCCATAAAGGGGTTATTAGGCATACAGGGGTAAGGGATGTATACAACATATTCAATGCCATTTGTCTTTCAAGCATTTTGCTGATTTCCATGGTCTTGTTCAATAGGGAGCTTGGCGTATTCGAGAATTTTACGGTTCCCTTGGGGATCATCATTATCCATAGCTTGTTGAGCTTTGTGGCCCTTACGGCTTCAAGGTATGTGTTTAAGGCGCTTTACAACAACCTTATGGCCCGCGATTTTAAGGTCAATAAGAATGTTTTGATTTTTGGAGCGGGGGAGTCGGGTATATTGACCCAGAACGCCCTGGTCAACCATACAAAAAGCCGGGTTAGGGTAGTGGGTTATGTCGATGAAGATGTAAAAAAGGTTGGCAAGCAAATCAATGGGGTAAAAGTATTTCATAAAGATGTACTGAACCGCGATTTTATTGTAAAGAACAATATTTCAGAAGTTATTTTTTCTATACAGAATATTGACCCAAGAAGTTTAAAGGTTTTGGTCGAAGGTTTGGTGGACTTTCCGGTCCAGGTTAAAATTGTTCCTCCGGTAGAGCAATGGATCAACGGTGAGTTGAAAGTATCGCAAATCAAGCAGATTCAGATTGAAGATTTGTTGGATCGTGCGCCGATCAACATCAAAAATTCTAAAATCGCAGGCGAAATCAAAAACAAGGTTGTTCTTGTTACGGGAGGCGCGGGGTCTATCGGTAGTGAAATCGTACGTCAAGTATGTACTTATAACTATAAATCATTGATTGTTATCGATCAATCGGAATCGGCCTTGTACGATTTGCAACAAGAATTAAAACAAAATGGCTACCACAATTTTATGCCTATTGTGGGGGATGTACGCGATAAAAATAGATTGAACAACCTCTTTCAGGAATACAAGCCGAATATTGTTTTTCATGCCGCCGCCTACAAGCATGTTCCTTTAATGGAATACAATGCCTATGAGGCCATTAAGATCAATGTGGCAGGTACAAAGGTAGTTGCCGATTTGTCTATCAGTCATAATGTCGACAAGTTTATATTCATTTCTACCGACAAAGCGGTGAACCCGACCAATGTCATGGGGGCTACCAAACGAATTGCGGAAATGTATATCAGTTGTATGCAGCAAAAAGGAAAGACGAAATTCATAACCACGCGTTTTGGAAATGTGCTTGGGTCAAATGGATCCGTCATTCCTCTGTTTAAAAAGCAAATAGAAAAAGGAGGGCCTTTGACCGTTACCCATGAAAACGTCACCCGTTTTTTTATGACCATACCCGAGGCATCACAATTGGTTCTTGAAGCCGGTGCTATGGGAGAAGGCGGCGAAATTTTTATTTTTGACATGGGCGAATCGGTAAAGATATTCGATTTGGCCAAAAATATGATCAAGCTGAGCGGACTTCGATATCCTGAGGACATCGATATAAAAATCACAGGTTTGAGACCCGGTGAAAAGTTATACGAAGAACTGTTGGCAAATGGGGAAAATACCTTGCCTACCTATCATAAAAAAATTATGATCGGTAAGACCAGGGAACTGGATTATACCCTGGTACATGCTAAAATAGATGAACTTTGTGTTTCCAATATGTTCTTTAATGAAAGCACGGTAAGTTTAATGAAGGAAATTGTCCCAGAATTTATCTCCAATAATTCGGAGTTGTGTTTGCTTGACAAAAAGAAGCAGAACACCACTAAGAATCATCCGCTTAAAAAAGTTTTATAAGTTTTTTATTTGTTATCATTGCACCAAAATTTGAAACACTATGTCTATGAAAAAACGAAGTCTTACCGCAATTACTAGTTCTTTAAGGTCGATTATACCTCTTTTGGTATTGTCAGCCGTTCTACTTTCTTCATGTGCCACAAGAAAAGAAGTGGTTTATTTTCAGAATACGGGAGACTTTGAAACCTTGGTCGATAAGAATAGTTTCACCCCTAAGTTTAAGGTAGATGATTTAGTGAGTATTTATGTGTCTACTTTAGATAGTGAGGCGAGTGCACCATTTAATCTGTTTAGAGGAGGGTCCGAAGGAGGGATTCGTCCGGAACAAGTCGATTATTTGATTGATAAGGAAGGGGAAATTGATTTTCCGGTAATAGGGAAAATAAAAATTGCAGGCTTATCGGGTGAAGAGGTAAGGGTTTTGCTTAGGGATAAGCTTTCAGATTACTTGAAAGACCCTATTATAAATATCAGGCTTAGAAACTTTAGTATCTCGGTTTTAGGCGAGGTGAATCGTCCAGGGACCTATCCTGTAGATGGGGAGCGGATTACTATTATGGAGGCTTTAGGATTGGCAGGGGATCTTACGATTAAAGGGAAGCGAGAAAACGTAATGGTCATTCGGGACTTTGATGGCACCAAGGTGTACACGCGTATCGACTTGACAAAAAAGGAAGCCTTAAGTTCGCCTGTGTATTATTTGACCCAAAACGATGTAGTTTATGTGGAGCCGAACAATTCGGCTATTAAATCCTCCACCTTGGATAATCGAGCGTCTATCTACGTTTCCGTGGCATCTTTGTTGATTACTTCAACAGTGTTATTAATTACCAGGACAAATTAATTTTAAGTTGTTGTTCTTAAAAAAATAAAATGAGCTTAAATACTCAAAATCCATTGCCGAACAATTCCTTTGATATTAAGGAAATATTAAATACATATACGACGTATGCGAAGTGGTTCGTGTTGTCTGTGCTGGTGGCGCTTGTGGTGGCTTACACGTATATAAGGTATGCCACACCGCAATATGCCGTCCAAGCCCAAATTCAAATCTTAGAGGATAAAACTTCAGGGTCTGAATTAGATGTTTTTAAGGATTTAAGTTTGTTTGGAGGTGGAAAAAATAAGGTTGAGGATGAATTACAGTTAATACGTTCTCGTTCAAATTTCATTAGGGTGGTAAAAGAATTGAACCTTAATACGAAAATCCTAGTTCAAGGGAATATAAAGGAAACGGAGTTATATAAGAACCCTCCCGTGAATATAAATTTTATTGCAGCTGATTCTATTTTGAATCGAGCCAATCTTAATTTTTTTATTACTATTTCGTCTTCTACCACATTTGGTTATACCGAAGAGGAGGATAAGCCTGTAAAAATATTTGCGTTCGGGAAAAATATATCTACTCCGATTGGGGATATTGTAATAACACCAAACGTTGGGGTTTTTGAAAGTTATAAGAACAAAAAATTAAGAATTTCAGTTAAACCAATCGAGGATGTTGCTCAAGGTTATAGAACAAGAGTGGTTGTAAGCAATCCAGGGGAGCTTTCGAATATCGTAAATTTAACATTAGAAGACCCTATTCGAGAAAAAGCTGTGCATATTCTCGACGCCTTGGTAAGAATCTATAATGAAAATGCTATAGAGGATAAGCAAATAATTGCAGATCGTACTTCTAATTTTATAGATGAGCGTATTGCTAATATTTCATCTGATTTGGCAAGTGTGGATCAGTCTGCCCAGGACTTTAAAACAGAAAAAGGGGTTACAGATATTGCGGCGGAAGCGAGTGTCAACCTGAATGTGGGCGTGGCAAATCAACAAGAACTGGCCAATGCCAGAAATCAGTTGAATATTGCGGCGTCAATGCAAGATTTAGTTCAACAACAAGATAGCTATGAGGTTCTGCCGACTAATGTAGGACTTTCCGACCCCACCATTGCGAGTACAACGGACCGATATAATCAATTGGTCTTGGAGCGAAAGAGACTGTTAAAAAGTTCGAATGAAAAGAACCCGGTTATTGTAAATCTAGATCAGCAAATAGCCGGTTTAAAGCGTAGTATGCAGTCTAGTTTAAGTAGCACGGTTAACAATTTAGGGCTTACGGTAAACTCTTTAAGCGGTCAACAGGCTCGATTCAATTCAAAAATATATTCGTCACCTGCTAACGAACGTGCATTGAGAGACATTACTAGACAACAACAAACGACGGAGTCTTTATATCTCTATCTACTTCAAAAGCGAGAAGAGGCCCAAATATCTGCAGCTTCAAGTTCTCCTAAATCTAAAGTAGTGGATAAGGCTTATAGCATAAGTAAGCTGCCGGTTTCGCCCAAGAAATCAATTATCTACCTAGCTTCTTTTATTTTAGGTTTACTGGTTCCGTTCAGTATTATCTATGCTAAAGAGTTGTTAGATAATAAAGTACATAATATGCATTCTTTAGAAAAAGTTGTTAAGAATGTACCAATTCTTGGGGAATTACCAAGGCTTTCAAAAAAAGAAGAAAAGTTTGTTGTAAAGGAGGATAGGTCAGTCCTTGCGGAGTCCCTTAGGATAATTCGAACCAATTTAGATTACCTTATAAAATCAAAGAAAAAGAAAGAAGGAAAGAGCAATATTATATTTGTGACCTCTAGTGTGCCCGGTGAGGGGAAAACATTCCTGTCAACGAATCTGTCAATGATTTTAGCGAGTACCAATAAGAAAGTTCTGCTTCTTGGAGCGGATATTCGGAATCCTAAATTATATACATTTTTCTCTGGGGGCGGGGATATTGATAAAATGAAGAAACCGAGCAGAAATAAAGATGCAGGTTTAACAGAGTACTTGTATGACAATACTATTGAATTACGTGATATAGTAAATCCAATGTTGGTTCATCGGAATACGATAGATGTGATATATTCAGGACGTATCCCGCCCAATCCGGCAGAGTTGTTGATGAGTGATAGGGTCAATGATCTATTTAGTAAAGTATCGGAAAATTACGATTATGTTATCGTGGATACCGCTCCTCTTATGGTGGTGACCGATACACTGCTTATCAGTGAGTTTGCAGATTTATTATTGTATGTAACTAGAGCGGGAGTTACTGAAACCAAGGCTGTAGAATACCCTATAAAATTACAGGAGGAAGGAAAAATTAAAGGTTTGTCCTTTGTAGTCAATGATGTGGATTCCTCTAATTTGGGATACGGTGGTAAATATGGCTACGGCTATGGTAAGACCCAAAAGAAATGGTGGAAATTTTAAGGAAAAAGCATCTTAAAAAGTAAGAAAAACCCTGGAGAAATTCAGGGTTTTTGTTTTTTTTATAAAGAACAGGAAACTTCTTGATATATAGGGGTTAACCACCTTTAAAAAAATACCTATTTTCGCAGGAATATAGAAATCTTCCCCTAAAGAATTTAATTGTAGTAGAGTACGACCGCTTGCAAACAGAAGGTTCAACAAAACTTTGGTAAACAAGGTGGAATCATCAGTTTAAGTTGTGGTTTGTAATTGACCGAAGTTCAGCCCGCTTTTAACGAAAAGAAGTAGGGTATTCAATCCTCAGGGTGTTATTAGATTATATTTGTTAGCTGTGGAAGACATACGCATTAGGAAAAAGAAAACACTATTTGATATGAAAAATAATTACGTAACAAGTTTTTTAATCACTTGTTTAATCGTTTTTACGGGAAGTTTTAGGGCGGAGGCACAGTTGACCGACGAATTTTCCAAAGTCGATATTGTGACGGGTTTGTCAAATGCAACAAGTTTTAAATTTGCCCCTGACGGTAGAATATTTATTTTAGATCGTTTTGGTGAGGTTCAAATATATAAACCAGATGAACAATATACTGTTTCAGCAGGAGTGATACCTGTTTATCATGAACATGAAGATGGTCTTGTTGGGATAGCCGTTGATCCAGATTTTGAAATTAACAATAAGATTTATTTGCATTATGCCCCTATCGATTTTGTTGGGTATAGGGTCTCTAGATTTAGTGTTGTCGGTGATGCAATTGACCTTAGTTCGGAAGAAATTATTATTCAATGGAATACTTCAAGATCGGCTTTATGGCATTCTGGAGGGGATATGGATTTCGATTCTCAAGGTAACCTTTATATAGCCACGGGAGATAATACTACTTATGGGGCCAAATATTATGCGCCTCTAGACGAAGGGGATTCTGATTATAGTGCGGAGAAGGCCTCATCGAATACAAATGACTTAAGAGGTAAAATCTTAAGGATCAAACCGGGTCCCGGTAGTACCTATACAATACCAAGTGGTAACTTATTTCCTCAAGGGACTCCTAATACAAGACCTGAAATTTATGTGATGGGAGCCAGAAACCCCTATCGTATATTTGTGGACAAGGAACACAATGATTGGTTGTTTTGGGGCGAGGTCGGCCCTGATGGAAACACTGCAGGGGATTTGGGTCCAGAAGGACTTGACGAGATAAATTTGACCAAAGAAGCCGGCAACTATGGATGGCCCTATTTTTCAGGAGCGGATAACGATCCATATCAGATAACTTATGCTAGCCCCAAATATTATAACAATCCTGCAGCTCCAGAAAACATTTCAAAATGGAATACGGGAGCTACCGTATTACCACCTGCAGAACCTGCTTGGATAGAAAAATTCCATAAATGTTATTTGGCAGGGTTTAGGTATAACTATGTAAATGATGAATTGTTAGATAAGCAACGATTGCCAGCGGAGTTTGACGATATGTTCTTTTACTTTGATTTCAATACCAGTCGAATTTGGGGAGTGGAAATGGCAGCTGACGGCAGTATAATTTCAGAAGAAATGCTTACTGGCGACGTTTTTCCGGGTGAGGGTAATAGTAAGGATGGTTATATCGATATGGAATTAGGACCGGACGGTAAAATGTATATATTGGCTTATGGTAAAGGATGTTGTCCTCAAGATATTCCCGAGGGGATTGGAAGACTTATTCAGGTCAATTACACCGGAATTACAACGAACTCCCCGCCAACGGTGGTTATGAAAGCAGATGTGACCAATGGACCACTGCCTCTTACCGTTAACTTTACTGGTGACCAAACAACGGATCCCAATGGAGATTCTCCACTTATTTACGAATGGGATATTGATGTAGACGGGACTGTTGATTATACCACTCCTAATATATCACATACCTATACTACGGAAGGGACTTTTACGGCTCAACTTAAAGTTACAGATCCAGATGGAGCAGTCGGTGCCAAGATTATTAAAATCTATGCAGGAAATACCAAAACGCAGTTTAGCTTTAATTCACCTGTTGACGGTGGCTTCTTTAACTGGAACGATGATGTCGATTTTGATTTGGCAGCAACAGATAATGAAGATGGCGCTATTCCATGTGAAGATGTAAACGTTATACCTTCCTTGGGCCATGAAAATCATTTTCATGATGTAGATGCTATTGACGCCTGTACTTCTACCATTAATCTTGGAGATGGAGACCATCAAATTGATGGGGAAATGGATATCTATTACGTAATCAATTCAAATTATAGCGATAGTGGGGGGCTCATATCAAGAGGCCAAATAAAACTTCATCCCAAAAGAAGAGAAGCTGAATATTACGATTCTCAAAATGGGGTCACCATTATTCCAAACACTTATGATTTGGAAGGAGCTTCTAGTGCCATTCAGGTAAATAACAATTCATACATATCTTTTGAAGGCCGTAATTTATTAAATATGAATGCGGTGAAGTATTTGGTGGCATCTGAAAATGCAGGAGGTACTATTGAATTGAGGTTAGATAGTCCCACAGGAACATTGGTGGCTCTTACGAGTGTTCCTTCAACTGGAGGGAATGATAATTGGCAGCATATTCAAACACCTATAACAAATCCTGGAGGTAAGCATGATTTGTACTTTGTATTTAAAAATGTCAGTTCTTCCCAAGATATATTTCGTTTGAATTATATAGAATTTTTAGGAGATGGGGTTTCAGAAGACAATACACCTCCCGAGGTTCATAGGGTTGAACCAAAAGGAAACAACCGGGTAGAGGTGAAATTCTCGGAGTATGTAAATGAGAGTATGGCAGAAAATACTTCTAACTACTCAATTACAAATGGAGTAACGATAGAGAGTGCGGAACTTCAGGCGGATGGACACACTGTGTTTCTTAATACTTCGCTCTTAAGTGAGGGTGTCGATTATAGTTTGAGTATTTCCAATGTGCAAAATACAAGTGATGTCCCAATGGTTACGGATAGCTTTTCGTTCTTTGTTTTTGAGGAAATTAGAATTAACACTGGAGGAAATGAAATTACAGGCCCCGGGGGAGAAATTTTCAAAAAAGATGAATTTTTTAATTCTGGTAGTAAATACAGCATTAATGTTCCTGTTGTAGGGACCGAGGCAGATGATTTGTATCAAACGGAACGTTATACGAACAATAAGGGAGCTTTTGGTTATGAAATTCCAGTGGCCCTCTCTGGAGAATATGACATAAGGCTTCATTTTGCTGAAATTTACTATGGTGTGGATAAAGATCAACTTGACAAAGGGCCTGGAACACGGGTGTTTGACGTAGTGATTGAAGGTAAGGAGGTTCTGTCCAATTTTGATATTTTGGCTGAAACAGATCCGGCTACGGCATTGGTGAAGGAGTTTGATAATGTAACCATATCGGATGGTTTCGCGAGTATCTACTTTAATGGGGTAGAGAGGAGTCCAAAAGTCAATGGTATTGAAATTTTATCGAAGGATACCTTTGATAAAGGGGATGTCAATGCAAATATTACGATTATTTCACCTTCAAACGGTTGGGATGTTAACACTTCATTTGAAGTGGCCTTTAGGGTAGAAAATTGGGTAATCAACGAAGGCGATACGCACGTGCATTATTTTTTAGATGGTAGTTTGGTAGACAAGTATTACGGCTATGATCCTATTCCATTCTCTGATTTATCTGAAGGAGAACATACAATACGAATTGAGTTGTTTACCGAAAACCATATTGGTACGGGTATTTATGACGAGGTAGTCGTAAACGTAACAGGTTTGATTACTTGCAACGAGACCCCATTTCCTGAATCTTGGGTGGTTCATGAGTTCGACCCCAATCCGTACACGGTAGTATATACTTTTGCAGATGATGATTTGGATGGCGATGGCTTGAAGGACATTGTAACCGGTGGTTGGTGGTATAAAAATCCAGGTTATGCTTCTGGAGATTGGGAGAAAAAAGAAATAGGAGGGACATTTAAAAATGTAGCCCATGTTTATGACTTCGATCAGGATGGTGATTTGGATTTACTGGGTACAAAAGGAGCTTATACAGGTGTTGAGCTAGTTTGGGCGCAAAATGATGGGAAAGGTAACTTTACGGTGTACGAAAATATACCTGAGGGAGATTCAGATTATTATGAGCCATTTTTGGCTGGTATAGCCGGTGGTGTATTTGATAACACAGGCATCTACAGAATGGCGATTAACTGGAACGGCGCCGAATCGACCGATTCACCGATTCAAATGCTTACACCTCCGACCAAATCTTTAATTACAACCGAAGAGTGGAGTTTGGTAGATATCAGTCCTGATTCGTCGGGAGAAGACATTCAAGCAGGTGATATTGACCGCGACGGCGATCTCGATTTGTTCCAAGGTATAAATTGGTTGCGAAATAATGGCGACCTGAATTTTGAAACTTTTTCAACAGGAATAACGTATGTATCCACACCGGATAGGGCCCAATTGGCCGATTTTGACCGCGATGGCGATTTGGATGCCGTAGTTGGACAATTAGGTTGGGGAGGAAGTGGCAATAATAAGCAATTTGCGTGGTTTGAAACGCCTTCTGACCCGACCCAACCATGGATACGACATGATTTGGCGGATGATATAGAAGGAAGTCTAAGTGTTTCTGCGGTGGACATTGATTTTGATGGTGATCAAGATATCGTCGTCGGAGAATGGAGGGGTGAGAATCGCTTGATAGCCTTTGAGAACGACCTCTGTGGTTCTGGTCAATTTAACAAGATTATTTTAGATGATGGAGCCTTGGGGTATGAGCATCATGACGGTGCCAGGGTAGTGGACATTGATGCTGATGGAGATTTAGATGTGGTTTCCAATGGGTGGTTAAATGACAAAGTTCTCAGAATTTACGAAAATACAACCCCTCCGTTACTTGATGACAGACCAATAGCTAATGCAGGTTCGGATAAGATTATATCGGCGACAAGTGTGACTTTGGTCGGATCGGGAAGTGACCCGGATGGAGGTGATATCGTTTCCTATAGTTGGAGCCAGCAAAGTGGCCCATCGGCGACTTTATCGGGTGAATTGACACAGGAGTTGAAGGTAACTGATATGATTGAAGACGGTATTTATGTTTTCCGTTTAATGGTTACCGATGATGAAGGGGAAATTGGGTTCGACGAGGTAAGGGTAACTAAATCGAGTGTTTCAATAGTTACAAGAATTAATAGTGGAGGTCCTACCTTTATCCATGATGGTAAAAATTGGGCCGGTGATATACATTCTAATGGAGGAGAAACTTTAGTTAATGCCATAGAAATAGCTAACACGGAAAACGATGTATTGTACCAAACTGAGCGTTATCGAACTAGCGGAAGTTTAATTTATGAGATTCCAGTTAGTAACGGTGAGCATAGTGTTAACTTGCACTTTGCGGAGATATATTATGGTGCACAAGGAGGAGCTGAAGGAGGAGCTGGATCGCGTATTTTTAATATCGATGTTGAAGGTCAGCAGCAAAAGGAAAACTACGATATTTTTGTAGCGGCTGGAGGTGCGGCAACGGCCGTAATAGAGACCTTTAGCGGTATAAATGTTACGGATGGCAGTTTGACCATTACCTTGACACCGGTCACAGAATACCCGAAAATATCAGGTATTGAAATAATTGAACCGGTAGTGGAAGGGGCACCTACGGCCGATGCCGGTGATGACCAAGTATTGACCTTGCCAATAAGCAATGTCGTGCTTACCGGGTTTGGATCGGATCCTGATGGAGGAGAAGTTTCTTATGCTTGGTCCCAAAAAAGCGGACCTGATTTGGCAACGTTGAGTGGAGCCGATACGGCAAGTTTGACCGTTAGCAATTTGAGTGCCGGAGTCTATGTATTTACTCTTGTCGTTACCGATGATGAGGGAGAATCGGATTCTGATACCGTTACGGTTACTGTTGTAAATGAAAATGGACTTTTGGCTGTTGCCGAAGCGGCTCCTACCGAAGGAAGTGCGCCACTAGAAGTAACTTTTACGGGTAGTAAGTCATTCGGTGATGTCGTTAGTTATTTATGGGATTTTCAAGATGGAAAAACATCGACCGATTCGGATACTGCTAATACCTTTGTTGAAAACGGCACTTACAATGTAGAGCTTACCGTTACCGATGCTGAAGGGGTTACCGATACCGCAACGGTGACCATAATCGTTTCGGAAACCCTTGAAGGGGATAAGATGGGGTATATTTTAAAAGACAACCCCGTTACCGAAGGCGTCGTAAGCGTTCGGGTGCTCAACCAACCTGCTGACTTTATTATGCTGGGGGTTAATTTGCACGATCAACAAGGACGATTGATTAGCGATATTAGTGCCGAGGATATTGTTCTTTCCGGGGATAATGCCTATAACATACCCGTTTATCTGTTAAGGGATGGTATTTACTTCCTGAACATAGTGAACAATATGGGTGACCCGGTTACCATAAAGTTCCTGGTGAAGAATTAGATTATTTTGAACTGAATATAAAAAAAGCCGCTATACAGCGGCTTTTTTGTTTGAATACACGAAATTTCTTTCCTTCGATTTGACCTATCTTAATAAAAGGTCTCGATGGTATTATTGATCAATGGTAATAACTGCTCCAAGGTCTTTTTTGATACCGTAAGTTTTTTAAGGGCGTTGAATTGATTCATGTTATGTATATCCGAACCCAGGAAATCGATGAAACCGTTTTCTAAAAGTTCATGGGCTACTTTTGGCACTTCCTTGCCGTAATACTCGCTCAGCGACAATAAGTTCATCTGAAACAATATCCCATTGTCTTTGTATTGGTTATATCGTTTCATTCGATGGTGTAGAAAGCCATATCTCTCTGGGTGGGCCAGAATCGGAAAAAATCGATTGGAGGCCGTCTTTATAATGGCGTCATCAAAATTTATAGGTGGCTGCAAATAGGACATTTCTACAAGAAGATAGTCCTTCTTCATGGGCATTACGCCCGAGCTCTCCAATAAAAATTCATAATTGTCATCGATCATATGTTCGGCCGATGCCTCTATGGAAATATCTGTCAATCCATTTTGTAAAAGGGCATTCTTTAATTCCGATAGGGCGGCCTGAATCGTCTCTTTGGTGTTGGGGTAATAGTTAGACATGATATGTGGGGTGGCAATAAAATGCTTTACGCCCAATTCGGAAAATGCTTTGATAAGGCCAATCGATTCGTCTACGGTTTTGGCCCCATCATCAATACCCGGTAAGATGTGGTTATGGATATCGATAAACCCTTCTAGGTAATCGGACAAGAATTTCTTTTTACTGAAAAAGTGAAACATTTATAAGGGTTTCGTTAGTATCGTAAGAGGTATAACGGACAATGCCGATATTTATGATGTTTTGTTTGGTTCTATACAAAGATAAGTTAGAACCGCTATAATCGGAACAATTCTTAAAAACTTTGATCGGTCTTAAAAACAAAAACGATGGTAAGGTGAATTCACCTTACCATCGTTTGTATAAAAATTGAAAAAACTAAAAGGTGACCGAAACTTTTCCCCTTAAATAAAAGGGTGTACCCGGAGTAAAATGAATTTCTTCTACGGGTTCGGTTTCGTTAAAAAGTCGACTTTCAGTGGCAAATTGGGTTTCGTTCCATTCGGTGTCAAACAAGTTTTCTACAATTATGCCCAAGGTCCAATTCTTAATGGAATAGTTGATGTTCAAATCGGTTACAAAATATCCTTCCGCCACAATGGAATTATCCTCGTTGGCAGGTCTATCCTTCACGAACTTATAATTGATCCCTCCTGAAAAATTATTGATATTACTAAAGGAGAGTCCCGCCGAAGACGTTAGGTCGGGGGCCAAGGGAATATAGTCTTGACCGCTTGGGTCTTCACTACTTCTCGCGTAGGTATAGTTGATATCACCATTGGCATAGAGCCAGTCGGTAAGTTGGTATCTTAAACCGAAATCTAGCCCAAGGCGCTTGGTTTTTCCGCTGGGTTCAACGATGCCCGCATCGCCAACGTAAACGAATTCCTGGTCAAGGAAGAGGGACCATAGGGCTACATTGATCGCAAGTCTGTCTATGGGTTTATAAATAGCACCCAGGTCCGCCCCATAGGCCAAGGGTAAAATTTCCTTGCCATTGTTGGCTGTAACCACTCGGGTGTCGTTTGAATGATAGCCTATACCTGACTTGGCAAATAATTGCAAGTTTGACGTGGGGGCATAGATGATATTGAGTTTGGGCCCGAGAAAAAGTTTGTTTTCACTTTTGCTATCGTAGGTTTCGGAAAGTTTATCGATATAATCGAACTTAAAATAGTCTAACCTGAGCCCTGTGTTCAGGGTCCATTTGTTTTTCTTGTAGGTGATATCAAAAAAACCGTAGGCATTAAGTTCGTCAACATCGCCGAAAGCCAGTCGCTCCAATAGGGTTTGGCGATTCTTGGTACGGGAGAGTTGAACGTCATTGACATCATCGTACCTAAACCCTATACCGGACTCGTACTTGAACTGTGAATCGTGATTACCAATATGAACGGAATGCTCGTAGCTGGTTTCGGCCCCGATTATGGTGCGGTCTTCAGATTGCCTTATTTGGTCGCCGTTTACGGGGTCTTCCAAAAAGAATGTAAAATTGGAGAAAAGCTCGAAGTCATATTGGGTCAGATAGGCTTTAGATTTTACCCTTGAATGCTCATCAAGCTGTTTGGTATGGTTCAAAAGAAGGTTGCTCCTGCTGGTATTTCCTCCCTCCGTATCATCAATGGCCCCAAACCTACTGATGCTACCCGCGTCAACGCTACGTTGTGGTATCTGGCCCGAAGCGTCCCATTTACTTTGAAAGTGCGATAGGGTAAGGGTCAGGTCCTGATCTTTTCTATTATTGAATGAGTATCGTCCCATAATATTGATGCGATTGAAGTTTTGCGATGATTCAAAAGGACCATCGGTCAGAACTAGCTCAGAAGCCAAATAAGCGTTGCTAAAGTCGCTTTCGGCAACTTTGAACATACCTAGGGTACGGAGTGTATTAAACTGTCCTAGCTCAAGGGAGACCGTATTCTTATCGATTTTTCGTTTCGTTTTCAAATCGACGTAGCCGGCCGTATTGAAATTTCCCTTGTGGACATAATAGGGCCCCTTTCCGAAGTCGATGTTATCTATGGTTTCTGGGATAATGAAATGCATATCGGAATAACCCTGTCCGTGCGCATGCGATACCATGTTTACGGGAAGTCCGTCTACATTTATGGCCAAATCGGTTCCATGGTCGATATCGAATCCCCTTAAGAATATTTGTTCGGCTTTTCCTCCACCGGCATGCTGCCCTATAATTAACCCCGGTACTTTTCGCAATATTTCTTGTGAAGATTTTACGGGATTTGCCTTTACGTCTACATTGACAAAATTGCTCAGCGCATTTACTTTTGAAACCAATACGACTTGGTCGAGTGAGACGGCCGATTCTTGAAGGATGATTTCTACTGTGCTATTCAATTGGGCCTCGGTAATAGTAAGCTGTTGGTTTTTATAGCCCAAACTGTAGAAGTAAATCACATCACCGACCGAAATATCGTCCAGTTCAAAATATCCTGAAACATTGGTGTAGGTATACCCGCCTGTAGTCTTGTTATAGACCCCGACACCTTCTAAGGCGGTTTTATTTTCGCTTAGTACTTTGCCGTTCAGGTCATGGGCATAAGTGCTAGTACAAAAAAGCATTAATAATATATATATAATCTGTTTTTTCATCGTGTATAGTTTGATGTATAAAATAGAAGCCATAGGCACACCACCACAATAAAGAAAAGCGGTGTGTACGGTATATTGTAAGCCCCGATCAATAGGGTCTTATATCAAAAAAAAAATTGGCCAGATAGGTTTCGGTGGCTCTTCTATGGCATTGTAGTAGCTTGATTCTAGAAAGTTGTCGAAACAAAAATAAGTGGTTCGTGGTTCTGTGAATACAATACTGTCGTAGTCGTCAGAATCTTTGACCAGGTGTTTGTCGAATTTAAAATCGGCGTGCAGTTCTTCATCGTGATGTCCCTCTTCGTCGGATGCATCAAAGAGTGCGCTAAAAACATCGATGAATTCGTGTTGGTGAAGTGTTTCTTGACCGGAATGTTGGTGGGCCCGATGGTGTTTTTCCGTAACCGAAGCATGGGAAATAAGGTTATCGGGAATTGTTAATATATGCGAGACCTCGTGAAGTACGGTTTGGATTTGCTGGTGTAAAGGATTGATGATATAACAGAGCGCAATAATCAAGGCCATATATTTGATAAGCTTTGATTTTAGGACTTTAGCCGAATTTTGTTTGGCGCAATGCATACGATCCTATTTTACTCGATAATCGAGATTAAATGCTCCGAGGCTTGCCTCGAGGTAGTTTACGTAATCTTGAACGGGTACGTTCTATTCCTTTAATAAAAAGGTTAAGGTCTCTTCTATATATTTTAAATATTCTGCAATAGTAGGCAATTCAAATATCTTTTTTAAGGGAAAATTATATTCTATTTCCTCATTGATACGGGGCGTAAGCCGTAGGGCTGCCAAAGGATGGCCTCCTAAAGAAATGAAATTATGGTGAACCCCCTACCTTGCCCAATTGTAAAACTTTTGCCCATATACTTTCCAATAGGGTTTCAAATTCGTTTCGAGGGCCATTTGAACGGCGTTCAAATTTTATAAGCTGACCTTATCTATAGGAAACGCTTTGGAACCCTGAAGAAAGGCAGCATTGGAGGATTTTTTCCTTTGAGCCTGTCGGAGCGATTGCCCTACCTCGGTCAATTCATAAAATTATCTACTATGGCTTGAAAGATGTAAGGTAGTGCTTCCCGATTTTGAAGTATAGACTTTTCTTGTCTTTTAATCCATTACAAAGTTGAAACCAGCCGTAACAATTTGATAGCCAAAGGAGGTGTCGCGATCGTATCGATAGAACTTAAGGTCGATACTTTTTAGTCCGAATTTAGAAATATGTAGTTGGGTAAAAATATCGGTATAAGATACGCCTAAACCATATTGATGCGCATTGTACTTAGAGAGGTCGTAGTCCGAAGTGTAAAAATTTTCGGTAGACAAATGGGTTTCATAGGGTGCAAAGTAATCCGCTGCCGTTTGATTGTAAAAACGATAGGAAGGATATACGGTAAACTTATCCGATAGTTTTATGGGGATTTCAACGCTTGCCGTATGTGAGTTGATGCCCCAGTCATCGAAGTAATAGCGATAATAGGTGCGTAGCGACAGTACTTCGTTCATATACCAGTTCAAACGGCCTCCTATAGCGATTTTGAAGCGGTTGTCAGGAAGGCGTTCGATATCGTCGGCGAGATGGAAATCTTCAATAAAGCTATCCGCTACATCGCTGAAATAAACCCTTTGAAAAGGCGTGGAAAGTAGGCCTTGTTGTTGCACGAGGTCTATCGATACCAATCCCTGAACATTCTTGTGCAATATTTGCGAAAGTCCAAAACCCAAGGAGTATGAGTTTCTGTTCTTCTTTGTTAACTCCGTGAATTGTGGACTGTAATTTGGGTTTCCTGAAATTTCGTCGGGTCTGAAAAAACCTAGCCCTCCATCGGAAAAAGGACGAAGTTCTATTGGGTAAACGGTAGTCCAGCTATCCAAAAAGACATTGGCATTTATACTGGCTTCAGTATTTTTTTCATTGAATAGTTTGGAATAGCTCCCGCCAAATCCCAAAGAGAAGTAATCGTATTCCGAAGCGAGCGAAGCGCTGGCCGACCAAACATCGTTTCTGTTATCTGAACTATGGGTATAACTACCTTTTAGGTTGACCCAATTATCGGCTTTTGAGGCCCCGCTACTGGCCACAAATGCATTGGCGCTACCTTTTCCGTCAAACGGATCGACATTGCTTGAAGAGGCCGAGGTATAGGCCGATACGCCTGCATCTATGGTCAAGACATCATCGTCGTTCAAGGGTATCGATACTACTATGGTACCGGTAATATCCGTTAGCTCTTCTGTTCCAATGCCGCCACTGACCGCTGCATTATCTCCATCTTGCGAGTAGTAGCTTGATAAAATATCGACTTCGGTACTCTCAAGAACCCGTTTTTTGTAGGTGGATTCTTCTTGTGACCTTGCTTCGGCAAAAGCGAAAACCAGCAAGATCAGGAGTATATTTTTTATGTGGATCGTCATATCTGACACTTTTTTAGTTACAGCCGCATCCGCCACCGGTTTTTCCTCCATTTGCCCCTACGGCCGCTTCGCGATATGAATGCGCGATCGTTACATTTCGGTCGCACTTTTTGTCCGACAGGGCCATATCGGGATCGTTGAGGTTTACTTTATCGTACTCTTTTACCACCACACAACTGTTTAGGGTTATGATAAACAATACTACTGTCAAAAATCGAGCGATCATAATTTTTCTATTTCTATTTTGTCGGATGTATGGATGTTTCCTTTCCCGTCAATTAAAATGCATTCAACATTCGGTATCTGGTTGATTCTGTTAAGCCCGACTTCCTTCCCCATAACAAAGACCGAAGTGGCCAAGGCGTCGGCAAGTTCGGCTTTTGGGGCGAATACGGTTGCGCTGATTATGCCCGTAGACGGATAGCCTGTTCTCGGGTCGATGATATGGGAATAACGAATACCGTTAAACGTTACGTATTTTTCGTAATTGCCAGAGGTTACAACGGCTCCGTGTTGTATGGGAAGCAGCGCAAACACCTTGTTTTTATCCATCGGATTGGTGATGGCCACTTTCCAAGGCTCGCCGTTTGCTTGTTTGCCCCATGTGTTCATATCGCCAGAGGCATTGATGATACCGGAAACCACACCTTCGCTCATGAGCATTTTTTTGGCATGGTCGGCCGCATAGCCTTTCCCTATGCCCCCAAAACCTATTTTCATGCCCTTTTCCTTTAGAAAGACGGTGCGGTTTTCTCTGTTTAAAACGATTTTTTTATAACCGACTCTAGAAACGGATCGTTTTATGGCTTCGGGGTCGGGAATTGTGGTCATACTCCCGTCAAACTTCCAAAGGGCATCCATGGAGGCGTAACTGATGTCAAAAGCACCGTCGGTGAGTTGGCTAATGGCAAGGGACCGCTCGATAAGGTCGAACAGTTCTTTGTCGACTTTTACCGGTCTGATTCCTGCGTTTTTATTGATTCGTGAGGTCTGCGACAGACTGTCCCAAGAAGAAATCAATTTTTCAATTCTTGAAATGTCGGCAACGGCCATATCAATATATCTATGGGCCTTGGTCGAATCGGTATCGACAACGGTGATGTCGAACCTGCTGCCCATAAGCCTTAGGGTACGGCTATAACTTTCTTGTGATCGAGCGTATATAGCGGTAAACACGCAAAGGGCTAATAATATCCTCTTCAAGATCGGGCAGATTGAATTCTATAGACTTATGTAAGATGTATCAACAAAGATACTGGGCAAAGGTATGCCTCTATCTTATACAAATGTAAAAAGTGCGGAAATATTGTGTTTATGCGATGTTGACAGGCGATTTTTCATCGTTGGAACGGTAGATGGCATCTTGAACCTCTATGTTCTTTAGGTATTTAGATACCTCCGTTTCAAAGGGCCTGTTATCGCACAGTCGTTCTATGAAATGTGATTGTGTGGCGAAGACACAATCGCCCGAAAAGTTCTTATTCTCAAAGTGGTAGGTGTGCTTGGTTTCTTTTTTGCCGAGGGGCTGCACGGTAATGGTGCCGTCGTCATAGAGCCTTATGCTGCCCTTGGGACCATCGATCAGTACCGAGCCAAAGGTCAACCTGGGGTCTTCGGCCGTATTTTCGTTATAACGGCTCGCATCTAAAAAGCCTAGGGTTCCATTTTCAAAATCAAAATTTACCCAAGCAAAATCCTCCCCTTTAATATTGGGGTTCAAGGTGCGTAACTTGGCGTAAACACTTTTGATGTTTCCTCCCAAAAAGCTGAAGACGTCAATAAAATGGATGCCGGTCTCATAGATAAGCAGGCGGTCCATTTTACGGAAATAAGGTTGTCGGTTCATATAGGCGTCGTCTTGCCAGCCATCTCCCATCCGCATACGAAGTTGAATGGTCTGTATTTTGTCGCCTATTGTATTCTGTTCCAATAGCTTTTTGATTTCGCGGTACCATGGCATAAACCGGAAATTCTCGTGTACCATCATACGGACTCCCGAGCTTTTTATCATTTCTGCTATTTGAACGGACTCCCCATAAGTAGGGGCCAAGGGTTTTTGACAGATGATATCGATTTCGTTTGCAATGGCAAGTTTACAGAGTTCTAAATGGGTTTCAGGGGGTGTTATAATATCAACGAAATCAGGTTTTTCCGTTTCGAGCATGGTAACCACATCGTCATAGGCCTTTTTGAAACCATAGGTGTCACAAACGGTTTGGGCCTTTGCGAGTTGGTGGTCGCAAATGGCTGCAATCTCTACATTCTCTATGCGTTGCCAGGCATCAAAGTGAAATTGACTAAAATAACCTGCCCCGATACATACTCCTGTTAACTTTTTCATTTTAGTATAGTGAAAAGTGTTTTGATGGTTTCATATTGTACCAAATGAATATGGCCATAATGTTGAGGGCCGCACCTACTATAAAAAATAGGGTAGTGGAACCTGTCCATGCCAATAAATAAGGGAATAATAGGGCCGTAATAAAGGCTCCTATGTTTCCGGCCATGTTCATTGTGCCCGATACCGTTCCCGAGTGCTTTTGGCCAATATCAACACAAAAGGCCCAAGATGGGGGAAGGGTCATGTCCGCCCCAAAAATAGCGATACTTAGAAAAACAATGGCTCCAACGGCCGAATCCATATAAATACTTCCCAAAAGACCAATGGCCGCAAGGCCAAAACCGATAGATGCGGGCAATATTCTCGATTTGTTCCAATTGCCGTTTTTGAATATCCTGTCGATCAGCCAGCCTGAGACCCAATTGCCTATGGCCCCAAAAGTGAGGGGTATGGCCGAGTAGAATCCGGCCTCGACCGTTTCTAGTCCGTATTCGCTCTTTATATGGGGAAAGAGCCAGGTAAGGGCAAAGAAAAAGGTGAAATTACTGGCAAAGTACTGGCCCATGGCCAACCACATGTTCCTTGATTTAAGCAGGGTTCCGAAATGTATTTTTTCCTTGGTTTTTGTAGCTTTTTTGTTTTGTCGGGAGGCAATGATAAATTCCTTTTCCTCCTTTGAAATACCGTTGTGTTCCTCGGGGGTGTCACGGAATAAAAAGTACCAGGCCAATGCCCAGAGCACGCCAACGGCACCTAAAATGAAAAAGGTGATCCTCCATCCGAAGTCGTTTACCATCCAGGCAACGGCAGGTAGGGCGAAGGCCGCACCTAGTCGAGAACCGGAAAAATTGATGCCGGTTACCAATCCCCGTTCCTTTAGGGGGATCCAGCTAAAAATGGCCCTTGACATGCCGGGAAAGGCACCCGCCTCACCCGCGCCAAAGAGAAAACGTACGATCAAAAGCGATATAAAATTAAATGCTGCTCCCGTCAATGCGGTAAACACCGACCATAAGGTTACGATCATAGTGAGTACCCGGCGTGGCCCGAAGCGGTCGGCCAAAATACCCGACGGGGTTTGAAAAAAGGCATAGCCAAGGGAAAAGGAGGCTAGAATCCATCCCATTTGTTTGTCGCTGAGGTTCAGGGCTTCCGAAATGGGGTCTTTGGCAACAGAAATACAGATGCGGTCAATATATAAAAGCAGGGCCAGCAAAAATGTGCCGACCACCATAAAATAACGTTTAGGGAAATAACCGTGTTCTTTCATCTTTATCTATTAATTCAAAAGTTCTATTACTTCGGCCACTGCCGTTTCATCACCAACATTTCCAGGGAAAACGATATAAGGTAAATTAGGGAATTTCGACTCATTTCCCAATTGCCATACCGGAACCCCTTTAATGACCTGTCCGAGAACCATGGCGCGTTTTACACCCAAACCCTTGGTTGCGATATCGCTAGACGTTATCCCTCCTTTGGCCAGTATATATCGCGGCCGAACCCTTAGCTGTCTTATAAGGGAGTTCAGTCCGTTCGCCACTTCGTTGACAATAGCCAGGCTTTCTTTTTTATCGGCGCCCTTTACGATGGTGCGACTGGTGTAAATTACAACGTTTTGCCCCTTGTCTATGGCCTTGTCGGCTTGTTCGGCCAAATCGGATATTTGGGCGTTAAAGGCATTTATGTCGAAGACCAAATTCGCGTTCAGCTCAAGGAAGAGGGCGGAGCTTCTGTTTTTGAGATAGTTTAATTGGGCCGTTGTTTTGGGGACGTAAGAACCGACAACGGTCAGGGCTCCATAGGAAACTTTGTTCTTTAATAACTCGCCTTTTTCAAGGCATTTTTTAGGGGCGATTCCTCCCAAGGCGTTGACAAAGGAGGCGGCGCTTCTAAAAACGAGATGGCCTTGATGTAAAAGACAGGACAAGGCTATGGCCTGTAAGTCGGAATAACTTGTGGCGTTGACAACAAAATGTGTTTTTGTCTTAGAGGTTAAAGCTTTTTGGACCTTCGTCAAATCCGATGCGCGTAAGTCGGCCAGTGATATCGACCCGATTTCATCGGGAGATATGCGGGGCCCATACTTTTCGAGAATGTATTCCTTAAGGTTGGATGAAGAATAGCCAAAAGTATTGTCTTGGGCGAACGGTGTTTTGGAAGCTGGTACAAAGTGTTGCTTTTCGGCAACGTAGTGCACATCATTGAAGGTGTATCTTCCCCCTTCAAAAAAAGCGGGAATCAACAGTTGTTTGGTGTTTTTCCACCCTAATCCCTTGACCAGGGCTTCTACCTCGTTCGGATAATGGCCTCGTAAGGTGGAGTCGCTACGGCTGATTACCAAAACGGACTTATCAAGTTTGTCGGCCGCTATCTTTAAGCGTTGACCGATGCATTCGGCAAGGGAGTTGGCTTCTTCGGCCTGTAAACTTCTTGAGTTGGTCAGGATAAAAAAAATACGGTTATCAGCTAGTTCCCGTTCTAAGATCTCTTGGGTCCATTCCGTTATTACCGGTATGTCGTATATGGTTTGGGTACCGGTGGGGTCATCATCTAGAACGACTATGCTTTTGGGGGATGTCTCCAACGCTTTAAGAATAGCCCTTTCGTATCCGGGTAGTGCATCACCTTCCGTAATCGAACGTAAAATTGCCGTTTGTTCCATTAATTTTCAGTTTCTATAGCTATGACCCGGGCCGGAGCGCCATCGCCTTTTGCTACTTTCAAAGGAAGGGCGATGAGCGTGACCTTGGGTTTTGAGAGGGCCTCAAGGTTGGTTAGCCCTTCTATGATGATTACCTTGTTCTTAAATAAGATCGTGTGTATTTCGGTAACCTCTTCAATATTGTTGACATCTGCCACCGATGGGGGTTCCACGCCCAATATGTTAACGCCGTTGTTGCCGAGCCAAAGGGCGAGCTCCTTGCCGATACGCGGTAAGCTGTTTCTATAACTATCGGTCCCCGCCCGCTTGCTCCAACCGGAACGCAATAATATGCTTTCCCCTTTTCTGAACGAATGGGCCACGTCTCCCAAATGGGAAACCTTTATTTCTTCGCTAGGGGAGATGGAAGTGATATCTACGACCCAGGCTTCTGAAATAAAATGGCTTACCGGCAACTCGTCTATGGTCTGCTCAGTGGTTTCAAAATGAATCGGGGCGTCCATATGGGTGCCACTATGCGAGTATAGGTGCAAGGTGGTGGCGTTCCATCCATCATCGGCTACTGTTTTAGCATTTTCTATGGATGCCCCGGGCATATGGTTGCCAATGGTCTGTGTTAGGTCTATGATTCGTTTTTCACCCATTTGGGAATTCAGTTTTAATTGGCCTTTATGAATGCGACTACACTTTCTGCTACTTCGGAAGTTGTGGCGTTTCCTTTGAGGTCCTTGGTTAAATTGCCCTTGGCGGTAGTGTGTTCTATACCGACAAGAATATCCTGGGCAGCCTCTGATTCGCCCAAATGTTCCAGCATGATGGCCGCGGACCAGATTTGACCTATAGGGTTGGCAATGTTCTGTCCTGCAATATCGGGTGCAGAACCGTGAATAGGCTCGAACATTGAAGGAAAATTATTTTCAGGGTTGATGTTTCCACTACCGCCGAGGCCTAAGCTTCCCATTATGGCACCGCCAAGATCGGAGAGGATGTCGCCCATCATATTGGTAGTGACGATAACATCAAAAACTTCAGGTTTCAAAACAAAGCTGGCCGAAGCATTGTCAATGTACATTTTCGTATAGGTAACATCAGGATATTGCTCCGCAACCTCCGCTATGACCTTGTCCCAAAAGCCCAAGGTGTAGATCAAGGTGTTCGATTTGGTTACGTTGGTCACGTGCTTTCGGCGCTTGCGGGCCAATTTAAAGGCGTAATGGGCGATACGTTCAACGCCTAATCGGGTGACCATGCTGGTGTCGACGGCGACGCCATTGGGGGTGTCAGGGTAAAGTATTTTACCGTTTTGGACAAATTCCCCTTCGTTGTTCTCACGAAGAATGACAAAATCGATGTCTTTTTCGGTTTTGTCCCTTAGGGGACTTTTTACCCCGGAAAAAAGTTTTACCGGTCTGTAGTTGACATATTGCTCCAGTTGGGTACGTACTTTAAACGTGTAGTCCCTTGCCGGAAGGGTATCATCCACCGCAGGTAGGCCAACCGCCCCAAAGTATATGGCATCAAAGGCCTTTAGTTGCTCTATGCCGTCTGAGGGCATGAATTCCCCGTGCTTTAAATAATGACCGGCACCCCATGAAAAATCGGTAGTGTCTAGGGAAAAATTGTGTTTTGCTGCCACGGCCTCTAATACGGATACGCCCGCTGGTACAATTTCGGATCCTATGCCGTCTCCTTTTACAACGGCTATTTTATATGTTTTGCCCATAGTTCTTGAATAAAGCTAAATTTTGTTGCACAGATTTGCACAAATATTAAATGTTAATTTATCGATTAATTAAGTATTTTTGACAAATATATGTAAATTTGGTTATCAATTTTGATAATAATACAAATTATTGCGCAATATTTTGCTCAATTGATTTTGCTAAAGAACATCTTTTGAAACAGCGTCCGAACAAACGAAATGCCACTTTACAAGATATAGCCGAGAAGTTAAACTTATCGGTATCGTCCGTTTCGCGTGCGTTAAAAGATAACCCTCGTATCAGCGGTTTTACCAAAGAAAAGGTTCGACGTGCGGCCGAGGAACTAGGCTATGTCTCCATTGATACCTTAGGGCTAAAAAAAGGAAGTGCCTCTAAATTGATCGGGGTTATCGTTCCTAAGATCGGTTATCACCTATATGCAACGGCTATCAGTGGTATTGAACAAATAGCCGAGCAGTTCGGTATGCGCATTGTCGTTTGCCAAAGCAATGAATCGAGTGAACGCGAAAAAGATTTGGTAAACGAGCTGATCAATATCGGGGTCAAGGGCGTAATTGTGTCCTTGGCCAGTGAGACCAAAACTTTTGGACATTTTGAGAAGTTGAAGCGAAATGGAGTCCCTTTGGTTTTCTTTAATAGGGAATGCAATGAGGTCTTGACCCATAAGGTAACGATAGACAACCGGTTGGCCGCCTATAATGCGGTACAACATTTGATTTCCATAGGATGTGAACGAATAGCCTATTTGGGCGGACCTGAAATCCTTCAGATCAATCGAGACAGGGCGCAAGGCTATAAGGAAGCTTTAAAGGAAGCCGGACTAAGGCAAGACGCAAGCTTGCTAAGGTTCAGCACCTTCGATCGCGAAAGTGCGATGAGCGCCGCTAGGGACCTGCTTTATCAGTCGGAATATCCCGACGGTATCTTGGCCTTCAGTGACCAAATGGCCATCAGTGTTATGCTGGCCGCAAAGGAAAGGGGGATTTCCATTCCAGAGCAACTCTCCATTATAGGTTTTAACAACGAACCGGTGGGTGAGCTGTTGGAACCCTCCCTAACCAGTATCGACCAACCGGCTTTCGCTATGGGGCAAGAATCGGCGAAGCTACTGCTGCAACCCTCTACCGAGTTTAAGCTGAATTATGAAAAGAAGGTGCTCAATTCCTTCATCGTGATACGGAATTCTACAAATAAGAATAAAAAAAACTGAACCCAGCCTTTACGGCGTTGATATTAAACATGAACACAAAAATAATGAACCTATGAAACCACGACACATGAAAAAACAATTCACGCTTTTTTGGTCCCTGACGGCCTTATGCTTCCTTTTTTCCGCATTTAAGCCCCATCAACAAGAGGTCAAGGTGCATACCGAGGAAAAAGGCCATGTGGTTGTAGAAGCCGAAGATTTCTATAAGCAGACCAATACCGATCAACGAAAATGGTTTGTGGTCGATAAGGGCTTTAGCACCGATTTAAAAGCCAACGACGGCGATTTACACACCCAAGGGGCGAATGGCGGTAAGTATATAGAGATCTTACCCGATACGCGAACCAACCATGACGAAAAACTGATCGTTGGGGTCAACTTCTCCAATGAGCCTGGTAAAATCGGTATTTTACATTATAGGGTCAATTTTTCTACACCGGGGAGATATTACGTTTGGGTACGGGCCTATAGCACGGGTAGTGAAGATAACGGTGTTCACGTGGGTGTTGATGGAACCTGGCCTGAATCGGGGCAGCGTATGCAATGGTGCGAGGGTAAAGATACTTGGACTTGGGGCAATAACCAGCGCACCGAGGAAAGGCACTGTGGTATCCCAGGGTTTATTTATCTCGATATAGATAAGGCCGGTGAACACGACATTCAGTTCAGTATGCGTGAAGACGGTTTTGAAATGGACCAATTTATTTTAACCACCGATAGGACTTTCCATCCCCAGAAAGAAGAGGCCAGCTCTTCGGATTATAAAGGTTTATTGGCTACCGTAAAGGATGTGAGGCCAAGTGCCAAAATATATCCGGCACAATGGTTCAAGAGTACAAAAAACTCTTTTTATAAGGATAAGGAGTGGTTGGCCATAGACCCTGAAAAATTTAAGGAGGCCGAAGCTTCCCTTGCTTTTGATGGAGCCCAAGGAGACTATGACGTCGTATTGTTTACCGTAGGTGAAAACGATGGCCGCTCGGTTTATACCTTGAAAAAGAACGACCAAAATTTTCAAGATTTTAGAACGCCCCTAAGCAGCAATATGTTTGAGGAAGGACTTGAATATGTTAAGGTATACTCGAATATCAAGCTAAATACCGATGATGTTATTGGGGTGAAGGCCGTTCCCAAGAGCAGGGACGGTAAGGAGTTTAGCCGTGCCCGATGGAGCGGATTGGTATTGGTGAAGGCCGGTACGGGTAAAAAATTGATACAAGAATTACAGCAAGAAATGGCAGCCCGAACCCAGATGCAAATTACGGGCGAGCTTAAGAAGTGGCACAAGGTAACCTTGACCTTCGACGGCCCAAATACTTCGGAGGATGCAGATTACAATCCGTTTATGAACTATAGGTTTAACGTAACCTTTACCCATAAGCAGAGCGGTAAATCATATTTGGTACCGGGCTATTATGCCGCCGATGGGGATGCTGGACAGTCTTCCGCCAAGGAAGGCAACAAATGGCGTGTACATTTTGCTCCCGATGAAACAGGTGAATGGACCTATAAAGTAGATTTTAGAAAGGGAAATTATGCCGCTGTGAGCACCAAGCCCAATACAGGGTTAAGCGGCTCTTATATGGATGGCGCAACGGGTAGCTTCAAAATAGATGAAACCGATAAGACCGGCAACGATTTTAGGGCAAAAGGAAGGTTGCAGTACGTAGGCGAGCGTTATTTGAAATTTGCAGAAACTGGCGAGTATTTCTTGAAACAGGGCCCCGATGCTCCCGAGAATTTTCTATCGTATGCCGACCTTGACGGAACTTTTAAGAACGACGGACATAAAGATAATATGGTAAAAACTTGGTCGGCCCACTTGCAAGATTATAAGCAGAACGACCCCACATGGAAAAACGGAAAGGGGAAAGCCATTATCGGTGCCTTGAATTACCTGGCGTCTAAAGGCTTGAATTCCGTTTCGTTCTTGACCAATAATATCGCTGGAGACGATCAAAATGTTTTTCCGTATGTCGATTACGATACCTATGATCGAATCGATATTTCGAAAATGGACCAGTGGGAAATTATTTTTGAGCACGCCCAAAAACTGGGATTGTTTTTACACTTTAAGATGTTTGAAGTGGAAAACCAAGGTCTATTGGATAATGGAGGGGTAGGAGCGAACACGAAATTGTACTACCGCGAGCTTATGGCGCGCTTCGGACATCACCTGGCATTGAACTGGAATCTTTGTGAGGAAAATGGGGAGTGGGTAAGCAACCCTACAACACCACCGCAGGAAACCGAACAACGTTTGGCCATGACCGCGTATTTTAAAAAGAACGACCCCTATCACCATCATTTGGTCATCCACAACGGAATTGAGTTTGATGATTTGTTAGGACCGGACAGTGGTCTTACGGGACCTTCGGTACAGACCAACAAAGAAGATTTCAGTAGGGTTCACAAGGCGGTATTGCATTGGCTAGACGCCTCTAAAAAAGCAGGTTTCCAGTGGGCCGTAGCGGTCGATGAACCTGGTGATGCACAACATTCATTGATTACCGATGGAGAAGATCCGGATCATGATAATGCCCGTAGAAATGCACTTTGGGGCACTTTTATGGCCGGCGGATGGGGCAATGAATGGTATTTTGGATATGCGCATCCCCATTCAGACCTTACCTGTGAAGATTATCGTTCTAGGGACCTCTTCTGGGATCAAGCGGTACATGCCATGAATTTCTTTAAAAACAACGATATTCCTTTCTGGGAAACAGAAAACAGAAATGATCTGGTAGGCAATAGCAAGAATGAAAACACGGTGTACTGTTTGGCCAAGGAAAATGAGGTCTATGTGGTATACTTGAATTCACAGCCTACGGCCCAACTAGATTTGTCCCATGCTTCCGGAGAGTTTGAGGTACTTTGGTTCAATCCTAAAAAAGGAGGGGATCTCAAAAAATCGAAGGTTAGGAAAGTAAGAGGGGGAGGTATGGTCGACCTAGGGAAGTCTCCCGATAAAAAGCAGCTAGATTGGACTATTTTGGTACGAAGGCTTAAATAAACGCTAGATGAAACACTTGAGATTTATTGCCGTAGCGGGTATAAGCGTTTTCCTTTTCTCATGTAAGGCCAAGAACGTTTCGCCGTCCGATTCCGCTAAGGGTGAGGACGGTTACGTTTCCCTTTACAATGGGAAGGATATGGGGAACTGGAACATTATGTGCCGAGACAAAACGCCCGGTTTGGCCGAAAAGGTATTTTCTGCGGGCGATAATGGGGAAATGCATGTGTATAAAAATTTTCCCGATGGAGACCGAAGGGTTACGGGAAAAAATGGCACCCATTGTATGTTTTTTACCAAAGAGAAGTACAGTCGCTACAGCTTTAAGTTTGAATATAAGTGGGGTGATAAAGTTTTTAATAATTATGATAAGTTTCAGTATGATGCCGGTATGTACTTTCATGTTTTCGACGTGAATATTTGGCCTAAGGGATTGGAGTATCAAGTGCGTTACGATGATACCCGAAACGAGAACCACACGGGCTGTGTGTGGAATTCGGGGGCAAGCTTTGATTGGTATGGTGACAATTCCGAGGCGAACCCTAAATTAAGGACCTATCTATCAAAAGAGGATGGGGGCATGGCCCAAGAACATCGCGGAGGGGAGCACAAGGCCCATAAAGATGCGGAGTACCATGCGCTTGATGGACAATGGAACCAATGCGAGGTAATCGTGATGGGCAAGGCGTATGCCATTTACAAACTCAACGGAAAAGTGGTAAATGTGCTGACCAACCTCAGTCATTCCGAAGGGGAAATAGGTCTGCAGGCAGAAACTGCTGAAATATTTTATAGGAATATAAAAATCAAGGTCTTCGATGAAACAAGGCCTATGAAAGACTTTTTAAGGTAATTTTTATAGTTTACGTAATAGTGTTGTTAAGTTCAAAGATGTAAGGGTACCTTATTCGTACCGTATAACATCTTTGAACTTTTTTTGTTGGTACCAAGGGTCGTTGGTCCGCTTTAATTCCGAACCTAAAAGCTGTAAAAGCGCAGCAGCTTCTTGGGGCCTTTCGTCAAGACCCAGCCTTTTCAGCTGGTAAGGGTCTTTTAGGTTGTCGTAGAGATAAATATCCTTATCATCGGGTGTTCTGTTCCTACGGTCGGCCTTTTGTTCTACGCAAAGGGTATAGCGGTCGGTAAGTATGCCCCTCGATTTGGCGAGCATAAGTAAAACTCCCTTCGGTTTTTCAATGCTTGTATCGCTAGAAGGGATTATAAGAGGGGAGAAATCATATCCTTGAACCGCTTCGGGAATCTTTTGCCCCATACCTGCCAATCCCATAACGGTAGGCAGCACATCCGGAACGCTGAAAAGCACATCGTTGATGCCTCCGGCCTTTATTCCTTTAGGCCAATGCACGATAAAAGGTATGGCCAAGGCTTCGGTTTCGAATACATTTTTACCTTCCTTACCATGACTGCCCAGCATTTCACCATGGTCTGAACTGAAGATTATGATGGTGTTGTCGAGTTCCCCCATTTCCCTCAGGGTTTCCATTACTTCGCCAATATAATGGTCTACGCTAGTGAGGTTGGCGAAATAATGACGTACATAGCTGGCTACCTTTAAATCGGCATTTTCACGTACCGCCAATAAACTGTCTTGCGGAAACTTATCTGTATTGTAATATTTCGCCAAGGTTTCCATATCGGTGTTTTCATCGTCCCAGGGGTTATGTGGTGGGTTGATCGACCACATCATAAAAAACGGCTTGTCGGAATCGCGGACCTTATGCTTGTTTTCAAGGTAAGCCTTGATTTTTTCGGCTTCGTTCTTGGGTGTAAATGTCTTGGGTTGATGCAATTCGCCATCTTTTTTACCCGCTACGGTATTCGGGTCGTTACTGTAGACCAACGGATCGTAATGCGTATCTCGAATAGATTGGTAAAAATACTCGATACTATGGCGAGATTTCCCTGGAGGCACATAAGTGTCGTATCGATTGATGTAATGCCCTCCCGGTTCCTCGGTAGAGCCTACGTATGTCCCGTTTTCGTCGAACAGGGCCTCGTTCTTGAGCCAGTGGCATTTACCAAAGTAGGAGGTGTTGTAACCCGCCTCGTAGAACAGGTCGGTTATCGTAGGGATGTCGTCTCTTAAGCTTTCGCTTCGGTCTTTTCTACAATTGTTCCATATCCCGTTTTGTTCGGGGTACCTCCCCGATAAGATCATACCTCTTGCGGGACTGCATAAGGGGAAATTGCTGACCGCTTGGGTGAAGACCACCCCATTTTCGGCCAATTGGTCAATATTAGGGGTAATTACGGGGTCAGGTTTTCCTATGACGTATTTTCTGTATTCCTCCTTAGACCAAAAACCGGCACTGTAGCGTCTTAATTGGTCAGGGTAAATGATCAAAACATTGGGCTGCTTTGCATCCTTGGAAGCGGTAGTTATAGCTTCTTTCTTTTCGGCGCATCCCACAGCAAGAAGCAAGGCTGTCATTATCGTAACTATTCGCATTATGGCAAGTCGTTTTTATTTTTTTGCTAAGCTATTTTTCAAGTCTAATATCCATTGGGGCAATTTGCCCAAGCGCAATTGCAGTTGTGCTTCGAACAAGGATTCGGGCTGTACGGGGCTGCCTAGGCTTTCTATCAATTGTACTTCGTCTTCTTTAAAAGTGGTGCCCGCCCCATGAAACCCTACGATAATGGGGGGAACCATACGCCAGTAATAGGTTTCGGTAGCGACGAAGGGAAAATTCGTTTCGGCTTCATCGGTTTCCTTATAATTCCACAATACGAGATGGCGTCCGTGGTTCGGTAAGTTTTGTATGGCGCCGCCAGCCCTTCCCTTGAAAAAGCCACCTTCAACATTGTCGAAAAGGGTAGAGCGGGGTTGTGAGGCATGCGATTCAAAACTGGTGTGCGCGGGGTGTTTCGAGCGCCAGATTACCGTACCCGTGGTACTGCCCCCACCAACGCCCGAAGCGTGCTGCATACCGGCCTCGTCAACGATATGGGCCAATAGAACCCCCGTGGAGCCACCGCCTACGGTAATGGCACTATGTCCTATTTTTCCGTCGATGACCACATTAATGGCGGTAGTGGCCGCCGAATGTGAAAAATATATGGCTCTGTTGATATTGGTGAACCTACAGTCTTTTACCCAAGAATCAACGAGCCCCGATAAGTTTAAAATACTCCATCCGCCATCGTCTTGTGCCGATCTATGGTGTACGAACTCTTTTTTCCAATTGCCTTCAAAACTTAGGTTTTCAAAGCCCACATGGGAAAGGTGGGGAAAGGTATACAGTTTCCAGTTTTGTCGCTCGGAAATGCTGTAGTGGATAGGGTCGACAAAAGTAACGGTATTTCCCGATACCGATGCCACTTTATGGCGTTCGTTGACCTGTACGCCCTCTTCAATGATCGTCCTCCATTTGGGATTTAGTGGAAGGGGGTGGATATCTTGGGCAACAAATTCGGGGTCATTATCCTTAAGCTGCACAATGACCCAATCGCCCTTTTTAATTTGGGAAGCGTCGGCAACCTCTATGGTATGGGTTTCCCTTGTAGCATTTCCTTTGATATCGGTTATGAACCGACTTTTTTCGGAAGCCTTGGTCTGTATGGCATAGGGCGAGGTCCATATTTTTTCTGGAACAGTGGGGGGTATATCGCGTTCAAAGAACAGGACGGCCTTTTCGGAAGTCTTTTTCGGCCCCCGAAAAACGATGTTGGAAGACCTGATCTGTATGGGGTCTAAATTGTCGGCAGGGGTGTTGAAATGATACCTTCCCGCAGGAAAATAGACTATTCCGCTTCCGTTTGCCTCGGCAGCCTTTATGGCTTCAACGACTGCCTGTTTATCGGAAATACCGTCATCGGCCCGTGCCCCGAAATCCTGTACGTTAAAAACCCGGTGCTTTTCTTCGGGAATACCGATTTCACTGAACTTGTAGCCGGCATAGGAAAAATTGGGCAATATGGGTTCGGTATGGGACTTCGCGGCATTCTTATAATTGGTCCATACCGCAGTTTCCTGTGCGGCGCAGCCCATGCCTATAATACAGGAGAACAAGCCAACTAGCTTAATTTTCATGATACTGTTCTTTATACCTTAGTAATGCTTCAAGATAGTAATAATCGGCATAGTTCAAGGGAACATCGATTTCAGCTTTATGAGGAATACTGCCCACACTGTGTTTAAGGATAAAATTATGGTTGGTACCGATTGGGGCGGTGAACTCATCCGAAGCCAAAGCGGTCAAAATGGTTTCTACCTCATTTTTATAGGTATCATTGGTATATTGGTTCAATTCTAGCAGCGCCGAAGCGGTAATGGCCGCGGCCGATACATCATAGGGTTCGTCAGGAATATTTTCGGCGTGATAGTCCCAATAGGGAATACCGTTTTTTTGCGCCTTCTGACCGATGATATAAGCAGCGATTTTCTTTGCCATATTCAAGTATTCGGGATTTTTGGTATAACGGTAACAAATGGTATAGCCGTAAAGTCCCCATGCCTGACCTCGGGCCCAAGAGCTTTCGTGGGAAATGCCCTGTGCCGTTTGTTTCGATCGTACCGCTCCGGTTTCGGGGTCGTAATCGACTACGTGATACGAACTGTTATCGTCCCTAAAATGATTTTTTAAGGTAGTTTCGGCATGTGTAATGGCTATCTCTTTGTACTTGGGGTCGCCTGTGTATTCCGAAACCTTAAAGAGTAGTTCAAGGTTCATCATATTGTCTATGATCACGGGAAACAACCAACCTCGTGAGGCTTGCCATCCTCGATCAACGTCCCAACTCTTAATACACCCCACGTTGGGGTTGAACCGGGAGGAAAGCGAATCGGCCGCTACGATCATTACTTCTTTAAAGGCTTCATTTTCGGTAAGAAGGTATCCGTTACCGTACGAGGTGTTAAAGACAAAGCCTAGGTCGTGATTGGTGGTCTTGTATTTATGATCTTCATAAAGGGCTTGGAATTTTTCGGCCCTTGTTTTCCAAATATCATCTTGGCTTGCTTTGAAAAGATACCATAGGCTCCCGGGAAAGAAGCCCTCCGTCCAGTCAAATTGTTGTCCGGTCCAATGCATTTCCCCCTCTGGCGTCACTGTTCTGGGGATGCGGTTTGCTTGCTCCGCAACTTTAGATTGTAGGTCTAATTGTTTGGTCGCCTTGATGAGAATTTCATCGACATTAACAGTGGTTGTTTCCTTGTGATCGGGTTTAGTCCCTTCTTTTTTAAAGGTACAGCCGCACATTAAAAAGGCCAATGCAGCATGTAAAACGATTTTTGTTAGTTTCATTGGTATAGATTATGAAGTCAGGTCGCGATTAAATGTATGAGCGTATTTTGTTTCCTGTCTTCGGTTTGGTGCTAAACTACCGCCGATACTACTTTTAAAGGGGGTGGAAATGCGTTTTTAAAGGGGGACTTTAAGATTTTTAGACACGCTCAGGGTCAAAAGGCTGTTGTTTTTTATAAGCGGAAGGCGTTTTTCCGTAGGCCTTCTTAAAACAGGCCCTGAAATATTTGATGTCGTTAAAGCCTACTTCATAGGCCACATCGTTGATGTTCAATTCGGTTTCCCGTAAGAGTTGGCCCGCTTTCTTGAGGCGAATGCCACGAATGAATTCCGATATGGTATTGCCGGTTAGGGCCTTGAGTTTTCGGTATAGTACCGATTGGCTCATGTTGATATGTTCACTTAGGAAACTGGCATTGAGTTCGGCGTTCGAGAGGTTTTTCTCTACAATGTCGACCGCATTTTTCAGAAAGACCTCGTCGGTAGATACTAACTTCAGTTCACTGGGTTCAAGAACCAGGTCTTTTCTGAATTTCTTGGCCAATTTTTTTCGGGTAGCTAGCAGGTTTTGTACCTGTAATTTTAAGAGGTGGGCTTCAAAAGGTTTGGTGACATAGGCATCGGCTCCCGTTTCGAATCCTATTTTCTGAATTTTGGAAGAGGTCCTTGCCGTCAGAAGGATTACGGGAATATGACTGGTAAGTACGTCGGACTTCAAGGATTCGCACATTTCAATACCGCCCATTTCGGGCATCATGACATCGCTAATGATCATGTCTATGTTCTTGGTCTTGGCCAGTTCTATTCCCATTCGACCGTTATTGGCCTCTATCACGTTAAATTCATCATTGAAGATTCCCTTTACAAAGGTTCTGACCTCTTTATTGTCTTCGACCACCAATATGGTCTGTTTGCTGTCGTCTAGGTTCGGGGCGGTCTCGATTTCATCTTTGACCCAGGTCGATTTTAAAATCGAGGGGTCGTAATAATCTAAAAGGTCGTTTTCTTCGGAACGTTCATCATAAGTGAGGTCTTCGGGCTTTAAATGGGCCTTGCCCAAAGGAAGGCTGATCGAAAAACATGAGCCTTTACCGAGTTCGCTTTCTACGGAGATTTTACCGTGGTGCAGATCTACTATATCTTTGGCCAAGGCTAGCCCCACACCTGTTCCTGAACGCAAATCGTTTTTCTGGCCCAATTGAAAATAGCGGTCAAAAACAAATTCGATGTCTTTTTGGTTGATGCCGCTTCCGGTATCTTTTATTAGAATGTCGACCGAATCGTCCTTGGCTTCGATCTGTATACTTATTTTTCCGTTGGGAGGGGTAAATTTAAAGGCATTGCTCAAAATGTTCAGGATTACCTTTTTCATTTCGATACGGTCAAACCAGACTTCCAATGGTGGTTTTGGGGCTATGAGCACAAAATTGATGCCTTTGTCTTGGGCAAGTTCGTTGAACGAAGCCTTGGTGTCTTCTACGAAGGGTATAATGTCATTCTTTGAAAACGCTAGTTTCAGCTTTCCGTTTTCGGCCTTTCTGAAGTCTAATAATTGATTTATAAGTTGAAGTAAAATACGGGCATTCCGTTGCATACCGCTTAATTGTCTGTGTAGCTGCGGATCATCCTTTTTCTCTTCGATAAGTCGCTGTAGCGGGGCCGTAATTAAGGTTAGCGGTGTTCTGAAATCATGCGATATATTGGTGAACAACTGTAGTTTTAAGCGGTTCAGTTCCTGCATTTGGGTCTTTTCCTGTCGTTCCCTTCTAAGATCGTGCCGTTCTTTGATGCGGATAAGGGTATACCTTCTTACCAGCAAGAAAATCCCCCCTAGGGCCAAAAAGTAGAGTAGATAGGCCCACCAAGTCTTCCAGAAAGGTGGGGTTATGCTTATTTCAAGGGAAGCCACCTCCTCATTGAAGATGCCGTCACTGTTGGAGGCCTTTACGAGAAAGGTATAGTTGCCTGGGTCTAGATTGGTATAGGTAGCTCTTGTTAGGTTGCCGCTGAAATTCCACTTGGTGTCGAAACCATCGAGTTTATAAGCGTACTTATTATTTTGGGGCCTTGAAAAATCGAGGGCCACATAATCGAAGGTAATGTCGTTTTCGTCGTGCTTCAGTTCAAAATGTGAAGTGGAGGGGGCTATGGTTATTTCGGAGGCATCGGCGATTTTCAGTTTTTCAATGACCACTGGGGCGATAAAAGAATCGCGTTCTATCTCTTTAGGGTCGAAAATGGTAAAACCATTAACCCCGCCAAAAGCCAATTTCCCATTTTGCGTCCGTAAATGTGCGCCGTAGTTGAATTCATTGTTGACCAGGCCATCGGCCCGTGAATAGTTCTTTATTTCCCCAGAGTTGATGTTCAATCTGCTGAGTCCCTTGTTTGTACTAAGCCATATATGGCCCAGGTCGTCGGGCAAGATTCCGTAAATGACTTCATCGGGAAGGCCGCTGTTGACGCCATAGCGGGTAGATTTATGGGTTTTTAGGTCGTATTGGTATAGGCCATCACCTTCGGTCCCGATCCACAGGAGGGTGGGGGTAGGGGCATAAATACTGATAACCTTTTTGATGTCGTAAGGGTCATCGCTTTCTTTTTTAAAGGCTATCCGGGTGATTTCCCTTGAATCGACCGAAACGGAACCTAGGCCGTTTTCTCCTCCAACAAGTATATTGCCATCGGGCTGGGGCTGGGTAATGACGGAGACAAAGGTGCCCAATATGTTTTTAGGGTCTCCCACCCTGAAGCTGTTTCCTGATTTAATGTCGTAAAAATTCAATCCGCGATTGTCGGTACCCATCCAGACGTTGCCGTGGCCATCTTCGAACAGACAGGTGATACGGTTTTTGTTCGGCCTTGATGAGGGGGTGGCTATCGAGTTCCAATCTTTAAAGGAAAGTTTATCGTCTTGAACGGAGGCGTAAGAAAGCCCCTGGTCGTGCGTGCCTACCCAAAGATTGCCGAACCGGTCTTTGGCCATAGCCTTGACATTGTTGCTGGCAATAGAATTCTTTTCGGAATTGACATGGGTGAAATAGGTGAACTTCTTCTGTGAGGTGTCGAAGTAATTGAGTCCGCCGCCCTCGGTACCGATCCATAGGTTGTTATGGTTATCTTCTATGATCGCGCTGACCACGGGGTAATTCAATCCGTTTGAGCCGATTTGGTAGTTTTTGAAAATGCTTGATTTTCGATTCAGGTAGCTGATTCCGCCCGCCCAAGTACCGATCCATAGGTCGCCCCTAGAGTCGGCCGTAATGTCGTAAATGGAATTCTGGCTGAGGCTCTTGGGATTGTCCGGGTTGTTTTTATAGAGGGTCCAATCCTTGGTTTTACGGTTGTAGATATAGAGTCCGTTGTACGTTCCGACCCATAAGTCCCCTCCGTTTTCTTCATGGATGGTGCGAACGGGACTGTCTATTCTTAAGGCTCCTTGGGGGTCTAAAAGATCCGAAAAAGTTTGTGTTATCTCATTAAAATATGCCAGCCCTCCGTTATAGCCCAGCCAAACGGTGCCTCCTTGGTCCTTGAATAGAACGGTGTGGTAATTTTTAGTTTTTTCAGGTGATTGGTTTGAGGGGTAGTCATAGGTTTCTAGCTGCTTTTTTGTATCGTCATAAAAGAAAACTTTTTTAGGATTGCCAAACCAAAGATGGGTCTTTTTAGGGTTTAGAACGGAAAGTACCGTATGGGAGTCTAGTTCTAAATCGCTGTGCAATTGATTGAAATCGTGCACTTCCCCAGATATGGTATTAATGCGCATCAGACCTTTTTCGGCGGACACCCAAATATGTTCATCGTCGGCAGCGCCAATGTCGAAAATTTCCCCTTCAAAAGGCCTGTCCCCGTTATTGGGCATACGTACACGGGTAAAATCATCCGTATCGGGATTGTACTTGTTGAGTCCGTTTTTGGTCCCCGCCCACACCGTGCCCTTAGGGCCGAGGTAGAGTACTTTTACCCAGCTGTTGCTAAGGCTGTTTTTGTTCGTGGCATCGTAGTAGTAGTTTTTGAATTTTTTGCCGTCGAACCTGTTGAGTCCGTAGCGCGTGCCGAACCAAAGAAAACCTCTGGTATCTTGAATTATTGAAACCACGGAACGCTGTGAGAGTCCGTCTTCGGTAGAATAATTTTTAAACTCCAGTTCCTTTGCGGGGACATCAGGTATTTGGGCCTGAACTTGTCCGAAAAGGGTCAATAATATAAGAATGGCGAAATGAAACTTCATGGATTGATTTGGTTTCTTAGGCCAAAAGTTAGCGAATCTTTTGTTACCTCACCAGTCTATATTGTGTTAGGGAGGCTTATAGGCGATAAAAACTTATACACCCCCTGTTTTAAAATGATATCCCCCTTATGTTTAGTGCGGTTAAGGCTACTTTTATGTGCTGAAATTCTAAAAAAACAAACCCTTAATTAGATATGAATGTGAATTATGAAACGCGCTATGCTTCAAGTCCGGAAGCGGTAAAAAAATATGATACAACTCAATTGCGTGAAGAGTTTTTGATTGAAAATTTACTGGAGCCGGGAAAAATAAACATGACCTACTCCCATTACGATAGATACATTACCGGGGGAGTCGTTCCGGAAGCGCCTTTGGCACTTGAGGCAATAGATCCGTTGAAATCGGACTATTTTCTAGAACGAAGGGAAATAGGTATAATCAACGTTGGGGCCTCGGGCAGCGTCGAAGTTGATGGTACTACCTACGAACTCGATCATAAGGATGCCCTTTATATAGGTCAAGGGGCCAAAAAGGTAATATTTAAGAGTAATGATGCCAATGCCCCGGCCTTGTTCTATTTTAATTCCGCTCCTGCGCATAGGGCCTATCCCACTAAAAAAGTAAGTAGGGCGGAGGCCAATAAATTAGAGTTAGGTAGCTTGGAAACGGCGAATCACCGAACCGTTAACCAAATGATCATTGGGGGTATCGTTACCACCTGCCAGCTTCAGATGGGAATGACCGAACTAAAGACTGGAAGTGTTTGGAATACTATGCCGGCACACGTTCACGACCGTCGTATGGAAGTCTATTTTTATACCGATGTGCCTGAAGACCAATCTGTTTGTCATTTTATGGGGCAGCCCCAGGAAACCCGTCATATCTGGATGCAGAACCATCAAGCGGTCATTTCCCCACCATGGTCTATCCACTGTGGATCAGGAACCTCGAACTACACTTTTATCTGGGGCATGGCCGGAGAGAACCTCGATTACAACGATATGGATGTGGCTAAAATTACAGAACTACGATAGATATGAGCATTTCTTTATTTGATTTAAAAGGAAAAATAGCCTTGGTTACAGGCAGTACACACGGTTTGGGTATGGCTATGGCCAAAGGTTTGGGCAATGCGGGCGCTACACTGATTGTGAACGGAAATTCATCCCAAGAAAAGATAGACGCGGCCTTAAAGGCGTATAAAAAAGAAGGTATTACCGCCCACGGGTACAAGTTTGACGTGACGGATGAGCGGGCCGTGATGGAAGCGATCCAAAAAATAGAACAGGAAGTCGGTGAAATCGATATTCTGGTGAACAACGCGGGAATCATCAAAAGAACGCCCCTTGAGGATATGGAAGTATCCGATTTTAAGCAAGTTATCGATGTTGACTTGGTGAGTCCGTTTATTGTTTCAAAACACGTGGTAAAAGGCATGATCGCCCGTAAAGAGGGAAAGATCATCAACATTTGCTCCATGATGAGCGAATTGGGAAGAAATACCGTTGGAGCCTACGCCGCAGCCAAGGGCGGACTCAAAATGTTGACCCGGAACATGGCTACGGAATGGGCCAAACACAATATACAGGTGAACGGAATAGGACCAGGGTATTTTGCGACTTCCCAGACCGAACCTATTCGGGTCGATGGGCATCCGTTCAACGAATTTATTATCAATAGAACACCGGCCGCCAAATGGGGCGACCCCAACGAGCTTCAAGGGGCCGCAATCTTTTTAAGCTCTAAGGCCAGTGATTTTGTCAACGGACATGTACTGTATGTCGATGGGGGAATTTTGGCTACCATCGGAAAACCTTCTAACGAGAACTAATGCTATGGGACTAAAATTCTTTTTTACCTTAGGCGTATGCGGGGCATTGTTACAGTTGGGATGCACTGACGCCACAGAGGGCCGCTATCGTATTGAAATCGTCAACCCCTTGAACGAAGCGAGGTCGCTTGAAACGGTGGAAATCGATTTAGCGGCAATACCTTTTAAGAACGCTATTCGGGCGTCGGCAAAATCGTATGAAATCTTTGATTTGGCCACCCAAAACAAAGTTACTTCACAAGCGGTAGATTTGGATGGTGATGGAAGTTTGGACCAACTCTTGTTTCAGCCCGAGGTCGATGCCGGAGAGAGCAAACTATTTGAAATAATCGCTTCCGAAGAAAAAACAATTGAGGAAGCCGATCCCCTTTGTTATTCAAGGTTCGTTCCCGAACGTACCGACGACTATGCATGGGAAAATAATCGGGTTGCGTTTAGAACCTATGGTCCAACAGCGCAAAAATTAAAAGAAGACGGGGTCCCCGGAGGCACCTTATCCAGCGGGATTGACGCTTGGTTGAAAAAGGTAGATTACCCTATCATAAACAAATGGTACAAGAAGGAACTCGAAACCGACGGCAGCTATCATGAGGATACCGGGGAAGGTCTAGACAATTTTCATGTAGGTGTTAGTAGGGGCGTAGGCGGTATAGCCGTAAAAAGGGATTCTAGCTACCACGTTTCCAAGAATTTCACCAGTTATGAAACGCTTACCAAGGGACCTATTCGCACTAGCTTTGTTCTAAAATATGAGGATTGGAAGGCCGGGGAAGATATAATAAAGGAAGAAAAACACATTTCACTTGATAATGGCTCCAATCTTTCTCGATTTGAAATTAAGGTTAGGGGAACGGATAAGGTTTCGGTTGGTTTGACCATGCATGAAAATGACGGACAAGTGAGCGTAGCCCAAGATAAAGGCTATGTAAGTTATTGGCAGCCACATGAAGATTCGGAATTGGGAACCGCCATTGTAGCCGAGCCCAAACGTATTGTAGAGGTGGAAGAATACCAAAACGGCCGCCCTGATGAAAACAATGTCTACGCGGGCCTAAGTGTACAAGAGGGCAGCGTCGTATACTATGCCGGTTTTACATGGAAGGAAAGCAAGCAATTTGCCAATGCGAAAGAATGGGAAAATTACTTGGAGGACTTCTCGAAAAAAATACAGTTTCCCCTTCAGGTAAAGTATCTGAAATAAAGGGATGCCTCGATAGGGATAAAAAATCTGGGGATTTCTTGTTTCTCCCTTTACTTACAGGCTTCTGATGACTTTACAAGGGTTGCCATAAGCTAGTACATTATCCGGTATATCCTTGGTAACAACGCTACCGGCACCTATGGTTACGTTGTTGCCAATGGTTACACCGGGAAAGATGATGGAGTTTCCTCCGATCCAGGCATTATCTCCAATTGCAACGGGTTTTGTGTTGGTTAAATAGCGGGTAGAATTCCCATCTTCAATAATTCTATCAGATGCCCTTAAAGGGTGCGTAGCCGTATAAATCTGAACAAAAGGGGCTATCAATCCGTTTTTGCCAATGGTAATTTTATTATTATCGATAAACATACAATTGGTGTTCACAAAGGTGTTTTCGCCAATAGAAATATTAGCCCCATAATCACAGAAGAACGGCGCTTCAATCCATACACCGGAGGCTTTGTGTAATAGTAATTCGGTCAAAAGCCTTTCCCTTTCCTCGGGTAATTCGGAGTCTAGGCTATTATAGGCCTGTAGTAGTTTACGGGCCCTGTGATACATTTTGAGTAATTCCGGGTCACGCGAATCATATGCATCGCCCTTCATCATCTTTTCTTTTTCGGTCATGGTAGTTTAGGTTGGGATAATGAATAAAGGGCGAAACGTTTGTTCCGTATTTGTCTTCGGATATTTCCCTAGTACTTCGTCTTGTCATTTTTTGAGGCCCAATTATCAAAGACCTCTACGGCTTCGTCCCGAAGCATTTGTTTAAAATCTATTTGCCGGTCTTCCATATCTTTGTCGAGTTCGTCATAAATAAATTGATCATCGAAATCTATGGCTTTGGCATCTGCTTTGTCACAACCGTAAAAAACCGCTTTGGGTCGGGCCCAGTAAATAGCGCCAAGGCACATGGGGCAGGGTTCGCAAGAGGTATAAATAATACAGTCGGTCAATTGAAAACTGTCCAATTTTTGACAGGCTTCCCTAATAACTACCATTTCGGCATGGGCGGTAGGGTCGTTCGTAGAGGTAACCTTGTTATGTCCTTCCGCAATTATTTCGCCGTCTTTAACGACTACGGCGCCAAAAGGACCGCCTGCATTTGAGTTCATTCCCTTTGCGGCCATTTCAATGGCACGTCGCATAAACATCTCGTGTTCTTTCATTAAATCCATAAATTATAACTATAAGTTGTTGATACCGTGACTGTACGAAAGAAAAGTACTTGTTCAAATGTACTTCCTTATAAGTATTTCGTCCAGAAATAAGGGTATATGCATCAATTTAATAAAGGTGTAAATTACATTTTTTTACGGGTTTTTGTAAGCCTTTTTTGGGGGCTGTGCCGTTTTATATCCATAGGATGGAAGCGTATAAAACGATTCTTGGTAAAAGCTAGTTTTTTACAACTTGGCTTGTGGTATTTAAGATACATTTTCTTAGGATTACGATATGACTAGGGTTTTCATGGAAGAACAGCGCACCCAAGCTTCCATAAACTACCTATCTTTGTTCGTAATTCTAGTGGGGGCGAAGCCCTTTATTTAATATGTAAAGTAGAGATGTTGATGAGAATAGGGTATTACATAGGTTCCCTTGTATTTCTTTGGTCCTTAAGCCTAGGCGCCCAAACCTTGCTGCCCCCAATTTATAATTATAAAGTCTTTGAGTACAATGCAGGGGCGCAAAATTGGGGGATTACGGTAGATGATAACGGAAGGGTCTTTGCGGCCAATGACAAGGGGCTACTTTCTTTTAACGGCGAAGAATGGGTGTTGAACAAACTACCCAATGCTACCATTCTTCGTTCGGTAGCTTCGGTTAAGGATAAGATCTACACCGGGTCTTACGAAGAATTCGGATATTGGCAGACCACGGATCAGGGAGGGCTTGATTATACTTCGTTGACCCACCTTATTAAGGACCACACCTTTACCAGTGAGGAATTTTGGCAAATACAACCTTTTCAAGATGCTATTGTTTTTCGTTCATTTTCCACCCTATACAAATATGAAGAGGGGCAGATAAACGTCATAGACCCCGATTTCGTTATAACGGGTTTGGCAGTTTACGATAACGAAGTTTATGTAGCGGCAAAAAACATGGGGCTCTATTGGCTCAAGGGACAAAAATTGGAGCCCGTAGCTAACAATGAAATATTTGAGGATCAGACCATAACTGACATGGTATCTTTTGAGGGGGGACTTTTGATCGGAACGCAATTGAATGGTTGTGTGGTTCTAAATAACGGAGAGTTTACCCCGATCGACAAAAATATGAACGACCGGTTAAAGGAGTACCAGTTGAATAAAATTCTGCCTTTGGACACGGGGGAAATTGTTTTTGGAACGATCAAGAACGGACTTTACCTATTTGATTATAATGAAGGAATATTTCGCAACCTCAATGGAAAAACAGGACTTCAGAACAATACGGTGCTTTCTTTGGCCGGGTTCAACGATCAGTTCTGGGTAGGTCTGGAAAATGGTATCGACCGTGTACAAGTGAATTCACCCATTACCTTTTACACCGACCATACGGGAGCCTTGGGCACGGTACACGATGTGGCCATACAAGAAAACACCATGTATTTGGGAAGCAATACGGGTATCTATTACTTTAAGGAAGACGAATTGCATTTTTTTGAAGGTTCACAGGGCCATGTTTGGGACGTTGAGTCGATCGGGGGCGATGTTTTGGCCGGCCACAATACCGGAACCTTTAAATTGGAAGGCGAAAGGCTGACCAAAATATCGGATCGGGCAGGGGGGTATCAATTTGTTAAAGTACCTGAAACGAACGATATTTTTTTGCAGGGCACCTATACAGGCGTGGCCAAATTCAAAAAGCAGCCCAACGGGCAATGGGATATTAGTACGATTTTAGGTATCGATTTTCCGGTGAAACAACTGTGCTTTGAAGATAAGCAGACCATTTGGGCCGCCCATCATTATAAGGGACTATTCCGCTTTCGGTTGAACGCCGATCTATCGAAGGTAGAGGAAAGGACGGTTTTTGATACGTCGGTACTTCCTAATATTTATAACGTAAAACTGTATCACATCAAAAACCAGATTGTTTTACAGAGCGAGGGAAAATGGTTTAAGTACGATCCCTTGGTAGGTAAAATAGATGTTTTAAAGGAGTTCGAACCCTTTACGGGTAAGTCCTTGATCTATACGGATGGAGAGCATTTCTGGTTTTTAAAGGACGGGGAGACCAAAGAACTGTTATATACGGATCTACGAGAGAATGCCATTGCTATCAGCGAGGTTCAGTTGAACCAGCGCTTGATGCCCGATATGGAACGGGCCGTTAGGCGAAACGATTCTACATATCTTTTGACTTTGAGCGATGGCTTCGCCCAAATGAACCTTACCCAACTACAACGTCAGTTGCATAACGCGACGATTCCCGTTCCGGAACTTTCATTTTTTGGAGCCCATGATAGGCGCTATTCCATCAACGATACGGTGTTTGAGGTGGCCTATGCGGAGTCCCGTGATTTGCGGTTTCAGTTTGCGGCCCCGCGTATGATCCAACCGAGATACTATTATGAACTTAAAGGGCCATTTTACCAAGGGGCATACACTACCGAGGGTACCCTCAATTTTCAAAATTTACCCCATGGCAGGTATGATTTGAACGTTCATACCGTAAGTATGGATAACCGAAAGAGCGCCCCAAAGACCATTACCTTCAATATAGCTCCGCCCTGGTACCTTTCAAACTGGAGTATGTTAGGGTACTTGGTGTTGGTAATAGCCGTGATTTTGGGGGTGAGATGGTACAATCGACAAAAGTTAAAAAGAAAGCACGAACTTTTAAAAATACGTCTGCAGCGCGAACAAGACGAGCGTTTGGCACAGTTGGAGAAAGAAAAGTTGGAAAAGGAAATCAAACGCAAGCAGACCGAACTGGCCCGAACCACCATGAGCGTAGCCAAAAAGAACGAGCTCATATTAGAGCTTAAAGATTTGATGGTGCTGAACAAGGATGCCTTTCCGAACAAGCAACGTTACCGCTCATTGACCAAGAAGTTGGACGGCTCGATCAATGAGAATGAAGATTGGAAGAATTTCGAGGTCAATTTTAAAGAACTGCACGATGACTTTTTCGACAATTTATTGCAACAGTTTCCAAAACTTACACCTAAAGATTTAAAACTTTGTGCCTATTTGAAGATGAACCTGACCAGTAAGGAAATTGCCCCGCTAATGGCTATCTCTATTCGGGGAGTGGAAATACATCGGTACCGTTTACGAAAGAAATTGGGGATAGATAGTTCACAGAACCTATCGAATTTCCTCATCAAGTTCAAATAGGGGGGCTTAAAGTAAGTCTAATTCCTACATATCTAGTTTTTATGGAATTACGATACTACATCACTACTACATCATACTGTTAAAGTTTTAAGTTTATTCCGCTTTCACATTACTGCAAATATCGTGTATTACTGGGTTTAAGTGCCTTAATGGGCTTGATGTACTTTTTATGTAGCCTTTCTCAAAAGCGTGAGGGGGTGGAATTGATAACTTGTGCTTGAATTTAACGTATTGATAAATTTATAACTCAACTTTTAGACAATTATGAAAATAAGGAACATTTTTTTGTTGATATGCTTCTTTTTGTTTCAGGTGGTATTGTTTGCTCAAGACGATATTACCGTTACGGGTATGATTAGCGATATCAATGGGGAACCATTACCGGGAGCAAGTATTGTGGTGAAAGGTACCACATCGGGTACCCAAACTGATTTTGATGGCAACTATACTCTCAACGGTGTGCCAAAAGATGCGACATTGGTAATAAGCTATATGGGTTTTACCACGCAACAAGTTATCGTGAACGGACAAACGAATATTAACATAAGCTTATCGGAAGATGCGCAAGCCTTAGATGAGGTGGTGGTCATCGGTTATGGTGAAATGAAGTCAAAAGACCTTACGTCTTCTATTACAACGGTAAAGGCGGAAGAACTATCGGCCACACCTACTAGTTCACCCATGCAGGCGCTACAGGGCAAGGTGGCGGGCCTACAGGTGGTGAGTAATGGGAGCCCGGGTCAAGGGCCTACTATTCGGGTGCGTGGTATCGGTTCATATGATACCGGTGCCTCTGGTCCACTTTATGTTGTAGACGGAATGTTCTTTGATGATATCGACTTTTTGAATACGGCCGATATTACCTCTATCTCAGTTTTGAAAGATGCTTCCGCCGCCGCAATCTATGGGGTGCGTGCCGCAAACGGGGTAGTACTCATCGAAACCAAATCGGGGGCATATAATAAAAAGGCAGAGATTACTTATGATGGGTATTCGGGCTTTCAAGTGGCACAGAATGTGTTAAAATTAGCTAATTCTGAGCAATTTGTGACCTTGGCACAAGAGTCCGGTTCGGCTCCTGATATCGAATTTATCGACAATGCCATGCAGCGTTACGGGCGTAGCCGAATTAACCCGAATGTACCTAATGTAAACACGGATTGGTATAACGAAATTTTGAGACCCGCTTTAATTCAAAACCATAGTATAGGGGTTACCGGTGGCAGCGATAATGCTACCTATGCTATTGGCGCCAATTATTTTGGACAAGAGGGAATTCTTAAAATGAAGAATGAATACGAGCGTTTTAACCTTAGAAGTAAGATCGATTTCAAGGTCAATGACCATTTGACCATTGGGGGGAATACGGTCATCAGTAACGCTACCCGTTACGATGCCGAAAACTCGGCTTTTCGCTTAGCCTATTATGCGGTTCCGATCCTTCCCGTATACGACGAAAATCTTGCCGGAAATGAAAATGTATTTCCTACCAATTATGCCAATGCCCAGGATTTGGGTTACCGCGGTGGGCAGAATCCATTTCCGACCATGGACAATAGTGAGCTGCGCTCAAAAATAAGGAACGTACTGGCCAATTTTTACGCCCAGGTACATATCATTCCTGAAAAATTGACCTTTAAAACGGCCTATAACCACAACTTTGAGACCGTTGAGCGCAGAGAGGTTCGCTTGCCCTATTTTATCGGTAACGGATTTCAGCGGGAAAATGCGGAGCTTATAAAGCGCAACGATACCTATTCCAATCAAATATGGGACAACACCTTAACCTACACCGAATCTTTTGGCAAACATAATCTAACCGTTCTTGGAGGTTCTTCTTTTAGGGATGAATCCTTCGAGCGATTGGAGGCCAAGGGCTTGAATTTTCCATTGTCGGGTGAAGAGGCCTATTATCTAGATCAGGCTCAGACCATTGTTCAAGACGATGTTAAGGATGATGGCCGTCGTGAATATGGATTGTCTTTCTTCGGCAGGGTTTCCTATAACTACGATAATAGATACCTGTTGTACGGTACCTACCGAGCGGATGGAACCAATAAGTATCAAGAAAAATGGGGGTATTTCCCAACAATCGGTGCGGGATGGGTTGTTTCCGAAGAAAACTTTATGCAGAACAATGGCGTTTTCGACTTTCTGAAATTTCGCGGTAGCTGGGGTAAACTGGGGAACGATAAAGTACCTGGTAGCGAAGGCGCCATTACCTCTACTGTGGTCACCACGGCTTTTGGTGACACTATGGTCAGTGGGGTGAATACAACAAGTAATTTTACGGCCCTAAAATGGGAGGTTACCGAAGAGGTGAACCTAGGTCTATCGGCACGTACCTTTAATAACAGGCTTTCATTGGAGGCGGATTATTATGTGAGGGATACCAAAGATGCGGTAATTCCTATTGAAGTTCCTTTAATTCCTGATGCAACGCGACAGAATGTAGGTGAAATTAGAAATCAAGGTCTGGAATTGGCTTTAAACTGGAACGACCAGGTTTCGGATGACTTTAGTTACTCATTGGGGGCTAATTTTTCCACCTTGAAAAATGAAGTACTCGACACCGACCGTCAGTTGAATATTGATACAGGTTCTGCCGAATTCAGACAACGGACCCGGGTTGGTGATCCCGTTTTCTCCTTCTTTGGTTTGGAAGTCGAGGGTGTCTATCAAAACGATGCGGAAATTGCTGCTGATCCCGCAGCACAAATAGAAATCGCCAATGGAAATGCCATTGTTCCCGGAGATTTGAAATTTAAGGATCAAGACGGGGTAGATGGTATTACCGCGGATGACCGCGTTATGTTGGGCAATTATTTACCAACCTATTCCTTTGGCTTCAATATGGGCTTTAATTATAAAGGATGGGATTTCTCGGCAGCGGCATTGGGCCAAGGCGGGAATAAAATCTTGAACCGTAAACGTGGGGAGGTCATCTTTACCAATGACACTAATTGGGATCGCGATTTTGCTTTGAACCGCTGGCATGGCGAAGGTACTTCAAACAGTTACCCTTCTTCGGCAGGTATCAGAAAAGGATGGAACCAGCAGTTAAGCGATTTCTTTATCGAGAAAGGGGACTTCTTTCGGATCCAGAACATCACCTTAGGGTATACCATCAATAAAAACGGGGCAACAAAGGGTATTCCGCAGACCCGTATCTACGTAACGGCCGAGAAACCTTTGTCGGTTTTCAATTATAACGGTTTTAGCCCTGAAGTATCCAATGGTGTAGACAATGAAACTTATCCAATTCCTGCTATCTATACGATAGGCGTAAATATTAAAATATAAAAAAGAGCGACTATGAAACGATTTATAAAAATTTCAAAACCTTCCCTAGTGTTGCTTTTCGTCCTAGCTGTTTGGGGATGTACCGATAAGCTTGACGAACCTGAACTGAACAATAATTTTGCCGGGGGAACGGACTTTACCGATTCATCGGGGATGTTACTGTCTACCGTTGGTGCCTATGAGGCTTTTTATTCGAGGGGGTGGGAGCAGCCTTTGATCATTTCCGTTCGGGGCGACGATGTGAATTCCGGTGGTTTGGGCGATCAGCCCGAGTTTACCGAAATGGATAAATTTAACTACAGTAAAGATCATTGGATGGTGAATTCCCTTTGGGAAAACACTTATGCCGATGTGATTTCCGCACATACGGCCATGGAACAGATTGCACGCTACCAAGAATTCGGTTCCGATGAGGAAATTGCCTTGGGGAACCAATACATAGCCGAAATTCAGGTGTTGCGTGGTATGATGTTGTTCCAGATTTCACAGGTGTATGGCGATGTGTTCATTCCTGAGTCCTCCGATACGGAACTCTTGTTAGAGGTAGAAACCTTACCGACCAAGGCGGAAGTGATGCAACATGTTTCCGATCAGATGGATTTGGCCATACCACTTTTACCCGAAATGCGTCCCAACGAACGTACCGATTTAAAAGGAGGGGTGACTAAATATACTGCCTTGGCGATTAAGGCCTTGGCAAACCAAGAGTTGGAAAATTACCAAGCAGTTGCCGATGCCACAGGACAAATTATAGCTTCGGGCAAGTTCAGTCTTTACCCAGATTTCTATGAGCTATTTAAAACTCCGGGCAAGTTGAGCGACGAGAGTATACTCGACCTGCAATATTCCGATTTTAATCAAGGGGAAGGTGATCGATTCGCCCATTTGTACGCTCCTTACGGTTCGGTAAACTGGACACCCGCAGTAGAAGGGGCCGCAAGTGGATGGGGTTTTTATGAACCTAGCTTCAAGTTTATCAAATTTATGTTAGACCGTGGCGAAACCGTTCGTTTAGAGACTAGTGTGCTCTTTACGGATCGAGGTATTGCCGAATTACAAACCGATGCGGCCTATTCCGATTTACCTTCTTTTATGACCAATGTTACTAGGGACGGTGATAAAATAAACGATTTTTCCAGAGGCTATTTTTCAAGTGGGAAACACTATCTGCCGTCCAATCAGCTAATTGCGGGAAGAACCGCCTATGGCAGTAATAAAAACTATAACGTTATCCGTTATGCCGAAATTCTACTGATGTATGCCGAAGCATTAAAGCAAGGGGCTTCAAGTTCTGTAATGACTGCCGACCAAGCGGTAAACTTGGTACGGGAAAGAGCCGGAATGCCTGCTTTGTCCGGTGTGACCTTAGATCAGATCGTAGATGAAAAGTTTGCCGAACTCGCTATGGAATGGGGAAAACGCTACTACGATATGCTCCGATTGAAAAAATACGATGAGCTAAGCTATGACGGACGAACCTTTACGGAAGACAAGAAATACCTTCCTTATCCACAGCCGCAAATTGATCAGTTTCCTGTATTGGACAATTAATCGAATCAACTAACAAATCAGAAAGATGAAAAATATCAAAAACCTAGTATCGTGTCTGATGGTCGCTACACTTTTTTACAGCTGTGACCAAGGTATCGATGCCTTAACAGAAGTCGACCCAGGGGCAGATGCCTCGGCCCCGACCATTACTATTACGTCACCTGCCGAAGGCGCTGCCGTAAAAGTGAATGAAGAATTGGCAACCATAACCGTTAGGTTTCAGGCCGAAGACGATATAGAATTGGGTTCGGTAGAAGTATTGCTTGACGGAACAAGAATAGGCAATTACAATACTTTTAAAGATTACCGCAAGTTGATCGTAGATGATTTAGTATACGACCAACTTGAAGATGGAGCGCATCAACTTACGGTTATAGCCAAAGATTTAGACGGCAAATCGACTAGTGAGGTGATCAATTTTACCAAAGAACCGGCCTATATATCAAAGTACCCTGGAGAGATATTGTACATGCCCTTCGATGGAGGATATGTCGACCTGCTGAGCTTTGAAGAGGCCGAACAAGTGGGGTCTCCGGCGATCAGTGAAGAAAGTTTGGCCGGAAGTGGGGCGTATGCCGGCGCTGAAGGGGCTTATCTTACCCTAGACCCCGAACGATTTAAGAATACGGAGTTAAGTGCCATTTTTTGGGTAAAATTAAATGCGATGCCCGACCGTGCCGGTATTTTGGCCATGAGTCCGCCGCTCGATGATGCAGGAGGAAATGTACTGACCAGTGGTTTTAGGTTCTTTCGTGAGAATGCCAATGGCCAACAGCGTTACAAGTTAAACGTAGGGGAAGGGGACAAGAATACTTGGTTTGATGGAGGTGAAGCTGCGGAAGTAGACCCAGCTTCGGAAGAATGGGTAAATCTTGCCTTTACCATTTCCGGTTCGGAAGCCGTGGTGTATATCGATGGACAAATTGTTTCTCAAGGACCTTTGGGAGGAATCGACTGGAATGATGTCAATGTACTTTCCATAATGTCGGGAGAACCTAATTTTTCGGGATGGAACCATAAATCGGACCTAAGCTTAATGGATGAGTTGCGCATATTTGACCGCGCGATTACCCAAGATGAAATCAAACAGATCATTCAAGATGATTCGGGTATCGTCGTTTCTGATTACCCTCCCAATTTTCCGGGAGAGATGTTCTACATGCCTTTCGATGGTACCTATAAAAATTTGTTTACTGACATAGCGGCTGATCTTGTCGGCACCCCTGGTTTTTCTGAGGATGATGTGGTTGCCGGTGATGCTTCTTACATGGGTGCTACGGATTCTTATTTGACCGTTCCTTCAAACGGATTGACTCCCGATGCGTTTAGTGCTACACTTTGGTATAAAGTGGATGCCTCATCGGGTAATGGGGGCATCTTGGTAATGAGTCCTGAAGACACTGAAAAAGAGGGCTTCCCCGAAGTGCAAAATTTAAGGACCAGTGGTTTTCGTTTCTTTAGGGAAGGTGATGCTACAAGACAGGTCTTTAAACTGAATGTTGGTACCGGTGAATCTGACGTATGGCTCGATGGGGCAGATGCGGCAGCTATAGATCCGACAACGGCTGGTTGGGTTCATTTGGCATTTTCTATTTCAGAAAGCGATGCCGTACTCTATATTAACGGAGAGGTCGTTGCCCAGAATAGCGTAGATGGCGGTATCGATTGGTCGGGTTGCGATATACTTTCAATAGGATCGGGAGCACCTAGGTTTACCGAATGGGGCCACTTGTCCAACGAAAGCCTGATCGATGAGCTTCGGTTTTTTGATAAGGCCTTGACCCAAGAAGAAATACAGGGGATTATGAACCACAATTTGTAATTCCCAAGAAAACCTGTCTGAAAATCACTTTAAAAAAATATATGAGATTAGTTTTATTGGCCCTGATCATGGGCGCACTTTCACTAGGTTGCGGAGGCAATCCTTCTAAAAAAGACCAACAAGAGGTAAAGGCCGATCAAGAACTGACCGATGACCAATTGTTCGACTTGATCCAAAGGCAGACTTTTGATTATTTCTGGGATGGAGCCGAACCTACTTCGGGTTTGGCCCGGGAACGCATCCACATGGACAATGTGTACCCTGCTCACGATAAGGATATCATTACTACGGGAGGTTCTGGCTTTGGACTTATGGCCATTCTAGTGGGGGTCGAACGGGGATTTATTACCCGTGAAGAAGCTCTCGAACGCTATGAAAAATGTGTTTCCTTTCTCGAAACCTCCGATAGGTTTCACGGAGCTTGGCCCCATTGGCTTATGCCCGATGGAAAAATGACCCCCTTTAGCAAGAAGGATAATGGTGGGGATTTGGTTGAAACCGCTTTTCTGGTCCAGGGCCTATTGACCGTTAAGGAATACTTTGAAGTCGGTAACGCGCGTGAAAAGAAACTGGCGGACCGCATTCAAAAACTTTGGGAAGAGGTCGAATGGGACTGGTATACCAAGGGTGGGGAGAATGTGCTCTATTGGCATTGGTCTCCTGAGTACCAATGGGAAATGAATTTTCCGGTAGGAGGATATAATGAAGCCTTGATCATGTACATTCTGGCTGCAGCATCGCCTACACATCCTATCGATAAAGAGGTCTATGAGCAAGGATGGGCCCAAAATGGGAAAATTATGAACGATACGACTTTTTATGGCCTTCGAACGGTACTGAACCATTACGAGCATGATAGGTCTCCTGTAGGCCCCATGTTTTGGGCACATTATTCGTATTTGGGACTTAACCCCAAAGGACTAAGGGATCAATATGCCGATTATTGGAAGCTGAACGAAAACCACGCCCTGATCCAATACCGCCATGCGCTTGAAAATCCACATGAATATAAAGGCTATGGAAAGAATCTTTGGGGCTTGACCTCTAGCTATTCGATGAAAGGATATGCGGGTCATAGGCCCGATAGGGACTTAGGGGTCATCTCTCCTACGGCCGCCCTTTCGTCCATGCCTTACACGCCTCAACAGAGCAAGGATTTTTTACGGTATATGTATGCCGAACAAGACTCCTTGATCGGAAAATACGGGCCCTATGATGCCTTTAGCCTTGAAAACAAATGGTACGTACCTCGATACCTAGCCATCGACCAAGGACCTATTCCGGTGATGATCGAAAACTATAGAAGTGGACTCCTATGGAAGCTTTTTATGAAGAATGCCGATGTTCGAAAGGGATTGAAAAAATTAGGGTTTAGTTCTGAAAACAGTGATGATGAGTAGAGCATTGGGTTTCGTTTTGGTGTTTTTGGTTTTTGCTTCTTGTACTTCGGATGATGCAGATGGTGGTGCAATCGGGGTTTCCGAACTTCCAGAAGTACCCGAGGAAAATGAACCTGAAATAGAAGTGGAGTTGACCGATGGGGAGCTTCTCGACCTAACCCAAAAAGAAACCTTTAAGTATTTCTGGGATTTCGCCCAGACTGAATCGGGTGCCGCCCGCGAAAGGTATCATCCCCAAGACCCGTCAAACGACCCTAATACGGTAACCGTTGGGGGAACGGGCTTTGGCCTTATGGGGATTTTGGTCGCTATGGAAAGAGGTTTTGTGTCCCGTATCGAGGGAGTTGAAAGACTGGAGAAAATCATTTCTTTCTTAGAAGGTGCCGATAGGTTTCACGGGGCATGGCCCCATTGGTTAGATGGACGGAACGGGAATACCCTTCCCTTTAGTGAAAAGGATAATGGCGCCGATTTGGTGGAAACTTCCTTTTTGGCACAAGGGCTGATCTGTGTAAAAGAATATTTGAAAGAGGGCAATTCCGAAGAACAAGTAGTGGCCCAAAAAGCCGATGAACTTTGGAAAGCTGTTGAATGGGACTGGTTTACACAAAATAAAAACACCTTGTACTGGCATTGGAGTCCTGATTTCGGTTTTGATATCGGTCTTGAGTTGAAGGGGTATAATGAAGTGCTGATTACCTATGTCATGGCAGCGGCTTCCCCTGATTACCCCATTGCCAAAGAAGTGTACGAAAACGGCTGGGCCTCTAATGGGGCGATTGCCAACGGGGCTTCGACCTACGATATTCCACTCATTGTCAATCATGCAGGTAGTTCCTCAAAAGGCGGTCCATTGTTCTGGGCACACTATTCCTATATGGGCTTAGACCCTAGTAACTTGGCCGATGCCTTTGTGAATTATGCGGATGCCACGCTAAACCATGCCAAGATCAATCATGCTTATTGCGTGGATAACCCCAAGAATTATAAAGATTACGGTAAAGATTGTTGGGGGCTTACGGCCAGTTATAGTAGAAATGCAGATGGAAGTTTAGGCTATAATGCACATAGTCCCTCAAATGACACGGGGGTGATTTCCCCTACTGCGGCTTTAAGTTCTATGCCCTATACACCAGAGGAATCCATGAGGGCGCTACGGTATTTTTATAGCAACAAGGACGAACTTTTAGGTCCGGCCGGTTTTTATGATGCTTTTAGTCCCCAATACAATTTCTGGGTAGCCGATGCCTATTTGGCCATTGACCAAGGTCCTATTTTAGTAATGATAGAGAATCATAGATCGGGATTGCTATGGCGGCTCTTTATGCAAAATGAAGATGTGCAGCGCGGACTCGATAGTTTAGGTTTTACCTATTAGGAATTCACTTTAAGAATAAACGAATACCCCGTGGGGAATCGGTTTAAACTGATTTGTCAAAGGGATGGTTTTGCCAAAATCTAATTTGATATAAAATATAAATAACAGAAAATGAGGAATATAAAGAGAAGAATCTGTTTTTTGACGCTTGTACTCGGCTTTTCGACTTTTGTGCGCTCCCAAGAAACGATAGAAGCGGTGGAGCAGCTTCTATCCCAAATGACCTTGGATGAAAAAATCGGCCAGCTCAATCTATTGACTCCTGGAGGGGGCATTGCCACAGGTTCGGTAGTGAGTGAAAATGTAGAGGCAAAGATCAAGGCGGGCCAAGTAGGTGGACTTTTTGGGGTTTCCGGGCCTGAAAAAGTAAGGCAGGCCCAAAAAATAGCCATTGAAAATTCACGGCTAAAAATTCCCTTGCTTATTGGCTCGGACATCATACATGGCTACAAAACGACTTTTCCCATACCCTTGGGAACGGCCGCTAGTTGGGATGTAGGGCTAATTCAAAAAATGGCGGAAACCGCAGCCAAGGAAGCTACGGCAGATGGAATCAACTGGAATTTCTCACCTATGGTAGATATAGCCCGAGATCCCCGTTGGGGGCGTATTGCCGAAGGTGCCGGTGAAGACCCGTATCTGGGGAGTGCCATTGCCAAGGCGATGATAAAGGGCTATCAGGGAAGCGATCTTTCAGCTCCTAATACGATGATGGCCACGGTAAAACACTTGGCCCTGTACGGTGCGGCCGAAGCGGGGCGTGATTACAATACCGTAGACATGGGCAGGTTGAAAATGTACAACCAATACTTACCGGTTTATAAGGCGGCGGTAGATGCTGGGGTAGGTAGTGCCATGACTTCGTTCAATGATATTGATGGGGTTCCGGCTTCGGGCAACAAATGGTTGATTACCGACCTTTTGCGGAACCAATGGGGTTTTGAGGGCTTCGTGGTTTCCGATTATACCTCGGTAAACGAGATGATTGCCCATGGGCTAGGTGATTTGCAGACGGTATCGGCTTTGGCCTTGAATGCGGGACTTGATATGGATATGGTCGGGGAAGGGTTTCTTACCACATTAAAGCAATCGGTAGCCGAGGGCAAGGTTACCGAAGCGGCAATCACCGAGGCATGCCGTAGAATATTGACCGCCAAATATAAATTGGGACTCTTTGACGACCCCTATCGCTATTCCGATGAGAGTAGACCGGCAAAAGACATTCTTACGGATGGGAACAGAAGTTTGGCCCGTGAGGCAGCAAAGCGCTCTTTTGTACTGCTGAAAAAACAAGAAGGTATACTTCCACTGAAGAAGAAGTCCAAAATAGCATTGATAGGGCCTTTGGCCAACAATAAGAACAATATGTTGGGAACTTGGGCCCCTACAGGTGACCCACAGTTGTCCGTTCCTGTTTTAGAAGGTTTCAAGAATGTGGCCCCAAAAGCAAAAATAAGCTATGCCAAAGGCGCCAATATTACAGATGACCCCGATTTGGCCCAACGGGCCAATGTTTTTGGAACACGGGTAGAAATAGACGAGCGCCCTTCTGCGGCCTTGTTGAAGGAAGCCTTGAATCTGTCAAAAGAAGCCGATGTCGTTGTGGCCGTAGTAGGGGAAGCCAGTGAGTTTAGTGGAGAGGCGGCCAGTAGAACCGATATTTCCCTTCCAAAAAGCCAAAAGCGACTTTTAAGGGAGTTGGCAAAGACCGGAAAGCCTCTGGTAATTGTCCTGATGAGCGGAAGACCATTGACCATTGCCGAAGAACTGGAACTTCCCGCAAGTATACTTCAAGTATGGCATCCCGGTGTAGAAGCGGGCAATGCTATAGCCGATGTGGTTTTTGGGGATTACAATCCCTCAGGAAAGTTAACGGCAACTTGGCCGAGAAACGTAGGGCAAATTCCGGTATATCACAGTATGAAAAATACGGGCAGGCCCATAGAGGGAGATAACTTCCAAAAGTTTAAATCGAATTATCTCGATGTGGAGAATACGCCGCTCTTACCTTTTGGGCATGGCCTGAGCTATACCGATTTCAGTTATTCGAATATCCAATTGAACAAAGATGAAATCGAACAGGGCGAATCGATTTCGGTTTCTGTAGAGGTGAGCAATACTGGCGCATATGACGGGGAAGAAGTGGTACAGTTATATCTACGGGATGTAGTACGTACGGTAACCCCGCCTATGCGCGAACTAAAGGGGTTCAAGAAAATATTCTTAAAAAAGGGGGAAACAAAAACCGTTGAATTGACCTTGCGGCCCGAAGACCTGAAGTTTTATAACGCTGCCTTGGAATTTGTTGCAGAACCAGGGGAATTTGAAGTTTTTGTGGGAACCGACGCTACGGCAGATTTAAAAACATCCTTTAGATTAAAATAGCCTCAATCAGTTTACTATGCTTTTACGATCACCCTTCATATATGTATTTTCTGCCTTTGCTTTTATAGCTTGTAAAGGGAATCCCCCACACGCGGAAGAGACGGTGCCAAAGACGAATATTCTGTTCATCATGGCCGACGACCATGCTATTCAGGCCATAAGTGCCTATAATCATCCGATTGCACAATTGGCCCCTACACCGAATATAGACCGGCTGGCCAAGAACGGGGCCTTTTTTACGCATAGTTATGTAACGAATTCCATTTGTGGTCCAAGTCGGGCGGTTATTCTTACCGGTAAGCACAGTCACCTGAATGGGTTTAGACAGAACGGAGACCATTTTGACGGTAACCAAACCACCTTGCCAAAAATACTCGGACAAGCAGGTTATCAGACCGCTTTGATTGGAAAATGGCATCTAGACAGCGCACCCCAAGGCTTCGATTACTCCAAGGTACTCGTAGACCAAGGGAATTACTATAATCCTGATTTTGTTCAAAATGGGGATACCACAAGGGTGGAAGGCTACGCTACCGACATCATAACCGAAGAAGCCTTGAGCTGGTTGAAAGATCAACGAAAGGATAGTCTTCCCTTTTTTATGATGGTGCATCACAAGGCCCCACACCGCAACTGGATGCCCGCCTTACGTCACTTGAATAAATATGACTCCGTAGAGTTTCCCCTTCCCGATACCTATTTTCCTTCCTTTAAAAAGCAAAGGGCGGCAGAAGCGCAATTACAGACCATTTATGATGATATGTACGAAGGGCATGATTTAAAAATGACCCAAGGGTACGGCAGCACCGAATTGGCTCACAACCCATGGACAACCGATTTTGAACGTATGTCGCCCGAACAGCGCAAGGCTTGGGATAAGGCCTATTTGCCCAAAAACAATGCTTTTCATAAGGCAAAGCTGGAAGGAAAGGCCCTTGCCCAATGGAAGGGACAGCGCTACCTGCAAGATTACATGGCTACCATTGCCGCAGTAGATGAAGGTGTTGGTGAGATTTTAGATTACCTAGAGGAAAGCGGACTCGATAAAAACACCTTGGTGGTCTACACTTCCGACCAGGGATTCTACTTGGGAGAGAACGGTTGGTTCGACAAGCGCTTTATGTATGAAACCTCCTTTGGTACACCTTTGTTGATGCAATTGCCAGGCACGATTCCCCCTAATACCCAAATAGATGCCATGGTCCAAAACCTAGACTTCGCACAGACCTTTCTAGACTTTGCGGGGGTGACGGATAAAACTGAAGCCATGCAGGGGCAATCATTCAAAGGCTTGCTGGATGGAAGTATGGATCCGGATGATTTTCGTAATGTTATCTACTATCATTATTACGATTACCCCGCTTTTCATATGGTCAAGAAACACTATGGGGTTCGAACCAAACGGTATAAGCTCATGCATTTTTATGATGATATAGACAGTTGGGAGTTTTACGACCTATACAAAGACCCTAAGGAGTTGAATAATCTCATCGATGACCGAACCTATACTTCCATTATCGATCAAATGCATGATAAACTTGATAGCCTCCAAAAGGTGTACAAGGTAACGGATAGGGAATTCCAAAAAGCACCGAAAGAAGCCGTCGATAAGGCCTACAAACAATTCAAGCGGTTACGCGGTAAACCCTAAAGTTTGGGTTTGTTTTGAGTAGCGGGACTTCCTTTTTTTTATATGTTATCCTCTTCATAAATATATAAATGAAAGAAAGTCCTCTTTTTTACGACAAAAGGTCGAAACCAACCTATTGTGAAGTGTTTTAGAATCAACCATTTTATTGCCTACCTTCTTTTTTTTGTAGCCAGTACAGTATTTTCCCAACAAATTGAAAGGTCGATATTCATAACTGCAAACACAGCGGATGATAACGATTCGGGAGTATTGGAACATATCGTTTCAGAAGTGAACGGCCAAGCAACTTCATCTCTTCTTATTATAGGAAATGCAGTATCGAATAGCGATTTTAAGCAGACTGTCGCCCCTCAGCTTAAAGTTTTAAATGGTGCCAAGGAGGTATTGTTTATTCCGGGTTACAAGGAATGGGCAAAAGGGCATAAAGGCGTTAGGAACATTGAAGACTATATTCAAGACAATAGTAACGCCAAATTTTCCCCAGATGATGCCGAACCTATTAAGCATCATGATCTGGGCGAAAACGTAGAATTGATTACGGTAGATTCCCAATGGTTTTTAGAGGACTGGGATAAGCATGTGTATATCAATGAAGATTCCGAAATTCAGAATAGAACCTTATTCTTTTTGGAATTTGAGAACAGAATAAAAAAGGCACAAGGAAAAACCATTCTTGTAGCCATGTATCACCCTATAGAGACCAATAGCAAACAAGGACTGTTTAGAAATATTGGAGGGTTTTCTAGTCAAGATTTTCAGAATAAACAATATAGAACGCTCAGAAACAGGTTAAAAACCATAGCTCGAGGAGGAGAGAATGTGATTTTTTTATCGGGACAAGGAAGGAATCTACAGTATATAAAAGGAAGTGTCCCCCAAATTAATAGCGGTGCGGCAGGTAGTTTGGAAGCCGTTAAAAAAGGGGAGGAAGGCGATTTTTCCTTGAGAAAGAATGGATATGTCCGTTTAGATATAACAACGGATGGTGAGGTAATTGCACACTATGAAATACTTGAGAATGGAGCTGCTAAGGAAGTCTTTAAGACCATAGTCCTAAGGGGGGAGGTAAGGACCATACGGAATCATACGTTTTTAAGAAAAACTATCTTAGTACGCAATTGGCTTCCGTTTACACTAAAAAAGCAGCTACAAAAAGTGGATTTTACAAAGCACTTTGGGGAGAGCATTACCGCAATTTTTATGGTAAGGAGGTGAATGCACCCGTAGTTTTATTAGATACTTTAATGGGAGGGTTAACGCCTGTAAAACGTGGCGGTGGGCAGCAATCAAAATCTTTACGATTAGTAGATAAAACAGGTAAGCAATATGTGATGCGTGCCCTACAAAAGAGTACCGTTAAATTTCTACAGGCCAACGCTTTTCAAGAAACTTACGTTGGCGATGTTTTAGACGGTACGGTCGGAGATAAGTTCTTGGCGGATTTTTACACCACTTCTAACCCATATACTCCTTTTGCCATTGGAAGTCTTTCTGCGGCAGTTGGAGTAAACCATACGAATCCGGTATTATACTATATCCCCAAACAGAAAGTATTGGGGAATTACAATGATGATTTTGGCGATGAATTGTATATGATCGAAGAGCATGTAGGGGATACACAAATAGAATCCGAAAGTTTTGGAACGCCTGAAGATATATTGAGTACGGCCGATGTTTTGCAGGAAATAAATAAATCGGGAAAATCGGTTGTAGACGAGCCTTCCTATATAAGAGCTAGGTTGTTTGATATGCTCTTGGGAGATTGGGACCGCCACGAAGATCAATGGCGTTGGGCACTTTATAAAAATGAAGATGGCACGGAGTATTGCAGTCCTATCCCAAGAGACCGTGATCAGGCATTTTCTAAATATGACGGTACACTAATCAGTACCCTAACCCGACTTATACCAGGTTTGCGTAAAATGCAAACGTATGACGAGGAGCTAAGAAGTGTAAAATGGTTTGCATCATCGCCTTATCATTTAGATTTGACATTGATACATGCATCAGATTGGGACGAATGGGAAAAGCAGGCCAGTCATATTCAAAATGGGCTTACCAATGCGGATATAGAAAAGGCTTTTGAGGCTATTCCTAAAGAAGTAAAGGGCCCCGTAATAGAAGATATTAAAGCGAAGTTGCAAGGCAGGCGCGATAACCTTATGGAAATCGCTAAAGCGTATTACTTATATCTCAACAAATTTCAGGTAGTTACCGGTACCCAAAAAGCCGATGATTTTACCATAACTAGGTTGCCCAATGGAAAAACCTCCTTAAAAATAGACCGGAAGGATTTAGGGATTTTAAACCATACGTACTCAAAAGATATTACCAAGGAAATATGGCTTTTTGGTTTAGACGGCAAAGATACGTTCACGATAGAAGGAGAGGGAGACCATCCTATTAAAATTAAGATTGTTGGGGGGAAGAAGAATGATACCTATGATTTTAGAAACACCAAAAATGTAAAGTTATACGATTACAAGGACAAAGAGAATACTATAGTGAACAAACGCTCTAAGAAATGGCTGGTAAATGATTATGAATTAAATAATTACGACCATAAAAAAGTAAAGTATAATTTTAATCAATTACTTCCTGTACTAGCTGTGAATCCAGACGATGGACTCAAAATTGGTGTAGTAAGTAACCACACTTCCTATAGTTTACAACGCAATCCTTTCACTTATAAGCATAGTATTCATGCGGCCTTTTACACCAGTACTTCAGGTTATGATTTATCGTATAGCGGGGAGTTTTCGAACATATTCCACAACTGGAATTTTGGCATAGAAGGTTTATATACCAGTCCTAATTTTGCACAAAACTTTTTCGGTTTCGGAAATGATACGGAATACGATAATGATGCGGTAGACTTAGATTTTAACCGAGTTAGAATCCGAAAGTTTAAAGCTGCGTTGGCATTAAAATGGGAAGGAATTAGTGGTGGCTCCTTTTATTTTAAACCTTTGATAGAATCTTTTAGTGTAGAAAATACCCAAGATCGATTTGTAGAGGAATTTCCTGTGGACAACACTATGTTTAACCGGCAAACTTACGGAGGAATAGAGGCCGCTTATAATTTTAAAAATAAAAATAGTAATGCTTTTCCTACCTTAGGACTAGATGCAGGATTAACAATAGGTTATAAAACCAATATTGATAATACGGAGTCCGATAATAGTTTCGCCTATCTGCAGCCCAAGTTAGCGGTAAATCATAAGTTAACAAAAAGCGGAAGCATTGTTTTGGCAACAGAGTTGGGAGGAGAGGCCCTTATAGGTGATGACTTTGAGTTTTATCATGCTGCAACTATAGGGGGCAATAAAAGTTTAAGGGGTTTTAGAAATGAACGCTTTACGGGAAAACAATCTTTTTATCAGAATACAGACCTTAGGTTTCCGTTAGGCGGCGTGCGAACGAGCCTTGTTCCGTTTAGATTTGGGGTTACCGGCAGTTTCGATTATGGTAGGGTTTGGACCCAAAATGACACTTCTAACACCTGGCATAATTCTGTGGGAGGTTCTATGTGGCTCATTGGCGCAGAGGCATTTACAGCTAATTTAGGTTATTTTAGTAGTGCAGACGGCGGGCGAATTGTATTCGTGCTCGGCTTTTCTTTTTAATATTTAAAAACTCATCTTATGAAAAAACCAATTGCAATTGCCCAAGTATCATCCTTAGAAAATAAGAAACCGGAACACGCACTGGTCAACGGTTTGGATTTGGTTATCGTAAAATTTGACGATGATATTTCTGTATTGTATGGTAGATGCTTGCATAGGGGAGCTTTGATGTCAGACGGCCATGTAGATGGCCATAATCTTATCTGTGGGGTTCACGGTTGGGATTATAGAGTAGATACCGGGGTCTCGGAATACAATAATGCTGAGGTTTTACATAAGTTTTCTACTAAAATTGAAGGCGACAGTCTTTTTGTAGATGAGGAAGAGATCGATGCCTATTTGGTAGATAGTCCACAACCCTTTAACAGGGATGCCTATTTAGGCGCTTACGCAGATACCCATCCTGAAGAGACAGAACCTTATACGGGGTATATAAAAGAGTTAGCTACTAACGGATTGAAGAATCTGGGTCACCATGGTTTTTCCGCATCTATGGGAGTGGATAGAAATACCTTGCCAAAATGGAACGATATTCAATTTTTGCCGGCCCAATTGGCGAGCAGGCCTTTGCTAGATGAAGACGGTGTGGCAACAAAGGTAGTGATCGGACCTAAAGCAAAGAAACCATTGACCTTAGATATTCCGTTGTTTGTCAGTGATATGAGTTTCGGCGCCTTATCGCGCGAAGCTAAAATAGCATTGTCAAAAGGTGCGCAATTAGCGGGTACGGGTATTTGTTCGGGAGAAGGCGGAATGCTGCCTCAGGAACAGGAAAATAACAGCAAGTATTTTTACGAATTGGCTTCGGCAAAGTTTGGATTTACTTGGGATAAGCTAGACCATGTACAAGCCTTTCATTTTAAAGGCGGACAAGGTGCTAAAACAGGTACCGGCGGTCATTTGCCGGGAGCTAAGGTAAGTAAGGAAATTGCTGAGGTAAGAGGGGTGAAAGAAGGCGAGACGGCAATCTCTCCGGCTACTTTTCCCGATTTTCACGGGGTGGAAGATTTTAAAGTCTTTGCGGCCCAAGTCAGGGAACGCACAGGTGGTATTCCGATCGGATTCAAAATTGCGGCCAGTCATATCGAAAAAGATATTCAGTTTGCTTTAGATGTGGGGGTCGATTATATCATTTTAGATGGTAGAGGGGGAGGTACCGGTTCTGCGCCTACCATTTTAAGGGATAATATCAACATACCCACTATACCCGCTTTGGCAAGGGCAAGAAAGTATCTGGACAAAGTCGGTGCAACTGACGTAACTTTAGTAATTACCGGAGGCTTGCGAATTGCGGAAGATTTTGCAAAGGCCTTGATGTTGGGTGCAGATGCTATTGCGGTTTCCAACTCGGCTTTACAGGCTATCGGTTGCTTGGGTATGCGGGCCTGTGGAAGCAATAACTGTCCGGTAGGGATCGCTACACAAAAAGAATCGCTGCGCAGTAGGTTGATAATTGAGTCTTCGGCAAAACAATTACACAACTATTTCGATGCAACAAATAACTTGATAAAAGTGGTCGCAAGAGCTTGTGGCCATGATGATGTTTCAAAATTCAACTTTGATGACCTCGCTACGTACAATTATGATATGCATAAACTAACCGGAATTAATTACGCCGGTGTAAACGCCTAAAAAAATAACTATGGAAAAAATGATGCATTTAGCAGCACAATATTTAGCTGCGGCAGGAATAAGTTTTGTAGAGAAGAAGGCAGATGATAGCCATACGAATCTTGGGTGGTCAATTGATAAACAAGGTCTAGAAACACACCCGTTATCAATAGATGGCGATGTTCTTGCCTTAAACTATAATACCTTTTCCTTAGAATGGAATTCCCCTAAGAACAATGCTTCTTTTGCACTGGATGGAAAAACCCATGAGCAAGTATTGGAGTGGCTAACGAATTCGGCGGATGCATTTTTGGGTAAGAAGTATACCTATGATTTTCATTATGACCTGCCGTATTCAATTGATGATTCTTTCACCTTTAAACTAGATGCGCATAAATTAAAGGAGCTTACCGGTTTAAGGACTTTGGCGCAATCTAGTTTAGAAAAGACACTTGAGGCAAATGGTTTATCATCAGACATCCGTATTTGGCCCCATCACTTCGATTCAGGTGCTTACGTTATTATCTCTGATGATTTGTCTATTGGCTTTGGTTTAGCTGTACCCGATACGATGATCAATGAGCACTATTTTTATATCAGCGGATACAAAGGTCACGATGGCATAGAAACATCAAATTTTACTTCGCTTTCTATGGGTGAATGGAAAAACGAAGGATTTAAAGGAGCAGTTTTACCGGCTACAAAAATTAACGAAGCTCAAGTCGTACAGTTTTTTACGGAAGCTATCAATACCTATAAAAAGTAAATATGCAGGTAACCAGTCTTTCATTAGAAGCCTTTAAAGAGATGGATTATTGGGCAGTTAAAAAATATAAGCTGTCCATTGAATTGATGATGGAAAATGCCGGACTTCAATTAGCCAGATTAGTCGCTAAAAAGGCAACTCAGAGTTCAGTCGTCACAATTGGTGTGGGTAATGGAAACAATGGTGGTGGCGGATTGGTAGCAGCCCGTAGACTGGCTGCTTGGGGGTTTAAGGTGTATTTAGATGTGGTAGTGCCTATTACCAAAGACCTGCCCAAAACACAATTGGAACGAGCCTTGTTATTCGGGGCTAAAGAAGGCATACCGGAAACAACGGATATTTGGGTAGATGCCTATTTAGGGTTTTCACAACGGTTACCCCTGTCAGATGCCTTTGCCAAAAGTATTGGGCTGGCCAACGCATCATCGGCATTTAGAATATCATTGGATATTCCCGTCGGTATTTCCAAAAATGGTGAGTTATCGGGATTTGAAGCAGACCAGGTAATGACCTTGGCGGCGCCTAAAACGATATTGGAGCAATTGCCAAGTGGCATAGAAGTGTTTGTGGCCGATTTGGGAATCCCTAAGGCTGTTTATAGACATTTTAATGTAGAGATGCCTGATTTTTCAAAGAATCAACTAATCGCTTTATAATACGATATGAAAGACGCTAAGGCGAAAGCAAAAATAATCGATAAGCAATTGATTGCCGAACTGGGAATTGATAAGGAGAAGCTAAAAGAACTAAAGAAGAAACTTTTAAAAGTAGAACCGCGCTCGGAACGGGGTGCGGAAACTTTGTTTCGCTTGGTATCTAGAAACCAGTATACCTTGAATACCATGATCGATAGAAAATCGAACATTCTTATTTCCATCAACGCCCTTATTCTTTCCATTATCTTGGGAACGGTACTCACGCAATTGGACAAAGACCCGCATCTTATATTTCCGGCGATCATAATGTTGGGAACCAATCTCATCTCTATCGGGTATGCCATATTTGCTACTAGACCCGAACTTACACACGGAAATAAGGCAACGAACAACCTTTTGTTCTACGGTAATTTTAATACCATGGAAGAAGAGCAGTACACCGAAGAGCTCACCAGCTTAATGTACAAAGGAGACGAACTTTACAAGACCATAGCAAAAGATACTTTTCATTTGGGAAAGACCATAGATAAAAAATTCAAACTCCTTAGAACCTCTTTTCATGTCTTCTTGGTGGGCGTCGTCTTAGCGGTGATAGGGTTCATTATTTGCCATATTATGTTTGCCTTTTAATTTAGTAATTCGGGCTTGGTAGGGATCCTGAAACAACGTTCTTCCCCTAAATAAAGCGGATCCCCATATTTTTCAGACCAAAAGCCATCGAGGATGTCCTTGCTGATGCATTGGTATACGGCAACGCCAGTCTGTCTCAAAACCACCTTTGATTTTGAATAAATTTAAGCAATTTGTGGTACAATGGATATCGGCCTGAAAGAAGGTTGGATTTTCATAAATAGGGATATAGGGTCCAAGAGCGCATATTTCGG
>NZ_MWRZ01000012.1:0-79881 GCF_002211465.1 Zobellia sp. OII3 | reverse complement strand
CTTCAAAGTTCACTTGTAGGCTACCCAAAAAATATAGGTTGGCCAGTGGTCTAAAAGATAAAACCGCCTTAAAAAGCGGTTATGTGAGTCGTTATTTTAATGATTATGGGGTTGTGCAACGGTTACTGTTGTTGTAAGTAGTTATTTCTTTTCTATTTCAGGCAACTCAAAATCCAAGGTTCCTTCAAAATAGGAACTTCTCCAGAGTCCCAAATTGACCTCATTTGGTCCATTCCAGCCATCTTTAGTCAGTTCATATATTTTAAATCCAATTTTATCCCACATTTTTAAAAATACCTCTCGTATGTTTTCAGTCACAATTTCTTCTGTATTTTTTATTTCCCACCTTTTAGGAATAGGATATCTACTCCAATTCGGTATAGCTTTGCTGAGAATCTTTAAGAAATCAAGTTCTTTTTTATCGAATTTTAACGTAGTTACTTTTGAAGCTAAATTTTCTAGGTTATGCCCGGAAGAAATTTCAGAACTTATTTTCCCATCTTTTAGATAATCCGGGTTTTCAGATATTAAAAGTCCTTTTAATAAATTTTCAATCGAAAATCCGATATTCAAAAAATATGGTCTTGAAAGTCCAGGCTTGTCAAGTCTTTTAGGGAAGTTGATATGAACTTTAGTCTGCTTGGATTCTTTCCATATTAGTTCAGATGAATCTCTTAATTCCTCCGAATATTCAATCCATTGTATTGGATGAGCGTTTAAAATATAGTCTTTGATTTTGTCGTCCACTTTAATTACTTACAACGTTTATGTATAAGATTAGTGGCGTGTTTAAGCACCTAATTTAGCAAATAAACACCAGATAGAAAATCCGCGAGGATTTTCGTAAGTAGGCGAGAACTAGCCATTAATTTTATACGGTGTTGTAGTGCGTTTTTTATTTCCGTATCTATTTTCAATTCAGAGTAAAGTCCGACATTATTTTAATCCAATTTCGTTTATGTCTTCGTCAATTCTTTTCCAGTCAGTTCCGATAAAATTCCGTTCGTCATAATTTTCAGATAGCACAAAATAAAAATACTCTGTCAAATAATAGACTTCAGCGTTTCGTTTCGCATATCCTAAAGCTCCAATATCTTTCATTTGGAATTCAACTTTATGATTTCCTTTATTTTCATTAATCAGCTCAATAGTTTGGGTTTTCCAAGTCGCAATATTGAATAGAATTTTTAAAGGATTTAAGTAAATCAGTCCAATGATTGTCAAAATTGGGATTGCTTTTCTTAAAATCGGTTCACTTAAATTTCGATTAGCTTTAAATTCCATTATGAGCAAAGGAATTGGTAAAATCAAAATTCCGTAATAAATAATTGCTTTTAAAAATCCAATTTTGGTTTGAAACAAGTCGAAAATGTCCAACAAAAAAAAGCACAAAACTATGTAAAATGTTATTCGGATTATTTTCAGCATATCGTTTTTCTCAAATGCACTACAACGTACGGATATGTGTACAATTACACATATATCCATTTTACAAATACTAATCTAGGGGATTTTTAATAGACTTAAAAGTGTTTGTTGTAACATGTGTGTATATTTCGGTCGTTTTACTGGAGCTATGTCCTAACAGTACTTGAATTTGTCTAAGATTAACACCCGATTCTAGAAGATGGGTAGCAAAACTATGGCGCAGTGTGTGCGGTGTTACGCTTTGTCTTATTCCGGCTTTTTTAGCGGCTTCCTTAACGATTTTGACAATACTTTCCGCACTATATTTCCCTCCCTTGCGGCCTTCGAATAAATATTCTTTAGGCTTCCATTCCCTAAAATATATTCTGAGATCTTCCAGGGCCGTTAGCGATAAAAGTGTAAGGCGGTCTTTATAGCCCTTGGCATTCGCAACCCGTATCAACATTCGCTTGCTGTCAACATCGGAAATCTTGAGGTTCAATAGTTCACTACGGCGTAAACCTGAACTGTACAATAGCTCTATTACGCATTTGTGTTTTATGTTTGTCGTTTGTGCTATTATAGAAAGCACCTCCTCCCTTGAAATAACCGTAGGTAGCTTGAACTCCTTTCTGGGCCGCTCTATTGCATAAAACCGGTTAGGCATATCCAATACAACTTCATAATAGAATTTAATGGAGTTGATCACTTGGTTTAAATAAGAATTAGATACCCCCTTTTGGATCAAGAATTGAAGAAAGGCCCTGATGTCATGCTCATCAAGGGTATTTATGTCCCTATCCCTATAATGATTAATGAACATTTCAAAGTAGGTGACATAGGTTTTAACGGTTGAATACGAATATCGCTTTAGTTCTAGTTTCAGTAAATATTCTTCGGGACAAAGCCTATATTCAGGCGCGGTTACTCTATTTCTGAACCATTGAACGTCAACGTTTTTATTGCCGGAGTGAACAGGTTTGTTGGCGAAAAAATGGTTGTAATTGATCCATACCACCCCTCGAAATGTATTGAATAGGATACCTAGGTTAGTTTTTGTATTGCGTATATAGACCATCTTGTGCTGATCACTCCATTTTGGATTTGGCAGCCCCTTGATCAAATTTTGAATAAGTTTGTCCGGTGAAAACTTTATACCGATCATCTTTTGATTTTTGATCATTAAATGATAGAGAGTAATGGATTTCATGGAATTCATAGAACAAGTTTAGGAATCTTTTGGTACTTTAAGAGCATATTATATGTATAATATACTTTTATATGGATGCTAAAAAAACATGTCCGGTATGCGGTGTTTCTGTTATTGGAAGAGCCGATAAAAAATTCTGTTCTGCAAAATGTAGGTCTATTGATCAATACGAAAAAAGGCAAGTAGAGGAGGCGTTTTATCTAAAAGTCGACAGGCAATTGAAGGTCAATAGGAAAATATTGAAAAGGTTTAACAAATCTGGATATACTACGGTAAGAAAATCTGAACTGACCTCTAGAGGATTCGATTCCAAATTCTTTACTCACTATTGGAAGAATCAAAAGGGCGATTTATACCTATTTGTATACGAATACGGTTTTTTATATCTTAAAAATAACGGAAAGGACAAATACCTTCTCGTCAAATGGCAAGGTTACATGGAGAAATCTTGAAACGTCACCAATAAAATTCCCTTGTCTCTTTGTCCGTTATCAAGGTTTCCTTACACTCTTTGGTTTTTATAGATAGCTAGGTTTTATAGGTGTTTCCTTATAATCAATCTTTCTCTATTTTTTACCGATAGCTTTTCTTTGTTCAAATTAGTAGTGGTAGTGGAGTGTCTTTTTTAAGATAGCAGAAAAGTTCGGTCATAGTCAGTTCCGTTTCTATTTTAATACCGAATTTATTTTGCAGTTCCAGTTTGTGATTTTGGTATGGTTCACCTTGAAGTCCAACTTAGGTTTTTACTTTTTTTTCAATTTGGCAGTATTCGTCCGCGTGGTCCGTCATTCATCTGAAAACGAATACTCAAAGGCGCACATGCAAAATATATTTTTCTAGGACTACGCTAAATTTTGGAGCTTAAATCTGTTTAACTATTAAGGTACAGAGATAATTTAACCTCTAATGAAGTGGGTTTTTCCAATAATTGAAGATAGTGGGTATCTGCACAAGTATCCTCAGGCTGCATATAGGTGCTGTAGAAAGTAATTTAGTCGAAGAAACTTTTCGTAACAAGAGGGGTATTAGCTTCAATTTTGTCCTTTGGAACGAGGAAAAGCAGAGGGTGTTTACCTGTACTTAAACCTTTAAGTGTTTTTTCAAGACCTATCGGCAGGTTGCTTTGGAAGGTCTGAGTAATCCTTTGTCCACTCGATGTGTGCTGTGAGTGAAACTTTAGTTTCACGTAACTATTTATAAGATGGTGGAACCGACCCACCAGAATCTGCTTATAGGAGCTGGTTCTAAACCACTTTTCTGATGCATCCAAAGTAATTTGTTTGTTTGAAGCGAGGGAAGAAAAGGCAGACTAGATCTGTCAGGTATTGATAAAAGAGATAAGCGAAAGCGAACCTTCCGATGAAACGTCGAGAAGACAATACATGTTGTCAAAACCGAGAAATGTCGAGGTCTCAGGGATAAGAATAGCGGAAACCTATTTACTGGCTATTCGACAACCGTCGTATAGGTGGCATGACTTTTATCTAGGCTTATAAATGGAACGCAGGAAGCCTCGCATGAATGCTAAAAGGAACAACCAAGCAGAACAACTGCAAGATTATTACCAATGTAATGTGAGGTGGTGGACTGTTTCGTAGTAGTGTCGAAGGTTTTGTAATGAAACTGGAGCGAAGGGGGCAGCTAATTTTACGTATAATTTACCAACTCCAAAGGAGGATAAGCTTTTTTTTGTAGGTGAAATTAGAAGAGCCGTATGATGGGAGACTATCACGTACGGTTCTGTGAGAGGGGAAGGGTGAAACTCCCTTTTCCTACTCGACACCCAACGGGGATCTTACTGAGTGCAAGGATTGGCGAATTTCCGTTAAGAATTATGCAATTTTAGGTTTAAGTCACTTTCAAACGGGTAATATTCTCTATTAAATCAAATTCTATTTTTTGAATAATTATTAGATAGATATTATAAACTTGAAGGGAAATCGAAACCAATACGATCCAACAAAAAAAAGGACATGGACCAAATAGGCTTAATCATACTACTTTCTTTTGTCCCCTGTCAATTTATTAAAAGCAATCAAATTGAATAGCTCACGCATCCGACTACGGACGCGGTTGCCGTACCGTTCCTCCAGCTCTTCGGCATTCAAATTGGTAGTGGCATGCGTTTTTATTTTATGCTTTGTATTCAAATACAATTCATAGCGGGATAGTAGAACTTCACCCATTACGTTCAAGTCTTTCCCATAGAATCTACCGGCTGGCTCCACGCCCAAATCATCAAAACAAAAGAATTTAGTGTTGCCATATTCTTCAATAGTTTTAAAGCCAAGATGATTGAAGCTAAAAGTTACGTTTCGGCACGGTATCACCTCGTATGGCCTATGCATTGGTACTATATGGCGCAATAATTTCATCAAGCTGGTTTTACCGCATCCTACCGGCCCCGATAGTAAGATTCCCTTGTCAATATCGATATTATATTTTTTGCAAGCTTCCTTATCCCTTATAAAGTAGGAGCAGAGTTTCAGTAGAATTTCCCTGTCCACTTCATAAATCCTAAATTTTTTTCCGAACAGGAGTTTTCCCTTGGCATTTAGATAGATCAGAATTTTTGGAAAATCGTATAGAACGCTCTTCCCGTCAAACTTGCCCAGGGAATATTCTACACTGCCTTCGACAATTTTAGAGGGGTTGTCCATAATCTTTATTTTTGGTGGTACGCAAGTTGTCCGTGATTTGAGACACTCGTTTCCTGTCCGGTTTTTTTTCTAGGTCAAAAGCTTCACTTCTGGCCATCCAAGTGATGGCGACTGCTCGCCAGTCTCGAATTTCCTTGTTGTCACTTGTTTTCCAATTTCGCGCTGCATAATGTTCAAAGAATTTTTTTGCTTCACCGGCATCAAAATCTTTTTCAAGAAAAAAATCAATAACGGCCCGCCTGTCCTTTGGCGTTTTATTCTCTTTTTCTTGTTTAGTAGGGTTTATATTAGGTACCAGTGCTTGTCCACTCATGGGACGGTGCGGGTACGCAACCTGTCCTTTTTTGGGACAGTACTGTTCCGCAAGTAGTTCCAATTTGGGACTGTAGCGTCCCGTTACGGGTTCATCACCTGTCTCCATAATGGCCATCTTGACTTTGCTGCCCTTGTAAGGGTTGTTAGATGGAAAATAAAAGAGGTATTGCCAGGCGTTCAGATCAACCATACATCTGTGATAGGTAGACTTAGAACCAATTTTCGCCACCCGCATCATTTCTCTACGGTTTATAAAGAATTCTCCTGCAAAACGGCTACTGTTCCATTCTTGGAAAAGTGCCATATAGAGGCTGATATGGGTGGGGTTGAGACGGTCATCAAAATAGAACTTTTCAAAAGCCGTATTCAGTAGCTTTATATAGTTCATAGATTAGGAATTTAGGCCACGATCTACCCGGTTATTTTCCAATACTTTTTGGATTTCGTCGGTATTGTAGTAGATGATACCACCAACTTTGGTATAAGGTAGGGTTCCATTGATGCGGAGGTTTTGTAGGGTCCCTGGACTTATCTGCAGTAATTCCATGACCTCTGATGATCTTAAGTATTTTTTGATTTTTCCATCGGCATGTTTCGTAAGAAGGTTTTTAATGTCGTCGAGCAATTCCATTTTGAAATCGCGGAGGTCATCCGTAGTAATAATATTTGCTGCCATTTGATATAAGTTTTAAAACAAAGCCGCCAAGGTTATAGTTTTTTGATGGCGGCTTTGCATGATTTGACTTTCGTTTTACAAAGTTTACCGCTGGCAATTGATTTTATTCAATAGTCGTTCCCAACTTGGGGGATTTTTTTCGTTCATTCTTTTTGGTTAAGATTACACACTTTTGGTATGGGGCTCCTAATAGGAGCATACGATAGTAAGAGAAAATTTCTGTAAATGATAAAATCCCAAGTTGGGAGTGTATTGGGGTTATTCGTCCGACTCTTCAAATCGGTTTTCCAAAACTTCGATCAGGCGATCCAAGAACTTGGTCTTACTTTGTTTTCTTGCCCTTATCTCAATGAAAGTATGATAGTAATTACCGAGGTCCACATTAAATAGCTGTTCAAATGCGAGGGCTAGTTCTTTAATGTCGGCCGTTCCGCTATTTACAGTTCCGCTGCTCTGTAAGGCGTATATCAATTCTATTAATTCTGTTTTACTCCCCGTCCAGAAGAGTTTTGAAGCTGATTGTCTCATCGGATTTGCTTTAATATGGTTCATATTCAAGTCTAACTTCTCAATTTCCTGACGTAGATACACAATGAGCATATCGTACGCCATAATGGTTGCCACGGTGCTGTCCTGGCAGGTTGAAAATTCTTCGTCGACAAAAAAATGGAAAGATTCCGAGGGAGATCGAAGATCAGATTGACCCCTTACAAAGTACTGTTCGTCAAGAGTGGTCGCCCCTCTGCGGTAGTAGTGGTAAAATTCCAGATTATCGTTGAAGAACACTTGTAACTTGTTGATTTGGCCGTTCAAATATTTTATTTGGAACTTAGAGCTGCTCCGGGGGCGTTTGCTCTCAATTTTAAAGAGTTTGACATAGTATATCAGCTTACTGAAGATTTGAGGTTTGATATGTTTGAAGAAGTGAATTTCCTGCGCAGGAGAGGTAAATCCAGTTCGCATCACTATTTTACGTAATTTTTTGATACAATTTTCGGTGTGGGTAATACCGTTTTCGGCTTTATATAGAATATCTTGATGAGCGGACTCCAATGATTCCAGCTTTCTTTCGAATTCGGAAATTATGTTTTGATAGCTCATTGTAGCACTGACCGGAGATTTACCATTGGCCAAACTTAAATTTATTCAAGAGTTATAGGTTTTAAGGGGCTAAGGCCACTTGTCATTTTTCCCTTGTCTTCTAAATCATTTTTTTGTGAGATATAATTTAATTGGAATTGGGCAGAATGGATAGTCTGTCTTATTAGTAATCCCTGAGAGTCAAAACTTCATCCTTTATTGACAAATGACCCATGGATAATACTTGTCTACCGAAGTCTGATTTCTATCGGATTGCAGAAAATTTTGTAAGTTTATTCCTATTTATTAGATTTCTATATTATGCGAAATTATTTTGAAAATGACTATACGTCGTATAGCTTTCACGATGGTATCTTGCATATTGACTACCATCAGAACGTCCAAGTCGATTTACCTGCAGCGGCTCAAATTGTCAACGATAGATTAACACTACACGAGGGTAGATTGTTACCCGTTCTATGTGACGTTAGGGGAATTAAGGAAATTAGTAAATCGGCTAGAGCTTATCTAGCTCTTGAAGGTTCCGTTTTAGTAAAAGCAGTGGCGATGCTCGTTGAGCCTCCTGTATCTGAAATGATGATGGCAATCTACATAAGAACGAACAACCCGCCCATCCCGACCCAATCATTTGTAAATCGAGGGGAGGCATTGAAATTTTTAGAACCGTTCGTTGATGAACGATAGCACTGAAGTGTTCTCGAAGGCCTAGCGATTATAAGGGATCTATAACTTAAAATGAAATAAACCATAAGTAATAATTATGGGCAAAAAACAAAGGATAGAACGAATTAAAAGAATGCTCTTGGAAATGGCTTCTGGAAATTTTTTTTATCGTTTGGAACGTTCTTTTAAGAACGATGCTCTAGAAGCCATTGCTGTATCCCTTAATATGCTGGCCGAAGAAGTATCCGAGGCTATGCTGCATCAAGGTTATGCAAATTCTAATACCACGATCATGGAAACTATCCAGATGAGCTTTATCGTGGATAGCAAAGGATACATTAAAATGGTCAATCAGCAAGCCTGTAATATTTTATCAGTTTTAAAAGAGGATATTATAGGAAATAAGTTTAGTGTTTTCTTAGAGGATAAGTCTAAGGTACGCTGGTCCGAAGTAAGGGATGCTATGCCCAAACGGGAATTTCAGGAAACCTCAATAAAGCTCTCTTTTAGGAAGAAGGGAGGTTTAGCAATTCCCAAACTCGCACATGCTACTTTATTTTTTGAAAAAAATAGAGAGCAAAACATGTTGATAACAGTCATTCATCATTCCTACGGTCGAGATGCGCTGGAGAATGATTTAAAACGAAATGTAATAGAGCATAAAGAGAAGCAAGGGACCGGAGAACACCGGTCAAAAAAGCCGAAAATCCGGTTAAGTTTCGATGACATCCGAAAACTACGTAAAGGGCACGACCTTCTTATGAACAATCTGGAAACGCATTTCCCACCTCTAAAAGATTTTGCATTACAGATTGGCACTAATGAGTTTAAGCTTAAATATGGTTTTAAGGAGCTCTATGGAACTACGGTCCATCGTTTCTTGATGGAAGAACGCTTGAGAAAATCAAAAATGATGATACGGTATACCGATAAACCGCTAAAATCTATTGCGAATCTTACAGGATTTAAGAGTTTAGCGCATTTTTCAAGAACTTTTAAAAAACGATATGGGTACACGCCTAGTGATCTTCGAAGAAAATCATTTAGTGAGGAGTAAATTAGGATGATAAGAGGCCTTTTTTCATTAAATCCCTTAGAGTCAAAAGGTTAACCCTAATGATTAAAAATTACTATGGAACTTTATCATATCAAATCAAAAGATATGGTAATCACCACAAATTGGCATCAAAAAATAGTCGAATTCATCCGTTTTCTATTTATCGTATTGTTCGTTTATGCCGCCACGAATAAAATATTGGTCTACGACCAGTTCAAGGCCCAGTTGGAAAGATCTCCCTTTATTTTTGCATATGCGGACACCATAGCCTGGGGCGTTCCTATCTTGGAATATAGTATTGTGGGCATGCTCCTGTTGCGTGGCTATTTACTAAAGGCCTTCTATGGCTGCCTATTCCTAATGACCATATTCACAAGCTACATATTCCTGGTTTTAAACTTCAGTGATTCGGTACCCTGTGGATGTGGGGGAGTTTTAGCCACATTGGGCTGGAAAGAACATTTGGTGTTCAACCTCTTTTTTGTTGGATTGGCTTTACTCGGTATATATAAGACTCGTGAACGGAAAAGAATTGATTATAAAAGAAATACTACGTAGTGTCAGGGGAAGCCGAAAACCTGTAAAATAGAGTAGGTCGTTCATTTTAAATATAATCATATGAAATCTAAAATCTTTAAAATCGTATTACCGGCTTTTGCCATGCTAATGGCCGTAGGGCTATCATTTGCATTTGAAGCCAATAGTATAGCCCAATCGGGTTATTATAACAATCCGCTCATGCCGGGAATCCAACAAGTACCCGGTGGGGTTGATTGTCCTGAAACGGGGAAGAAAGCCTGTACGTATGACGGTTACCAGGTCTATGCGGACCAAGCTTTGTCCATTCCATTGTTCGAGAGACCATAGATAGGTTTAAATGGAATTGTGAAAAGGTGTCGCTCTAAGAGGACACCTTTTCTTTGCCAATTCAAAATATAAGCACCGTAGGTTGCATGCTTATTCGTTTATATATTTTCCAAGGACTTCAAGAGTAGTAACAAATGTCCCCGTGTAGTTACGTCCATTTTTTTGCCCATACATAACGATAACTCCTTTTTAAGGGTGTTCAATTCAGATAACAACAGACCTTGAAACGGATGTCCATAGGTCATCAGGTTGTTGCCGGGTTCAATTAGGTCCTTAGGTTTTGTAATCCCCATTATCAGTTTACGTACATAGGTATTCTGTATGGTCTGTCTCATGGAATCGATTGTGATATATTCTTCCTGTAACTCTTCAAAGAGTCCGGACCGTATTTGTCCTAGAAAACGGACTTGAAGGTTTTTGTCCTGCGTTTTCAGACCGATATGTTCCAATCGTTTCATTCTTCTGGAGTCCATCAGCTCCAACAACAATCTTATTTGAAATTCCAAATGCGTATCCGGATAGGTCGAATAGCGTAAATCATACATGAATTCCGGTTGCGCCAATTCGTTATTGTTTTTAAATGCATTTTCAAGAAGAAAATCAAGGGCCTCTTCCTGTCGGCTCCATGCAATCGGGGTGTATATTCCTCCCTTTTGATTACCCGATTTATACTGGATCGTAGACCCGCCGATCATGGAGAGTACATGTTTCATTTCTCGGTACCATAATTCAACAGTTTTGTCATAGAGTCTTTTCACCAGCGCATAATCTTTTTCTGTTTTGTTAACTTTAGGAAGCAGCGTAAATACGCGTTTGATATTTTGTAGCCCTAGTGCCGTACTGCGCACGGGATCATTATTTTCGACAACTTCATTTGTTGCCCCGGGACCTATGATTTCCTGTCGGCTTTTATTATATCTATACCACGGAATGGTATCCTGTTGTTCAATTAACTGTTCAAGATATTCCTCTTCCTCTTTTGTGCTGCACCGGTAACATGGGCTGTAGGCCCATTTTATGTAATATTTATCGGTCGGGCCCACCTTATGGATAAGTAAAGAAGGTGCTAGCCCATCCTCAGGTTGAGGGAGGTAGTTGTGTCTCGCGTAGCTCATAATACTAGGAGAATGCCCCATCTTTTTTAACCATTCCGGATTCCGCATTTTGGTAAAGGGATAGGCATATTCACCGAAGTTTGCATCCATCATGCCAAAGGCATGCCCTGCTTCATGGGCAACGAGACTTTGAACAAGTTCACCCATCAGGTCATCTGGAAAAGGATATTGAAGGGCGCGTGGGTCTAGGGGAGCACATCGAACGAAATATTCGTCCGAAAGGGATTGATAGGAAGATCCAATAAGGATGTCCGATTTTAGGATTTCTCCCGAGCGCAGGTCTATCACCGTTGATGCGTTCGAACCACTGTTATCCTCGAACCCCCGTAGGCTTCTCTTGTTTCCCCATCGTACCATGGAACGGTTGACACTGTTCTCGTTCCAATCATTATCTCGTGCGGAAAATTCACTTATGGTTATGGCGTCTTTGTACCCCGCTGCCTCAAAAGCAGGTAGCCATTCTAGGATCCCCGCTCTCACATAGGGTCGCCATTTTTTTGGTATTTCAGGACTAAGGGTAAAGTTGATCGATTGAATGGGGATACTAAGGGGCCTGTCCGGATATTTTTTTTCCAACCGCCATCTTGAGATGTTGGCCTTCGCGCTTTTGGTCATGTGATTTATGGGGCTCTTTACATCTTCGCAGAAGAAACCCATACGATAGTCGAAACGTCTTGGTTTCATTGGTTCGGGTAATACGAAAAGACTATAATCCACTTGGTGTGTATGTATCTTACCTTCTTTACCAGTGGCCCTTTTCGTTTTAACGATAAGTTCATTTTCCAGTAGTTTATATTCATATAACGAAGACAGTTCCTTAAGCAAGGGGGCATTGGAACCCGCACCCCACATGCCCGTATTGGATAGAAATAGTTCGGTAGCATCGATATATAGCATTTTGGAATTACTTTTTTCGGGGATCATCTGAAATACGGCCATTATACTTTTCTCGATATCAGGGTCGTTATCAACGGGAATGGTTACCCCACTTAGGGATTTGACCCTTGGGGCTTCCAAGAAAATTTGAGTGCCACTTCTGGACCATGCTACGTGTTTGTATGCCTGCTGCTCCACACTGTTGTGTCTAATGAACAGCATATCCTTGTCCAGCAATTCCACCGGTATTTCCAAATAGAGACGGCCTTCCTGAAGATGGGCCTTGACAAATTTAGTATTGGAATGAGGGGGCGATAGCTCGGTTCGTAAACTTGGAAACGGTATCTCGAGCGGTGTATTGGCCCCGCCCCAAACCTTATGGCCAGTAAGAAAAAGGAGTACAAATAAGTATATGAGGACTTTGCTTCCAGGTGGAGCGATAGATCGAATGTTATTTAATTCTATCATTTTTTTTAAATTAACAAGCATGGCCTAGTAGCCAGGATTTTGTGGTTTTAAATTCTGATTGATTTCAAGTTCTGTGCTTGGGATGGGCAATAGAACATCCGTAGCGTTCCAATCCGCTTTAATAGCGGATAATGTTTCTGGTGCCGTTCCCGTGCGTTGGAGGTCGAACCATCGGTGTCCTTGTTCCGTAAAGAGTTCAGTGAAACGTTCCTTGAGAATGGCCTCTAAAAGTCCATCCTTAGTAATGGTTGTTGTATTTGCCAATCCAGCACGATTTCTGATAACGTTCAGGTCCTGCTTTGCCCCGTTAATTTTTCCGAGTTGTGCACGTGCCTCCGCACGGATCAGGTATTGCTCCGCTAAACGAAAGACGATGGAGTATTCAAGTGATTCCGTTTGACTTAGAAGGGCTTTGTATTTATGTGCAAAATGCAAGCTGGTCGATTCATCCGCACTCGATAAACTCCTTGTCCAATGCACCTTTCTTAAATCCCCTGGCTCAAAAGTATTGAGCAGGTCGTTACCAAGGGCATAGGTCTGCCCCGGAACGAACTGGATAACAAACTCGTTGGCCTCATAGGTGTTGTGGTCGGAAATACCGTTGGGCTTGAATTGCCATATCGTCTCTTTGGACTCCTTTAAAAAGACGTTCTGAACTTCAGGTTCTAGATTAAAGCTATCAATAAGTTTGGATGCGGTACTTTCCGCTAGGGCCCAATTTTCGGTATAGAGATAGATTCTGGCCAATAGGGCTTTAGCCGTCGATTGATCAGGTACCACCTTTTCATCCGTGGTATCATTGCTCAGTAAATCTACCGATTCGGTAAGGTCGGCAAGAATATGTTCATATACCTCCTTTAATGGCATGCGTGAAACGGTATTATTGGTTGCATAATTTGTAGTGGTGATATAAGGAATGTCCCCATATAGAGCTACCAATAAGCTGTGCATATACGCCCGAACGAACAATGCTTCCCCTTTGAACCGGGCTTGGTCTTCCAGAGATAGGTTGGTGTTGTCTTCCATACCTGCAATGATGTCATTGGTAGCAAATATCAGGTGGTACGCATTGCTCCACCAACCAGAAAGAAGCGCATTGGAAGCCGTAACATTATGGTGGTAGAGCTCTAGATAATATGGGTCAAACTTGTAGTAATCCAGTTCATCGCTGTAGATTCCCATAAGGGCGCTTAGCCCATACCTGCCCGAAACCATGCCCTCTTCCCGCATCGTATAGTATAGGTTCGCCAATGCAGATTCCACTGTGGACGCATCCTCAAATACCGTTTCGGCGACCAAGGTATTCGTGGGGGTGTCGATCTCTACGAAATCGCTACAAGATGAAGTCGTTAAAATACAGAGGGACAGTACATTTGGCAGCACAGTGCGCACAAAATTTTTGATAGTCAATACCTTCGTTAATGTCATAGGGATTATATTTTTCATATGGATAAATTTATAGTTAAAAGCCTAGCTGTAAACCCAAGGTCAATTGGCGCAACGGAGGAAGAATAAGATAGGATGACTGCTCTGGATCGGGCCCGTCATACTCCGTTATAGTGAACAGGTTTTGCCCCTGCAGGTAGATGCTTACATCTAGTGCCTTACTGGATTTCTGGGGAATTTTGTAGGTTAGGGCTATATTGCGCAATCGGATAAAGGAGGCATCGGATACCGCTGCATTACTATTGCCTTGCAGTTGGCCGGTATCGATACCTCCACCGAATCCGCCCGAGGCAATTTGGACAGGCTGGTCGTCACCTGGCTGTTGCCAGCGATTCACCAAGGTAACGGGGGCATTTTTCCGATATCCGGGGGTGGCCTGTTGACTCAGGTAATTGAAAGCCTTTTGGTTTTTAAACTGAAGGAATACATCAAGGTTTAGATTTTTATAGCTCAATGTATTCCCCAAACCACCAAAATATTTTGGGGCCAGATCTTCGGTCCATTGTCTGTCCTCCAAGCTATTGATGACCCCATCCTTGTTATAATCTTCAAATTGATAGACACCGGTCTCTGGGTCCACTCCAAGGGCATGGTATAGCCTTACTACGGTCAAGGGGTGCCCGATACGATAGCGATTGGCGAATGCGGAGGTTTCCAACCCCGGGAATTCGAGCAGTCTGTTTTTAGGCAGGGTGATATTAAAATTCGTTATCCACCGAAAATTATTCCTTTGTATAAGGGTGGCGCGGAAATCGACTTCAAAACCTGTGTTCTCGACCGTTGCGTTAAAATTGCCTGTTAAACTGTTGAAACCCGTTGTTGTGGCCAAAGGAATACCGATAAGTTGGTTGGAAGAGCGATTTTGAAACCAAACTGTGTTGAGCAGTATACGGTCTCGGAAAAAACCAAGTTCTAGTGCAAATTCCAACTTCTTGTTGACTTCCCAACCGAAATCGGGATTGAAGAGTCGGGTGGGACGTAACGTAGCTATTCCATTGTAGTCAAAGCCCGAAACACTGTAGGTGTTCAAGAACTCATAATCACCAATGTTATCACTACCTGTTGTACCATAACTCCCCCTTATTTTTCCATAATTGAAAAAGGAATTGTCCTTCAGGAAATTTTCATTGGAAAAAAGCCAAGCCAATCCTACAGCACCAAAATTCCCGAACTGTTTTCCCGGTCCGAGGCGGGAGGAACCGTCACGACGTCCTGTTAAATTAAAGATATATGTATCGTTTAAATCCAAGTTGATCCGACCAAAAAATGCTTGGTAGCTATAGTCGATATCCATGTCTTCGATGATTTCGATGTTCGCTGCAGCGGAAAAGTTCAACAATAGGTTGTTGTTAGGAAATCCGATACCCTTTTGGACGAGTGTATTCGTAGTCTGTTGTTGAAAGGTAGAACCGGTCAGGACACTTACATTTACCCTGTCCCACTGTTTGTTCCAATGCAGTTGCGGTTCTATAATCCAAGAATGGCGTTTGGAACTGTTCGATGTATTGGAAGAATAGGTCTCCGGAGTGAGGTTCAAAATTGGATTTCTTGCCGAACTGGGTAGTAACCTATAGGATGCCAGGGAATAATCAGAGTAGCCCAAATTCGTTTTTAATTCTAGATTGGGATACACCTTATAGGAAACCCCTGCATTCGCGATCAGCGTATTGTTTTTTACATTGTATTTCTCTTCTAGGGAAGCCAAAGGGTTCTCCCAGGTGTTGTTCGCCCAATTGATATGGCCTTCGTTATCATATAAAGAAGGAGCATTTGGTTCGGTGGTATAGGCCTTTACGGTCAGATCGGTACGTGGCATCCGGTTGTTCTCGGTGGTATAGAGGGTGGACATATGGAGGTTGAACTTTCTATCTTTTGACCTGTGGTTGATATGGCTATGAAGTGATCCCTTTTTGTAATTGGAATCGCCAACGAAGACTGTAGTCTCTTTTTGGTATGCACCACTTATCAGGAACTGGGTGTCCTCGCTACCCCCGGAGGCTGAAAGTTGTGCATTGGTACGGTGGGCCGTACCACCGATCAGTTCTTTTTGCCAATCGGTATAACGGTTTTGATCCCATGTCTTTAGGTCGGGCCAAGCAAAGTCGAAGGCAGGGTCTTTAAGATAATCCCCAAAGCCATCGTTTACTATACCTTCCCTTCGTATTTCAAGATATTGCTCGGTATTCATCAAATCTAAATAGTTGGAGACTTTGCCTAGCGTACTGCTTATGTTCACCTTGAACCGGGTCTCACCGATATTCCCTTTTTTGGTTGTAATGAGAACCACTCCGTTTGCGGCCCGAGCCCCGTATATGGCCGTGGCGTCGGCATCTTTCAGGACTTCGATACTCTGGATGTCGTTGGGGTTTATCGCATTTAGGGGACTGATGTTCCCGCCATTGATGCTCGCAGAAACACTAACGGAGGCTAAGGACTGCGAACCATAGGGGACACCATCTATTATGTATAGGGGCTCCGTACCACCACCGATAAAGTTTTGACCGCGGATGTCAATGGTATACCCTCCACCGGGCACTCCGGTGTTCTGTACGATGTTGACGCCCGATATATGTCCCTGCAGAGCTGCCAATGGATTGTTTACTGGTTGCTTTTCAATAGTTTTTGCTTCCATTTTAGCGATATTTCCGGTTCCTTTTTTCTCATGTACCGTATAGTATCCCGCATTAAGGACAACTTCATCAAGTTGTGTCACACTTTCTTGCAGGATAACATTGATTTTCGTTCTGCCTTTAATAGGTATACTTTCGGTCCTGTAACCAATGGATGAAAAGATCAGGTGGGTGTCAAATGCCACTTGAATTGTGTAGGCCCCATCAAGTCCCGTGATGGTTCCTTTATTAGTTTTACCTATTTGAATGGTAACACCGGAAACTGGCTGTCCGTTGGTATCGGAAACTATTCCCGAAATTGTGGATTGAATGGAGCGAGTCTCGAAAAACACTTCTTTTTCAATAGGGGGCATGGCATCAATTTTTGTGCTAAGAAGAGGGAATAAGAAAAAGTAGGCGGTGAGTATGTTGAGAAGGGCATTCTTTATAAGTGGTATTTTCTTCATAATTTAGAGAATTGGTTTATACAATCATTTTCTGTTTCGTCAGCAACATTCTAGAGGAGTTGATAGGTTGATTTTTTCGTGTTAGCCTATGTCTGATTGGGTCTAATGTTTTTAGGCTGAAGCAAAGCAATAATCGACCTGTCCAAATACCATATAGGTTTGGATGCTGGAAATTTTAATAAAAGAGTGGCTAGAATTACGTGGAATGGCCGGGTGCCATAAAATTATTTGAACAGCTTTGGGTAAAAGAGGTGACGTTAACCGGAAAAGAAAAATCGTAAGCCCAAAACTACAGCCAAGAGATTTTTAGACTGGGTTTTTGGGCTTCTTTTTAAAGAGCAGCTCAAGTATCGATGGGCCGTTAGTTCGCCAAAATCGGAGAATTGGTAGTCGCCATTGTGTAGCCTGTTTAGGATGAATGATGCTCATAACGTTTGAACTAAATGCGAGACTTTGGTGCCAATTAGGGCAAAAGCTTTGAACTCTGGTGAGGACCGAAAAACGAAAAAAGCGTGGAGCTCAACTTATTGATCTGAGGTACTGGTATACCGTGCAACAATAAGAGAGCCCACGCCCGGGTCGTGAGCAATCTGCTTATTCTCTCGTTGCACAAAAATTACCAGTTTTCAGATCGAGATTCAAAGCGAATGCTTCTAATGTTTTGCTTTTAGAAGAATCGCAAAATTAATATTTCATAGCTAATATACTAAAAATATCAATTAATTCGGATTCAAGTCCGAAAGATTTTTTTCTAAATCAACTTTATTTGTTTGGAATGAAAAGTTGTAATCGGAAAATAGTGGAATTTATCAGAGATAAGTGGGTTAATCCAACTGATAATAATAGTCTGTTTGCTAGAAACCACTATCTTGAAGAGAAAACTGTTCGGAGAATTAGAGATGATGAAAACTACAATATCAGTCTTAATACTATTGTGCGAATCTGTGAAGCTAAAAACTTAAAGTTAAGTGAGTTTTTTAAGATGGTCGGTGTCTAAAACTAAACCTTACATCAGTTTTTTGATTTCCGAGTAGCACCTTTCATACGCCAGTTTAATTTCTCCATCAGTATGGACAACTTTTCTTTTCGGGATAGTCCGTACTATGCGCTGCAATGTAAACCGTAGCTTACGATCTTTACCGTCCGCAAAGGCCACGAATTCCCCGGGTCTCAAACGAAAGAACATATCCGCCCTACGTTTGGATACCTCTTTTTCGCCTTTGGTAATGCGGCTTTCCAAGCTCAGGCCACTACTTTTACTGATACTGCGGGTCGGTTTTTTTATGATTTCAAAAAAGCGTTCGTAATATTTGGCCGTATCCGGGTCGTTTACCTTTCCGAAAAATTGATAGGACAGGTTGCTCAGAATCGCCTTGCTGGCCTTGTCACCGTACAGCAGATCGTTCTGTACCTTGTCCTGCATCACATACACCGTACAAATATCATAGCTTCTTAAGGTAGCGGGAATCCGATGCATATTGGGAAGTTTGAGCGTGGGTGCCTCTTCCATCAGTAGAAAGGAAGACTTTCTGCCACGGATACTCATCTGCTTTATAATAGTATGCATTACCATGGCAATAATGGGGGAGTAGGCCGAATCATACTTTGGGTCGTTGACCAGCGACACTACGGCCGGGTGGTCGGGGTTATTGATATCCAACGGTACTTCATCCTTGGAAAGGGCAAAGAACATTTTTTGGGAACTGATTTTTTTAAAGGCGTTGGCCAATGTACTTTTTACCCCGGCGGTTTGCTTTTCCGAATCGATACCGTTGATAAAGGCACTGGCCATACTTCGGGAGGTCAAATCCGATTTCAGGAATGCCATCAGTTTTTTGGTGGTGAGCGATTGGAACAGGACAATGATATGGGGCAGGGTACATAAATCGGGATAGGCCGTTTTCATCTTCCAAATCATGCCGCTCAACAATCCTTCCACAGCATCGGAAAAAAACTTGTTGCTTCCACTTTTTTCCGATAGGCTCTGCTCCAATAAATTTTCCATAAGTACCCGGGACACTTCGTTGACGCTTTCTTCATTGGATAAATATTTGGGGGCGATCGGATTGACCCTATAATGGATATCACCAAAGGAAATGGTATAAAATGAAATGCTTTTGTTCTTGAACAGGGGATAGGCAATTTCGGAGAGATCAAAGTTCTTGTAGTCATGAATCACGCCACAAAATCCGTGCGTACTGAAATGCTGTAAAAAATTATAGATGACACTTTCCGTTTTTCCGCTGCCCGCCGAACCGATGATGGAAGCTCCCCGCCGGATATTGTCGATTTTGAACCTACCGTTCTTTAGTTTGAAACGTACCCTGTACTTTTTATCCGTTGGTTTTTTCCGTTCGGCAAAGAACAATCCATAGAGTATCGTGTACCCGAACAGAACTGGCACGACAATATAAAGGACGATATGTTCCCATTGCCAGTTCATATCCCGATGGAACCTGATTCTATGGCCTTTCCAATGCCTTTTTTCAGTTGGTTAATGGCCTTGATGGTAAGCTGGAGCTTGCTCGTAGGGATGCTCAACAAGGTGGTGTTTACCCCGGACTTTTGAAGCAGTTTAAAGGCCACGGCCTTTTCGTTGGTGGGCAATTTGGTTATCATGGAGAAATAGAGTTTGGGGTCTTTTAAAAAGGTTTTTCTAGCCGTATAGGTCTCTACATAGTTACGCCGATATTTGAACAGGGTATCAAAGGTATTTTCCGAATTTTTGATAAACGTATCCCGGTCAAACCCCCGTTTTACGGTCTTGCCATGCATTTGCACTTCTGAGGTCTTGTGTTTGCTCCCTGGGGAAAGGCTGTAACGGTTACTGGCATCCTTACGGCTAATGATGATATGCACATGGCTCTGAGGTCCCGGTTTTGCCGTGCCCCGAACGATACGTTTGCCGTTCAATCGATGCGGGGCCGCTGCTTCGAGTTGGTTGATTTCCTTATTTAGTTCACGGATATTGCCCGATTGTTTTCCAGCCTCAATGCCACGTATTTGTTGCTTTAACTCCAATATCCGTGTGGCATAGGGCTGGTTCTCACGGATTTCCTTGTCGGTTCCCTTAAAGGTGCGTTGACGTTCTACCTTTGCATAGTATTTAAGGTCTTCGACGGTTACCGGTCTATTGTTTATTTCCCTATTGAAGGCCTTGGCGTAGGCTTTCATGACTTCCCTTGTATACCGCTTTAGGTCATCGGGGGAATCCTGAATAGCCTTGAGTTCGCGCCTACTCGGATTCAGGGTAATGGAATAGTACTTGGGCTCGGTCTTTTTTAGTTTGGTCGTATTGCCGTCTATTTCGGCGACCACTTCGGCCGCTGTGATTTTATTCTCGTATTGGTCGAAGAAGTATTCAAGATCAGCCCTGTCCTTTCCCTGGTTTTCTTTTTCGAGGTAGTCGACGAAAGCCGAGGCGCTTTGTGCATAATTACCATCCACTTTTTGGGCACTAATGGTGATGTACATATTACAGTTCCCTTTTAAATTTTTCAAATTCGTTTTTGTCCATATCCAATTTGTAGTGTCCTTTGATGAAGGTTCCTTTGACGTAGGTCAATTTTTCTAGAAAATCCTGTATGCGGTTTCTATAGGTTCCAAGTTGTTCTTGCATTTCTTCATAGCGGTTGCGGTACTGTTGCAGTTCGGTGTCCCGGGATAAGGGTTCGAGGGATCCAAAATCAAAATCCTCTTCTTTGTCCTCGATACTTTCCATGTTGGAAATTTCTTGGAAAAGGGTATCCAGCATGGCCTTGGTGGGCAGGGTCTGGTGTTTCTCGATATTTTTCAGGATAGCAATGACGGCATTGATACGTTTGTTGGTCCTGTTGTTTTTGATGCCCAGGTCATCGTTGGGCGAGAGGTCGTTCCATTCAAAAAAATTCATGACCGTCTCCAAGGTACGGGTATGTGAAGCCGACACCATGCGGGAAAAGTTTCGAAAGCGCACAGCTACCCCTTTTTTGATATTGATAGCTGAAAAATGATATTTTTTATAGGAATCTTCCATTATTGCTGTAAACTATTGCCTGTTTAGGGCGGTCAGGGCCGTTTTGCTGTAAACCGCCGTATCAACTAAATTTCATTTATTTTATAAATGTTTGGTTATCAGTTTTTTAAAACAAAAAAACTAACTGTAACATCGCGTAGCGTGTTACCCTCTTGCTTCTCCTTTTCGTTCCGCAGGGACCCGAACGTTCGAACAAGCTGACCGCGGTCAGTTGCCTTCTATTTTTTGTTTTTTTGGATACGGTCATCGAGGAAAGTCAAATCAAAATGAGGTGATGACCGTTAGCGCACTACATGTGCCTAACGCCCTAAAGATATGTAAAATAGGGCATTGAACATAGAAAAAGCCCTTCATAATAAAAGGGCCGTTTTGGTAGCATTTGCTACGTTACGTTTCTTATTTACGAACGATATCATAACAGTCCATTATCCTTAAAGCTGTAATACCCTCCGTTGGGTGCGATAATCAAATGGTCCAAAATCGTGATATCAAAAAGGCGTGCCGCTTTGGAGATTTTCAGGGTCACGGCTTTGTCCGCTTCACTGGGCCTTAGTTTTCCCGAAGGGTGGTTATGGGCCAAAATGACGGTCGTGGACAATGTTTTGAGTATCAGGGCGAACAATATCCGTAGGTCGACCATAGTCCCTGTAATCCCGCCGACCGACAAGGGATAGATTCCTTTCACCTTATTGGAATGGTTTAGCAAGAGTACTTTGAAGGTTTCCCTTAATCCTATGGTGTCGGTATCCCAGTTTTCATATAGCAATTTTGCCACATCTTGGGAGCTTTTCATGGGTATTGCTTCAAAAACGCCTGTATTTTCATGATAGCTTACCTGTATTTCATTGACCTGTGTTTTCATATGCAAGGATGTTTTTAAGTCGTGAATAGTGAGGGAACCCTAGCATTCTAGGATTCCCTCTGATTTGTAGTTTACCTATTTCCCAATAGAAGGATTTCATCCGCTACCACTTCGGTAACATATCGTTGGTTGCCATCGTCCGTGGTATAGGTACGGGTCTTCAGTTTGCCGGCCACCCCGACCTCTTTGCCTTTCTCGACATATTTTTCTATGATTTCGGCGGTCTTGCCCCAAGCCACTACGGTGTGCCAGTCTGTGTCCGTTTTTTTATCGCCCTTGGCATCTTTGTAATGGACATTTGTGGCGAGTGAAAAGCGGGCGACCTTTTTGCCACTTTCAAGGTTGGTAATGGTCGGTTCTTGCCCGACGTTTCCGATCAACTGTACGTGATTTCTGATAGTACTCATAATAGATGATTTAAATGGTTCATATTTCCCTTTTTGGTTTCAGCTGAATTCAATTTTAAGGGGTGTTTGTTTGCTTTCTTCTGTGCACCGCACAATGGAGGGAGTGGGTTTTGTCCAGATTTTCAGGGTACAAATCGGGAGTGTCTGCAACGTAGTAAAACCGCTGGGTTTTCAAGGAGGTAGATACCCGATCTGTACCCTGAAACTTGTATAGTCTTGACAAATTCCATTAGGGCATTAGCCATTCTTTCGGGCCTATTCGTGATTTGAGCGTACCGGCAGTTAAGCGAAAGGAGGGGATGGGACCGTATTAGAATGGCTTATGGCATACCTGTTTTTCGCCGTCCCGAAAAACAAGACAGGCTCCCTCCATTATAAACCCCTTAAAATGTGCTAGTCGAAAATCCTGTTTTTAAGAATTCCCAAGTACGGACTCAAGAAGGATGCACTGGGAATTTTGTTAAGAAAACAGAATTTTGGACTTTCCGGTGAGGAGCGGACTTGATCCGTGTCTTTTGGCTTATGAACGAAGTGTTGCTTTCCAGCGCAGTGGGAAGGAAGAGGGGAGTAGGGAGCCCAAAGACAAGGGGCGGGTCCAAGACTGGTGTAGTGAAGCTTATTGCCCGAAATGTAGTATTTACGGAGTGCAGGGTGATGTGCTGAATGGGACAAAAGGTTAAGAGATACAATTAAAGAGGCAACTTATCAACTTTTGCATGTAATGTTAGAATCATTGCCACGCATTTAGTATTTTTTATGAAATGTCTATTTGTTTATTATATCAAATAAATCCTTTATTTCTGGCACTTTCCAATAATTCCATATTCCCACCATTGGGTACTCCCAGTAGTGACTTTAACTCTCTTTTCCTACGTTCAATGGAAGCAATCGAAAGTGGTATATGTTTTGGTAAATCTTTTGTTTTAAGTCCTTTAGAGAGGTATTGCAATATTTTCTTACTCCAGGTATCTATATGAATATCTTTAAAATTGGTATTACTTAATAACTTATTAATTATATTACTGTAATATGTTCGTCCGATTAAAACATTTGATACGGCTGTTACTAGAGTTCTCTCATCAATTTCAGATTTGATCAATAAACCTTCGGGCTTGAGGCTGTAAAAAATATTGGTAATACGGTGTGTGTCGTTCAATGCTGTGTGTACAATGATTTTAGTTTTGGGGAATTTTCGTCTTATAAGACACCCTAGATCTTCACCATCATGGATTCCTTTCGATTTAGCAGCTGGTAAATTAATATCGAGTAATAATAAATCGGCGAAGTTTTCATTGTTCTTCTCCATAAGTTCTAGTACTTCTTCACAATTACTAGCTCCTTGCATTGAAAGTGATAATTCATTGCTCAATGTTTCAAGGGATAGTTTATATCCTCTTACAACCATCGGGTGGTCATCAACTATAATAATGGATACAGGTAGGTTCATTTGAGTTGAGTGTTTGTACTTAACGATAGGAAAGGAAAATTGTTATATAAAGAGGTTTTTGTGTAAATAAAAAAATAGGGAATCTTAATTTTTTACTCACAAAAGCGTCTAAAAACTATTTAATTATCAATTAAATAAGAAAAAGCCTACAAAATGATGGTTTTCCCATCAAGTTTGAGTCATAAGGAGTCATATCCTTAAAGTAGTTAGTTATCGGTAGAAGTAGCCCTTTTAACGAAAATGGTTTACTAATTCACTACGGTTTAGGTGGTTCATCGATAATCATTTGCTAAAAAAGCATAATCAAACGTTCTTTTTACTCTGAAAATCAAAAGTGGTTCTGGTCCAGAGCTTCAAATTTAATATCTCTAAAAATGAAAAAATTAGGCATTTACTTATTTTTTACTTTCTTGCTGTTTTCAAATATTTCCCTTGCCCAGCAAGAAACACTTATAAAAAGAATCAATTGTGGCGGCAGTTCGGTAACAGCCGATGACGGGCTAGACTATGATGCTGATATTTCAAGTGATGACATTTCTTTTACATCCAATTCCACTACTATAGACTTTGACTATGTCGGACCGGAGCTAAACGAGCCATATAGGTCATTCCGATTAATGAGTCGTAATACAGCAAGTGAGTTCGACTATACATTTAGCAATCTTCAGAACGGAGAGTACAAGGTGGTATTACATTTTGCAGAACCTTATCATGGAGTTGCAAACAGCAATTGGAATACTCGGCGTTTTGATATTGATGTCAATAGTGGAGAATTTACAGTCGATAATTTTAATATTATGACTGCCGCGGCCTTACCTAGCAGCGACCCCATGGATGGGGCTAAGAAAATATACAAAATGGTTGCTGATAGCTTAACTGTTGCGAATGGTTCTCTAGTAATCAAATTTACCCAAGTTGCAAACGATCCTATTGTTAATGCCATTGAGCTTTTTAAGCTAGAAAACATAGATAGTGGAACAACTTCAAATTGGACTAAATCAGGTTCTAATATTTTCTATACTCTAGGTAACGTGGGTATCGGCACTGGTGCGATAACAGGGTACAGACTTGCCGTGGACGGTCCGGTCAGGGCGCGTGAAGTTCGTGTTGATACGGACAATTGGCCAGACTATGTATTTCAAAAAGAGTATACCCTACCTACTTTAGATGAGGTTGAAAAACATATTGAAGAAAAGGGACACTTGCCCAATATCCCATCTGCAAATGATGTTGAGACCAATGGAATTGAAGTTGGGGAGATGAACAGGTTGTTGCTGGAAAAGGTAGAGGAATTGACACTATATATTCTAAATCAAGATAAGCAGTTGAAATTACAGAAACAAATATCAGTAAATCAATACGATGAGTTCAGAAAATTAGAAAAACGTGTTTTAGCATTAGAAGCAAGTTTACATTAATTAGATAATATAAACATGAAAAATATAATAGTAGCGTTTATCATTGGGCTATTTTCAGTCCTATCAAGTAATGCTCAACCAGAGGCTCCTTCTGTACAATTTGCTGCCACACCCACAGTAGCGGAATTGGCAAGATACGCAGATACACCCATTAGCCATTATTCAGGCGTACCAAATATTAATTTACCATTGTATACTGTTGATACAGGAGATTATCAACTACCTATAAGTTTAAGTTATCATGCAGGGGGGATAAAGGTTAGTCAGGAAGCTAGTTGGGTAGGCTTAGGCTGGAGTCTTAATGCAGGGGGGGCAATTACTCGACAAATTCGAGGTGAAAATGATATTTACACAGATAACGGAGTGCGAAATTATTTAAACAGCTATGGCGATTATGATAAAATTCATAGTATAGGCTTTTATACTTGTAATGAAGACTTATACGATGCTTCTTGGCCTCAGGGACATTTTCCGGATGTTCCACCCTCATCAGGACTAAAAAGTTGTGGTTTTTTGCCTCCACAAGTAGGGGAGTGGGAGTTATTGTACCTTGATAAAGTATTTAATCTTAATGCCTATTGGTATCAGGACGAGTTTTATGAGCACCCCAGGGGGTTCGATAGACCTATTAAATTATCGGATACAGAACCAGATTTATTCATGTATAATTTTGGTGGGTATTCTGGCAAATTTATTGCACAATCAAAAGGAGAAAACACCCAAAATCTACTTGGTTATGGCCGTCTTTTGGATAACGTAGAAAACCTAAAAATAGAGTTGTTTAAAAATGGAAATTCTCATCCTTATTTCAGGGCAGTAACCCCCAATGGAGTAATCTATGAATTTAATAATGTAGATGAATCCAATACAGCTTATGATCTTGGTCTGAACAAAAATGTAATAGACAGTTGGTTGCTTACAAAAATTATCACTCCAAATAAAAAGGAAATCAGTTTTGAGTATTATAAAGATGAGGAATATATATTTGGACATGCTAGACCAAAGGAGACTATTGATTATTGGTATAGTCCAGTGCCGAATGGTTCAACCCCTTCTAAATGGATAGAATTTGGAGAATCTAGGTTTTCACTCGATTTGTCTACTCCAGGAGATTGTCAATTTGCATTAGGAAAAAAAGAAATTTCAAATGCAGTTGTTAGTACACAGCGGCATTTAATCAAGAGTATTACATGGGATGGAGGACGTGTTGTTTTTAATTCAGCAAATAGAGATGATTATGGTACCGGATATTCCAAGAGATTATCCAGTATTGAAATATTGGATAACGATTTATCCTTGGTTAAAAAGATAAATTTAACGCAAGGTTATTTCAACGCCGATGCAGATGCTTCTATGCTTGAAAAGCGACAATATAAACGTTTGAAATTAGTGGAACTACAGGAAATCAATGTTAAAGATATTCAAAAAAGTATTCCTTCTTATAAATTTAGATACTACTACGATAAACGGTTACCTTCCAAATTGTCCAACTCTTATGATCACTGGGGGTATTATAATGGAAAACTTAATAGATCTTCAACAATACCTGAAGTATATACTTTTGACAATGAGAAAAAAAGTTCTTATTCAGGTGCAGATAGAAGAGCTAATCTAGAGTATGCCATACTAGGAACACTTAAAGAGATTGAATATCCTACAGGTGGTATTGTAGAATACAAATATGATCTTAATAAATTCAATTCTGGAGCAGGGTTAAGTCAATATGAAAAAAAGGAAGCCAGATTGTCTATACATCACTATAAAGAATATGCTAACCCCTTTACCCCTTATATAGACACATTTGTAGCAATTCCAAATTATGAAGAATTTAGTATTAGTGAAAGTCAAGAAATGGAATCTTTAAGCTTAATGTTTGATATAAGTAAGGATTTTTACGACCGTATATATTTTTTGCAACGTAATTTCTCGATAGATTTATATAGGCTAGACGGTAATCAACAAAGTGAGGTTTTAATACAACAATTTAAATTACCAATACCTGCTAATGTTGCTTATTGGCCAGAGCAAGAATTATTTAGACATTTTGAAGAAGAATTCGATATGTCTCTACCTGTTGGTAATTATAGAATACGATTTAATATACCTTATGAATACCAAAATATCAATAATCATTATTTATCTGGAGGAATTTCATACAAATATACTGATAAATCTAAAATATCTGCTCTAGGTTACAATGCTGGAGGGCTAAGAATAAAAGAAATTATTTCGCCTAAAAATACTAGGAGATTTTTTTATAATAAAACGATTTCAGTAGATGGGGAAGAACAAAAAACATCTTCCGGAAAATTATTAAGTATACCAAGGTATTATAATAATATATCAATGGGAGATGGAACTGGATGTGCCGCTGGACGTAGCCTTCTCAGGTTTCAAACTGACAGTTACGTACCCGTTAGCGGAGGAATACAAGGAAATATTGTAGGATATTCTTCTGTAGAAGAAGAATTTATTGATGTAGAAAACGGTAATAGTTTCAGAAATGTTTACAATTATGAGTTAGATCAAAATACACCAACACAAGTATATGCCCCTGTATTTCCAAGTTCTTTAAATGGTAAATTAAAATCGGTTGAAAAATACGATTCCAAAGAAAATTTAGTAGAAACAACTATTAATACATATGGTAATTATATTATAGATAAGGTCCAGGGCTTACAAGTTTACGACGCTATGACTATATCCGATCCCAATAATTATCATTTAAACAACAGATATCTAATTCCTTTGGATATTACCATATTACAACAACAAGAACATCGGGTATACGGTTCTTCTAGGTACAATGAAACCGCAATCGTCAATATTTCTAATTATGGATATAACAATCATGAAAATATAGATACTTCTCAACAAGGAAATTTCGATTATTTACAATTAACGAGTCACAGGTTACCTATTAGGGTTGAAAAACTAATTGAGGAAGGAAAAAAAATAATCACCAAAAATTTTTTCCCTGAAGAAATGTTAAAATATGAAACCAATTCTATGTCACACGAACAAATTGGTTTACTGAACGAGTTGATAAGTCGCAATATGATTAGTACACCAGTACAAACAATGATTTATCATGTAAGTGATAATGAGGAAAAGTTAATATCATCAACAAGGCTGGAATTTCAAGAATTAGATAGCGGGATTATTGTCCCAAAGTTTTATAAAATCGCTGTGGCTAACGAAGATTTTAGAACCATTAAAGAATACATTGATTACGACAGTAAAGGCAATATTCTAGAAACTAAAGACTTTGAAAAAGGTATTACCAATTCATACATATGGGCGTACAATAGCACGTATCCTGTTGCAATGGTTTCTAATGCAAGTTTCCAGGCCTTGGCTCAGGCTTTAGGGGTAACACCGTCTAAACTTAGAAATTTTGAGACTTCAGGGTTACAACTAAGTGATTTAAACAACTTGAGAACAGCACCTATATTGAGTGAAGCTCTAGTACAGACCTATACATATAATGAACTTATTGGCATAGAAACTATGACCGACGAGAGAGGTAGAACAACTACTTATCATTATGATGGATTGAATAGACTTTCTCATATAACAAATGATGAAGGAAAATTGGTGTCAAAAAACAAATATTATTATAAAAATCAACAATAATTATGAAGCATTTGTATTTACTATTATTTGTGCTTATGGTGCACTCTCTGGGTGCGCAAGTAGATATTATTGGTGATAGGTATATAACTAATAATACAACAACTAGCTATACAATAGAAAGATCGAGTTTTACCGATATAGCCAATATTCGTTGGGAAGTTTTTGAAGGAGGAACCATTACCAACTATCAATTTGATAATCAAAATAACCCAGTTGGGATTACAGTTCTATGGGATGAGAGTCTAGGAGCACAGCCTCCGGTAAAATATGGTATTATATCTGTTTCTATACAGACAGATTTAAATTCGCCCCCTACTGATACTAAAGTCGCTTACGTAAGTTTTGGTATTAATCCAGATTTGGTTTTCCCTATTTTGCATGACAATCAGAACTACACGAAACAAACGGTTTATAATACGGATTTAGGAGAGAGTGGAAATAAAACTAATAATATTACCTATTATGATGGTATCGGCAGACCAATACAAAATATTGCCCTTCAAGCAGGAGGGAATTGGGAAAATGTAGTAACACCAATACTTTATGATGGTCTAGGTAGACAGGTGAAAAAATACTTGCCTTACGCAATACATTCTAGTTCAAATGTTAGGGTCAATGGAATTGAAGAAGTTCATAATTTTTATAATACAGATAAATATGGTTATACGGAAAATCCATACCAAGAATTTGTATTCGAAAATTCGGGACTAAACAGAGTTTTAGAACAAGGGGCTCCTGGTAGAGATTGGCGTATTAAAAAAAAGATACATCCCTATGAGCAAGCTCCAAGCAACCATAGTATTAAGTACGAGTATACAAATAATAAGCCAAATGATAATGTTCGTTTGTTCGAAGTAAGCTTTACCAATAATAGTAGAACTGCACCAAATTTGAATAATAATGGTTTTTATACAGAAGAAGTCCTACATAAGACAATAACAAAAGATGAAAATTGGAAGGAAGGTAAAGATCACACTATAGAAGAATTTAAAAATAAACAAGGGCAAGTAGTTCTAAAAAGAAGATATAACGAAGAAGAAGCTCATGATACTTATTATGTTTATGATTATCTAGGTAACTTAACGTATGTAATTCCTCCTAAAGTAACCACGGAAAATGTAAGTGCCGCTGAACTCAAAGAATTATGCTACCAATATATATATGACCATCGTAACCGTTTGGTGCAAAAACAGTTGCCCGGTAAGGACAAGGAATATATCGTTTATAATAAATTGGATCAACCTGTGCTGACCCAAGATGCCAACCAACGAGAAAATAACGAATGGTTGTTTACAAAGTACGATGCTTTTGGCCGGGTAGTATATACTGGTATTTATACAGATGCAATCAATACGGATAGGGGACCCGTGCAAGCAGATTTAGATAAATATTATACAGATAACGCAAATGCCTTACTATATGAAAAACGAGATAATGCAAATACGGCAAACCATCAGTATACAAATACAAGCTACCCTACAACTAACATAGAAGTTTTTACGGTAAACTATTATGATAGTTACGGATTTTCTTTTGCAGCAAGTACCAACCCGGGAACAGTATTTCAAAAAGAAATATCGGCTCAAACTAAAGGTTTGGCAACCGGAAGTAAAATTAAAGTTTTAACAACGGACTCATGGATCAACACAATTACTTATTACGATAAAAAGGCCAGACCCATCTATACGTATAGTAATAATGAATATCTAGAGACTATTGATATTGTTGAATCCCAGCTAGACTTTGTAGGAAAGCCAAAAAAGATTAAAACCACACATATTCGGGATGGTAATAGCATTGTTTCGATAGACAATTTTAGCTACGATCAAGTAGGGAGGTTGTTAGCCCAAACCCAGTGTCTAGGAGACAATACAATGGGGGATAGCTGTCCGGAGGACAATAGCATTATGGATATTATTGTATGGGACAATCAAGGGAATATTACTGAAGACCAAGAAGCCAGCGAAAGTATTACGGTGAGAAACACGGTAATTTTACCAGGCTCCAACGGTAGTACGTTACTCCGTGTGGTAAGCGGTAGCGTTCAGGAATTGATAGCTTATAACAGCTATGATGAACTAGGGCAATTGGCAAACAAGAAGGTAGGGGGTGCACCAGAAAGCGCTTATACCAATACTCCTGGACTACAAGAAGTGAACTACAAATATAACGTAAGAGGATGGTTAACAAACATCAATGATATTTCTGATGCTACTCCAGATAAATTATTTAACTTTAAAATCGGATATACCGATGGGGATATGCCCCTGTATAACGGTAATATTTCTAATACGCAATGGCGCACCGATAATTTGGACAATACTCTAAAGACATATCAATACAACTACGACCCCCTCAACAGGATCATAAGCGCTACGGACGATACGGGAAATTATAACTTATCTAACGTAACATATGATAAGAACGGAAATATCCTTACCCTTGATAGAACAGGTCATACCAATACCGGTGCAACCACCTTCGGGAATATGGACGACCTTTCCTATGCTTATGAAGGAAATAAATTATTGAAGGTAACCGATGGCATAAGCGGTACTGCTGGGCAAGGTGGATTCAGGGACGGCACTAATACCAATGACGACTTCGAATATGATGATAGCGGTAGCTTGATAGTCGACCGAAATAAAGGTATAACGGACATCGAATACAATCATATGAGCCTACCTACAAAGGTTACGATAAACGGGTCTGGTGGTACTGGCACAATCGATTACGTTTATGATGCGACAGGCATGAAACAACGAAAAATCGTAAGCACGGGAACTACAACCGACTATGCCGGCAACTACGTCTATGAGAACGGTGATCTACAGATGTTTAGCCACGATGAAGGATATGCAATGCCGAAGGACGTAGACGACTATTCACAGGGCTTTGAATACGTGTACAATTATGTCGACCACTTGGGGAACGTCAGGTTGAGCTATACCGATGCCGACGGGAACGGTTCGATAGACCCCGCCAACGAGATCGTCGAGGAGAACAACTTTTACCCCTTTGGATTGAAACACAAGGGCTACAACGAAGTGGTATCGCCGCTCGGGAATTCCACGGCCAAGAAGTTCAAGTACCAAGGGCAGGAGCTCAACAACAGCCTCGGTTACGATATGTACGAGTTCGAACTGAGGCACTACGATCCTGCGATCGGTAGGTTCGTTACGACCGATCCGTACGAACAATTTGATTCTCCATATGTTGCAATGGGAAATAATCCAGTAGTTTCTTTTGATCCCGATGGTGGGTATTGTTACGATGCCAATGGTAATCAGATAGCTTGCCCAACCGATGCCGGAGACTTCTACGATGATTATAATGAAAGTGAAACAAGCCACATTACGATTTTGGACGAAGTTGAAGTCGACAATAGCGGGAGTGAAACGCAGACTGCATCAATATCAGAGATAGAAAGCTTCTCACCCATTGGTAGGTTAAGAGGAACAGAAAAGATGGTCGCCGAAATTGAAATGAATATTTTCGGCAGTAGGAATGTTCAAGGTGTACTTGGACAATATACAGTAGATGCCCAAGGAAATATATTGACTGGTCCTATAAGTGCAGGAAACGGTGCGATAGGCTTAATAGGAGGGTTCTACAATCCAAAGAATTTATTAAAGGTTGCCACAATTTTAGATAAGGGTGGGTTAACCAAAATAGGTAGAGCATTGCAAAAACATGCAAGTAGGCCTGGTTCAAAATTCCCAAGTGTAACTGGAAACGTTTCAAACATAAATGCACAAGGAGAAAAAGTTCTTAATAGTATTTTAACCAACCCATCTTCCACCACCACCGTAAGGCACCATGGAAGATTCGGTGAAATTTTAGAAATAAAAGCTCCAAACGGGCAAGGTGCACGTTTTAGTAAAGATGGAAATACATTTATAGGATTAATAGAAAATTAATAGGATGCAAAATTTTGAGATATTAATAACGAGTGTTCCGGATAGGGAAAATTTAGTAGCAGAAATATGGTTAGAGAAGAACTTAGTATGTGAAATAAGTAATGATAATGAAACTTTAGAAATAGAATTTTTTAAAGAAATAGGGAAAAAGTTTGATTACTCAAAGCTTCTGGAGGCATTAAAGGAGGCTAAATCAAAACTTTTAGCAGAATAGAAAAGCATTTTTGAAAAAAGAATTAACCGTCCATCGGGGCGGTTTTTTTATGCCTTGAAGTAAGGCGAATCTTTATAGAGGCCGGTATCGATATTACGTGCGATAAGTGCCAGTACTTCCTGTCTTGAAGGATATTGATGTCCATAGCTGGACTTGCAACAAAAAAGTGGACATTTAGTTAAGAGTTATGCTGCTATTTTTTGATTAGACATTTCGGTTTCAAATTCTTCTATTGTTTTATATCCCAAAGTGGAGTGTATCCTTCTTCTATTGTACCAGGTCTCGATCCATTGAAAGATGGAAAGTTCGGCTTCAGATCTGTGGTCATAGCTGTGTTTGTAAACCCATTCCACTTTCAAGCTTTTAAAGAAACTTTCGGCCACTGCATTGTCCCAACAATTACCCTTCCTGCTCATACTTTGTTTTACGGTCCCTTCATGACTTTTAATGATATTGGTGAATATATCACTGGCATATTGTGACCCCCTGTCCGAATGGAATATGAGTTCTTTGGTAATAGACCTTTGCTTGACCGCCATGTTCCAAGCTGGATTAATGGTGTTATCTGTACTTAGGTCATCGCTCATCGACCATCCTACGACCTTTCTGTTGAACAGGTCGATTATTACAGTTAAATACATCCAGCCTTTTTTGGTTCGAATATAAGTCATGTCGGACACCCAAACCTGGTTCTCTCGGGATACCGTAAAATCCTGGTTTAGGATATTAGGGGCTATTGGATAATCATGGGCCGAATCTGTCGTGAATCTGAACTTGCGTTTTCTTCTGGCAAATAGGTTATTGGCCCTCATTATCCTGGCCACCCTGGGCCTAGAGACACGATGCCCTTTTTTCAGCAGTTCCACTTTGATCCTGGGTGCCCCATAACTCTCAAAACTATCTTTGACAATATCACGGATAGCCAATGATATGGCCTCGTTCTCGCACCACCTCTTGGATGGTCCCCTGACCAACCAATTATAATACCCGCTTTTACTTACATTGAACATTTTGCACATCCTCCCAACTGGAAATTTGAATTTATGGTGTTTTATGAACCTAAATTTTTCCTGTCGCCCTAGGAGAAGATGGCTATTGCCTTTTTTAGGATATCGCGTTCAATCTCGGTATCCCTTAATTTTTTCTTCAACTCCGCAATCTCCTTCTGTTCATCGGTCAATTTTGTGTTTCCCTTTCCGGGAAAACTGTTTTTCCCATAATCCTGGGATTCCCTTCGCCATCGGCTCAGTACCGAAGTGGGGATGTCCAGTTCCCTACATATCTCCACAACACTGCCACGGGCATAGCTCAGTTCCACGGCTTTTTCCTTAAACTCTACACTGTAATTCCTTTTTTCTCTTGACATGTTTCAAAGTTAATTTAAACAGCCAACACACTCTTATCTTATCGTCCAGTTAAATATAGTAAGTCCAAAGAATACTGTATTTGTCTATTTATTCCATCTGCTGCACAAAAATCGTAGCTTGTAAATAGGATTTAGTCTTATGGTATTCTTTTTTCTTTTCAAAATTAAGATGAACAATATCTCCAAAATTGCCTTTTTGCTCTATGGTATAAAGTGTTTTGAGAATTCCCGTGTAGTTACCTTGAAGTTTGAGGCTGTACGTGTTCAATTGGCTTTTGTCGGTTTTTTGAATGTGGGGTTGGTTAAAGTCCATAACCTTTACCCTATTCTTTGCCGCTTCTTGGTTGAGCACTTTAAGGAAGTTGTTCCCCAAGGAAGTGTTTCCCAAGTTCATTTTTATCAAGAGAGAATCGTAATAGCGCTCCTTTTGGGACAAAAGAGAAATCCGTTTTGGAATATCCTTGTCAGATTCTACCACCAAATATTGCCGAAGATATGTAGAGCGGGTAGTTAGCGTTTTTTCCAAAGCCAACTTGTAGCAGGCAAGTAACATTATAACAATCCCGGAGAAAAGGAGCTTATTTTTAAGATTAATTTTCATAGATACCAATTTTGACCGAAAAATTAGATTTTCCCCCGTTCAGGTAATCGTAGTCCATGGTTTCTACCCTTGTGGTCCATTCATATTTTTCTAAATGGACTAACCATTCCGAAAAGTCGTTATGGTTTTCAGAAACACCGTAAACGAGTATGTTTTTGTAGTCTAGTTGTATAGGTTTAGTGTCTCTAACAGGTTTTAATAAAGGCTGATACACTATTTTGGACATAAGTACGGTGGAAGGCACTCCTTTGGCAAGTTGGTCTAGATAATATGTAGATTTAGAGTTGGAGGATGTACTAAAAATTTCCTCACGCTCCTGTTTTTGTTGAACGGCCTGTTCCAGACGTTGCAGTTCTTGTCTCTGGGAAACACTAACTTCTATATTTGCTATTTGCTTTTCCAAAGCATTTTGATAATGGCTGAAAATCAAAAAATTAACGGATAACAGAACAAGAAAAAAAATAATGGATAATTTGGAAATTTTTTCAAAGATACGTCTGTTTCCAGATTCCGAACTGAGTACTTCAATGAAATCTCTAAAGTTGGAAATTGAAGGAGTAGCCTCTAAATGACGAAGTATTTGGGCAAAGGCTAACAAATGTTCGGATTTAAGTTCAATACCGTTTACATTGTAGATTTTGACATTCTCTAACGGTGAAATATCAATCTGAGAGATGAACCGATTTTCTAAACTCAGGACAGCATTTGAGATTCCGATTTTTTCTTGTTGAAAATAGGTTAAGATAGATGAAATAGAGGAGATTCCCAGACTAAATCCTGTAATGACAAAGCCGGAAGCGTTTAATGTTTCCAGGATTCCATGTACATACTCTTTTTTCGATATAGAAACGATAGGCTCATTTCTCTCTTGAATTATCTCGAAATAAAACGCATCCATGCTCAAATTAGGAAAAGTGTGATTAACTATTGCTTCTGGGCTAACAGAATCTAAAGTTTCAACTTGCTTGGTAAGAACACTAGACGTATTTAAGATTAAGAAAAGTGGACTATTCTTCTTTGTATAGTTCTTTAGGCTTTTCAGTTCTATGGACTTTTCAGCATGAACAATTAATAATTCTCCTTTACTTTTTTTTAAAACCAATAGGGCATAGGTTTCCTTTCCTTCGGATTCATAAACTTCCAAGGCTGACAAGGTAGAACCTTCGTATAGATATGTGCCTATTTCATTCAGCATCAGTAAATCACCGTTGGTTTAATTAATATGGTTAATTTTTGTTTGCTATCCTCACGTTTACGCTTGCTGAAAAGCCATTTGATTACGGGAATCCTAGCCAAAAGTGGTACTCCGTTACCCGAATCATTTTTTATCTTTTCTTCGAGGCCTCCGAGGATGGCCAAATCTTGATTCTGCATGCGAATAATTGAACTGAATTCTCTAGAGGTCAATCCCGGTGGGGCATCGTCCTCTATACGTTCCCCGCTAAAATCCGATTGGATGACATTGATGTCTAGTGTCACCTGACCGTTACCTGATACCAAAGGTTTTATGCTTACGGCAAGTTCGGCGTCAATAGGCTCATAATTTCGGATTTCTGAGGTGGTCGGTATCTGTGATCCAAAGAAGTTTTGGTTCGTCACCACATAATAAGTTGTCTCTCCTATCGACAGGTGCGCCCGATGACCATTTAGTGTAGACAGTTTTGGTGTTGACCGTATTTTCAAGTTTCCATTCTCCTCCATTGCCTTGATATTGGCAAAAAATTCCGGAACCACTTGGCCAATATTAAATGAACCGAAACCGTCAAAGCCTCCGATTATTTTGTTCACGGTATTGGCGCCTAAATTTACATCAGCTTCGGGAAACAATTTCCCCTGAGTATTAATAGTGGTTTCGCCAATTCCCCAGCTAATGCCCGTTTCAACAGTTGCGGATTTCTTTACCTCAATAAGCATGACCTCTATAAGTACGACGGGTACTGGTTTATCAATTTCCTTGATAAATTTTTTGAAGCGATTTATTTTTGCTGATGGGCCACTAACCAAGAAGCTGTTCAGTTCAAAATCTACGCGAATATCAAGATCGTTCTTTATTTCATCTGGGAGGATATTGATTAAAGCTTCCGCCCCATCCTGATAATTTTCAAAACTTCCCGCGTTGGTATTGATGTTTCTACGGTTGTTCGCTCCCTGTTGCCCTTGAAGCCCGCTCGTACTAGAATTTCCATAATAATTTACGTTACCACTATTGGTACGCCCGGCGGATCGGGATCGCATGCCGGATGAGTATTGTGAAGGATCTGTGAGCAGTTCCACGGAACGGTACATCATTTGCACGACTTTCACTTCTCTAACACTTAACTGGTCCGAAGTACCGAAAAAATAAATTTCGTTTTCTTTTTTGTAGGTGAAGTTGGCAGCGATTCCCGTTTGTTTCTGAGCCTGGGTGTTTGGTCTAAAATTCTGATTGCTATTGGTAATAGGTGGTTGTACGTCTGCGGTATTCGCTTCTTGACTTTCGAATATCAGCTCCAACATAGTGTCAAAGGTAATTTCCTGTGCATTGAAAGTAACCGTACCGGCCTCTTCCAAAGGTGTGGCCGTATAAGTATCCAAATTCAGATCAAAGCTTAAATCACTGATAATCGAAGCTATCGGGGTTTTCTTGAAATCTACATTGATAATTTTGTTAATAGTATCTAAGACCTCATATCCTGTAATTTTTGCCCCGATTCTAGTTCTAGGCTTGCCATTTTTAGCTATATCATTATCAAAGGAATTAAAAAGATAAAATCCGTCCTTAGATTTTGAATATTCTATACTGTTTACCTCTGCCAGTTTTTCCATGGCCGCATCAAATGGTACATTCGAGAGATACAGGGTTAGGGATTTATTTCCCATTCCGTTGGCGTAAAGAAGATTTTTCCCTGAAACATCCATTATTCTTCGAAATACTTTTTCCAAAGGATCGTTTTTTAAGTCCAATGATATCAGCCCGTTTGCAGAATTATAGGTAGCTGTAATTTCTTTTTCTATAATTTCTGGTATAGGGGGCGTGAATTTTTTGATTGAGAAGATATTTCCAGTAAAACTGATATCTAGATTATACTCTTTGCAGAGAAAAATTAATAAATCGGATACAGTTACATTAGAGAAATTGTTTACAATAGTTAGGTTGCCAATTTCAGGCGAAACGGTAAGGTTTAATTGATGCACTTTTGAAATGGCAATCAAAAAGTTGGATAATGTTATGTTGTTTACGTTAATTTCTAACCTCAAATTTTCGTTAAGTTCCGAGTTTTCCAACGCGAGCACTTCCAAATTGTTTCTAATGCTCTGAATTCTTTGAGTCTCCTGAGCGATAACATTCATATTCACCACAAATAAAAAAAAGAACAGCCATTTCCTAAATGGAAATAGCGTTTTCGGCTTGATGCTCATTGGTTTTATATTTTGGAATTTGGAGGTCATTTTGGTCAGGGGTATTTATTCAATAAGAAGAGGGTAGGCCTCATCTATGGAGGTGATACCTTTTTGTATTAACATTGCGGCATTTTGACTTAAGCTAATGATTCCTTTTTCCCGCAGGTAATCATCAATTGTCAAATGGTTTTCCTTTATGGCAGTGGTCAATTTTTTATCCACGGGTAATATCTCGTATACCGCTTTTCTACCTTGATAACCCGTATGGTGGCATGAATTACAACCCTTGGCCGTAAAATGACTATTCAAGGTTAGGGGAATTTGAAAATTTTCAGGAAAGAGCGTCTTATCAATCTTTTCTTCTACCTTACAATGCGAACAAAGCACACGTACCAGACGTTGCGCAACGCTCATATTTAGGGTTGTGGCTATCAAGTAGGGTGGTACTCCCATATCTACTAGTCTTGAAATAGTGCCCCAAGCCGAATTGGTGTGTATTGTAGACAATACGAGATGCCCTGTTTGGGCGGCACGGATGGCAATATTTGCCGTATCCACATCTCGGATTTCTCCAATCATAATAATATTGGGATCCTGACGTAGAAAAGTTTTGAGGGTTCGCATAAAATCCAGCCCGATGTTTTCCCTGAGTTGTACCTGATTGATACCGTCCAAAGTGTATTCAATAGGATCCTCCAGGGTCAGGATATTATCTTCCTCGGTATTTAGTTCTTTCAAAGTGGCATAAAGGGTGGTGGTTTTTCCAGAGCCTGTTGGGCCTGAAATTAAAATAATGCCGCTAGGCTTTCGTAGTCCTTCCCGATACGTTATTAGTTCCCTCTTTGGAAAACCTAGTTTTTCTAGGTTCATCATTGTTGCATCCTTACTCAAAATTCTGAGTACCAATTTCTCACCGTGGAGAGTAGGGAGGGAGGATACCCGAATATCGAATTCGCTACCGCTGCTCTGCATGGTGATTCGTCCGTCTTGGGGAAGGCGTTTTTCCGCAATATCAAGGTCCGCCTTTATCTTTATTTTATTTATGATTGTTGGGTATTCTTCCAAAGGAATCGTAAATTGCTCTATTAGTTTACCGTCCAATCGGTAGCGTACTCGACATCGTTTTTCGTAAGGTTCAAAATGAATGTCACTACTGCCTATTTCTTTGGCGTTCACCAATATCTTCTCTAAAAAGTCCGTTGTGTAGTGTAATTTTCCTCTAGTACTTGAGGTCTTTTGCCTGTAGTTGCTGGTCAATAGTTGCTGCAGTTCATCACTTTCACATTTTTTTAGCTCTACAGGTGTGTCCAATACAATTCGGAGTTCGGACAATAACTTTTCTAAGATTGCATTGTCGGTTTTAAGAACTAATACCTCGTTGTTCTGTTCAATAGGTACAATGCGGTAATGGAACGCCTGTTCTGCAGTGATTTTTTGCAAAATGTAGGCCGAGATGTTGTTGTTTTCTATTTGCATTACAGGAGGTATAAAGAAGGAGTGGTGGGGAAAAAGTTGATTATGAATACGCCCGAAAGATACAATCCCATTAGCCCGGCTAAGGGAACTGTTTTTAAGGCCCAAGTCTTTTTGAAGATCAGGAACAGTATTAAGGAAAAAAGAATAGCTCCTACAAAAATGAAGACAAACGTCATGGTCGGAAATCCGAGTGCCAAGGCGTAAAAGAAAAGAACGTCACCAAGCCCAAAGCTTACGTTGAGGAACTTTTTCCGCATGATATACCTCGTGTATAGAATCAAAATCAGCAAGACTCCGCTAACCAGTAGAATATTAGTTAGAATAAACAGTAGAAATTGTTCTATGGGGTTATTTTGTAGATGAATAATAGCCAAGACTATCCCGAGGATTGGGAATAAAAACCATAATACGGTTCGTTCTTTAAAGTCTTGAAAAGTGATGGCCGTACAGCAAAAAATCACTATAAGTTTTAGAAAGAACATTAATCTTTTACGATTTGTTTGGGGTTTCCGTTTTCGTCGATTTCCCAAATGTTAAGAATTCCATCACCATCAAAATCTGTAATGGCTTCAGCTCTAGCTTTGAAAGTAGCGTCATCCGCACTTACAATTATGTAGGAATAATTAGCAGTTCCATTTTCTTTAACTGTTCTGGGAACTTCAAAATCCAGTTCATTCAAGTCGGGTGTAAATCTACTATGCATATAGCGGTGAGTAGTTTGTGCATTGTAGATGGCCTCTAATTGTGTCTGGGCCTCTATACTTTTTGCTTTTGAAATTAGAGGCATGAGATTGGGCAGAGCTAACAAGAGCAGTATGCCGATAATCGCGAGAACGATTAAGGTTTCCTGTAGGTTTAAGGCAGGTATCCTCTGTATCGTAAATCGGTTGTGTTTCATAAGTTCAGCTAAGATTTGGTTAGCATTATAACAGATAAATCATAGCATTATTATATTGGATATGTCAAAATATGATGGGAGATATTGTAGAAGTAAGCAAATATTATAGGTAGAAATAGGAGGGCAATTCGACATTTGCCTTCAATAGGGTAAACTTACACTTCATATTTTATATAGGTCACTATTTTACAATCTGCTAAGCTCAACCAAAGATTCTAGGGCGATTATATAAACTTCTCCAATTGAATCAAAATGGAGGAAGACTGTATAGGAATGAATTTGTTTCTACTTGGATAATAGTTATTTGCAGATGAGTAAAGTGATTATTACCCGGGGAGAAATATCATTTAAGAAACGGGGAGAGTTTCGTGTTGCCCCAATTTAAACAGTATGTAGAATATAGGAAAAGACTTTTTTTTCGTGACAGGATAGCATGATGGTATAGCCGTATTCATTGACTTAATAATTATAAACTCGTTGTTATTCCCAAATAGAATTAAAGGATTATAAATACCTATCGAGAATATATAAATACCTTATCAATCATAGGAAAAAGACTACAAAATGATGGTTTTTCCATCAAAAACTTACGAGGATGTTCGGGAGTATAAGTTTGTTGTTCACCGAAAAAATTAAGCTATTTGTCGAAATAATTATTAAAAATCCGCAATTCATCGAACAGGTTTTATTAAAAAAAATAAAGAAGAGTTATTTGGAAATATAAATCTTTCCTATCCGGAATCTGGAATAGGCTAAAAAGGTTTTTAGAAATTATAAGTTTTAATGATCACTTTAATTAAACTCAAACCTAAAAATAATAAATAATGAACCTTTCCAAAACTACCTTACCCTTTTTGACGGTACTAATATGCTCCCTTCAAGCATTTGCCCAAACAGATTACGTTAAACGAATTAATTGCGGTCTAAGTACGGAGGTTTCAGGTGGTCCCGCAACAATTGGTGCGGATGAGTTTATCGCGGAAGGCGTATCAACGGGATTTACGCGCAACGGGGGAAGAACACATAACGGTACGGGCTCGTTTACCTTGGGAGAACCTTTTAAAAGTATGCGCTTAACTGATGACCCGTCTTTAATGTACAATTTTGACGTAGATGCTGGTACTTATGATATTACAATTTATTTTGCGGAACCCCATCACGGGGTGAACAACACCAATTACTATGAAAGGGTTTTTGATGTTTCGGTAAATGGTGTTCTGGAGTTGGACAATCTGAATATAATGACCGCTGCGTCGGATGACCCTAACGACCCTAGTACGGTTAGTACGGGTGCCAATAAAGTCTATGAATGGAACGGAAGGGTTACGACGACCAGTGATACCGAGGATATCACGTTGTTGTTTGAAGCGGTCAGTAATGACCCCATAATCAGTGCTATAGCGATTGTTGGCGTCGATAATTCCTCCGGGAACGGAGGTCCTGGTGGTCAATGGTCAAAATCAGGTTCAAACTTATCATACACCCAGGGCAATGTGGGCATCGGCACTAGTGCGATAACGGGATACAAGCTTGCCGTGGACGGTCCGGTCAGGGCACGTGAAGTTCGTGTTGACGCGGACAATTGGCCTGACTATGTATTTCAAAAAGAGTATACTCTACCTACTTTAGAAGAGGTCAAAAGACATATTGAGGAAAAGGGGCACTTACCCAATATCCCATCTGCAAAAGAGATAGAATCCAATGGTCTTGAAGTAGGGGAAATGAACCGGCTTCTGTTGGAAAAAATTGAAGAACTCACCTTATATATTATCAAACAAAGCGAAAATCAAAACCAATTGGAGTCCAGAATAGAAAATCTGGAAAACCAAGATTGAACTAACCTATCAAAACCCAATTTTACACATGTATAAATTATCCTTACCAATCGCAATCATTGCAATGCTTACTAGCATAGCTTCTTTTTTCTATTTCGAATCATCGAATGAGCAAGTTTATGTTGACGTTAACAAACTTATAGAAGGTTATTCACGAACAGAGGTCGAACGTGAAGCATTTACAAAAAAAACTAATGTATTAAAAGCAAATGTTGACAGTTTGGTGACCAATTGGCAAACTGAACTAAAAAAATATGAAAAAGAGCGTTCTAACATGTCGAAAAAAGAGCTCGAGCTTAAAAAGGAATTGCTTGCCAATAAACAGCAACAACTAAATAATTACCAACAAGCAATTCAAAAACAGATACAAGAGGAAGACCAAAAAATGACCCAAACAGTTGTTAATGACATCAACGGGTTTGTAAAAGAGTATGGGAAGAGCCACGGTTATCCTATCATTTTTGGTGCTGGAGGTAACGGTAATATTATGTATGCAGAAGATGCTTCCGATTTGACGGAAGAGGTTTTAACTGAATTAAACTCGCAGTATGCTGGAAAATAGTTTCTTCAGAATTTTGAATAAAACAGCTTTGTGGTGTGGAGTTCTGATTTTTTTCGGCTCATGTTCTCAAAAAGCATTTGAAAACAGAGCGAAACTTATGGCTTATGTTAACAATCCTGAAAACGGATATACTAAGGAAAAGTCGATTAATGGTATTGACTTTTCAATCACGTATCGACCAACGGACATGTTAGTAAGTCAACAACTTTCCGATAATTTATCGGAAAAATTGATTGATAGCCTAAGGGCAAAGTATCAAGACCAAATTTACTTCAATGTCACTTTATCAAAAAATAAACAAGAAATCCTTAGTAGTGTAAATAATAGCAGAAATGATTTTGGTGCAATGGTAAATCAATTGGCCTTTGGAATGGGCAATAAGGCTCATCTATTCACTCGCTCAAAGGACACAATAGAACTCTTAGATTATATCTATCCAAGAATGTATGGTATGGGAGGAGCTACAAATATTTTATTTGTTTACCCTAGGAAAGAAGTATTGGACAGTGGGGCTTTTTTTTACTTTACAATAGAGGATATAGGTTTCTCTACAGGTGAGGTAGGGTTTAAAGTGGCTACCAAACCATTGGTAAACGAGCCAAGGATTAATTTTTAATAAAAGATGAAATTAAAATTGCGTACAATATCATTTATAGTATGTCTTCTTTTCTTTTCTGTACTCAATGCACAGAAAACGAAAGCCACATTGATTTTCAAAGACGGAACAAAGAAAGATGGATGTGCCAAGTTGTCAGGTTCTCAGTCACTTAAATTCCGAAGTAACGAAAAAGAGAGAACTACCAAATATCATTTTTCGAAATTAGAAAGAGTTTTCATCTATGACACTAAAGAACCGTCTATTTATGTTTATAGGGAAGTTCCGAACAAAAAAAAATCCATGGTTCTTCAAGAAGTAGTTACAGGAAAAGTGACTTTGTATAGTATGGTAGATAGAGGTTATAGGCCAATGTATACAGGAGGTAATCTAGGGTCCGGAGGTTATATCGGCGGAAATTTCTACGAAATTAAAAACCTCTACTTAGAAACTCAAGATGAAAATGGATTAACCCATTTAGGGTCAAATCAATTATTCACAAAAAACTTTAAGAAAGCAGCATCGGATTTTTTTAAAAACTGTAATCTTTTAGTAGAAAAAATAAAGAACACGGAATTTAGAAAAAAAGATATAAAAGAAATCGTCATATTTTATAATAACAAGTGCAAATAATAAGATAATATGAACAAGACCAAACTATCGCACAAAATAGTCGCCATATTCTTGACCTTGATATTTCTGCCAAGTATGTTGCCCACGAACTATATTTTCGCATCCAATAACGGGCCAAATGCACCAGAGGCGGCATCGTTTGAACCAGTAGATGCTACTGATATGGTGAATTTAGTGAGCGGTGATGTTAGTTATGTACTTCCGTTAATTAATATGGATGGATTTCCTCTTTCATTATCTTATCATGCTGGTATTCCGTTGGATATGGAATCAAGTTGGGCCGGATTGGGTTGGAATGTAAATGCGGGAGCAATCAGTAGAAGTGTTAGTGGTACACCAGATGATTGGAATGGAGGAGAATCACTAGACTTTATATCTTATGAAGATAATGAGGAGTTCTATAATATCAATGTGGGGGTTGGGATTTCACAAGCTGCTGAAGTTGGTGTTGGAGTGTCTTGGGGTTCTAACAAAAGCCTTTCAGGCTCAGTATATGCTGGTTTTATGGGGGTTAATGCGAGTATAGCCACTGACGGTGCATACAGTGCTGGGGTAGGGTTAAATGTTGGGGGAGGAAACTTTGGAGGATCTCTATCCATTGGTGTATCAGGAAATGTTAATGGGGGTGGTGCTTCCTTTGGCTTTGGTTTAGGAGCAGGACATAGTAGTGGTGCGAGAGCTAGTCTTGGTTATAGCCTTTCTGGTTCTGGAGGATCTTTTTCTTTTTCAGGAGGATATGGAAATAGATCTTCTGGCAACAAAGGATTAGCTGGTGCTGGAGGTGGGTTATCTCTTGCGAATTATTCTTCGGGAGATTATGACATAAGTAGTAAAGGCTTTTTTGTACCAGTTCAAATTTGGATTTTCAACTTATCATTTGGTTATAGAAAAGTCAATTATAAGTTAAATAAAGGTTATCCAAAATTAGGTTATGGAGGACTTTATGCAAAGAATGCATTTCAACCTACTATGGATTCGGATATGCAGCAGGACAGTTTTAATGATTTACAGCATAGATATAGATATTCTGATTTATATGAGGAAGCTATACCACAAACGGAAGAAGAATTTATTGAGGATTATGCGCAAGAAAGAGAAAAGGTGAATTTTTCTTTTGCTAGCTACGATTCTTATTCGGTGAACGCCAGTGGCATGTCAGGTTTAATACAGCCAAAAATATTTCAAAATTCAACGCTGTTCGGCCTTGGGTACGCAGGACCTGATACCGATGATTCTAACCGCAACATGCGTGTTTATTATCACCATGTAGATGAAGGTTCGGAATCTAAAACCTTTGGTACTTCCATTTATAATAATAGCTCAGATATTGAATTTTATTTCAATGGGCAGTTTACCGAGAACATTAGTATTCCAAACACAGGTTTGTCTAGCAACTCATCAGGAAGTTTTGAAAACTATATAACGTCCACAACTACAAATAATACAAGGCAACGTTCAGGAAACTTCGTAGAAGTATTTACGAATGACCAATTGGCCAACGACCATTTGTTAAGAACACTGAAACCGGACAATGCAGATTATGCTAATTGGCCTGCCGATGGTATTGGTGCCTATAGAATAACGGCACCTGATGGGAAAATCTATCATTATTCTCTGCCGGTATATCATTATGAAAGGGTAGAGCGAAATCTTATTAAAGATAATACCGAAAAGAACGTAAATGAAAAAAGACAGTATTCCCCCTATGCTACGCATTGGTTGTTGACTGCTATAACCGGTCCTGATTATGTAGATAGAAACAATAATAGTCAAGCAGATGAAGAGGATTATGGTTATTGGGTGCGTATGGATTATGGGAAATGGTCGGATGGGTTTGTCTGGCGTTCCCCATATAAGGGGAAAAAATACAATACAAACTTAGTAGGAGAAATTGAGGAAAAAGATTTTGGGAATTATCAATATGGAAGAAAACAATTGTATTATTTGGACAAAATCGTGAACAGGTCACATACGGCATATTTTGTGAAAGACATTAGATATGATAGCTCTGGAGCCTACGGTATTAATGATTATGATGATGCCAATAACGAAGAGTATAGATATATTTTTGATGGAGCAATTTCCGTTGACAATGATACCAATTCAGGACCATCTACCGAATGGGTTAAAGAAGACATTCATTACAAAAGGGAGTATCAATTAATGCTAGATAAAATAGTAGTCGTACAAAATAAGGATTCGATTAGCAGTAAAAATATTAATCCAAATTTAGTATTGAACAATGGCAATTGTCTTCCCGGTTATGATGATGATACTGATGCCTGGAACCCAAGGTTTCATCAGTTTGGAGGATTTGCTAGGGCTTATGGACCTGACCATAGGTATGCTTTACACCAAGAAAAAAATGTTTATGACGTAACGGATTTTATAAATTTTGACTACTCAAAAGCTCTTAGGGTCATAGATATGAAATATACCTATGATTTGGCAGCGAATACCCCGAGTTCTCTGACTTGTTCGTACATCAATGAAGGTGGGGGCAAACTGACCTTAACGGAGGTGAACTTTAGGGGCAAGAAGAATTTTAGTTATATGCCTCCTTATAAGTTTACCTATAAAAATGAAATGGAATACCCAGTAAATTTACGGTTCAATAAATCGAGTTCTACAGATTATCTTACTGGACAGGCAAAAGACGGTTGGGGCTATATAGATGAAAAGCAAGTGGCAGAATATTATAATTCTTCGGATTACCAAAAATACGGTCCGGATAATTGGAGTTTATCTGAAATTACAACTCCCACCGGCGGAAAGATTAAACTTGCGTATGAAGAGGATGACTATGAGTCGGAAGCCTTTTCAAGAAAATTATTTCAAGAAGATTTACAGTTTGCTGTGCAATATGAAAGGTATCAAAACTGCGGGTATGAAGGCGAGAATTTTATTGGTCCGTGTGACGTCACTGTATTTGTAAAGAACCTAAATGGGTTAAACCAAGAACGACTAGTTAATTTCAGTGATTATTTTGAGATTGGTGATCGGGTTTATATGGATTTATGGATATGTAAGGTTGAGGATAAACAGTGGGGAGGGGGAGATGATAGGGCGTCATTAAGTTTGCCAGGTAGCAATAAAAGTGTTTCAGAGGATTATGATAAATGGGCCCAAAACGGAAAGCATTTTTCCGATGTAATTGTTGAAGATATTTTGTCAGATAATACACTCGTATTGTCATATCAAATTAATCATAATATTGGTTGGCAATTCTTTTTGCATGGAGATGTAAACGCTTCACCAATTAGCTCACCTAATTCAGGACTTACATACTTTGGAAAAAAAGATAACATTGGATCTCCCAGGTATAAGAATTCTCTTAGAGGGGAGTGTATTAAGGAAAGTGGGGGCAAAACCACTCATACGATGTCCTATAAGTTATTAGCTAACAAAATTCCAAAAAATCTTAAAGGAGGAGGTCTCAGGGCAAGGAGTATTACGGTTTCTGATGATAATGGTAGAGAGTATAAAACAAATTACTACTACAATAAACCTGGTACCTCAAGAGATAAGAACGATTTAAACTATGTGTCATCGGGCATAACATCTTTTGCACCTGAAAATGGGATTAAGTTCATCCCATACCAATCGGAGCTACCGAGTCCCGGAGTAATGTACGAATACGTAACAATGGTTCCAGAAACTACGAATGGTAATGAATTAGGTTATACTAGATATCGATTTCATACCCTTGACCCAGTATTTGATCTGTTCGATCCAAATATTGAATTGAGTTATAAATCTGAGAAAATTAATCCTATTACTGGAGAAGTTGAAGAAGAGGACATAACCATATTCGAATCAGAGGTTATTGATCCTGGTGATGGGGATTACTTTAATTCATCGGATAAAACCTATGCAAAATATATTAATCTAAAAGTGAATACATCTTTGGTAGGCCAGTTCAGGTCTATCGAAACGTTCAATAGGGAAAATCATTTGATGTCGAAAACTCAAAAATTCTATAAAAGCGGTGAAGAGGCAAAGGCCATCTCCGGTAGGGGTGCCGTTCGTGAATCTTTTAACAGTATGAAATCCGTTTATTCCACAAACGGAAACGATGAAAGTCCCCAGTTGAAGAATAGACTTATATCAATATCCTCAAAAGAGGATTTCAATAGTGTACTTACCGAAGTACGGACTACCACCGGCGGCTTTACCACTTCTGAAAAATATAGTAATGCAGATCCGCAGACGGGAATCTTTAGAACCACAGAAATGACAAAAGCAAATGGTACTAGGTACAGAAAAACACACCTCCCTGCCTATACCCAATATGAGAAAATGGGAAGTAAAGTAGATAATATCAGGAATCAACATATGCTGACCCAAAAAGCAATGACCACTACCGATGTTTTTCTTAACAATAACTGGAGAACCACTGCAGCGTCTATAAATACATGGAGCCAAAACACACTTTATGATAATTCAAGTTTAGTGGAATCCGATAACATTTGGCGTAAATACCAAACATTTTTGTGGAAAGACAATGTAGCGAATGATGGAAGCTTTGGAGCACTGGTCACTGAGGATAATTTCGACTGGGGATATGGTGTAACACAATCCAATACCCAATGGCAGAAAATTTCGGAAACAACTCGCTACAACCATTGGTCGTCGCCTTTAGAAATGATAGATATCAATGCAAACTACCTTTCTACGAAAATGGGTGATGATAATAAAAAGGTGTATGCCGTAGGTAATGCTTCCTATAGTGAAATTTTCTATTCTGGAGCAGAGGATTGGGATTCCGATAAAGGCACCTTTGGAGGTCATGTGGGTATCGGTGATGCCGTTGAAGAAACGAGTAGTAATAACATTCATACCGGTAAAAAATCTCTTAGAATTGGAACTGGTCAAACTGCGTTCAATGTAACTGTGAAAGAAGGCAAAAGTGACCGTTATAAGATTTCTTTGTGGGCGAAATTTGGATTACACGAAAACATAAAGGTGAAGGTAGGGTCTTCAACTCCGTATATAGAGTTTAGCACTAATGAGACGGTCAGAGCCGGAGATTGGATTCAGTTAAATTACTATTTTCAAGTTGATGGACAAAAAGAAGTAAGTATCATAAACGAAAGTGGTACGGCCTATGTAGACGACTTCAGATTACACCCCGTATCTTCTTCCATGACTTCATATGTCTATAATGAATGGGATGAACTCACCTATGTTCTTGGCGCGAATAATCTAGGTACACAATATGAATATGATGATGCGGGACGACTATGGAAGACTTATAAAGAAGTCGAAGATTTTAATGGGGCAGGAACAGGTGGCTTTAAGAGAGTAAGTAAGCATGATTACAGTTATGAAGAAGAAACCGAGCCATAGAGCTATAAATCTCACCTGTTTTTCTTAAGAACGTAAATCGAATTTACAATGACCTGTAAAAATAACAATCTATGAAATCTAAATTAAACATTATTCTACTGGGGTTTTTATTTGGTTTGATTTCGGTTCAAGGCCAAATTCAAATTACTACCACAGAAAGGAATGCCCTCCAAGATTTGTATAATGCCACGAACGGCCCTAATTGGTTAAGCGAAAATGATAACGACCCCAATAACGATTGGGACTTTACGCAAAACAGTGTTGTCGGTTGGTATGGTCTTGAATATAATGGGGGGCATTTAACGGGGCTTTATCTTGATGATAATAATCTTTCTGGAGCCATTCCTCATAGCATGGGTTCATTATCTTATTTAGATCATTTGTACTTGTCTGGAAATAATATTTCTAGCTTGCCTACTAGTATCGGATCACTTGTAAATTTAAGGTATCTTGAGCTTTCTGATAATTTGTTAAACTCAATACCATCTTCAATAGGCAATCTAATAGGTTTAAGAGAGCTTTTTTTATCAAAAAATAGGTTGACTACCTTTCCTTTGGGGTTGAACAATCTTACAAATTTGAGAGAACTACATCTTCATGATAATCAAATATCTGGAATTATGCCCAATCTCTCCAATTTAAATGATTTATGGTCTTTACTAATTTATGGGAACAAATTGCATTTTGGAGATTTTGAAAATCAATATGGGATATACTCGGGCTTAAATGTTTTTGGCTATACCCCTCAATCTAAGATAGATGGTGTTTCTTGGCGTACCGTTCAAAGTCCTGAAAGTATTACTTTGACTACTACTGTTAGTGGTTCACAGAACCATTATAAATGGTTCAAAGATGGAATTGAAATAAGTGGACATACGGACAGTCCAACATTAACAATTTCAAACTCCCACGAATATGATTCAGGATATTATACATGTGAAGTAACTAGCGATATCGTCACAGGATTAACTCTGGTTCGGAAAGATATGTACTTATATGTCCAGCCAGACCCTTACAAAGAAAATAGGAACACAATTACAACAACTACTTATGATATAAGCGAGATTTCAAAAACGTCATCCAAGTTGTATTTTAATGAAATAGGAAAAATTCAACAGACCCAAAGTTGGAATAGAGAGTATAATTCTATATGGGCTTCCGAATTAATGTATGATTATTTTGGTAGACCCGCTCTATCCAGCTTGTCAGCACCAATTTCGAATGGATCCATATTTCAATATAAGGAGGGGTTTATCAGAAATGATGATGGTTCTGTTCTAACACTCGACGATTTAGAAATCAACCCTTCCAATCCTCCAAATATTGGTGGTATAATAAATACACTAGGCTGGTATTATAGTAATAATAATTATCGGGAAAATTTACAAGATATTACCGAGCATCCGTTTTCAAGAAATGTTTATAGTACTTTAATTCCAGGTAAAATTTTAACCTCAGTAGGAGGTAATAGGATTGATTCTAATGGTGATGATGAGATTTTTTGGTATAGTGATGCTTTTCTGAAATCTTATACCTTTACTGTTCAAGCTTCACAAGAACTTTCACAATCACTGGCTTTCGATGACCAAAAATATAATTCAATTCAGGTTTTAAAGACTGTTTCGCGTGATGTACATGGAAATGAAAATGTTGTTTTTACAGATACGGACGGAAAAGTTTTGGCTACAGCTCGTAGCGGAGGTTCTCAAAGTCGTACTATGACCGTTTCTATAGGCGAGCAAGGCTACGTAGACATCCATGTCCCACAAGGAGATAATATGGGTTTTACCGTAAATTTACCAGGTGGCGTCACTTACCGTGTTTACAACTTGATTACTGAAGGTATTTCCAATGATTCGCCTTTAGCTTCAAATGGGTTCTATCGGGTAGCGGTCAACGACCCTGATAATTATTCGGGAGGGGTCACTGTTACCTACAAAGAAAACTATTATGATTATACATTGAACTATTACGATGAAGCGAACAGGTTGGTCAAGAGTACACAACCTTTAGGAAGGGAGCTTGAGACAATTTATGATTATAACACTTTAGGACAATTGGTCTATTCCAAAAGCCCGGATGAGGGCGAATCTTGGTTCAAATATCGCGCTGATGGTCAAATACGATTTTCACAGAACAGTATTCAGGAGGCCATAAATGAAGTTTCCTATACGAATTATGATGAATTGGGTAGGCCTATAAAAAGTGGAATTTTATCAGGAGCTAACTTTAGTACTTTAAATGCCGACGAAGCACTTCCAACCACAACTAATCATGAGGATGACCTTGTAACAGAATATGATACCGTATTGGATACTTCCCAATGTACCACGGACATTTGTACAATCATTGAAACTTTAGGCGGGCAACGGTTTATTAACGGCAATGTGAGCAAAACGGAGAGTACATATTCATCTACCTATTACAGTTATGATGTTTACGGAAGGGTAGAATGGTTGGTTCAGTATATAGATGGGCTTGGGGTAAAGACTATTAATTATCAATACCATCCCATTTCCGGTCTTGTGGAAGAGGTATTATATCAAAAGGATAAACAAGATCAATTTATTCATAGATATACATATGATGGAATTGATCGTTTAGAAATGGTAGAGACATCAAGTGATGGACAAAATTTTACCAAACAGGCAATATATGAGTATTACGAAACAGGATCTGTAAAACGAATTGAATTGGCCCCCAATACACAAGGAGTCCCTTTGCAGGGTATTGATTATATTTATAATTTAAACGGACAATTAAAAGCTATTAACCACCCAAGTTTGAATGCGTCCTACGATCCAGATGGTATAGCGGATATTTTTGGAATGCAACTAGATTATCACAATACGGACTTTTGGAGAGATGTACCGGGTATTGAAACACCTATGTACGGTGCCAACCAATACAATGGTAATATTAAGGGGGTAAGATGGAATAGTGATCAGCCTAGCCAAACATCTCAAGCTTATTCTTATGAATACAATAGGAACAACTGGTTAACAGGTGCGGATTACGGAGAATATTCGGAAGAGTCTGGTTCTGGTGCATTGCCACCGTCTTATACTGATACGGCGGTTTATGCTAACGGTACAACAACTCTTAGGGAATATTCTGAAAACATTACGTTAAACCCGGGTTTTCATGCTCATGAAGGTAGTGATTATACGGCACGTGTAATCCCAAATGATGGGTTCAACAATTTGTCAAATAGTGACTATGATGTTAGCAATATCAATTATGATTCTAACGGAAACATCCTTTCCTTAAAGCGAAATAAAGATGGGGCCCCTGGTAATAATGGTATGGACGATTTATCCTATGTCTATAAAGCAGGTACCAACCAACTTGATCATGTTACGGATTCAGAAGGTAACGGCGGAAGCAACGATATTGACAATCAAAATTCAGGTAATTATGTTTATAATGCCATTGGCCAGCTTGTATACGAAGATTCTGAAAAAATTGATTACTTTTATAACGCTAGTGGCCTCGTAAGGGAAGTTCAAAAAGATGGGCAGCCATTAGTTAAGTTCTTTTACAATGATCGTAATCATCGGGTCAAAAAGGAGGTTTACAGCAGCGGGGTGCTTCAAAAGACATCGTACTACGTACGCGATATAGGTGGTCAAGTGATGGCCATCCATGAGGATAACATTTTGTTAGAGCAACCTGTCTACGGGTTGGGACGCATTGGTGTGTACAAACCGCAGGATAATAGTAGCTTTTATGAACTAACAGATCATTTAGGAAATGTTAGGGCAGTAGTGGGTAGGTCAGGTAATGGAACACCTATTGGGTTGTTGGCCAAGACAGATTATTATCCTGGCGGGATGCAAATGCCAGGGCGCAACATCGTGGGGGATTATCGTTACGGATATCAGGGGCAGTACTCCGAAAAAGATGATGAAACAGGCTTAAATGCTTTCCAGCTTCGGATGTACGATTCGAGGATAATGCGCTGGATAAGCCCCGACCCTTACGGCGAGTTCAACTCTCCGTACATGGCGATGGGAAATAATTGGGCGAACGTAACAGACCCTGATGGTGGATGCACCACATGTCCCGATAATGCCAATGAAGGGGATACTTATAACCATCCGGATTATGATAATCCACTTACCTTTGATGGTGCCAATTGGATAGATACAGGAGGAAATTTAGCACTAGATGGTGTGACCGGAACGCCCAATATGGCTAGAGATATAGGCGACTTCGTAGGCCCTGCAATAGGGGAGTTGTCCGGTATATCAAAATTCATGGCTGAACTGGAGTCCAATGTTGCGGTTAATGATACGAGACGTGTTCAGGTTGGAGAAATAAATTGGTGGATTGACCCTGATGGTTACATTGTGTCCGGCGGGTACGCTATTCAGGGAGGCTCTGGAGCTTTGGGCTATGCATCTTCGGGTGGTGGTATATTAAAAGGACTGCAATATCTTAAAAATCCGGGCGCTCTAAAGCATATTTTCAGAACTGCCCCCGGTCATGTCAATCCACAAACAATTGGATCACAAGAAAGATATTTGAGACTATTTAACAATGTTGTGAATCCGAAAAATCTAACACAAACTACCAATGCTGCGAAAGTAAAGGCTAGAGTGGAAACATATCACAAAACTTTTAATGGCAGAAAACAAGTTTGGGTCGAAGCGATTGGCGGTAAGATAACTAATGCAGGTGTAAATGCGATACCAAGATAAAATTAGAGATGAATCTAAAAGATTATAATATAGAGAGCCTTGTAGGGCAATATGAAAATAGAATAAGCCATAATGAGGATTCTTCTATCGAAGATTATTTAAATCTAATCCTTCTCTACTGGAATATATCGTTCGATTATGGTCTAGAATCATACTGCATTACCAATGACATATTCTCTAGTGAAGAAATATCTGATTTTCCTTCTAAAGTCGATAGATTATTTAGCGAGGCCTCGAAGACGTACCCCAATAATAAAGAGTTGCTTTTTTGGCAAATGTACATAGAGGAACAAAATAGCTATTCCAATTGCAAATACAAAGATGAAATGTTGAACCTGATTTATGGCCATAGATTTCTTCTGCCCTATTTTTATTTAAAAGTTCAATGTGAAACGATAATAGAAAGAGAACTCAAAGAGTTGAAGCAAGTATTGTTACAGGAAAAAGACAGCTACAAAAAAGACTATGTTTTATCTTATTTGGAGGATGTATTGATTTAAAAAATCTGAAAATCGGTTATATAGCCTTCAACTTAGCGGCCTTCACAAGGTTGTCGATAAGGTAGAAGATATGTTGCTTGTCCTCTTCGGGCAGATGCTCGATATCATTGATACGTTTCAGAACATCCTTATCATAAGTAGATAGTTGCCCTTCGCCTATCAAGTAGTCCACCGAGACATCGAACACATTGGCGATCTTCAATAGAATATCTACCGAGGGCGTGTTCTCGTTGCGCTCGTAGTTGCCTATCATGACCCTTGATGAGCCTATCTTCTTGGCCAGTTCTTCCTGCGACCAGCTTTTTGCCTTGCGCAGATCCATTATCTTGCTCCCGATGTTCAACATATCTATCAAAAGAATAGCGTTAATTGCTATTCTTTACAAATATAGCCATAAGATTTTATCATAAGATGCATGTGTTTGTTGTTTCAATGTCATAATTATCACACATTTGCCATAGATGTTTATCATTTAAAGATTTATCAACAATGGCCATAAAACTTCAAACCGACAGCACAGACCAGCTGATCTACGAGAACGATCTGCTACAATTAACGGTCTTGGGCGGTATAAAACTGGAAGGTCTGGACAGGATGCGAAGCACCTTAAAAGTACAGTTACAGGAAAGTAGCAGACCACCAGTAAGGCACAACCTAGATCTGTACAACGATACCCAACTGGAAAAGTTCATCAGAAAATGTGCGGAACGCTTTGAGATAGGAACATCAATTATATCAGCTTCCCTATCAGAACTTACGGAAGAACTGGAAAAATACAGACTTCAAGAAATCAAAGCAAAAGAGGAAAACCTAAAACCAAAATTTAAGAAACTCAATCTGGGAGAAATCCAAGAAGCCGAAACCTTTTTAAAACAAAAGGATCTGCTGACCAAAACCAATGAACTTATTGGAAAGTCTGGAGTAATCGGCGAAGAAGTAAACCGATTGTTAATGTACATAATCTTCACAAGCAGAAAACGGCAGCAGCCGCTGCATGTAATCGGTCTTGGCAGTAGCGGAACAGGAAAAACACATTTACAGGAAAAGGTAGGCGAACTCATTCCAGAAGAAGACAGGCTGAGCCTGACCAGTTTATCCGAGAACTCGTTTTATTACTTCCAACGGCACGAACTTAAAAACAAGGTCATACTTATCGAAGATCTGGACGGAGCGGAAAACGCACTCTATCCATTACGAGAATTACAAACCAAAAAACGTATCGTAAAAACCATAGCCAGTAAGAATACAAAAGGCGAAACCCAGACCAAATATTTAGTGGTTGAAGGTCCTGTTTGTGTTGCAGGTTGTACCACCAAAGAACACATTTACGAAGATAATGCCAACCGTAGTTTTTTAATCTACCTCGATGAAAGCACAAAACAGGATGAAAAAATAATGGCTTATCAACGTCAATTATCTGCTGGCGAAATCAATACCTACGAGCAAAAGGAAATACAGGAATTTTTACAGAATACACAACGTGTTTTAAAACCGATAACCATTAGAAACCCTTTTGCCAATAAACTCAATCTTCCCCGATCCGTATTTAAACCACGAAGAACCAACAACCATTATCTGCAATTTATAGAAGCGATTACATTTTACCATCAATACCAGCGGTCGGTAAGCACCGACAAGCAGACAGGGGAAATCTACATTGAAGTAACGCTCGAAGATATTGAAAATGCCAACAATCTTTTAAAAGAGGTTTTACTACGTAAAAGCGATGAACTCACAGGAAGTTGCAGAAACTATCTTGAAAACCTAAAAAGCTATTTGCAGACCAAAAAGAAAAAGGACTTTACAGCATTGGAAATCCGCAGACAGTTACGGCTGCCCAAGACCACCCAATGGCGTTACCACAAGCAGTTGGGCGATAGCTACCTTATCAGAAAAGTGAAAAACAAAGACAGTCAGTCCAACCGTTTTGAACTGACCGACGAAAAGGAATATCAAGAACTGGAAACGCAGATACAAACTGTACTTGATGACTGTTTGGACAAGATGAAAATAATTGCCAGTGGCGGCTCGCCACGTTCCACTGTTCCGAAGCGTTCCAAAACCAAAACGGAACGGTCAATCGACACAAAAAGAGCAAGTTAAACCAACTGTTCCAACATTCCCTAAAAAGGTATAAGTGCCATGAGAAAATTAATCCTAAAAAACGAGAGATTCCAATATATAGAAAAGAGTTTTAGGGAATGGCTCGACGTTCTGGGCTATGCGGAAAGTACGTTCTACAACTTGCCAAACCATATACGGGAACTGTTCTACTACCTCGAACAGAACAATATTAATAACATCAATCAACTGGACAATCAAATCATAAAGGAGCATTACAATAATCTGAAATTGCGAAGTAACGACAGAAAAGGCGGAGCATTGAGCAACGGAAGTCTGAACAAACAATTGCAGGCACTCTACAAGTTTACCGAGTATCTGCGCCAAAGTGGTAGAATGGTGTTGCCTACTTTAAACATCGATTGGGAGAACGACGATACCAAGCATATCGAGACATTGACCACAGAGGAAATACAGCAGCTTTACAAAGCCACACAGCTTTATCCCAAAAATATAAAGTACACCAAGCCAGCATACTTTTTTGAAGCCATCGCATTACGGGATTGCGCTATGTTGACCATATTTTACGGTTGTGGACTGAGAAGAAACGAAGGCTATCATTTACGAGTTGACGATGTAAATTTTGATAAACGGATACTGCACGTCAGGAAAGGCAAGGCCAATAAAGAGCGATTAGTGCCATTCAACAGAACCAACTCGAAATACCTACAAGATTACGTTTATGATAGTAGGATCAACCTGATCAAGGACAAACGGGAAAGCGCCTTTTTTATCAATGAACGGGGCGGACAGTTGGGTGCACAGTCTATGGCCTTGCGCCTGAAAATATTGCAACAGCGAAGCGATGATATGCGGTTACAGGAAAAGAATGTCCGTTTGCACGTACTACGCCACAGCATTGCGACCCACTTGTTACAGAACGGAATGCCGTTGGAGAACATCAGTAGGTTTTTGGGCCATAACTCACTCGAAAGTACACAAGTCTATACACACCTGATCAACGAAGATGGCTAAAATACAACTCGGAAAAACAAAAGATAGCCGTACACGCAGAAAGGCCGTGAACGAAAATGAAGAACTGCAATTACTACAACGGTTACAGAATGAAAAAGACCAACCCGAATTCATCAAATACCTGTTGCAAAAAGGCTACAGTATAAAAAGCAGCGAACGCTATTTAAAGGATATTGACCGTTTTAGAAAATGGCTCGAAAAAGAGAATATTACGGAAGAAGCCATAGGCTACAATGACATTACCCATTACATACAGAGCAAAAAAAGGAATGTAAAACAGATAACCGTACAGACCCATTTGGCAAGCCTGAAACAATACTATAACTATCTGCAAGAACTTGGTCTTGTAAAGGAAAACCCAATACTGAACGTGCAGATAAAAGGCATCAAGCGAAGGATCCTGCACAACATATTGAGCAAACGGGAACTCGAAAAAATATACTTCGATTACAAAAATCTCGAAAGTGAAAGCCTATCCAAAAAGCGGAATGAAATTATTGTAAGCCTATTGGTGTATCAAGGGTTGAACACCAATGAAATCAAGAACCTGAAAACTAACGATATCAAACTTCGTGAAGGCAGAATCTTCATTGGCGCAAACCGCAGAAGCAACGAACGGACATTAAAACTGGAAGCCCATCAAATCCTCGATATTATGGAATACCGGTTAAAAACGAGGGAGACCATTTTAAAAGAGACCAAAAAGCAAACCGACCAATTTTTTATCAGTACGGGCAACAGTCTCAACCTTCAGAACGTGATGCAGAAACTCATGCAACAGTTGCACAGGCAAAATAGAAGTGTTGAAAATGCCAAACAGATACGGGCATCGGTAATTACACATTGGTTGAAGAACCACAATCTACGGGAAGCACAATATTTTGCAGGGCATCGTTATGTAAGTTCCACCGAAGCATATCTGATGAACGACCTTGAAGATCTGCAAGAGGATATCGATAAATACCATCCCATCGGATAAGTCCCCAGGGCAAAAAACCCAGTCAGCTCGTGCCTCGCCCTCCCCCTGTCTTTTTTGCCCTTCCGCTCGCCACCGCCCATGCAGGTTTTTATGCGCCAACGCCAAAAGCGGCACATTGCAGCTTGTTCGCGTACTCGCAACTACAAAGAGCCGCCCCCGCAAAAAGCCGTGCATAAAAACCTGCCCCAAGCTAAGTTACATAATAGTAGTTATGGTAGCGGCCGCACAAGGCCGGCGCACCACCAAAGCCGTAAGCCATAACTGCTATTATGCAAAATAGCCGCCCTTCCAACGCTGGGCCCGAACCCAAGGAAAAACCCCAAACCAGTAACAAAAAAAACTCACTCTTGCGGGACGCTCAATCGCCGCTTGGCTATCATTCCGATAAAATTGGCAAGTCCAAGTACCGCCAGCCCCTCTTACCAATTTTATCGGAACGTTCCCGCTGTAAACAAATTCCCGAGCTTTGGGAAAATGCCCCGAAGTCCGTCCGATCGGAAAAGCCATCATCCCCAAAATCTTACCAAAACTAATACTACGAAGTGCGAGGCTTACGAAGGTGTGCGCTGGCAGCTTGGGGCGCAGCGGGAGTATTTTACATAGTTTACATTATAACTTACGGACAAAAGGAAGATGAAAACCTAAAAAGGCGAACCCGTATTATAATGCAAATTATGTAACAATACCGAGGCCGAGGGAGAAGGGCAGGTACAGGGGTTTTTGAGGCACGAGAATACTGGACCTGCCCTGTGCGGAACTACTATGCAGGACATCGAATTTGTAGGAAAAGTAGCAATAAAGAATATCTGGAATCGTTATATTTACCTTGCCCAAAAGGGCGATACGTTCTTTTACATAGATTTTTGAAACGATGCGCCAAGGAAAATAAAACATATCGCCGAAAAAAAGTTTGTTAGATTAGTTTTCATTCGGGATGCCGATGCCGGGGCGCAACATCGTGGGCGACTACAGGTACGGGTACCAGGGGCAGGAGAAAGATCCCGAAACGGGCAAGGAGGCCTTCGAGCTCAGGCTGTGGGACTCGCGCATCGGTAGGTGGCTCACCACCGATCCTTACGGGCAGCACGCCAGTCCCTACATGGGAATGGGCAACAGTCCTATCGCGAGGATAGACCCCGACGGAGGCTACGACAGCTGGCTTGGCGCATTCTTCGGATGGGTCGGAGGCGGCTTCAAGGGAAATATCGGCGGTGACAGCGACAGGGGGTATTTCGTCGCTACACTGGATGAATCCGGGGAACTCGGCAACGGCATCTCCTTCAATTACGGCACCGACGGCATAGGCAGGCAAAGGCAAGCCTTGGTCGACCAACTGCAGTTCGAGAACATGATTAATGACATTGGCGGTACGGTGACCTATACCGACAGCAGGTTGGAGGCCCTTTCGAGCCATGCCCAGTTCACTATGCCATCCGCCAGGTTTAATGGGCTTTTTAATGTTTTCTCTAAGACACCGGATCAAGTTTTATTAAACAAAATCCCTACGACAATAAATGATGCCGGACAGGCAAGGCATGTTATAGGCCACGGGCTCAGAACACCTATAAAGCAGAATTCTGCCGCTAGTCTTTTGACGGAATCAGCGGACAAACTTTTAAAAACCGTTCATAGTAAAGGTTATAAGTCCATTGAAAGAATAAACGATTCTAGGACAAGGGTCGTTTTCGATGAAATTATAGGCTTACATAAAACTCAACCCGGAACCGTAGGAACCCCTACAAATACTGCAATATTACATTATGGCAAAAAAGGGGCTCATTTTGTTCCTGCAACACCCAGATAAAGTTATGGTATTAGAGAATAGAATTACATTGTCCGCACACAGAGGTTTTTTTGGATTAATCTCAAAGGAGGTACGAGGAATCACTATTGATTGGGATGATGATTTGGAATACCTGAAACTGAAGGTATATATTGAAATGGGGGCGTCACAAGAAGTTTGTGAGGATATGGATATAGCTTACACCGATATAATAGCGGATTTTGATTTTAAAAGAGTGTACGATATCGAGTGTGTCTTTACTGATGAAGAAATATCTAAATTGACGGAATATAGAATGTGGTATTTTATCAGGAAAGAAGATAATAATTCCTATAACGTTTTGGGCTGATTACACAGAAACTTTTACGAGGCTGTCGATAAAAAGAAGATAAGTTATTTGATTCGTTAAGGGTGCGATCTAAATCTTTCAGCACACTTCATACCTTTTTGGCTAACACGCAGAATAATAAAAGTACCCGGATAGTGCCGCGGCGAAATGTGGACTTGCAACAAAAAAGTGGACAATTAGATAAGAGTCATGCTGCTATTTTTTGATTATACATTTCCAATTCAAATTCCTTTATGGTTTTATACCCCAAAGTGGAGTGCATCCTTCTTCTGTTGTACCAAGTTTCTATCCATTGAAAAACAGATAGCTCGGCTTCCGATCTAAGGCCATAGCTATGTTTATAGACCCATTCTACCTTTAAGCTCTTAAAAAATGATTCAGCCACTGCATTGTCCCAACAATTACCTTTTCTGCTCATACTCTGTTTTATAAGGCCGTTGTGATTTTTCAGCATATCGGTAAATCCATGACTGGCATATTGAGAACCCCTATCGGAATGGAATATCAGTTCTTTAGTACTGTCATTTGATCTGACGGCCATATTCCAAGCAGGTATTATTGTATCGTCAGTACTTAAGGTTTCGCCCATTGACCACCCACGACCTTTCTATGGAACAGATCGATGATTACAGTCAGATACACCCACCCCTGTTTAGTTTCTATATAAGTAATATCGGACACCCAGGCCTGGTTCTTTCTAAAGACCGTAAAGTTCTGGTTCAAAATATTACGGGCCAATGGATAGTTGTGTTCGCTGTCCGTTGTAATCTTGAACCCGCGCTTTCTTCTGGCAAACAGATTATTGGCCCTCATTATCCTGGTGACCAGTGGTCTGGAAACTCGATATCCCTTTTTTGAGAGCTCCTCTTTGATCCCTGGTGCCCCATAACTCCCAAAACTATCTTTGAAAATATCACGGATAGTTGCCATTATGACTTCATTCTGCGACCACCTCTTGGACGGCCAATGGTAATACCCGTTTTTGCTAACCTTGAACATTTTGCACATCCTCCCAACAGGAAATTTAGGTCTATGGTGTTTTAGGAACCTATATTTTTCCTGTCGCCCTAAGGGAAGATGGCTATCGCCTTTTTTTTATGATATCACTCCATGTCCCTCAACTTTTTCCTTAGCTCGGCAATCTTCTGTTGTTCATCGGTAAGTTTCAGGTTCCCCTTGCCGGGAAAACTGTTCGGGCCGAATTCCCTGGCCTCCCCGCGCCAACGGCCCAGAACGGAAGGGTTCAGCCCCAGTTCTCTGCTTACCTCCGCAGCATTGCCCGTGGTATTACTTAGCTCGACGGATTTTTGTTTGAATTCTGGTGTGTACTCTCTTTTTTCTGACATCTTTCAAACTTAACTGAAACAGCCAATATGTTCTTGTATTACTGTCCGGTTAAATGTTGTAAGTCCATGAAAATATAGGTATAATTGTGTTGACTCCAGAAAAAGAAAAATTAACATTAAATACGTGTGATAAAGTGTTGGCTTCTATAAGAGAAGTTAACGATGCTTTAAACATTTTCCGTGATAGTATTTCACGAAAAAGATAAAATATGAAATTTTCAAACTTAGATTTGAAAAAAAAGAAATAGGTAATCCTTGTCTATATCTATTCGAGGATTTAAATATGTTTTCAAGCCACCTCCTCTAGCGAATAATTAGATAAATTGCTTTTAAGCAAACCCTTTTTTAGTATTAAAATTTTGTAAGAGACCATAAAGAGTGTATAATATGCACTCTTTGTCTTTTTCAGGAAATTCATTAATAGCTTTAAGTCTATTAAGCATAATAGGGTCCTTAAATAAATCTGCATTTTCGTACTCGCCTAATATGGATGTGCCGGTCAAAGTGATTCCCTGCTGGCGCGAGCAAAACCGATCGCTAGTGCGAGCGTCACCCCCTGCTGGCGCGAGCAAAATTGACCGTTAGTGCGAGCGTCTCGCTCGTACCGTTATAAATAAGTAATAATAAATTGAAATAGCCACAACGGAGCGTTGTGGTTTTTTATGCGTACGCCTTTTTGGCCTTTGCATCCCTTAAGAAAGCATCCAATAAAGCGAGCAAATGGTCTGCGTTGAAACGCTAAAAAAATCTTTTTTAGGTATTCATTTATACAACATGAAGTGGATAAGCCGGTCAAAGAGAAACACGTGCGCCGGATGAAAGTGAGCATAGCAAACTAAGTGCTCAAAATCGATTCGTTTGTAATTAAATTTACTGTTTATTCATTATTTTTTTCTCGTGGATTCTCCTTTGATGTTGATTCTGTTTGCGGTGTATACCAGTCTATCCAAAATTGCATCCGCAATAGTCCAAACGGTATTCCGTTACGGTCATCTACTGGTTCAAGTACATTTTCGATAGCTGAAAGGTGTTTACCGTCTATTTTTCGTTAAAACGTTAGAAAATTCTTCATTTCGTTTCACAACAATACAACACTTGCACAATCTGATCGTTTTCTATTTGTAAGAAATCTACTTATGCGACATATTATATATTTCCTATTTTTAATAGGACTAGTTGTTTCCTGTGCACCTTTGCGAGAAATAAATAATCCTGAAAAGCATATACCTTACCTGGGAGACATAGGTAAGTATAGCAAATCCATAATTCATTCCAGCTTCGACAAAATTGGAAATCCTATAATATCAAAACCGATTGGGTTAGCGGTAATGGAAGTTCCTTTTACCAAATCGAAATTCAAGTCTTACAATGCTATAAAAAAAGGTATGGGCGAGAAGTCTGCACTGGCTTATATTGATTCTATTCCTATTAAGCCAAAATATCTTACCATAGAGATTACAGATAGAATAGGAATGCGTACAGCGTTGAACACCGACAAAAACAAAGAGGTTTTATCCTATCTGGAACAAGATGAGGATTACAGACTAGTTTATCAAGTTTCAATGGTAGCAAGTGAAGAGCAGTCAAGATTGTTGATGGAAGCTGATGCTATTTTCCTGATAGAAGATTGGAATGGGCATATGACGGTGGAAGCAATCCATAATAAAATTAAAATTCAGATAAGGCTTTCCCAGAGCGAAATATTCGATTATAAGGTCTTGGGCTTCTGTTGGAGCGAAAACCGTTACGGCCAGAAAAGAATAGAGGCCTTGAGATTAAGTAGTGAAAGCTGCCCGAAAAACACCGAACGTAAAGCCTATCAACTTAGTGAGACCAAATCATATATTAAGTTATGAAATCTATATTGAATATATCTATTATTTTTTTGGCTCTTTTAGTTCTCTCCTCCTGCCAGGATATTCTAGAAGTCCCAGACATTTCCAACAAAAACATTGAACTCTTAGCTCCTAAGGATAGTACAACAGTACTCCACAATAACGTGAGTTTTACTTGGACGGAAATTTTGGAAGCGGATACCTATTCCGTGCAGATTGCCACTCCAAACTTTAATAATGCCGCTCAAATTGAATTTGATACAATCCTAAGGGTCGATAGTACGTTTATAAGAACAGGGATAATACAAAACTTGCCTGATAGTGATTACGAATGGCGTGTAAAAGCTTTGAACAGTGGGTATGAGACGAACTACTCTTCCAGCGTGTTTACCGTAAAGTCATCCAATTAAAAAGATAATTCCTACCCAATAGTGATAAAAAAACATAAAACCTATCTTTTGTTGTCCCTCGTACTTATCGTATGGGGTATATTGGGTTTTAAGGTAGTCAATACAATCAGTCCGTCAGTTGAAGAAAAGCCTACTTGGACTGCTTCGGAAAAATTCTTTCCAAAACCTGCAACGGAGAGGGATACCTTTAGCATTCTTGCCGATTATAGAGATCCGTTTTTAGGTACTATACCAAAGAGAAAAGCATCGAAAAAGCCTAAAATAGTAAAATCCAAAAAGAAAGAAATTCCTGAAAGACAGATATCGTACTCTGGCTTTATCACGGAAAGCACTTCGGGCAATAAGATTTTTTTTGTTTCCATTGACAATCAACAATACATGATGTCTATTAGCGATACTCGGAATGAAGTGAAGTTAACTGCAGGAAACAAGGAAATGGTTAAGGTGCGATATGGAGGAGTGACCAAAACCATATTATTGACCGAATGAGATGGGATAAAAAAATACGGGCAGGGGCATTACAGTTTGTTCTTTTTATAGGAGCTATCATTGCGGTGCTACTTATTATGTTCGTTTTGATTTCCCATACCCAGAATCTTTTTAATAAAAAAACAGCACTCACCGTTGATTTGATCCAAGCAGCGGACTATGCAATTGATTATTCCCTAGCGAACGATTTTGTCGTCGGAAAGAACATTGAAATACCCTATCAAGAAGGTAGTCCGATTTCCTTAGAAATAAGGAAAGATTTTTGGGGAATTTTCGAAAAAATAACTTCTACTTCAAAACAGAATAGTATTGAATTTTCGAAGAGCGCTTTGGTTGGCGGCAATTGGAGCGAGATGTCTGCCTTGTACCTAAAGGATAAACAACGGCCACTAATTGTGGCCGGAAAGACAAAAATAACGGGAGATGCGTATTTACCCCAACAAGGCATTCGGATGGGAAATATTTCGGGAAACTCTTACTCCCATCAACAATTACTTTACGGGACCAAGAGGAACAGTCAAGACGAATTGCCAAAGTTAAAATCTTCTGTTTTAAATCAGATTATTCAGCTTACGAATAACAGTTTTGGAGAAGTAAAGGAGGAGATTCGATTAAAAAGGAATTTGGAGTTGCGCAATTCTTTTCAATCTCCTACGATTTTCATTCGTGAAGGCACGGTTCATCTGGAAATGGTAGCACTGTCTGGAAATATTGTAATCTCCGCTACCGATAGAATTATCGTGGAACCTTCGGCTCAACTGCGTGATGTACTTTTAATCGCTCCCGAAATTTTAATAAAAGATAGTGTGCAAGGATATTTTCAAGCCTTTGCAAACAAGAACATCCATGTTGGTAAAAACTGCAATTTAGGATATCCAACGGCGTTGGTCGTTCGTAATCCTGCTCAAAGCAATAAAAAAAATTCAGACCAAAAGCCAAAACTCGCAATCGATGCTCATTCGGAGATTAAAGGAGCTTTGATTTATCTCGAAAATATAAAGGATCAATCCTATGTGCCATCAATTAAAATTGGGGAAAATGTAATTGTGCAAGGTGAAATCTATTGCGAAAAGAACTTGGAACTTAAAGGCTCGGTTTATGGTAATGTTACTACAGATGGCTTTATCGCTATGGAGAATGGAAGTATTTATCAAAACCATATTTACAATGGGATAATAGATGGTTCTAGTTTAGTTCCTGGATATGCTGGTTTACTATATGAAACCGCCCCATCTAAAAAGGTGATGAAATGGTTGTATTGAAGCGCATACAATCATCAACCCTCATGGAAACCTTGGTGGCCACGGTTTTGATTGTGGTCATTTTCATGATTTCCAGTATGCTGATGAACTCCCTATTTGCGAGCAGTATCAAGCAGAGTAACACTAAAATTTCAGAACGTTTACATGAACTGGAATATCAATATCAAAACCGTAGGATAGTATTGCCCTACTACGAAGAATTGGATGCTTGGGAGATTTCGGTTGTTCCAAAGAAAAAAGAGCGTACGAACATTATAATTTATAGGGGAATACATACCATTTCAAATAAGACTATAGAACGATTTAACATTGATGATAAATAGATTTCAGAAGATATCTGCCTTTACCTTAAACGAAATGATAGTGGTCTTACTAATCACCACGATTGTGGTGGGAATGGCCTTTTCGGTGCTTAACCTAGTTCAAAGACAAATGGCAGGAATACAATATAATTATGGGAACACCACCGAATTAAATCTTTTGCGTCAATCCCTATGGATCGATTTCCACCGGTTTGACCATATCCGTTACAACGAAAAAAATCAAGTACTAGTTTTTGAGAACGAAATGGGTGTAGTCAGATACGAATTTGAAGAAGGTAAAATAATCAAGGAAAAAGATACCTTCAATTTGAAGTTCGAGTATAATACCTTTTATTTTGAAGACGAAGAGCAATCCAGTGGGGATATCGATGCCATTAGTTTGAAAACGACAATGGAATATGGAGGACAACGGTTATTTGTATTTAAAAAAAACTCTGCCACAATTTATATGAATCGATAAGGATGGGATTTAAACTGGAACATACTGTATTGAAAGAATCCAAATCAACCAAACCGGATGGATTGTCTAAATTGCTTCAAAAAGAAGTTACATTATTCGGTTCATTTTTCGGGAACAAGAAAAAGGAGGATTTTTATGCAGAATTGAGCGTACTACTAAATGCAGGAATAAATCTTCGAGAGGGATTGGCGTTATTAAAGGAAAACCAAAAAAAAGAGAAACTGCGCTCTTTTTTTTGCAGTATGGAAGATGCTTTGATTTCTGGAAAAAGCTTTTATGAAATCCTCCAAGATAAAAAAGAATTCACCGAATATGAATACTATTCCATTAAAATCGGGGAGGAGACCGGGAACCTCACAAGAATTACGGAAGAGCTGGGGAAATTCTATGCTAGAAAGAATGAGCAACGAAGAAGTCTCATGAATGCCTTGACTTATCCCATTATTATTTTAATTACGGCCGTTTTGGTGGTTGTCTTCATGCTCCGTATGGTAGTACCCATGTTCGAGGATATCTTCAAGCAGAATAAAGTGGAGCTCCCTGCCATAACTAAAATGATAATCAATGCCTCTAATTTTATCAGAGATTACGGGTGGTTGGTTCTACTACTTCTATTCTCAATAATTATACTACGAAAAACATTCTCAAAAAAGAGGTGGTTTAAGCGAAACAAGGACTATTTACTATTAAGAATTCCGTACGTCGGGCAATTTATAAAAACGGTTTATCTAGCTCAATTTACACAGGCAGTTTCTTTATTAACTTCTTCCAAGGTCCCTATGTTGAACAGTATCCAAATGGTAAAAAAAATGATTGGTTTTGTTCCGTTGCAGGAGGCTTTAACTACAGTTGAGAATGGTGTCTTAAAGGGACTCAGTTTAAATGAAAGTTTGAAGGGTAATAAAATTTTCGATAACAAAATGATTTCTCTGATAAAAGTAGCAGAGGAAACCAATCAGACGGAGTACATTTTTGAGCGCCTTAACGAGCTGTATAGTGTTGAAGTCCAACAAAAGTCCAAATTACTTTCTACGCTTATGGAGCCATTGATTATTGTTGTAGTTGGAATTTTTGTGGGCGTTATTTTGGTTTCCATGTATCTGCCGATGTTTAAATTGAGTAGTGTTTTAGGGTAGACCTTTGTTTAATAAAGTTTTAGAAAACTAAGCAATTCTATCTAAGGGAAGCTTACATTTTATATCTCAAAGTGGAGTGTATTCTTCTTCTGTTGTACCAAGCTTCTATCCATTGAAAGACTGATAGCTTGGCTTCCGAAGCCATGTTTTCAATCAATCAAATAAAATCAAATAGGATTAAATAAAATTTTTGAACACCTAAAATAGCAATTCTTTACTAGGTGTTGGTAGAATTTATGTCAAAGAATAAGCTTAGTAAGTTCCCTATTCATGGTATTTAAAATCATTTCCTTAGATTTGTTACACAGAAAGCTTAGAACGCTCTCGTTAATGTCTTAATTGATGTCCTTTTTCGGATGTTTATGTGTAAATAACTGGTTTAAAAGGGTTTATATTCAGGTTTTTAAGCCTGTCATCCCGACTTTTTAACATATTAAATGTGTTATACGAAAGGTAATTGTATTTAAATCATACGGTTACCTTTTTTTATGCCTTGTTTTGATACAATTGCCATCCTGTTAATCGTGAGTTCACCGTGAGTTTTCCGCCAAATCGTGAGTCAATCGTGAGTTCGTTTTTTTCGTATTTTGGTATTGTTGTCCGCCCTTGGTGGACGTGTAGTTTGACTTTCGTATAGAGTTTTTGTTTCAGTTAAAAAGCCTATACGATGCGAACGAACCTAACATTCTCCATTTCCTTTTTTTTACGAAAAAAGAAGAACAGTCCCGAACAAGCCCTTTTTGTATGTCAGGATCACCGTCATCGCCCGGTCGAAGGAAATCAGCCTGAAATAGGACCTTCCCCTTGAAAAGTGGAACCCGTCCGCCGGAAAGATGCAGGACAGCGGAGCCTAGGGCCAATTGGTCAACTGAAAGATAGAGACCACCAGGGCAAGGCTCCATAAGGTCCACGAGGACCTGCTAAAGGAGGTACGTATCGTTACCGCCGATACGGTCAAGGAGCGTTACCTTGGCAGCGATGTAACCCATAATACCTTGGCGGGACTTTTGGACTACCACGACCAGAAGATGAAAAAGGTCTTGAAATGCGGCACGATTATATAGTTCACTTACCATGGCTCCGTTTCCCATTGTCCAAAGGAAGAAGATCCGGCCCGGGACGCTTTGCATAACCAGGCTCGTAGGCTCGCTCTTTTTATAAAATCTTTGCCCGGCCCGCACCTTGATAGGCCAGGGACCAAAGGGAGCCGCTAAAGGCACTATGGGAAGTATAGGGTAATATAATAGACGTTATTAATTTTAAAAGCGATGAAGACCTATGCCGTGGACATGGTCTTGTGTAATTATTTGGAATTGAATATATTGTAGTTCTATAATTGCTGATAGGGTATCATTGATAATACACGATACTGGGAAGAAATCGTATGATTACTGTGAAGCTGACATTATTTACTGCAGATGGGGAAGAGCGCATCGCCATTGACTTTGCCAATGAAGATTCCGTACGATTACATCTGGGAAAACTTCCCGATGTAAAGTGGTGTTCGCTACAGCGGACTTTTTATATAGGGCACTCGGGACAAAATAAAAGAAAAATATTCAAGCATTTAAGGAAAATAAATTGCTATGTGGACTATAGTGGTCTGAAAAGTAAGGCACCGATAAAAATCATTGAAAAGCCCATTTGTTTACCGGAATTGGACGGGCCTCAGTTGGAGGATATCCATAAGTTCAAAAAATGGTTGCGGCAGAGGAGACTGAGCGAAAATACCATCAATACCTATATTGAAGTAACAACTTTTTTTGTTAGGTACGCTAAATTAAAGAATACCGACGACATGGGTAAGCGGCTGATCGAATCTTTCAATTATGACTTCATAGTAAGGCGCAACAAATCTATTTCCTATCAGAACCAATGTATTAGCGGCATAAAGAAATACCTTTTTTATTTAGGTAAAAGGGTCGATGAATTTCACTTGGAAAGGCCACAAAAGGAGCGAAAACTACCTGTAGTGCTAAGTATGGAAGAGATAAAGCGGCTTTTCGAAGTAATTACAAATATTAAACATAGAACTTTATTAAGCCTTATTTATTCTGGCGGATTGCGGGTAGGGGAGGCCATTAACTTAAAAATCAGGGATATCGATAGTAAACGGATGCTAATTCATATCAAGGGGGGCAAAGGGAAGAAGGATCGGTATACTTTGCTTTCCGAATCTTTTTTGCGGCTATTAAGGGACTACTATAAGATTTATAGGCCCAAGGAGTATTTGTTCGAAGGGCAGGGCGCTGCAAAATATTCTAGTGCCAGTGCACAGAGAATACTTAAACATGCGGTTGAAAAAGCGAGAATAAACAAAAGGATTACGTTACATACTTTAAGGCACAGTTTTGCGACCCATTTGTTGGAAAATGGTACCGACATCAGGTATATACAAGAACTGCTTGGACACAACAGTCCCAAAACCACGATGATCTACACCCATGTATCGAACAATAGTTTAAGTAGAATAAAAAATCCTTACGACAATATTTAAATTAAGAATTAAATTGCATTCTTATATAGTAAATAAAAAGTGAAAAATAATAGTGATAAATTAAACCGTAACTTCCGCATATCACGCCAGATTGGTAGGATATAAGACGGAATGTTCCGCATATAAACAAGTTGTAGCCAATGCAGAAAAACATTACGCATAATTAAATAATAGCATAAATTAATAATTATCTTTGAGCAAATCTTAAACCTGAATGAATAGAAGCAAATATTTTGAATACATAGATGAGAAAATTCATATACTTGCTCATCGAATACAGACAAAAGGAAAACTAAACATCCTTAATCTTCACTTGCATTCAGAGAATTTCTATCTTCATTTTTTTAATTTATTATATGGTTATGAGCTAATTAATTTAAATAGCAACACTCAGAATGTTGAAGCTATTGATTTGATAGACCATAAAAACAAAATAATTTTCCAAGTATCATCTACTAGTACTAAACAAAAAATAGAAACTACTTTAGCAAAAGATATTTTCAAAAAATATAAGGGTTATAGGTTTAAGTTTATTTCAATTTCAGTAGATGCAACAGATTTAAAAACTAAAACATTTTCAAACCCTCATTCAGTAATTTTTGACCCTAAGAATGATATCTTCGATATAAAGACGATTTTAAATGATATCCTCACAAAAACAATAAAAAGTCAAAGAGAACTCTATGAATTCATAAAAGATGAATTAGGAGGAGAAATTGATATAATAAAATTAGATAGTAATTTAGCAACTATAATAAATATCTTATCCCTCGAAAAATGGGATGATTCACATATTGACGACAATTCTAATAGTTTTGAAATAGAAAGGAAAATTCAATTTAATGAACTTGATGAAGCAAGAGAAGTAATTGAAGAATTTTGTGTCTATTATAAAAAAGTAGATGAAAAGTACACAGAATTTGATTTATTAGGTGCAAATAAAAGTAACTCAGTTCTAAATTCAATAAAAAAGGAATATAGAAAACTAAAAAAAACAGATAACAAAGATGATATCTTTTTTAACACTATAGAAAACATTAAAAACAAAATTCTGATTAGCAATAATCTAAACAACATACCTATTGATGAAATTGAATTGTGTATTGACATTTTAGTTGTCGATGCATTTATCAGATGTAAAATTTTCGAAAACCCTAAAGATTACAAATATGTTACTACCTGATAATATTCATCCAGAAAATAGCATATATTTTAATGCTTCGCTAGTTTTAGAAACTCTGCAAGAGTTTGGCAAACTAGATATGCTTGATTTATATCAAAACGTAACTAAAAATAAAAAAATGTCATTTCCAGTTTATATATTATGTCTAGATTGGCTTTATATAATTAATGTAGCTGAAATAAATCAAGGAGACGTAAAATTATGTTCTTAAAATCACTTCAAATAATTAATGGTAAGAAATCCTCTGTAATTCGTGAGATTCCATTCCGCAGTGGAATAAATTTAATTGTAGACGAAAGTGAAGAAAGTATTACAGGTAATAATATTGGAAAAACAACTGTTTTAAAACTAATTGACTTCTGTTTCGGAGCTAACAAGAATAATGTATGGCAAGACCCAGAAAACCCAAAAGAAGTATATGCTCTAGTAAAAAACTTTCTAATTGACAATGAAGTTCTAGTTGTACTTACTCTATCAAATTCATTAGATTCAAAAGAAGAAAATGAAGTTGTAATAGAGCGCAACTTTCTTAGTGCACAGAAAACAGTTATTAGACGTATTAATGGTCAACAATATATAGATGAAGAATTTGAAAATGCGCTAAAAGAATTATTTTTCCCAAATTTAGTAGCAGAAAAACCAAGTTTTCGACAAATCATTTCGCATAACATTCGATATAAGGATTTAAGTATTAATAACACCTTAAAGACATTGGATAAATTTACTTCCGATGCCGAATACGAAACGCTATACTTATATCTTCTAGGTTGTGAGTTTAATGAAGGAAATCAAAAACAAGGAATACTTCAAAATATACGACAAGAAGATAATTTTAAAAAACGGTTAGAGAAATTTCAAACAAAATCAGCATATGAGACTACATTATCTCTCATTGAAAACGATATTGAGGAATTAAATGTTAAAAAGTCTAAGCTAAACCTAAACGAAAATTTTGAATCAGATTTGAACAAATTAAATGAAATCAAATATGAAATCAACAAATTAAGTTCCGAGATAAGTAAAATAAATATTAGAAAGGAATTAATAATTGAGGCAAAAAATGATTTAGAAGCACATAAGTCAGAAATTGACCTTCCACAACTTGAACAAATTTATAATCAAGCAACAGATATATTAGGAGAATTACAAAAATCTTTTGAAAATATGGTAAACTACCATAATCAAATGATTACAGAAAAAGCAAAGTTTATCAATAATGAACTACCTAATTTAGAGCAAAAACTTGAGCAAAAACACAAACAACTAGAAGTCTTATTAAGCAAAGAATCAAAATTATCTAAATTGATTGCTAAAAGCGATTCATTTGAAGAATTAGAACTTTTGATTAGTGAATTAACTGAGAAATACAGAATAAAAGGAGAATATGAAAATACAATTCAACAACTTCAAGAAGTTGAAGACAATCTGAACTCTTATAACAGTGAACTAAAAGAAATTGATGAAGCGCTGTTTTCCGATGAATTTGAAGAAAAGGTAAAAACTCAATTAAACAAATTCAACAAATATTTCTCATCAGTTTCTGAATACCTTTATGACGAGAAATACGCATTAAAGTATGAGAAAGTAACAAATAGAAAAGGACAGCGATTATATAAATTTTCTGCTTTCAATACAAATTTTAGTTCAGGCAAAAAACAAGGAGAGATTTCTTGTTTTGATATCGCCTATATTCTTTTTGCTAGAAATGAAGAAATACCAAGTATGGATTTTCTATTGAATGATAAGAAAGAACTAATGCACGACAATCAATTAGTTAAAATAGCTCAGTTTGTAAATGAAAATAATATTCAATTTGTTGCGTCAATATTAAAGGACAAATTACCTGTTGAATTAAATAATCCTGACAACTTTATATTGGAACTATCAGAAGATAACAAACTCTTCCGTATTGAAAATAAATAAAAGCACTGGCTACAATAACTAAGCATTCGTGCGGTCGGTACGACCGAGCATGAATGTGGTGTTGAACTACACCGGGTCTTTGTCCGCGTTGTTCCCTATGGGTATTGATATGTATCGGGAGGGGAATTTGAAGTGGCACCTGTGTGGATACCTTTACGGTCAGTGTGTTTTTTGACTCCGTTCGGATGTTTTCTACTATCCTAAGCCTTGAATTTCTATTGCCGATGAGCACTTTTTATCAGAAACGGTCACTTTGGGCCATAGGTTTCCCCTACGGCCATTACGCCGTTCCGGCCCGGGGGTTTCTATCCTGTTCTTTTATCTTGGCGATCCAATGTCCGGGCGGCCCTCTGCCGTCGAACATAAAGACCGTTACCAAAATGCCTTCATTACAGCTGGGACACCTTCGGTGCAAGATCGGCGGTGATTCTTGTTTTGGTGGTGGCTGCCCCATTTCCGCCATGAGCAGCGGTAGTACCGTTTTCTTTTTCGTACTACTTAAAATACCATAGTGGCGTATACGTACAAAACCCTTGGGCAGGACGTGCAGACTAAAGCGCCGTATGAATTCCGCATCACTTAGACCAAGTAGCTGCTTTGCGCCCCCTTTTTTATAATCCTTGGCGGTAAAAATTACCTTGCCGTTGGCAATTGATCGTATCCTGTGATTGCCGATCGCTATCTTATGGGTATAGCGCCCCAAGTATTCCACAACATATTCAGGGTTTGCAAAAGGGCGTTTGGCATACACTACCCAATCTTTGGCGAAGAGTCTATCATAAAATGACCGGGGCTGGTCAAACTCCTTTCCGATGTTTTCCACAAAACGTGCCCTGAAGACCTTGCTCATTGCCTTTACGGGAAAAAGGTACTTGCCCTTGTTCTTGGCATACTTCCATTTTCCATTGGCGGTAAGGCCGCCTCCGGGAACGATACAATGTAAATGCGGGTGCAAACTTAGGTTCTGGCCCCAAGTATGCAGTATGGCGACCATGCCCGTACCGGCTCCAAGGAACTTGGGGTCGGCACCAAAATCCCGTAAAACGCTCCATGCGGTCTTGAATAATATAGTGTATACCTGTTTCGGGGCGTAAAGGCAGAGTTGGTTCAGCGTGTCCGGCAGGGTGAACACCACATGGAAATAGGGCACGTTCAGCAGTTCCTTTTCCCTTGCCCGTATCCATTGTTCGCGTTTGTGCCCTTGGCACTTCGGGCAATGACGATTGCGGCAGCTGTTGTAACTTAGGTGTAGCCGATCGCACCGCGGGTCGTTGCAACGGTCTATATGACCGCCAAGTGCGGCGGTTCTACATTTGCGCAGGGCATGCAGGGTACGCAGTTGCCAAGAGTTGCCGGTATACCGTGTCAACAGTTCCTCGTTACGTTCCAATACATCGGCCACTTGATATAGGGGCCGTGCCATTACCGTGGGCCGTATAACTTTTCCAAGGGACTGAAAACAGCCGTTTTGCCGATCCGCGATACGTGCAGGTACACCATGGTGGTCTGTATGTCCACATGGCCCAAAAGGTCCTTTAGGCTCATGATGTCCATACCCATTTCCAATAAATGCGTGGCATAGGTATGGCGCAGGCTATGTGTGGTTACTTCTTTTAGGATACCGCTATGTTGCCGCGCCTGTTTCACCACCCATTGCACCCCATTGGGCGACAGACCCACGGACTTGCCCGATTTATCATTGCCATTAAAAAGCCATTGTATGGGATGTTCCGAGTCTAGATAGCTTTGTATACCACGTATCAGTAGATCACAAAGCGGTACGTAGCGGTCCTTGCGGCCCTTGCCCTGACGGATATGGAGCTGTTTCCTATCCATATCGATATCCTTGATATACAGGTTGCGAAGCTCGGCATTGCGAAGTCCACAGCCGTAGAGCAGGGCCAATAACAAACGGTGTTTGTGTAGCTTGGGTGTTCTTAAAAGTAGTTTTACTTCTTCCCTGTTCAGTACTACCGGTAGTTTCTTCGGCCGTTCTATCGAGGGCAGGGCTACCCGGTGCCCGGGCAGATCATAGATGCGGTACAGATAGCGGAGGCCATAAACGGTATGCTTGAAGAAGCTGTCCGATGGGGTTTTGTGCCGTCTTTTTTGGTAGTGCAAATAATCCAGCACCTGCTCCCTGTCCAATGACAAGGGACTACGGCCAAAATGCAGGGCCATATGGGAAAGACAGCGCGCGTAATTGGTAAGGGTACTTCGGCTCTTGCCGGACAGTTCGACCGAACGTTCCAGCTTACGGTAGTTAATAGCGAACTCAGGGACCATTTTACAGGCCCGTTCGATCAGGGTACTACTTTTTTTTCATAATTTACATCTTGAGGATTGAACAATACTTAAAGGTAGTGAACGGTTTTTTCTTGAAGCTACCTTTAGGTTTAGTTCAACATTATATATAAAAAATAGCGCAAGTCTTTGCTAACACTAAGGTTTGAGCGTTTTTGGAAAGTCGCCAAATTTTCAAATTTGACGATTACCCCAAAATAAAATTAATAGTAAAATTTAAAAATTCGGCTTGTGTGTAATCCAAAAAGTTGTCGCTTATTTTCAGCGCTACTTTTCATATACGAGACGTTCTACGCAATTTAAACAACCATTAAGAATATGAATAAAACAAGAGAAAACTTTATTTTAAAATTGTATTCGGCAACCTTAACAGCAGTTTTAGCTTTTGCCATTTTATCAGCGTTTAAAACTGAACAAAAAAATAAAAAATTCGATGAAATTACAGTTGAAAGAATTAATATAATAGAACCTAATGGAGATTTAAAAATGGTCATCAGCAACCAATCAAAACAACATTCTGGAATGTTTAACGGAGAAATGTTATTTGGAGAACGGGAAAGACCAGCTGGAATTATTTTTTTCAACGAAGAGCAAGACGAAGTTGGCGGAATACTATTTCAAGGAAACAAAAAAGACGGCTCGTCTTGGATTTTATCTGTTGACCAATATAAGACCGACCAAATTATGCAAATGCGTTACTTAAAAAACAATGAAGGAAAATCGAGATATGGTATCCAATTTTGGGATAAAGACGAAAATTATACGATGCCTATAATTGCTAAAAAAATTGATTCTTTACAGAAAAAAGGTCTTTCAATGCAAGAAGCTATCAAAGTAATCAAAAAAGCAAAAGTTGGAGGACTAATTACAGCCGAAAGAATGTTTATCGGCAAAACGTCTAACGAAAACGCTGGGATTTTTATTCAGGACCAAAAAGGAATCGACCGATTAAAAATATATGTGGACAATCAAAACAATCCAAAAATAGAAGTGCTAGACGAAAAAGGAAATACAATAAAAAATTTGGCTTCGGAATAAAAACTGCGTAGAATAACTAAGCATTCGTGCGGTCGGTACGACCGAGCATGAATGTGGTGTTGAACTACACCGGGTCTTTGTCCGCGTTGTTCCCTATGGGTATTGATATGTATCGGGAGGGGAATTTGAAGTGGCACCTGTGTGGATACCTTTACGGTCAGTGTGTTTTTTGACTCCGTTCGGATGTTTTCTACTATCCTAAGCCTTGAATTTCTATTGCCGATGAGCACTTTTTATCAGAAACGGTCACTTTGGGCCATAGGTTTCCCCTACGGCCATTACGCCGTTCCGGCCCGGGGGTTTCTATCCTGTTCTTTTATCTTGGCGATCCAATGTCCGGGCGGCCCTCTGCCGTCGAACATAAAGACCGTTACCAAAATGCCTTCATTACAGCTGGGACACCTTCGGTGCAAGATCGGCGGTGATTCTTGTTTTGGTGGTGGCTGCCCCATTTCCGCCATGAGCAGCGGTAGTACCGTTTTCTTTTTCGTACTACTTAAAATACCATAGTGGCGTATACGTACAAAACCCTTGGGCAGGACGTGCAGACTAAAGCGCCGTATGAATTCCGCATCATTTAGACCAAGTAGCTGCTTTGCGCCCCCTTTTTTATAATCCTTGGCGGTAAAAATTACCTTGCCGTTGGCAATTGATCGTATCCTGTGATTGCCGATCGCTATCTTATGGGTATAGCGCCCCAAGTATTCCACAACATATTCAGGGTTTGCAAAAGGGCGTTTGGCATACACTACCCAATCTTTGGCGAAGAGTCTATCATAAAATGACCGGGGCTGGTCAAACTCCTTTCCGATGTTTTCCACAAAACGTGCCCTGAAGACCTTGCTCATTGCCTTTACGGGAAAAAGGTACTTGCCCTTGTTCTTGGCATACTTCCATTTTCCATTGGCGGTAAGGCCGCCTCCGGGAACGATACAATGTAAATGCGGGTGCAAACTTAGGTTCTGGCCCCAAGTATGCAGTATGGCGACCATGCCCGTACCGGCTCCAAGGAACTTGGGGTCGGCACCAAAATCCCGTAAAACGCTCCATGCGGTCTTGAATAATATAGTGTATACCTGTTTCGGGGCGTAAAGGCAGAGTTGGTTCAGCGTGTCCGGCAGGGTGAACACCACATGGAAATAGGGCACGTTCAGCAGTTCCTTTTCCCTTGCCCGTATCCATTGTTCGCGTTTGTGCCCTTGGCACTTCGGGCAATGACGATTGCGGCAGCTGTTGTAACTTAGGTGTAGCCGATCGCACCGCGGGTCGTTGCAACGGTCTATATGACCGCCAAGTGCGGCGGTTCTACATTTGCGCAGGGCATGCAGGGTACGCAGTTGCCAAGAGTTGCCGGTATACCGTGTCAACAGTTCCTCGTTACGTTCCAATACATCGGCCACTTGATATAGGGGCCGTGCCATTACCGTGGGCCGTATAACTTTTCCAAGGGACTGAAAACAGCCGTTTTGCCGATCCGCGATACGTGCAGGTACACCATGGTGGTCTGTATGTCCACATGGCCCAAAAGGTCCTTTAGGCTCATGATGTCCATACCCATTTCCAATAAATGCGTGGCATAGGTATGGCGCAGGCTATGTGTGGTTACTTCTTTTAGGATACCGCTATGTTGCCGCGCCTGTTTCACCACCCATTGCACCCCATTGGGCGACAGACCCACGGACTTGCCCGATTTATCATTGCCATTAAAAAGCCATTGTATGGGATGTTCCGAGTCTAGATAGCTTTGTATACCACGTATCAGTAGATCACAAAGCGGTACGTAGCGGTCCTTGCGGCCCTTGCCCTGACGGATATGGAGCTGTTTCCTATCCATATCGATATCCTTGATATACAGGTTGCGAAGCTCGGCATTGCGAAGTCCACAGCCGTAGAGCAGGGCCAATAACAAACGGTGTTTGTGTAGCTTGGGTGTTCTTAAAAGTAGTTTTACTTCTTCCCTGTTCAGTACTACCGGTAGTTTCTTCGGCCGTTCTATCGAGGGCAGGGCTACCCGGTGCCCGGGCAGATCATAGATGCGGTACAGATAGCGGAGGCCATAAACGGTATGCTTGAAGAAGCTGTCCGATGGGGTTTTGTGCCGTCTTTTTTGGTAGTGCAAATAATCCAGCACCTGCTCCCTGTCCAATGACAAGGGACTACGGCCAAAATGCAGGGCCATATGGGAAAGACAGCGCGCGTAATTGGTAAGGGTACTTCGGCTCTTGCCGGACAGTTCGACCGAACGTTCCAGCTTACGGTAGTTAATAGCGAACTCAGGGACCATTTTACAGGCCCGTTCGATCAGGGTACTACTTTTTTTTCATAATTTACATCTTGAGGATTGAACAATACTTAAAGGTAGTGAACGGTTTTTTCTTGAAGCTACCTTTAGGTTTAGTTCAACAACGTATATAGCTCATAGCTAATTAGTTGTTCAATCGAAGTTAAGGCATATTTGGAAAGTCGCCAAATTTTTAAATTTGACGATTACCAATGAAAAAAATAAATAGTAAAATTTAAAAATCTGGCTTGTGCTGCATCCGAAAATAATTTTCTAATTTGCACGCTACGAGCCATATACAAGATCGTCAGACTGTCTCAATACTTAAAGATAGCTTTACCTCGCAAGGTTCGATATTCCTTATCTTTAAGTATGGAGTATCAACAGAAACAATCCCGTACCCAGCTTACCCTCTACACCACTTGTCTGGAC
>NZ_MWRZ01000011.1:0-89594 GCF_002211465.1 Zobellia sp. OII3 | reverse complement strand
GGGCCCGCCTCGACCACCGCGACCTTGAGGCCCGCATCGGCCAATTGCTTGGTGGCCATACCGCCACCCGCTCCCGAACCAACGATGATAACATCATAGAGTTCGGGCGATTCTTTAATCTGCATAGTTGAGTTGTTTTGTCTGTTTATTTTGTGTGTCACAATTTATAAATAAAAAGTATTGCAACACCACTTTTAACAATTGGATTATTGTATTCCTTGTGCTTAAAAGTTTCGCATTTGCCCTAAAGCCTCGTCAACGGACTTGACCGGAAGCTTGCATGTGGTATTCCGACAAACGTAAATAAAAGTGCCATCAGCCACATAACGATCTTTAAAGAGAGGGGCATTGCTTTCCACCTTACTACCTACCACTAGGGCATTGGGCAAATGGATTTCATTTAAGGCCTTTATTAAAACCTCAGCATCTTTTCCTACCACCGCAATCTCAAAATAAGGATAAGTATGGTTCAATAAAAGGGCATTCCACTTAGAATAGCTCGGTGCACTTTCCGTTAGGGTGGGCACCATTGCCGACAACATACGCTTCGCCTTTTCGGTATACCCCGTATTGTAGTCCAAATGCCCCAAGCGGAACAAATTATGGGCCATTACGGCATTAGGGGATGGCAGTACCCCATCATCGGTTTTAATGATGCGGGCGATAAGGTCATTGCCCTCGTTATAATGGTACATCCCCGAAGTTTCATCGGCAAACCCTGCCTCCGCCTTAGCGTTCAACTCCTTGGCAAAATCTAGATATTCGGTATTCAGCGTAAGTCCGTAAAGCTCTAGGGAAGCATCGATCATAAAGGCATAATCTTCAATAAAACCCTCCTTGCGCTTGCTTCCCTTTTTAAAGGTATGGACCAGTTTTCCGTTTTGATAGGCATTCGACCGTATAAACGAAAACACGCTCTCGGCCTTTTCCAAAAAACGCTTTTGACCAAAAGCTTTATAGGCATCTACAAAGCCATTGACCAATAAGGCGTTCCAAGAGGTAATGATCTTATCGTCACTTCGCGGAAACACCCTTTTGTTTCTTTCCGCCAATAACTTTTTATTCCATTCCGACTTTATAAAGTTCAGCTTGCCCTGCTCAATATCGTGCTCCTTTACAAATTCAGCATCATCGACCTTTCTATGGAGCACGTATTTTCCGTCTTCCCAAACAGCTTCCTTATTTATGTTGTAATAGGCGGAAAAAAGCTCGAACCCCTCACCTAAGACCGACTTCAGTTCTTCTTCCTTCCACACATAAAACTTACCTTCCTCACCCTCACTATCGGCATCCAATGCCGCATGGTAGCCCCCGTTCGTATCTTTCATTTCCCTATCAAGAAAATCAATGGTTTCCCAAACCACATTTTTGTAGGCGTCATCCTTAAAAAGTGTATACGCCTTTGAGTACAGGCTTAAGACCTGGGCATTATCGTAAAGCATTTTTTCAAAGTGCGGTACTTTCCAAAAGGCATCGGTACTATACCTATAAAAACCACCACCGATCTGGTCATAAACACCCCCCAAGGCCATTTTATCCAAGGTGTTCCTTACATGCCTTTTAGCTTTGTCGTCACCCGTGAGTACGGCATAGTCCAACAAGAAACTTAGGTTTGAGGGAATCATAAATTTTTGGACACCCTTTTCCCCTCCTTCTTCCAAATCCCAATTCGGGCTCCAATTGGCGACACTGGTCTTTAGGGCCTCTTTGGTAATGGATTCGAATCCCTTCGCGGGCTCCACCAAATTGGCCTCGGCTATACCAGCCGCTACCATATCTGAATACTCCTCCGCCTTTTTCGGGTCGTTTTTGTACAATTCGCTTATTTTGGTCAGCACTTGCATCCACTGCTCCCTTGTGTGGTAAGTTCCTCCATAGAGCGGTTTCCCATTGGGAAGGGTTATTACGTTCAACGGCCAGCCTCCACTTCCTGAGATCAACTGCAATGCCGTCATATAAACTTGATCGACATCGGGACGCTCTTCACGGTCTACCTTGATGTTGATGAAATTTTCGTTCATGATTTTGGCCACTTCCTCATTCTCAAAGGTCTCATCTTCCATAACGTGGCACCAGTGGCACGAAGAATACCCGATACTGACCAATACCAACTTATTTTCTTTTTTGGCATCGTCCAATGCTTCTTGGCTCCAAGCCCTCCAATTGACCGGGTTATGGGCATGTTGCAACAAATACGGACTGGTCTCGCTGGCTAGGGCATTGGTATATTTATGTACTTTCACTTCTTGCTCGGTTTTATTTTCTTTACAGGAAACAACCATAAAAAGGGCCAGCATTGAAATACCGGTCAAACATCTAGAAAAACGTAAGGTCATAAAATTATCTTTTCCCACGAGATCAAAACAATACCGTGCGTTGAAATTAAAAAAAACGAACCGACGGCCGGTTACTCACTTATAAACGCTGAAGCCGGCAAACCCGCTCCATTAAAAAGATTCGGCTCGGCAATATTGCTCCAGCCAAAACGTACGTTCAAGGGTTCTTTTACCATCTTTGACGACAAGATCACTTTGTCTTGCTTGATGGCGGCTTTCGCCGGATGATATACCCCATCGGCACCGGCCACTTCAAAATGGGTTACTTTTTTACCCTTTGCCATGAGTCCCTTCGCATGGTCAAAGACGACTTCAATCTTTTTCCCCAAAGGATGGACCTCCTTAAAAAGCGGTCCGTAAACCTCGCCCTCATACTTTTGATAGGTTTCCTTCAGGGCCAAATTGGCCAATCGCAGACCTACATCCTGTTTATTGGTCGGGTGGATATTATCTATTGTGGCAATATCGCTCACTACCACCATACCCGAATTGGGCAAGGTCTCCAACACGCGTCTTTGTACATCCCTAATCCTTACCCCCTGCTCGGCTTCCTTATAGTTATAAGGTGCGATCTGCACGTAATAAAAAGGGAAATCGTATCCCCAAGCCTCTCGCCACGAGCCTACCATTTCGGAAAAAAGCTTGCCGTAAACATCCCATCTCCCTCTATTGGATTCCCCTTGGTACCAGATTGTACCCGCTATCTTAAAAGGCGTTATGGCATGTACCATTCCATTGTATAATTGTGAAGGGGAAACTGGGCTCCATGGGGTCTCTTCCAAGCTTTCGGCCGAGGCCTTTAGGTCTTCATTCTTGTCGAAAACAGACCTCGGGGTCCATACTTCCGCAGGAGAACCACCCCACGCATTATCGATAAGCCCTATCGGTACATTAAGTTCTCCCTGTAGCCTTCTTGCAAAAAAATAGGCAACGGCACTAAAGGTTTTCATTGTTTCGGGTGTACAAACCTCCCAAGTCCCCGGCAAATCGTCTTGTGGATAATTAGAAGTTCTTCGGGCTACCGTAAAAAGACGAATATTGGGGTAGTCGGCTTTTTTTATTTCCTCTTCGGCATTATCTATACCCGCGTTTGTGGTAGCGCTCCACTGCATATTCGATTGGCCCGAGCACAACCAGACCTCACCGATCAGAACATTCTTCAGTACAATTTCGTTTTCGTCTCCCTTAAGGCTAATCGTGTAAGGCCCACCTGCTTCCGGGGTATCGATTTCCAATTTCCATTTCGCCTCAATGTTGGTCTTTACGTGATATTCTTGATTGTCCCAACCCGTGTGGACCGTAATTTCCTCTCCCGTATTGGCCCAGCCCCATAACGAGACCTTTTCGTTTCGCTGCAATACCATATGATCGGAAAAAATATGGGGCAGTTCAATCTTTGCCCATAGGGGCTGACAGGCCAATGTCATTAAAAAAGCGACAATCAAAAATTTAGGTTTCATATACGTTAGTATTGGTTTGATAAAGTTTTAAATATACCAATTTATTAAAGCACCCCAATACAATGCTGCAAATTGTAATGATTTAAATATCTTTAGGATATAAACCGAACAAAACGACCGATGGATACCCAAAACAACCTTTTTAGCAGACGTAATTTTATCAAGGGCACTTCAAGCCTCATCGCCCTTTCTTCCTTTGGCGCCTATGCCCTGGACTTTGATTACCGTGAAAAACCTTTTAAGGTAGGACTCATCGGTACAGGTTGGTACGGAAAGAGCGATCTATTTCGGCTGATGCAAGTAGCCCCTGTTGAAGTCGTTTCGCTTTGCGACCCCGATCGGAATATGCTTTCGGAGGCCGGAAAACTGGTTGCCCTCAGACAAAAATCCAAAAAGACACCACAGCTCTATACCGATTACAAAAAAATGTTGGCGGAACGCAACCTAGATATCGTGCTGATCGGAAGTCCCGACCATTGGCATGCCTTACAAGGCATAGAGGCCCTTAAGGCCGGTGCACATGTATACCTTCAGAAACCCATAAGTGTAGACGTTATGGAAGGTGAAGCCTTGGTGGCCGCCGCAAACAAATACGGCAAGGTAATTCAGGTGGGCACCCAGCGAAAAAGTACGCCCCACCTGGTAGAAGCCAAAAAGAACATCGTAGATGCCGGACTATTGGGTAAAATATCACATGTAGAAATCTGTTGTTATTACCATATGCGGGCCAATGACAACCCTCCCTTACAAGAGGTACCCGATTATTTCGATTATGAAATGTGGACAGGCCCCGCTCCCTTGAGACCTTTTGACGGCATGCCCCACAGACGATGGTGGCGTACCTTTATGGAATACGGCAACGGAATTATGGGCGATATGTGCGTTCATATGTTAGACACCGTTCGTTGGATGTTGGACCTCGGATGGCCCAATAAAATCAGCTCCACCGGTGGTATTTACGTGCAAAAAGACGGGAAATCGAATATTGCCGATACCCAAACCGCTATTTTTGAATTTGACGAACTCGACTGCGTATGGAACCATAGGTCATGGGGCACCCCTGCCGACCCCGAATACCCTTGGTCGTTCAAGCTTTATGGGGAAAAGGGAACGCTTTCGGGGGATGTTAAAAAATACGATTTTGTCCCGACCGGAAAGGGTGAAAAAATTCATGGCGACGTGCTTTACGAAAGGGAAAAATATCCGGAAGACCTGACCGAAAAAGACATAGAACTACATGCCGCACCGGCCACACGGGCCCATATGATCGACTTTTTAAACGCCATACATACGGGAAGCATACCTGTAGCCAATATTCAAGAGGCACACATATCGACGGCTAGTTGTATTCTGGCCAACATGGCCATGAAACTCGGGCGTCCCTTGGTCTACGACCAAAAACAACGTATCGTGGTCAATGACCCCGAAGCCACCCAACTTTTGCAACGGACGTACCGGGAAGGATGGCAACATCCGCTTCCGAAAATGTTTGAGTAAGAAAAAAATTACGTTTTTCGTAATCAAGATTTACAGCAATTACTTCTTTTATCATAAATCCATGTTCATAATAAGGGTTTCTCAAAGTATGAGCGGTACAATCGTAGTATCCTTATTTTTAAATTATTTTGGCGTTATGGTTATGTCCATAACGATATAAATCGGCATCTTTGCCGAAGAAAATAAAAAACCATTAGCACTCAGCATTATGAAAAAATGTTTGATTACAGGAATAACAGGCCAAGATGGAGCATATTTGGCTGAATTTTTATTAAAAAAAGGATATCAGGTCCACGGACTAAAGCGAAGGTCATCGCTTTTCAATACGGATAGAATCGATCACTTGTACCAAGATCCGCATGTTGAAAATCGGAATCTTCACCTTCACTATGGTGATATGACCGATAGTACCAACCTAATTCGCCTTATACAGGAAATTCAACCCGACGAAATATACAATTTGGCGGCAATGAGCCACGTAGCGGTTTCTTTTGAAACTCCTGAATATACGGCCAATGCCGATGGTATAGGTACCCTTCGTATTCTAGATGCCGTACGTCTTCTTGGATTGGAGAAAAAGACCCGTATCTATCAAGCCTCGACTTCTGAGCTCTATGGTAAGGTGCAAGAAGTACCACAGTCGGAAACCACACCGTTCTACCCTCGTAGCCCATATGCTGTTGCAAAAATGTACGCCTATTGGATTACCGTAAACTATCGTGAAGCCTATGGCATGTACGCTTGTAACGGTATACTTTTCAACCATGAATCGCCTATCCGTGGGGAAACTTTTGTTACCCGTAAGATTACAAGGGCGGCTTCAAGGATCGCATTGGGTCTTCAAGACAAGGTTTACCTAGGTAACCTCGATGCAAAAAGAGACTGGGGCCACGCCAAGGATTACGTAAGAATGATGTGGATGATCCTTCAGGCCGATGAACCGGAAGATTGGGTCATAGCCACCGGAAAAACGACCACTGTTCGTGACTTCGTTAAAATGAGTTTCGCCGAGGCGGGAATCGAAGTTGCTTTTACAGGAGAAGGTGTTGATGAAAAAGGTACCGTCGTTTCTTGCAGCAACCCCGATTACCAAGTAGAGATAGGAAAAGAAATCGTTGCCGTTGACCCTAGGTACTTTAGACCAACGGAAGTAGACCTTCTTATCGGTGACCCGAGCAAGGCCAACAACAAATTGGGATGGACCCCAAAATACGATTTGAAAGATTTGGTGGAAGATATGATGCAGAGCGATTTAAAATTGATGAAGAAAGACACCTACCTAAAAGAAGGTGGCTATCGTATCATGAATTATTTCGAATAGCATGGACAAGGATGCAAAAATCTATATTGCAGGACACCGTGGCCTTGTAGGCAGCGCCATTTTAAAAAAGCTCAAGGCCGAAGGGTTTTCCAATTTCGTATTGCGTACGCATGCCGAACTTGATTTGACCGACGCCAATGCCGTAGCTGCTTTTTTTGCCGAAGAAAAACCAGAATACGTTTTTCTTGCAGCGGCAAAAGTGGGCGGTATCGTAGCGAACAATACCTATAGGGCCGATTTCATTTACGCCAACCTCATGATCCAGAACAACGTTGTACACCAAAGTTATGTGAACAACGTAAAGAAGCTTCTGTTTTTGGGCAGTACCTGTATTTACCCCAAGGCCTGTCCGCAACCCATGAAAGAGGACTATCTACTTACGGATACCCTTGAGTATACGAACGAGCCTTACGCCATTGCCAAAATAGCCGGTATTAAACTTTGCGAAAGCTATAATTTACAGTACGGCACCAATTTTATTTCGGTCATGCCCACCAACCTGTACGGCCCGAACGATAATTTTGATTTGGAAAAGTCGCACGTACTTCCTGCCCTAATCCGCAAAATGCATTTAGGCAGGGCCTTGGAAGCGCAAGACTGGACAACGGTGCGTAAAGATTTGAACGAGCGCCCGATCGAAGGTGTCGATGGCAAGGCAAGCGAAAGCGAAATCTATTCCATCTTAGAAAAATACGGCGTTAAGAAGACCGACGACAAGGTAAGTGTCGAAATTTGGGGCAGTGGAAAACCCATGCGTGAGTTTCTCTGGTCGGAAGACATGGCCGATGCGTGTATTTTCATTATGAAAAGTAGAAATTTCGAAGACACCTATGCTCCTGCCGAGAAGGAAATCAGAAATACCCATATCAATATCGGTACGGGCAAAGATCTCTCTATTCGCGAGTTGGCCGAATCCATAAAAGCTATGGTCGGTTTTGAAGGTCCTTTACAATTCAATGCCGACAAACCCGATGGCACTATGAAGAAATTGACCGATGTCTCTAAGCTTCACGGTTTGGGCTGGAAACACCAAATAGATCTTGAAGAAGGCATTAAAAAAATGTACGATTGGTACCGTTCCGCCTAAGGAAGCCTTCTATTACATAAAGTAAAACCCGAAATACAGCTTTTAGCAATGTATTTCGGGTTTTTAATTTTACTCGGTTTTAGGCCCAAGGCATGCCTACACCAGACCTGTATCTTTCCAGCTTTTTGAATTGGCCGAATTGATAACGGCCTCACAAACCTTTTGGGTCATCAAGGCATTTTCAAAGGTGGGCTCACAGGCTTCCCCGGTTTCCAAACTTTTTAAAAAATCGGCCACTTGGTGCACAAACGAATGTTCATAGCCGATAGACGTACCCGGAATCCACCATTTATCCATATAAGGCTGGTCACTGTCCGTTATCAAGATCCTGCGCCATCCCCTCACCACGGCATCATCTGCATGGTCGTACATTTCAAGGTAGTTCATATCGTGCAAATCCCATCTCAAGGAAGCATGTTCCCCATTGATTTCCAAGGTATTCAAAGCCTTATGCCCCCGGGCGTAACGGGTGGCCTCAAAAAGGCCCAAGGCCCCGTTCTCAAAGTGGCAATGAAAAATACAAGCATCATCTATGCTTACCTTTGTGACCTCACCGGTATCTTGGTGTACGCGTTCCTTTATAAACGTCTCGGTTACCGCAGACACGTCTTTAATCGGTCCGTTCAACCACATGGCACTATCGATACAATGCGCCAAAAGATCTCCCGTTACTCCTGAACCCGCAGCTTCGGCATCTAATCGCCATAGGGCCTCGCCACCTTGTGGCAGCTCGGGGTTGATGGTCCAATCTTGTAAAAAATTGGCCCTGTAGTGGAATATCTTACCCAGCTTACCCGAATCGACGATCTGTTTGATCAAGGTAACGGCCGGTATACGACGGTAGTTATAGAAAACGGTATTCGCTACACCGGCCTTTGCAATTGCATCGACCATAGGCTGGGCTTCCGCTACGGAACGCGCCAAAGGTTTTTCGCAAAGTACCATTTTACCCGCCTCGGCGGCCGCAATGGCAATATTGGCATGCATGTGGTTAGGGGTACAAATATCGACGGCGTCAATATCGTCCCTGGCAATAACCGCCCTCCAATCCGTTTCATACGACTCATAGCCCCATTGCTCGGCAAAGGCCTTTACCTTTTCCTCGGTTCTGGCACACACTGTTTTGAGCACCGGTCGATATTCAAGTTCAGGGAAAAAATCACCGCTACGCTTATAACCGTTTGTATGCGTTCTTGCCATTAAACCAGTACCTATCAATCCTATCCGGAGTTCTTTTTTGTGTGCCATTTATCTGTAGTTTTAAATTAAAAAATGTTCTTTTCTATATCAAGGGTCTCAATACTTCTTCTATATAAACACCATCTTGCATGGTAATGCCGTCGGGATCGGTGATAGCAGCATCACATTCATCTTCTACGATGATCCACCCTTCAAAATCGGTTTCCTTTAAATACGATGTTATTCCCTTAAAATCAATAATACCATCGCCCATTGCCGCCCATTTGCCATTGTCGTACATATCTTTATAATGCACACAATTGACCAACTCGCGATATTGCTTTATAATGGGCAAGGGGTCCATGCCTCCTTTGGCCATGTGCCCTACATCAGGCGTATATTTAATGACCCTACTATCCAAACCGTTCAATAAGATTTTGTAATCTTCTTCGGTTCTATAGATCGAGCCCATGGGAGAATTGGGGTGATATGAACATACCACACCTTCGCCTGCCGCCCTGGTGGCGATTTCGTTCACACAAGTCAACAGGTTTTGTTGACGTTCTTTTAAGTGCTCTCGATCTTGCCCCGGCATTTGCACCAATAGAAGAATAGCTTCGGGAAAATGCTTCATAAACTCGATCCATTGATCCGCATTCTTTCTTTCGGCATCCGTCTCTTTCGGATTACGCCAATCTTCCACATGACAAAGCACCGACAATTCAATATTATTCCTGTCCAAGGCCTCCTTAAAGACTTTTGGATCGGTAAAGCCGTTCATAAAACCGGTATCGGGTTCAATGCCTTTGAATCCGGCCTTAGAAGTTACCTCTATTATATGCTCTAATTTATTTTTATACGTTTCACCGGACATTGCCCAAGTATAGGTCTCACAACCAATTTTTATTTTTGACATCGTTATTTTTTTATTAGGGTTGAATTTGCCGTCACCTCGAATAGGGATACAAAATATATGTACCTATTCCATTGCAAGGCTCGACTTAATAGTTGGCTTTTAACCAATTCAAAACTCTTGGATTAAAATCATCCAATTTTTCCCAATGGAAAGCATGCCCTGCATTGTCGTACAGATGCAGTTCGCTATCAGGGATACCTTCGGCCACCTCACGCACCATCCATTCAGGAACGAACATATCTTGCTTGCCCCCGATTACGAGGGAAGGCGACTTAATTTGCGGCAGCTGATCCACCACATTGTGGCTTATACAGGCCTCCGCTTGGGCCTCCAAACCGTGCAAGGGCTGTTGAATGGCTTCTAAGGCCGCTCCTTTTTGCCCTTCCAACAAGCCCTCATATTCGGCGTCATTATCAAAGGTGGCTTTGTCAAAAATGAGCAACTGCATAAAATGGGCAAATTGCTCAGGCCTCAAATGGGCCTTTATGTGAGTTATATGTCTAAAAATAGCTTCTCCTTTTCTATCGCAACTGGCCCAAGGACACATGGCCACCATGGCAGACACCTTTTCAGGATGCCTAATGGCCATCTGCAAGGCAATCGCCCCGCCCATAGATACGCCAACCACTGCGGCATTCGGTATTTTCAAGGCGTCTAAAAGTGCTGCGCTATCATCGGCCATCTGGGCCGTTGTATAGGGACCTTCCGGTTTATCGGACAAGCCCACCCCGCGGTTATCGAAAATGATACAGCGGTATTCTTTTTCCCAATACGAAACATGTTTTTCCCACACGGAACATGGGGCGGTAATACCCATAATCAACAACAATGGTTTTCCCTTACCTCTTATTTCGTAGTATAATTGTATTCCGTTAACCGTAACAAATGACATCATGATTCTCCTTCTTTTGTTAGTTAACTCCATCCGTGTAATTCCCGCACCTTGATCAAGGTCGCCAGAATATCGTTCCAGGTCTGTTGCTTCATCATCACATCGTTATCGAACATACAACCGTCCCAACAAATATGCTTGAAAGCCTTGGTCAATTCGCCGTTACCGTCACGTAACCAATAGCCGGCGTCGTTGGCAACATCCAGTTTTCCGTTGGGATCCGTAGCCAAGCAGTGGCGTCCGGTCTTATCGTGCGATCCCGTTCCGTGAACGGTTCCATCATTTTGGGCCACGTGAAAATCAATGGTCCAAGGCCTTAGGGCGTCGGTAACCGTTTTTAGTCCGGCTTCCAAGGTTTTTCGGTCGGACCAGTCGAAGTCTTGAGGTAGAATTCGATCTTCAGGGGCATTGTAGCCCAACAAATACAAAAGGGTATGCGACATATCGGCCTGAAATCCGATATTGGGTCGATCAACGGCCTCCAAGGTTTCCACCATCGCTTTCCAGCTGTGCATTCCTCCCCAGCAAATTTCGCCTTCGGCAGCCAATTTTTCATCATAATCGGCAGCCACATCACAGGCCTCACGGAATGTTTTGGCTATCAATTTGGTATTGTTCACGGGGTCTTTGGCCCATTCTTCGGGACTAGAAGCCGAATCTATGCGAATTACCCCATATTGTCTTACGCCGTGTTCACGGAAAATTTTACCGAAATGACATGCGCGCTGTACCATAGCTGCAAAAGTCTTGCGGTCATCATCGGAACCCAAAGTAGGGCCTCCCCAAATAGGGGCCACGAGCGTACCGATGTTCAGACCATGGCCCGCTACCTTGTCGGCCAGGCGTTTGATGTCATCGTCAGAACTATGAATATCAACGTGCGGATCAAAGAGTCCGATATCTATACCGTCGAACTTTATACCGTTCACTTCAGCCTTGGCCGTCATTTCAAGCATTTTATCAAGGGAAATGGGAGGCTCTGAATCAGGGCCTTTACCCACGATACCGGGCCATGAGGCATTGTGGATTTTTGGAAAAGCGTTGTCTTTCATACTTCTGTACTTTTAAATTAAACGTATCTATTTTTTGATTTCGAGTGCATCTTATTAAACGTAAAAAATACACTTGCTCTAAAATACGGTTTATTTATAATTTAAGGTCAGGATTTTTAGGTCCAAAGTGTTTTAACATGACAATTGGGTCGGTTTTGCTGTGATTTACAATAGTTACACCTGTTTTTGCCGCTTTTTCAGTAACAAAATATTCATCGTGTGTCAATTGTCCGTAGCGGATCAGCGATGGTGTTTCAATATCCCATACGCCCATCTTGCCATGCCCTTGCATCATGATCATTCCGTAACATGCGCTATCCTTGATCGTAACCGTTTGACCTGGCAAGACCGTCAATTCTTTGGCACTAAAGGCCTCGGAGCGATAACAGATCCATTTATCGACATAGCCTTCCGCTTCCATTTCTTCAAGTGGCTTTACGGGAACAGGTCTCATAAAACGGGTTTCCAACATATTCGGATCCGTGTTCAACTCCCAATCTATAACTTCCATCAACTGGTCATAATCGCCCATTCTATCTTTTGGCGTTCCGTTCCACAATAGCTCTTCTGGAATAATAGCCTCGTTTACCAAAGATTGGTACATGGCAAAAACATCGGAAGCCTTTTGCGGCTCGTAGGTACACATGCTTCCCGGCGCATGGAGCATTCCTGGTGGCACATCCCATCCTGTTCCGGGCTCTAACCTAAAAGCCGACGAAAAATTGGTGATCTTATTGTCCCCTTTAGAAAAATTCATCAAACATTCCTTTATTTCTTCCTTGGTCGTCCCCGGCGTTATACCGAAGAAGGTATACGGAAAGTCCCCGCCATGGTTGTTTACTTGAGGTGGAAAATAATAGGCTTCAGGCTTTCCTTTTTGTCCGATTTTCGCGGCATGTTCATCGTTGTGATGAATGTGATGCGGCAAGGGGCCCATATTGTCAAAAAACTTGGAATACATAGGCCAGCTCTCATACTCGTTCCACAAGCGATCACCTATAATCTCTCCCTTTAACTCATCAACTACATCTTTGAGAAGAATCTGTACTTCCTTTCCGCCATCTTCAAGAACAACTTGGCTAAGGCCTTCGTTCTTACCCGTCAAGGGACCGTTCTCCGCAGGGGTCGTAGAAGAAAACCAACGTTCGTCGATCCCGCCTCGTTCACCTCCTAAGACGTAGTAATCGTCTGGGTGCAATTTTATTCTTCTACCAGGAACACAGAAAGACCGCGGTACCCATGTCGGCGCCAATCGTAAAATTCCCTGTCCTTGTTCCAATGCCTTTTCAGCTAATGAATTTGCCATATTGTTCAATGTTTATTTTATAAAAAGGATGTTATAAATGATTCTATTTTTTCGGGCGCCAGCACTTCCAATTCCAGTGTATAGCTCCTGCTTTCATTCGGCGATAAAAAAATCAGGCTCTCTTCTTCCCTAGCCCTTTTCTGGCCTATGGGCGGATTTGTAGCCGGTTCAAGAGCGGTCACGTATTCGTTTTTTCCCCAGTGCTGCCAATTGATCAACCAGGGCAGTTGTTCTTTAGGAAAGCGAAGCGCCACGGCCAAACCTAACTTTTTGTTATAGATACCACAATTGGCATTTCCGGAAGCATCGGATTCTACATCGATAAAGGCCACGTCTTCCCCCGTACCCGAATGTGCTTCCATGGGAGCCGGGCATTTGCGGAAGTTTATTCCGTCTTTAAATATTTTTCCTTCAGCATCAGGGGTAGGCGATTGCCAATCTCCCTTCCATAACAAATCCGTTCCTTCGTCTATCAGGGGCCAACCAAAATTCACATGGTACAAAATCATATGTGGCACTTTTTGGTTCCCGCGGTTTATGACCTCATCGTGAATACTGATCTTTGCTTCGCCCAATTGGCCCGAAATGGTTCGTTTCAACTCCAATGACGGACCAAATACTTGGGTTTCTCTAATTATACCGGTAATGCTCATTTCCATTTTTCCGGCAGCCGGATCGGGTTGGACGATCGATATAATCTCGGCAGGCGTATTACTGATCAGGCCGTGCAGTCCCCTAGCCCCATACCCATCTTCCTCCGGTCCGCCCACATGCGATAATCCGCATGTAGTTAGAAGTCCCCCTCCAAAATTGCGGATCCACCCCATTCCCTTATCGGAAAAACGCTCGGGCGGAACAACGCCGGTATGGCTTAGCCAAGCCAAGCTATGCTCTTTGTAAAAGGCATCGGCAATGTCCATTCCGCGGTCAATTACGAGCTTGTACCGAAGTCCGGTTCCCGTATTGATCCATGCAATACGGGAACCACGTCCCAATCCATTATCGAGCACAGAGGTTTCAATACCTCCAATTTGGGCGGTATTGCCTATTTTATCCTTGCCGTTATGTATAAAATCGAGAGCTGACATTGCTGCTTTATGTTTGTTCAATACTTGCTATAATTCTTTAAGGAATATATTCTTGTAGGCCACTTTCATCGGCGGGCCAACATGCACCTGCATACCCAAATGGCCCGACATCTTACGATTGACGGAATCATTATCGGTAACATCACTCATCAGGATGCCGTTTACATAGTGTTGCAACCTATTGCCTTGAACCACTAAACGGACATGATTCCAATCTTCCATCCGTATCTTGGTTTTTAGCGAATCGCTATCACCTAAAGACTCGACCACTTCCCTACTCTGCCAGCAATTTTTTTTTACGTTGTCGCGCAAAACCGCTGTATTGTGATCCGTTTGCCCCTTGACCAATACCTTTTCGCCTCGATAGGCCAAAGTGGTTCTTTTTCTTTCTTCGTAATTCTGCCCCGTATACCTGTTCTTACCGTCAATATCGGCCTGATAGCCGCGCAATGCATAAGGTATGGAATCTAAGAGTTCACTTCTATAATTGATACCGCTGTTTCCCGATTCGGTAATCTTTACGTCGAGGCGCAGTTCAAAATCGTCGGCTTGCCCGCCTTGCCATATGACAAAGGTGTTTTTCTTCAGTGGGGTTTCAGGGCTTACCTCTCCGACCAGGTTTCCATCTTCCACCCTCCAATACGTCGGATTTCCTTCCCATCCTTCCAAATCCTTTCCATTGAAAATTTCAACGAAGCCCTCTTCCTTCCTTTCGGTAGTGGCATCACCCGAACCACGCACTTCCTTACATCCGAGCTGACCTATACAAACCGCTGACATTAGGACAACAAAAAGCGTTCGGCTGCCCGAAAAGGAGAAGTATAAGGCCTGCTTCCTTTTTGATATCACGCCCTGAACGGACTTCTTATATTTTACAAGAACTGAATTTTGCATGTCTTTTTCGCACTACGAAATGGCGATTTGTGTATAATTTTTTATTCTTTGGAAAAAATCTCGTTTTTTGTATCCCCACCAGAGATAAGATAGGCCAGTAAATCCTTTACCTCATCATCGCTCAAGCGGTTAATGCTACCCGGTGGCATCAAGGAAACCGTAGACATTTTCATATCGGTCACCTCATTTTTGGGTATACTCCTGATAATTTCGGGCGCATACGGATTTTGGGAAACCTTGTAATCGGCCCCTTCCTCACTGATCAATCTCCCCACAATGGAGTTGCCATCTTTTAAAGAGAAAACAGTTGTATTGTACTGGTCTGGAATCACATCATTAGGATCTATAATGGCCCTTAGGATATCTTCGGGAGAAAATCGGGTTCCGACCTGCGTCAAATCAGGACCTATATTCTGACCTTCGCCGCGCATACTATGGCAGGTGATACAATTGGTGGCCAAGAACATATTCCTGCCCGTTTCAAAATTCCTATTATGTAAACCATCGACCAACAAGGGGGCGATGTCTTCTTCTTTCCATCTCTTGCCCGGACCTTTAGGTTGCACGGCACTTGAAGCCAAAGAGTTCCCCGACTTGCTAAGCAAGGAATCCCCGGACATTTGGTTGTAAAACTCCCTTTTACTATCCGCTACATGGGTCAGTGCCTTTTTCCGAGCCTTATCGATAAAACCGATATAGCTACGGCCCGCTTTGAACGAAAAGGCCTTATAAAACCACTTGAAATACTTTTCCCTTAGTTGGGGGGTCCATCCGGTCGTAGCATCCTGAAGCACCAAACCGTAATAGGTATGTTGGGCCAAGGGCATATTTTTCAGCGTTTCGGCTATATCCATTCCGTACTGGGGGTTTCTCAAGATCAAGTCCGCCGCATCGGTGGCCGTATTGGCCATAACGGAGGCATTCTCCCCTTCTTCAGACTCTAGCAACCTCAAGGTTTTCGAAACCACCGAAGGATCATCTACGTACACTAGGGTCTTGCTCAACAACTGGTTCAACACGTCGGTATCGGCCGGGTAATGAGGCGAAAGATACGCACTGATATTTCTTTTGATATCGGCGTTCGGCTTTCCGAAGCGCGACAAGGTAAGCTCAATGGCACGTACCAAATCTACTTGATGCTGCTCAGAAAGACTCACATAATCAATATTGACCAAGGTGTTCAATAAACGATCGCGTTGGCTTGCATCTCCCTGTCTGGCCAAAGCTACCACACCCTGTATTTTTCGAATCGCATCGGCCTCCTTAAAGACCATTTCCTGCCAAGTGGCAACGGGTTGGTGTTCTACCGCAATACGGGCGGCATATTGAACAAAGCGATCTTTGCTCTTCAGGAAAGGCCAAGCGAAGGCCAAGGCCCCTTCCTTTGCTTCCCCATGGTAGGTTTCCAGCTCTTTACGGATCTTGTTTTCCTTGGTATCTTCCAAAACAATATCCGAAGCATCAATAGATTCCTGGTCTTTATAATAGACGCGATACAGATCCGATTCCAATCGTCTTCCTCCCGTCATAAAATACATGGCACCGTCAGGACCTATGACCCCATCGGTCAGGGGAAGTGGAATTCCCGATAAAAACTCCTCTTTCTTTCCGATGTACGAAGCGCCCTTTTGTTCCATTTCTATCGCGTAGATAATACCGAAGCTCCAATCGAAGGCAAAGACACTGTTTTGATATTTTGAAGGGAATTTGGCACCTTTTCCGTATACGACATTGGTTGGCGAGCCCTGACCTATATTCAGTACCGGAGGTAAATTGTCAGGATAAGCGGCCGACCACTTTCCGTTACCCGTTCGCCATCCAAACTCGGCCCCGCTAGTCACATGGCAGATACGTGTCGGGCGATACCACGGCATACCCAAATCCCATTCCATATCCGAGTCGTAAACGAACATATCCCCTAAGTCATTGAACGCCAAATCGAAGGGATTTCGAAAACCGGAAGCTACCAATTCCCAGCGTTTTCCTTCGGGATCCAGATGGGCTACCCAACCTCCTGGCGCCCCACGGTCATTGGCATGTCCGCGTGGATCCTTTATCTGTGGAAAAAGGTTGTCGTCTTTCCAATTATTCGGAAGGCAGTATCCATCCATTTCCGGCAAATCGGTATGGTTGCCCGCAATCACGTAAAGTGATTTTCCATCAGGGGAAGGCACGATACTATGAGGGCCGTGCTCCCCAGCCCCCTCTAGGGATTTCAAAAGGGTTATTTTATCGTATTGATCATCATTATCGGTATCTTGTAACCTATAGAGACCGCTGGTCTTTTCAAATGCATCGTCACCCCTATGATTGACCATAACGTACAGACTATTAAAGGCATATAACAAGCCTTGTGCGTAGCCCATCTGTATGATGGAATCGGCCACCTGCTCACCGGTGTGGATCTTCAACTTTTCGATTTCGGGCAAGAGATTATCGGACCCTATCGGTGAGATTTTCATACGGTACAGGGCACCGTATTGGTCTGAAGTAATGAGCCGCCCTTTGTTGTCAAAGGTCATGGCCACCCAACTTCCCATACCATTGTCTCCCGGACTATATAAATGCTCCGCGGCGAAACCCGGTTGCAATTTTAACTTTGCAATTTTCGGATGTTCAGCACCAAGGGCAACACTAGTCTTCTTCGCATCGGAAGAACACGAGAATGTCAATAGCAAAACACAACAGACGAAAAGAAAAAAGATGTCGGTTTTCAGTGTTTTTACGGTCATATGCTTAGTTTTTGCTCTTAAAAAGAGGATAATCGGCCCTGTGCCGGTCCATATCTTCTTCTAAGTTAGTGTAAATGTGCTACGCCTTGGCTTTACCACAGCAATACTACACTTCTACGAGCCTAAAACTAATGAAGCATTTTTTCTTTACTATCCTGTAGTGTACTGCATGGGAGGGATTCGTTTCAATTCGGCCAAAACACAAAAACGAAAGCAGGCCTATACCGATTCCCTATCTATAAAGTTAAAGGGATTCTTGACCTTTCCTTTTTTCTTGTTCAGGATCATCTGGGCGGCAGTTTGCCCCATCATCTTAAAATCGGTAGAAATAACCGTAATACCCAAAAGCTCCTTTAACGGTGTATCATTATATGAGATGACCCCGATATCTTCCCCTAGGGCAAATTCCTTATCGCGAATCTGATTGACGAGATTAACAAGGTCGGTTTCCTCTATGGTAATAAAGAGATCTCCTTTTTTCAGGATGATATCATCATATATTTCGCCTAAAATTTCAAAGGCTATGGAAAACTCGGCGCAAAACTTACGGAAACCGTGAAGAATGCGTCTTGGATAAGGGTGCATTGAACTTTCAGGAAAGACCAGTACAAGTTTTTGGTACTTTTTTATTTTGGGCAGTCCATCTTTTAGGGCATTATAGATATCGTTTTCAAAATCTTGATACACCTCAATACAATTACCCTTTATCTGTAGCTTGTTATTATCCATAATAACGAGCTTGTCATCAGGTATGGTGTTAATGGCCTTGACCGCTTCATCGGTAAAACTCAAGTGCTTTAAATCATCGGTCTTGAAGTGCGGCATGATCACATAGTAATCGTAGGCCCTTATGTTCTTATCCAGTAGGTTCAAAAAGAGCGAATCATCACAGTGGTAAATATGGAGGTCCGTATGGGAATTCGCCCCTATACTATTGATAAACGAATTGTAAATCTGCATCTTGTAGGTACTCAACTTATTGATCAAGAACAAGATGTTGACCTTTGAAATCAATTGGGTCCTGGTAACGTAATAACCCTTCCCGCGAATCGACGAGATTATCTTTCGCTCTTTAAGAATATTGTACGCCTTCTCGACCGTATCCCTTGAAAGCAAATATTCTTCACTAAAACTGTTTATAGAGGGTATTTTCTCGTCTATTTTCAGCTTGCCCGTAGAAATGTTATGGATAATGGAATCGACAATTTGCCTATATTTAGGTATTCTCGATTGTTCGTCTATCTGTATATGTTTAAACATTTCCATTTTAAAGGGACATTATAAAATCTTGGTGAAGTTCAAAAAAAAATATAGAATAAAAGAATTTGATTTTACAAATTGTAAAAGCGCACACCTTACGATCGGTATAAAATAAAAAGCCCCACTACGGTACAGTACAGGATAGAAACACGGTAACACTGTTTTACTTTAGCCTCAACTAAAAAAACATCATAAAAAATGAACGACTCGGTTAGGCAATTCAAATATGTAGATTATCTGTGGGACGATAAAACAGCGGCCCGATTGGGAGACGATCAAGTTGCGCTCTTCTTGTACCGTTCCAATATTCTTGGGGCTGACCTCAGGATTACCAATTATGGCGGAGGAAACACCAGCTGCAAGACCATAGAGAAAGACCCGCTCACCAATGAGGAAGTAGAGGTCATGTGGATCAAGGGTTCGGGAGGAGACATAGGCACCTTGACCAAGGCCGGAATTGCGGGCTTGTACACCGAGCGACTCAGAAACTTAAAAGACGTATACGGCGGCCTTGACGACGAAGACCGCATGGTAGGCCTTTTCAACCACTGCATCTACGACCTAGATAGCAAGGCCCCTTCCATTGACACGCCCTTGCACGGCTTGCTCCCCTTTAAACATATAGACCACTTGCACCCCGATGCCCTCATTGCAGTGGCTGCGGCAAAAGACAGTGAAAAAGTGACCAAAGAGATTTGGGGAGATACCATGGGCTGGGTTCCTTGGCAAAGGCCCGGTTTCGATCTAGGACTACAATTGGAAAAATGTCTTGCCGACAACCCCGGTATTCGAGGTATCGTTTTAGGAAGCCACGGTCTCTTCACTTGGGGCGATACGTCTTACGAATCGTACATGAACAGTTTGGAGGTCATTGAAATGGCTTCTGCATATATAGAGAAAAAAATACAGGAAAAAGGAAGTGTTTTTGGCGGGCAGAAAATAGGAAGCCTCCCCGAAAAAGAACGGGCCGAAAAAGCCGCCCAGCTCATGCCCTTGCTTCGTGGCCTATGCTCTTCGGAGAATAGGATGATCGGACATTTTAACGATAGCGAGGTCGTACTTGAGTTTATCAACAGCAATGACCTAGATCGTTTGGCCCCTATGGGCACTTCTTGTCCCGATCATTTTCTGAGGACAAAAATACAACCCTTGGTCCTTGACATTGACGCCAATGCCGATTTTACCGATACCGATGCCGTTCTTAGGCAACTAAAACCTGCCTTTGAGCAGTACAAGAAAGAATACGCCGATTATTACAACACCCATAAAAGGGCCAATAGCCCGGCCATGCGCGATGCCAGTCCGGTTATAATCATCTTACCCGGAGTGGGAATGTTCAGTTTTGCCAAGAACAAACAGACCACACGGGTGGCCAATGAATTTTACGTCAACGCCATAAATGTAATGCGGGGCGCAGAAGCCATAACATCATACACCTCGCTACCTCGACAAGAGGCTTTCGATATTGAATATTGGCTCTTGGAAGAAGCCAAACTACAGCGCATGCCCAAAGAAAAACCGCTATCGAGAAAAGTAGCCTTGGTCACGGGTGCCGGTGGCGGTATAGGCAAGGCCATTGCCGACAAACTTGCCGAAGAAGGCGCCAATGTAGTACTTACCGATATTGCGGAAGATCGCTTACAGGAAGCCCTTAAGACGTACGGTAGGGATACGGCCAGTTATGCCGTCTGCGATGTAACCAAATCCGACTCCATAGAAAATGCCTTTAAAAAAGCCTGCCTTGATTTCGGGGGCGTCGATATTGTGGTACACAGTGCCGGACTCGCCATTTCAAAACCCTTGGAGGAAACCACTGAAAAAGATTGGGACATCCTGCAGAACGTTTTGGTAAAAGGCCAGTTTGAACTCGCCCAAAAAGCGGTTGCCATTATGCGCAAACAAAACCTAGGTGGCGACTTTATAAGTATTGCCAGTAAAAACGGATTGGTTTCAGGGCCCAACAATGTAGCCTACGGCACTTCTAAGGCCGCTCAACAACACATGGCACGCCTCTTGGCCGCTGAGTTGGGCAGTGACCAAATACGTGTAAATACGGTTAACCCCGACGGGGTCATCGTAGGTAGTAAAATATGGGAAGGCGATTGGGCCGAAGGTCGGGCCAAAGCCTATGGAATTAGCGTGGAAGAACTCCCCGCTCATTATGCCAAAAGAAACCTGTTGAACCAAATTATTTATCCGGCCGACATCGCGAATGGGGTATTCGCCCTGGTCGCGGTCTTGAACAAAAGCACTGGAAACATCATCAATGTAGATGGTGGCATGGCCAATGCCTTTGTACGTTAAAAAAGGGGAAACAAAAAATTATTTAGTTTACGATAAAAGCATGAAAGAGGTTACCGCGGTATTCGATATTGGAAAAACGAACAAGAAGTTCTTTCTTTTTGACGACGATTTTCAAGAAGTATATAGGGAATATACCCGTTTCGATTTTATTGAAGACGAAGACGGGCACCCTACCGAAGACCTAAAAGCCCTACAAGAATGGTTAAAGGCGGTATTCGAGCGTATTTTGAAATCAAAAAAATACACCATTACCGCCATTAACTTCTCTACCTATGGGGCGAGCTTCGTCCATCTAGACGAAAACGGTGAAGTGTTGACGCCTTTATACAACTATACAAAACCTTATGACCCAAAGTTAATAGATGCATTCTATGCCAAATACGGTCCGGAAAATACATTCGCCCAAAGTACAGGTTCCTCCAATTCGGGAATGCTGAATTCGGGAATGCAACTGTATTGGCTCAAACATACCAAACCCAAGGTCTATGAAAAAATAGCGGTTTCTTTACACCTTCCCCAATATATCAGTTACATATTTACGGGAATCCCTTTGAGCGAGTACACCAGTATAGGTTGCCATACCGCCTTATGGGACTACAAAAAGAAAGATTACCACGAATGGGTCTATAAAGAAGGTATAAACACCAAATTACCGCCCATTGTTTCCACGGAAACTAGCATCAACATGAACTATAACGGTAAACGCATTAAAATCGGAGTGGGCATTCACGACAGTTCCGCAGCGCTTTTACCCTACGTTCGCAGTATTAAGAAAAAATTCATCTTAGTATCGACAGGGACATGGAGCATTGCCCTTAATCCATTTACCGAAACGCCCCTATCGGAAAACGATGTAGAAAAAGGCTGCATCAACTATATGCGTATTAACGGAAAACCGGTAAAGTCAAATCGTCTTTTCTTAGGAAACGAGTACCGGCTCCAAGTAGAGGAACTGACCAAAAAATTCAATGTAGCCAAAGACTACCATAAAAAAGTAATGTTCGATTATGACACCTTTTTCGACATCATAAAAGATTTTCAGTTTTCCTTTAAATGGTTCAGTATCGAACCTAAAAACATGCCAAGCCAAACGAACTATAGCTATGACAGGTTTGAACATGCCTACCACCATTTGATGATAGAATTGGTGCTATTACAAGTGGAGAGCATTAATATCGTGGCCGGCAAAGACACCATAGAAAGATTATATGTCGATGGGGGCTTTAGCGATAATGATATTTACATCAAACTCGTATCGCACTACCTTAGGAACATGGAGCTTCGAACAACGGATTCTTCCCTTGGTTCCGCCTTGGGTGCGGCAATAGCCATTTCCGACACCAAATTGAACTCAAAGTTCCTGAAAAAGAACTATTCCCTAAAAAAACACATTCCTTTTATCCTTAAATAAACAGAACCTATGGCCGCCAAAATCAATTCCGCCTATCCGTCCGTAGATGACCTAAGGACCAAGGCAAAAAAAAGGGTTCCCAAATTCGCTTTTGAATATTTGGATGGAGGTTGTAACGAAGACGTAAGTATTTCACGAAATACCTCCGACATTCGCAAAGTACAACTACAGCCCCGCTACCTCAGAAATTACGGCACAAGTTCTACCAAGACCAAGGTACTGGGCATGGAATTCGATGCGCCTTTTGGTATCGCACCTGTGGGACTTCAAGGGCTTATGTGGCCCAATTCACCTGAAATCTTGGCCAAAGCGGCATACGCACATAATATTCCCTTCATACTGAGTACCGTCACGACCATGAGTATTGAACGCGCCAGTGAAATAACCGAGGGAAAGGCCTGGTTTCAACTGTATAATCCGGTAGAAGACACACTACGTGACGACATCATCAAAAGGGCCGAAGCCGCGCAGTGCCCCGTTCTTGTATTGTTGTGCGATGTACCTACTTTTGGTTACCGTCCCCGCGACATTCGTAACGGATTGGCCCTCCCCCCCAAGATGTCGTTGACCAACATACTTCAAATTCTAGGCAAACCTACATGGGCCATGAACACCCTCAAGTACGGCCAACCTACATTTGAAACCTTAAAACCATATACTCCGGAAGGCTTAAACCTAAGACAGTTAGGACAGTTCATGGACAAGACCTTTTCCGGTCGGCTCAATGAAGAAAAAATTAAACCGATCCGCGATAAATGGAAGGGAAAACTGGTCTTAAAAGGGGTGGCTTCGGAACAAGACACCCAAGATGCCATACGCATGGGCTTTGATGGCATTATTTTATCCAATCATGGAGGCCGCCAACTCGATGCGGCCGAATCTACGATACACAGTCTTCACGATATCGCACCAAAATACGGTGATCAAATTGAGATCATGATGGACAGCGGTATGCGTTCAGGGCCAGATATTGCCCGCACCATGGCTTCCGGAGCCAAATTTACCTTTATGGGCCGATCCTTCATGTACGGTGTCGGTGCTTTAGGAAACGCTGGTGGCGACCATACCATCACCATGCTCAAAACCCAATTCAAACAAGTCATGGACCAATTGTGCTGTGAACGTGTCGAAGATCTGCCACAACATATTATAAAAAAGCTATAAGTACCAAATCGACGTTATCCGTTGTTAAACTGGGCCCCTCTTGCGAGGGGTTCTTTACTTTTACACCCTAGCCCTACAAAGCAATGGGCCAGAATGCGGACAAAAACATCACTACCCCCCAAGCCCACACTATTCTATCCTAAAATCATACATTTGATATTATTTAAGGTAATTTTGTATATTTATCGGAATTTTACTTTGTCAAAAAAAGGAATTTCGAAAATTTGACGGCCCGTTCGAGCTTTTCGAACTGGGGAATTAATCAAAGAAATAGACTATGAAGTTGACGTACAAACAGACTGAAAAACGACCTGAAAACTCTTTTTTAGCGAGGCAAGACCGACTGCCCTGTATAGAACAAAACTGGCATTTCCATAAAGAACTTGAGCTGATTTACTTTATAAAGAGCAGTGGCACCAGATATGTAGGCAATTCTATAGGAAGTTTTGGCCCCGGGGAACTCTATCTCATTGGAAGCAATGTCCCGCATTTGTTCAAAAACCATAAGGAATACTACCAAGACCAACAGGAAGCGGAAGCCGTCAACCTCATCGTAATCAAGTTTGAATCGAATTTTCTAGGCAGGGAGTTTTTAGAACTCACCGAATCACAAAAACTAAAAAGCCTATTCCAACTTGCCGACCGGGGCATAAAATTCTCAAAGGCAACGACCTACATGGTTCACAATCTGATTACGGGCCTCGTTGGTGACCAAGGCCTATCTAGTGTTGTAGGGCTTCTTAAGGTCCTCGACACCCTATCCATAAGTGAAAATTACAAAACGCTATGCTCAGAAGTCATAGCCAACACCTATAACAATAACGAAAAAGACCGCATGGGCAAGGTCATTACCTTTCTTACCGAAAACTTCGAAAAGAAAATAGAGCTCGAAAAAGTAGCTTCAATAGCACATATGACCCCCAATGCCTTTTGCCGTTACTTCAAAAAGCGCACCCGAAAATCGTTTACCCAGTACTTGAACGAAATACGATTAAGAAACGCCTGTAAACTTTTGATTGAGGGAGAAATGCAAATTTCTACCATTTGCTACCAATCGGGCTTCAATACCCTTACCAACTTCAACCGACAGTTCAAAGCCTTGATGAATATTACCCCAACAGAGTACATGCATAGGTACAACCAGAAAAAAGAAGCGGTATAGTTTTACCGGCATATTGTTATAATAGTGCCAATACGAGATAATTCACGTGTCTTCCCCCTAAGGGCTTTAGGTTATTTTTGAGCGTACGAAGAAGAAGCGACCTAACTTAAATACGAACGAGTGACCAGTTTATTGTTCTTACTTTTTTGCATCATCTTACTGATTGTTGCCGTTACCGTGTTTAAGGTGCACCCTATACCGGCCCTCTTGGTTTGCGGCCTTATTTTAGGATTGGCGACGGGGAGTTCGGTAGAAGTCGTTACCGAAAGTCTGCTCAGCGGTTTCGGAAATACCCTCAAGTGGATCGGACTGATCATTTTGTTCGGCACGCTATTAGGAGAAATTCTCGCACGTACAGGTGGGGCCGATGTAATCGCCAATAGTATCATTGGCCTTTTTGGCACCAAATACCTCCCCTTAAGTATGGCGGTTATTGGTTTTTTGATAGGTATCCCCGTTTTTATGGATGTCGCTTACCTGACCTTGCTGCCCACCATATTCGTTCTGTCGAAAAAATCGGGCCATTCGGTGCTTACACTGGGCCTATCATTGGCCATAAGCCTAACCGTTGCCCATGCTTTAATCCCCCCTACCCCAGGTCCGCTTGCCGTGGCCGCCATTCTTGAAATCAACATCGGTGAAATGATACCGATAAACATTGCCGTGGCCATAGCCGCCATTATCGGGGGCTTGGTATTTATACGGTTCAACAAGAAAAACCTTAGTCTTGATACCCTTTCACAAACCGAAGGGGAAGCCGCTCCGATTGCCATACTAAAAGGCCCTAAGCGGATCCTTCCGTTTGCAGCCTTATTGGTTCCCTTGTTCTTAATGTCCATAGGCACTATTTACCCCTTTGAAAACGAAATCATATCTTTCATTAAAAACCCTGTATGGGCCCTTCTTATAGGCGTTCTGTTTGCCCTTCCCTTATTACCAAGGAAAAACTTTTCTACCCTATTGAACACATATTTTCAATCATCGGGAGAGAAATCGGCCATTGTCATTCTTATTACCGGAACAGGAGGTGCCTTTGGCCAGGTCATAAAAGACACCGAAATTGTGGGCTCCATGTTTTCCGACATGGGGGATATTGCCGCCATGGGCATTGTCATCCCCTTTTTATTGAGCCTATTGTTCACCACGGTTACGGGTTCCATTACCGTTTCCCTTATAACCACGGCCTCCATTGTAGCGCCCTTGGTTTCCAACGGAACATTGCACCCCACCTTTACCGCAGCCGCTATCGGCGCAGGTTCCCTAGGCGTCATCCATGTAAACAGCAGCTTTTTCTGGCTGTTCAAGGAAGTCCACGACATTTCCGTTTCCCGATTGCTAAAATCGTTCAGCCTGTTATCGGGCGTAGTAGCCCTAAGTGGCGGATTATTGGTTCTGGCATTATATTATTTGAGTGAGTTATAACACGGATAAAATAATGTTATACTAAGGTAAAATTGGCCAATCTACCTGCTTCTTATTGATTTTTCTTTGTATCACTTAAAAGGTTTTAACCGTTCTACCTCACTTTTTATTTGTAAACTTCAAACAAAACCATACATGGACACCTATATTTTGGCTATCGTTTTAATCGTATTCGCGAGTTTTTTTCAAGGAACCTTCGGATTGGGCATGAAGCATATAGCCCCCCTTAAATGGGAAGCATGGTGGTTGGTTCACGCCTTTACGGCTATGATATTATTTCCAATACTTTGGGCTCTTATAGTCATACCTAACCTTTTTGAGATCATTTCGCAAACCGAGGGCAACACTTTGTTCTTGGCCGCATTTTATGGTTTTCTTTGGGGTATCGGCGGTATTCTCTTTGGCGTAAGTGTGGAAAAAACCGGTATATCCATAACATACGGTATTGTAATGGGCCTTGCCGCATCGGTGGGTTCGATCATTCCGCTTTTTCAGATTGAAGGCGCATTTGAACAGCCTTCCTTTCCCATAATCATGTTGGGCGTAGCCCTTCTTCTTGTGGGAGTGGCCATTACGGCAGTGGCCGGGGTACAACGGGACAAGCTCCACAGCAATTCCTCCACTACAAGTAAATCTATAAAACTGGGAGTACTGATCGCCGTTGCATCAGGGGTGCTTTCCGCATTTTTGAATATTGGTTTTTCCAATGCCGCACCGGTAGCCAGTGTTGCCGTAACCCAATATGGGGTAGATGCCCAAAATGCGAGCTTGGCCTCATGGGTCGTCGTGCTCTTAGGGGCCTTTGCGATGAACGGCGGGTATGCACTCTATCTATTTATCAAGAATAAATCGTGGAATGCCTATCGCGTGCCCAACAAGCGTAAAGCCCTTGGCTGGGCAATTTTAGCGGGCATTTTCTGGTTCGCCGCCCTAGGTGTATACGGACAAGGTGCCGCCCTAATGGGAAACCTGGGTCCCGTGGTAGGATGGCCGATTCTTTTGGGACTGGCCTTGATCATCAGCAATATTTGGGGCTATAGGGAAGGCGAATGGAAAAACGCGGACAGCCCCTTCAAAGTTTTATTGGGCGGTCTTACCGTTCTCATCGTTGCCATATGTATCTTAGGTTATGCCAACTATTAAACCAACCATTTCATTAACTATAAGCCTTTTAAATTATGAAAATTAAAAAGATAGAACCCTATGTCATCAGCCATAAACTAGACACGCCTTTCTATTTTTCGCAATGGCAGTACGACACTCGAAAAATATGTATCGTGAAGATTACCTTGGATGATGGCACCTATGGATGGGGAGAAGGCTACGGACCTGCTGCGGTCATTAAATCGGGAATTGATTTCTTTACCCCCTTCCTACTGGGAAAGGAAGCTATAGGACATGAGGTCTTGTGGCAGGAAATGTACAGAAGGTCTATGGATTACGCGAGAAGCGGTGTGCTTCAAGCCGCCATCAGTGCCATTGATGTAGCCTTGTGGGATATCAAGGGTAAATTATTGAATCTACCGGTATCCGTCCTTTTGGGCGGGGTTAAAAATCCGATCATAGAACCCTACGCTACGGGACTCTATTTTACCCGAACCGAAAACCTTGAAGAGCTATTGGTCGAAGAAGCACTATTGTATAAATCCCAAGGGTTCAAGGCCACGAAAATGAAAGTAGGCCTAGGCATAGAGCAAGACCTAAAATATATTGCCGCGATCCGCAAGGCCATTGGTCCCGATATGCGACTAATGATCGATTCCAACCACGCCTATTGCTATAAAGAAGCCATCGAACTGGCCAGAAAAGCCGAGAAATTTGATATTTCGTGGTTTGAAGAACCCGTATCACCCGAAGATTATGACGGCTATAAGCGATTAAGGCAAAATACGACCATACCCATATCGGGCGGCGAATGTGAATATTTAAAATATGGCTTTAAACGCCTTTTCGATAAAGATTGCGTAGACATTGCCCAACCCGACATCTGTGCCGCTGGCGGACTTACGGAAGTCAAGAAAATAGCAACCTTGGCCCAGACCTATAACGTTGACCTGGTACCACATACTTGGGGCACTTGGATCGCCATTAGTGCCGCCGTACACTTGGTCGCCAACCTAGATAAAAATCCAGGCCGAATGTACAACGATTTGCCCACCATGGAACTTGACAGAACCGAAAACGCCCTGCGCGACGAGGTCACGCTTCATAAGATCAAATTAGAAAACGGCCATTTGGAAGTACCATGCACTCCCGGTCTAGGCGTTGATGTCGATATGGATAAACTAGAACATTATTTAGATAAAGAAATACACAAAGATGGAGCAACTAAAATTCGGTCATAAAAAACTTTACATCGATGGAAAGCTTGTAGAAGCCTCTAACAATAAAACGTTTGAAGTCATCTGCCCTGCAGATGAGAGACCTACCGCTACAATTGCCTGGGCCAGTCGCGAAGACACCGAAAGGGCCCTTGAAAGTGCGCAAAGAGGATTCAAAACTTGGTCGGCCCTTCCCCTGAATGAACGTTTGGATTGGATCGACAAGCTCAGAAACAAAATTCTCGACAATAAAGACCGCCTCCGCGAAAGTATCATGTATGAAATGGGCAAGACCTGGGAAGGTACAGAAGAAGACCTCACCAGCATTACCGATTCACTGAAGTACTATTCGGAAGAAATCAAGAAACGTTCCGACATTCCTCTTGAGGATAAAGAGGGTACGCACGAACACCATTTTATATCACAGCCCCTAGGGGTCGCGGTCGCTTTTTTGGCATATAACTTTCCGCTACTAAATCTTGGATTCAAACTAGGCCCCGCCTTGGCCGCCGGTTCCAGCATCATTTTAAAACCCTCTGAATTCTCCCCCTTGTCCGCTTATATTATAGGTGAATTATGTGCTGAAATCAATTTCCCCGCAGGGGTAATAACCGTGCTTTGTGGCGATGTCAAGGAGGTTGGCATCCCCTTATGCGAGAGCACGATACCTAAACTCATCACGATGATAGGCTCTACCGAGACGGCACAGAAATTGATTGCACAAAGCGCCAAGACCTCGATCAAAAGATACAGTATGGAATGTGGCGGAAACGCCCCCTTCATCGTCTGTGAAGATGCCGACCTAGAACTGGCCATAAACATCGGGGCAGCCCTAAAAACCGGAAATAGCGGTCAAATATGCGTGGCACCTAACCGCTTTTTTGTTCACGAATCGCTTGTAGAGGACTTTACCGCGGGCATGGTAGAAAAATTTAGTGGCACCAAAGTAGGTTTTGGCCGGGAAAACCAGCCCGACATGGGCCCCTTGGCCAACAAGGCTTCGGTGAAAAAAGTACAGCATATCGTAAACAAAGCCATTGAACAAGGAGGCAAATTACGATATGGAGGAAAGGCTTTAGACGGCACGGGTTATTATTTTGAACCTACGGTAATTACTTTCGATAGCAACGAAGTCGAAGTGCTTCAGCATGAAATTTTTGGCCCTGTAGCACTAATTGTTCCATTTAAAACAAAAGAAGAGGTTATTGTTTTGGCCAATAATACCGATGCGGGACTAGCTTCTTATGTCTTTTCAAAAAATAACGAAACCCTTGATTTCTTCGCGAAGCGCCTAGAATTCGGGGAAGTACAACTGAACGGCGTAAAATACGACATATACCTACCCCATGGTGGGGTAAAGAATAGCGGTATAGGGGTTGACTGCTCTACTTACGCGCTAGATGACTATCTTGCGAAAAAAAGAGTAACCAAAGCCTTATTGCGCCAATGAAAATACCGAATACTTTTATTAGTTGTGATTGGGGTACCTCTAATTTCAGATTGCGCTTGATAAATACAGAAACCCTGGATGTCCTTTCCGAACATACTACAGATATGGGCATAAAGAAGTGTTTTCTACAATTCAAGTCTCAATCGGAACTCGGGCAAGACCAGTTTTTCGCGGCATACCTTAAAGAACAACTTAAAATATTGAACATACCCGAAGACGACGATTCACTGATCGTGGCTTCGGGTATGCTTTCATCCTCCATAGGCATGAAAGAGTTAAATTATGCGACCATACCTTTTTCCTTTGATGGAATGGATTTGCGAAGTGAACTCATCGCTTTTGATTCCATGCCCGATGTGCTGCTCGTGTCCGGTGTTTGCTCCGAAGCCGATGTTATGCGGGGGGAAGAAATCCAAGCCGTTGGTCTAGCTGAAGAACTCACCGTTCACAAATCGGGAACCCTATTGTTACCGGGTACCCACAGCAAGCATATCCGTTTTGAAAAGGGAAACTTTAAAGGTTTTACCACTTTTATGACCGGTGAACTATTTGAAATCATAAGCAAACATAGCATTTTATCGGCCTCGCTTGAACCGGCCCAGTGGAGCCCCGCTTACCAACACAGTTTTTTGAGCGGTGTTGAAAAAGGCCTTGCCAACCAATGCATGCCATCGTTATTCTCCATCAGGGCCAACACCTTGCTTAACGATAGCCCGGGCCATGATAATTACTTTTACCTATCGGGCCTTTTGATCGGTGCCGAGATAACAAATTTGCAACGCAGGGACGAAACCGTTTTTCTCGCTGCAAGCGGAATATACAATACCCTATACAAACTAGCCCTAGCCTCGTTCTTACCAACGGAAAAAATTATTTGTTTTGAAGAGCGGATACTAGAAAAAGCACTACTTAAAGGACAAAAAAAAATACTGGAGACCTATGCAGAATAATTCATTTTCTTGGAAAAAATACAATCAAAACCCCATCGTCGGCATTTTACGGGGCCTAACTACCGAAGAGGTTCTTAAGATCATCCCCCCATATGTAAGCAGCGGTTACTACACCATTGAAATAACCATGAACTCGCCCGAGGTCTCACAGACCATAGCTACTTTGGCCAAACAATACCCCGAGCTCAATGTAGGTGCCGGTACGGTTTGCAACATGAAAGATTTGACCGTAGCCTTGGAGGCGGGAGCTCAGTTTATCGTAACCCCTATTATCGACGAAGAGGTCATCAAACATTGTGTAGCCCATGATATCCCCATTTTTCCAGGGGCATATACACCCACCGAAATTTATAGGGCGTGGTCTTTGGGGGCTTCGGCGGTCAAAGTATTTCCGGCCACCCAATTGGGCACTCAATACATCAAAGACGTATTGGCCCCACTGAACGAAATAAAACTATTGCCTACGGGGGGCGTGTCAGTAGAAAACATAAAATCCTTCTTTGAAGCCGGAGCCGTTGGCGCCGGTTTGGCCAGTTCCCTTTTTGACAAAAAAATGATCCGTGAGGGTAATTACGCCGACCTTGAAAAGCACTTTTTAAAAATGAAAAATGAAATACGTGATTTTATAAAAGAATAAGCCTTTCACCGAAAGCCTATCGATTCTCAATTATAAAGTTCAACCCAAACCATTCGCAACGATGAAAAACAATAGCACAGTAGCTAAAAGCACCCTTGTACTCTTGGTTGTCACCTGTTTGACCGCATTCAAAGGCCTTGCCTTTGACTCCATTAGCCCAGACCCTATTGTTTTGGAGAACGGAAAATTGAATATCAACATCGATTCTAAAACAGGATGCTTTTCGGTTACCGAAAAAACTTCGGGCCACGTTTGGAAATCAGACCCATGGGAAAATGCGGCCGGTTTACTGACCCTGACCGATTCCAAAGGAAAAAAGCAGACCATCAATATTTCAAAGAGCAAAAAAATCGAGGTTTCCAAAACCGCAAAAAATACGGTATCCCTAAAATTTATCGAGCCGGTTTTTGAAGACGGCTCCGTTGCAAAAGGCGTCTCTATCGCTACGGAATTGAGGCTAGACCCCAACAATGCCCAATTAGACGTTGAAGTAACGGAACACCGTTCGGGCAATTTTACCCTCTACGACCTGCGTTATCCCGCCAGGGCCTTCAGTTTAAAAACCGATGAGGACAAAGGGGCGGCGGTAATCCCACAAAAGCAGGGCGTTATTTGTCCTTCATACATCTTTCCCATGAACGGGGGACGTTTTTGCAAATGGGACGACGCCACCTACAACAACAAATCGCAAGGTTCTTTAGAACTGTTCAACAACGGTACCGGACTCACCATGCCTTGGTGGGGTACCTATAATGAAAAATCGGCCGTTATGGGCATTGTAGATGTTTCGGCCCGTCCGCACATGCAATACAACATCAACAATAACGGACAATACCTTTTCAATGCCAAGGGAGTAATGTCTCCCTACCAGCGTATTGTATTTCTTGATCCCATTTGGAAATTGGACCAAGAAAAGGGAAAAATGAGAATGAGCTACCATTTTATTCCCGGAGGTGATTACGTTGACATGGCCAAAGTTTACCAAAAAGAGGCCAAGGCACGTGGCCACTTTGTTTCGCTCCAAGAAAAATTAAAGCGAAACCCAAACGTCAACAAACTTCCCGGCGCTATCTATTTCGGCATTTACGGAGGGTATCCGCATTACGTGAACATGCCCGGCATGGCCTTTACTTTCGACGAATTAAAAAACATCATAAAAACCATTCACGATGATTTAAGGGTAGACAAGGCCTTTGTTCATGCGTGGGGCACTTTTTCGAATTTCGTTCCTCACAACTACCCTATTAGCGAAGCCTTGGGAGGTCCTGAAAAATTGAAAGCTGCGGTAGATTTGGCTAAATCTTACGGGTATTTGTATTCGTCTTACCACGCCTATTCGCCCATGCTGGAGAACGACCCGAATTTCACAACGGACCTCATGCAACGCGATGCCGAAGGAAAACTGATGAATACCGGTAGCCGTTGGGCACGTGTTGACCCTAAATTCCAAAAAGGATTGGCCCAGAAAAATATTGAAAAGGAAATTTCATACTTGGGCCTAGAGGCAGATATAACCGATATTACCTTTGCCGCGTATCGTGAGAACGGAAAAGAAGGTCGTATTGAACTGGCCAAATACATCGATAGTTTCAACCTTGTCAACGGAACCGAGCACGGCCAAGAGCAATGGATCCCCTACTTTGATATGTTCGAAGGAATGACCTATTTGGAAGACCGCCCACTTTCGGTCATCTCACACCCTGCCCCGCTTTTCAATTTAGTGTACCATGAAGCGATTGCCAATTTCGGTAAGATCCAAGACCCCGATAATGAGGTTACCGCTAACGGTGATTTTAGAATCAAAGCCTTGAGAAGCATGTTATTTGGCAGGGGCACAACAATCTTCTTTGCTCCCTATGAATTTGAAGGCATGCGCCCCATGATAGAAATGGCAAGGGACTTAGTAAGTCCGGTTCACAAAGAAACCTTTTATTCAGAGTTAAAAAGCCATGAATACCTCAGCGCCGATTACAAGGTACAACGAAGCCGTTTTTCCAGCGGAACCGAAGTCATTGCAAATTTAGGTCCCGTAGCCCAAAAAATCGAAGGAGGCATTAGCATTCCTGGCTACGGCTATCGAATACAAATGAAGGATGGCAGTCTTAAAACCGGTCATTTCCAAGTGAGTTTACATATGGATTAACAGACGTATTCTCCAGAATACAATCAAAACAAGTGGTCATTATGAAATATACTGCAACGCAATTTAAATCAAACACTAAGAAAAACAGGTTCAACAGTATTTTCGTCGTCCCCCTTCTTTGTTTACTTCTCTGCAGTACTACTTACCTTTGGGCACAAGATCGCCCCAATGTATTGATCATGCTCACCGACGACCAAGGTTATGGCGACCTAGGTTCTCACGGCAACCCTTATTTAAAAACGCCTAACATTGAAAAGATAGGAAAAGAAGGACTCGAAATGACACATTTCTTCTCCTATCCCAACTGTTCCGCTACCCGTGCCGCCATATTAACCGGAAGGTATCCTTATCGGACCGGGGTTACCGGAGTGACACAAGTAGACCATTTGATGAACACTTCGGAAGAAACCCTCGCGGAAATTTTGTCCAAAAACGGCTATCGCACTGGAATTTTCGGCAAGTGGCACTTAGGCGACAATGCTCCCATGCGCCCTACCGACCAAGGGTTTCAGGAAGCCTTGGTCCATAAAGGCGGAGGAATTGGGCAGGCAGCCGGCCCCGCGGGCAACACCTATTTCGACCCCATTCTTGAACACAACAATGAATCAAAAAAATACGAAGGCTATTGCGATGATATATTTACCGATGCGGCCTTGGATTTTATAAGCACTAAAAGCGAAAAACCATTTTTCACCTATTTGGCCACCAACTTGCCGCATTTTCCGTTGGAAGTGCCCGATGAAAAAGCCGAACCATACAGAAAATTGGGTTTGCATGAAGATAATGCCCGAACCTACGGTATGATCGACAATATCGATGCCAATGTGGGCCGCGTATTAAAGCGGTTAAAAGATTTGGGTATTGCCGACAATACCCTTGTTATATTTCTATCGGACAACGGCCCTAGGCACAGACGTACTAAAAATGACGTTTACCCAGGCAGATGGGTATCGAACTTAAGGGGCACCAAAACCAGTGTGTACGAATGCGGTATTCGCGTTCCCTTCTTTGTGAAGTGGCCCACGCAATTGAAAAAAGGACAAAAAAGCAGTACCATGGGAGCGGTAATCGATATACTACCGACCATTTTGGATGTTTGTGACATTAAAGCCCCGAAAGAAGTTAAACTAGACGGCCGCTCATTGTTGCCATTGTGGCAGGGTAGACCTATCGATTTTAACGATAGGGAATTTATAACTCAAATGCACTACGGCCCCACAGTTTTCAAATACATGCATTTTGCCGTTAGAACCCAAAAATATAAACTGGTAAGTCCGCATGACGACCCCCACCATATCCTCTACCAACCTAAAGACGAAGAATTAAAAGAAGTACTTGCCAACCTCGAACTGTACGATGTTGAGAAAGACCCCAGCGAGCGTATTAATTTAGCGAAAGACCACCCGGAAATCGTAGAAGACCTTCTCGCCCGCTATGAAAATTGGTTCGACGAGGTTACCGAGGAAAGGGACGCCAAAGGCATTCAGCGCATCTATCTCGGTAGTGAGCGGCAACCCGAGGTAAACCTCTCCCAATTTGATTGGGGCGGCCCTAGGGTTTTATCAAAAAACGACCTCGGCTATTGGCGTGTAAAAACGGAAGCCGGCACTTATAAGATTCGGCTAAGCCTTCCCCCGTCGAAAGTGGACGGGGTTGCCCATCTAAAGTACAAAGACGTACATCTCACCCTTCCCATAAAGAAAGACCAAAAGACCATAACTTTTAACGATGTAGAACTTCCTGAAGGAAGGGGTAATTTTCATGCCTATCTAAAGTTCGAACGGCTCGCTACAGGTCCTGTTTTTGTGGATGTTGAGCGATTGGACCTATAATCGCCCCCATTTCAAGGGCATTGTAAACAAGTCTGTTTCACCCCAACAATCCACACTCAAGTAACATATTCCATTCCTTAATTTAACAATTTGGGGTAAAATAGTGCCTTAACTAGATAAAATCTACAAATTACCTCCATTACAATTATGTTTTATTTGTAGGCTACATTGCTTTGCCGTACGCGGTAATTTGCAAGGTAATTAGTTCATATCCTCCTTGGCCGACAACCTTTGACGATATAATACACCAAACCGTAGCTATAAACAAGCTTGTTTTCCTATCGGGAAAATCTAGTACTATTTAAGAAACTGACTATGAAAAAATTAACCCTTTCGCTCTGCACGCTGCTCGCTGTACTTTCATGTAAACAAAACACGACAAATCCGGACGCCTTAAAACACGAAAAACCGGCTTCAAAAGACTATGCGGCCCATTTAGATTCCGGAAGTGGAATTATCAACAATACCAACAGTCCACATGTCAAATTAAAAAGTATCGATATCGGAGACTGCAGGTGGACCGAAGGCTTTTGGGCCGAAAAGTGGAAAGTTGCCGAAGAAACCATGATACCCCATATGGGCGAGATTCTAAAAGGCGATATTGGCCATGGTTACAATAACTTTAAAATTGCGGCAGGACTCAAAGAAGGCGAGCACAAAGGCTTTTGGTGGCATGATGGGGACTTCTATAAATGGATGGAAGCCAAAATGTACCTTTACGGTGTAAATAAAGACGAAAAAATTGTTGAGGAAATAGATGAGATCATAAGCGTTATCGCACAAGCCCAGCAAGACGATGGATACTTATCCACACCCGCCATCATTAGAGATGATATAGAGCCCTTTACGAATAGAAAATATCACGAACTGTACAACAGTGGCCACTTGCTTACCAGTGCATGTATTCATTACCGCCTGACCGGGAAAACCAATTTTCTTGATATTGCCGTAAAACATGCCGATTATCTGTACAAACTCTTTTCCCCGAAACCCGACCACCTTAAACGTTTTGGTTTCAATCAGACCCAGATTATGGGACTGGTAGAACTATACCGTACGACCAAAGACAAGCGTTACCTAGAGTTGGCGGAGCAATTTATAAACATGCGCGGTACCTATAAAATTGAGGATGACGAGACCACGGTGGGCTATCCTATTGGCGACATGGTACAAGAGCGCGTTCCGCTTCGAGAGGAGACCGAAGCCGTAGGACATGCCGTACTGGCCTTGTATTATTATGCCGGTGCTGCCGATGTATATGCCGAAACCGGGGAAAAGGCACTGATCGATGCCCTAGAGCGATTATGGGACAACGTAACGAACAAAAAAATGTACATTACCGGGGCTATCGGCCAAACCCATTATGGAAGATCTTCCCGTCTCGATAAAATTGAAGAAGGTTTTATCGATGAATACATGATGCCCAACATGACGGCCTATAACGAAACCTGCGCCAATATCTGTAATTCCATGTTTAATTACCGAATGCTCACCCTAACGGGCGATGCCAAACATGGCGATATTATGGAGCTTGTACTGCACAACAGTGGGCTCTCGGGCATCAGCCTTGATGGCAAGAACTACTATTACTCCAATCCGCTTCGGAAAATTGACGGGGCCTTGGATTATGAAAAAATGAACGTTGAATTCCCCGAAAGACAACCCTACCTTAAATGTTTCTGCTGTCCTCCAAACCTAGTGCGTACCATTGCCAAATCGCCGGGATGGGCCTATAGCAAATCAGAAAACGGAATTGCCGTCAACCTTTATGGAGGCAACGAATTAAAAACGACACTTTTAGACGGCTCTCCCCTTAAACTGACCCAAAAAACCGATTACCCATGGGACGGCGCCGTAAAAATTACCGTTGACGAATGTAAAGCCGAGGCTTTTGAGGTTCTCCTTCGTATACCTAGTTGGGCAAAGGGTACCCAAATTAAAGTGAACGGTATAAAGGTAGCCAAGGCGCAACCCGGTACGTTCGCCAAAATAGAAAGACAATGGGCCGAGGGGGATGAAATCACTATTGATATGCCCATGGAGACCAAGTTCATAGAAGGGCACCCGCGCATCGAGGAAGTCCGTAATCAAGTTGCCTTGAAACGAGGACCTGTAGTGTACTGCATTGAATCGGCCGACCTACCCGAAAAAACCGATATCACCAATGTTTACCTCTCCTCGAAAAAACAACTTACCCCTACCTTTAGACCCGATTTTCTAGGAGGTATAACTACCCTTGAGGGCAATGTTCTTATCCGTAAGGACAAAATCGGTCAAATGTACCAAGAAGTCAGTGCTCCCGAATTCAAATCTTTTAAAACCAATTTTATACCTTACTATGCTTGGAGCAATAGAGGCCAAGGTGAAATGACGGTTTTCTTACCGGTAATCTGGGATTAAGACCGCCCCTGCTTGGCCATAACTTAACTTAAACAATTTATGGGTTCTTATAAAAGGAATGCTTTTACGTATGCAACCATTGTGGCAATGGGTGGTTTTGTCTTCGGGCTGGATGCCGCTTTAATATCGGGGACGGTAAAGTTTATTACACAGGAATTCTCACTTACCGACCTAGAACTTGGGTCGGTTGTGGGGGCTCCTGCCATGGGGGTGCTTTTGGCCCTAGTCTTTGTAGGACACGCCTGTAATAAATATGGACGAAGAACCACCCTGATGATTGCTGCCACCCTTTATCTTATTTCAGCGGCCTGTTCCTCTTTGGCACCTACATACTCGACCCTTATCGCTGCACGCTTCTTGGGCGGACTCGCTTTTAGTTCAATTTCATTGGCATCAATGTATATCGGTGAAATAGCACCTCCCAAATGGCGGGGTAAATTGGTATCGATGACCCAGATCAACATCGTTGTGGGCTTATCGGCCGCCTATTTCATCAATTATATGATCCTTGGCCTTGCAGATTCCGATGCCCATTGGGTAGCTGCCCTAGGGATTAACGAATACACTTGGCGGTGGATGTTGGCAACCGAAGTGATTTTTGCCCTCTTGTGGTTCGTTCTTTTGTTTTTCATTCCTCGATCCCCGGCTTGGTTACTCTATCAAGGGAGGGAAGAAGAAGCAAAACAAATGCTTCTGAAAGTTACACCAGAAACTGAGATTGCCCAGAAAATTCAAGAAATGCGGTACAGTATCGAAAATAGCAACCAAGATCGTTCTATGCTTACGCAATTGAAAGAAATTTTTGCAAAGCCGATGCGGGTGACCATGATTATTGCCATGACCATTGCGATAGCACAACAGGCCACCGGCATCAACGCCATTCTTTTCTATGCCCCTACCGTATTCGAACAGTTGGGCATCGGAACCGATGCCGCTTTTGCACAGGCCATTTATATAGGCCTGACCAGTATCATCTTTACTGTTTTAGGCCTACTTTTAGTAGACAGAATGGGCCGAAGACCCATGATCATATGGGGGATGTTATGGATCGTGCTGAGTCTTGGCGTTTGTTATTACGGATTTAATACCGCCAATTACACCATAACCGAAAGTGCTATTACCGAAATGTCTTCCATACCCAATGCAGAAAGATTGACCCCCCTGATCGATGTGCCCTTTGATAACGACATCAGTTTTAAGTCGGCCCTGATCGAGACCTTGGGGGAAAAGGACGCCAGAAATTACTCCGGTCTACTGCTACAAAAAGCGGCAGATATAAACGCCCTTCTTATTTTGTTGGGCATACTCAGTTTTATCGGGGCCTTTCATTTTTCGGTAGGACCGGTAATGTGGGTCTTGTTTTCCGAGATTTTCCCCATTTCGCTCAGAGGTATCGCCATTCCGTTTTTCACCTTGATCACGAGTTTTGTGAGTTACCTGGTACAGAAATTTTTCCCTTGGCAATTGGCGACCATGGGCATAAGCTTAACATTATTGTTCTATGCCATTATAGTGACCATCGGGATGGTAATCCTGTATTTCTATTTAAAGGAAACCAAAAACATGTCCATTGAAGAAGTGCAACTGGCCTTGGCCCCTAAACCAAAACCACAGCCTTAGATATCGAACTTATAATATCAAACATTTTTTACCTTGATGAAACAAGCCACCCCTGCCAATAGGAACAGTCCGTATACCCAACTAAAAAGCTTGAACATCGGCGATTGCCAGTGGACCTCTGGTTTTTGGGCCGATAAATTCCAACTTTGTACCAATGCCATGGTCCCTTACATGGGCGATGTACTGTGTGGGGATGTAGGCCATGCCCTTAACAATTTTAAAATAGCGGCCGGTGAAAAGGAAGGGGAACACCAAGGCATGTTTTGGCATGATGGTGATTTCTACAAATTCATGGAAGCCAAAACCTACGTTTACGCCCATACCAAGGATAAAGCATTATTAAAGGAATTGGACGAATACATAGACATCATCGCCAAAGCCCAAGAAAACGACGGATACCTTCAGACCCAAGTACAGCTTCGGAAAGACGTAGACCGTTACGAAAACCGAAAGTACCACGAAATGTACAATACCGGGCATTTGCTTATCAGCGCCTGCATTCACCACAGGGTTACCGGGCAAGGTAATTTCCTCGATATCGCCATCAAGCATGCCGATTTACTGTACACCATTTTTATGCCCGACACCAAACATTACGGCCGCTTCGGCTTCAATCAGACCCAAATAATGGGCTTGGTAGAACTGTACCGTACGGTGGGCGACAAAAAGTATTTGGCCTTGGCCGAAAAGTTCATCGATAACCGCGGAAAATACGAAGTAAAACACCACCCGACCACCGAGGGATATCCTATTGGCGATATGGTACAGGAGCGTACGCCTTTACGTGAATCGCATGAAGCCGTAGGCCATGCCGTGCTTGCTTTATACTATTACGCCGGTGCTGCCGACGTCTATGCCGAAACAGGAGAAAAGGCCCTCATTGACGCCTTGGACCGCTTATGGAAAAATGTGACGACCAAAAAAATGTACGTAACCGGTGCCGTGGGCCAGGCCCATTATGGGGCTTCGGTAAATCGCGATATGATCGAAGAGGGCTTTATCGATGCCTATATGATGCCCAATATGACCGCCTATAACGAAACCTGCGCCAATTTATGTAACGCCATGTTCAGCTATCGCATGCTGAACCTGAAGGCCGAGGCCAAATATGCCGATATCGTTGAATTGGTGCTCTACAATAGTGCCCTCTCCGGTATCAGCGTAAGCGGGAAGGAATACTTTTACGCGAATCCGTTACGGATGCTCAACAATACCAGAGACTACAACGCACATGAAAATGTCACCGAGACCCCCAACAGGGAACCGTATCTAAGCTGTTTCTGCTGCCCTCCAAATTTAGTCCGCACCATTGCTACCGTTTCGGAATGGGCCTATAGCCTTTCGGAAAACGGAATAAGCGTTAACCTCTACGGGGCCAATCATCTAGACACGCGTCTACTAGATGATTCCCCTATTAAGGTTTCCCAAGAAACGGCATATCCTTGGGAAGGAAGGGTGAAATTGAATATTGAAGAGTGTAAAACGGAAGCTTTCTCCATTAGTTTACGTATTCCGAAATGGGCCAAGAATTCAAAACTCACACTGAACGGTGAAGAATTGACCATGCTTTTAGAACCCGGAAGCTTTGCCCATATTGAACGCAATTGGAAAAAAGGCGATGTGCTCATTCTTGATATGCCCATGGAAGCTGAATTTATAGAAGGCCATCCTAGAATTGAGGAAGTACGTAACCAAATAGCCATAAAACGGGGACCTATAGTCTACTGTATAGAGTCTCCCGACCTACCTAAGGATACCGACATTCTAGATGTTTATTTCAATGGGAACAAAAAACTTGAACCCACTTATCGACCCGATTTTTTAGGGGGGATCACTACGCTGGATGGAGAAATTTTTATTCGAAAAGACAAGGGTGATGGCATCTACAGACCGGTTCAAAAACCGGAATGGATGCCCTATAAAACCCAACTTGTACCCTATTACGCATGGAGTAATCGCGGCCAAGCGGAAATGACCGTATTTATGCCTGTAATTTGGAACGATTAGATAACAAAACTAAAAAATTAAAAAAACAGACCAGACCATACCAAAAAGATAGAATAGTGCCAATGGCAGTTAATCCACGCAGAAGGAAAGACTCCTTTTAGTGCTTTATTTGTAAGGTTCCGGTACCGATACACCGGCCTTATCAACTTAAATAAAACACTCATCTTTTTAAGACTCAACTATGAAAAGAACAATTGCACTTGCCAGCACCCTATTATTATCCATTTGCAGCTTTGCGCAAGAACACGGGGTATTAAACAACGCCAAAACCCCTCATATGAACCTAAAGACCATAGATATCGACGACTGTCGATGGACAGACGGTTTCTGGGCCGAAAAACTAAAGCAGGCGCACGAGGTTATGATCCCAAACTTAGGCCGATTGATGGACGACCCCGAAATCATTCATGCCTACTCCAATTTTAAAGTAGCCGCCGGTTTAGAGGAAGGCGAATTCAGGGGGTGGTCTTTTACCGATGGGGACTTTTACAAGTATGTTGAGGCCTTGGCCTACGAATACGCGATGACCAAAGACGAAAAGATCAACCAACAGATGGACGAGATTATCGCGGTAATTGCCAAAGCACAGCGCCCTGACGGCTATATCCACACAAAAATTCAAATAGGCCATGGTATTGCCGGTTTTCTGCACGAGTCGGCACATCCTTTTAAAAGTGATGAAAAACCCTATACCAATGGTCCTTCACACGAATTCTACAACTTTGGCCATCTGATGACGGCCGCTTGCGTACACTATAGAATTACAGGGAAAAAGAACTTTCTCGATATCGCAATCAAGGCAAGCGACAATATTTACGACCACTTTAAAGAACCTTCTCCAGAACTTGCACGTATTGACTGGAACCCGCCCCACTACATGGGCCTTATTGAGATGTACCGTACCACGGGCGACAAGAAATACCTTGAGCTCACGGAAACATTTGTAGATATGTTGGGTACGGCGCCAAAAGATCGCCTAGACCACCGTGGCATGGATCATAGCCAAAGGGGAACCGCAATAAGGGAAGAATCGAAAGCCGTTGGCCATGCAGGTCACGCTAATTACCTCTATGCCGGTGTTGCCGATCTATATGCCGAAACCGGAGACCAGGCCCTAAAGGAGGCCCTAGAACGTATCTGGACCAACGTAAGCACCCAAAAGATGTACATAACGGGAGCTACAGGCCCGCATCACTTCGGGATTTCAAATCATGCCATTGTTGCCGAGGCCTATGGGCAAGACTATGAGTTACCCAATATCAAAGCCTACAATGAAACCTGTGCCAATATAGGAAACGCCATGTGGAACTGGCGTATGTTCTTGATGAATGGCGAAGGACGTTTTGCCGATATCATGGAACTCATTTTTTACAACAGCGCCATTTCAGGAATCTCTTTGGACGGTGAGCATTTCTTTTACACCAACCCCTTACGTTTTATTGAGGGGCATCCCCAAAATACCAAAGACGAAGGCAAACGCGGGGAATTTATGTCGGTTTTCTGCTGCCCTCCCAACATCATACGCACCATCGCCAAAATGCACACCTATGCCTATAGCACTTCGGAAAAAGGCATCTGGGTAAACCTATACGGAAGCAATGTCCTTGATACCGATTTAGCCGATGGCAGTAACATCAAACTAACACAAGAAAGCAATTATCCTTGGGACGGAAACATCAAAATCACCATTGATTCCAAAAAGAAAAAAGAATATGCCCTCATGCTACGAATTCCCGCTTGGGCCGAGGGTGCCAATATAAAAGTAAACGGAGAGAAGCAAGACCAATCACCAAAAGCAGGGTCCTACGCAGAAGTCAACCGCAAATGGAAAAAAGGCGATGTGGTCGAGCTGGAACTACCAATGGCCCCTCGTCTGATTACCGCCGACCCGAACGTTGAAGAAACACGAAACCAAGTAGCGGTAAAACGAGGCCCTATTGTGTATTGTTTGGAAAGTAAAGACTTAGCGGCAGGTAGCAATATCAAGGATATCGTGCTTCCTTCAGATATAAAGCTTCAACCAAAATACGAAGCCGATCTTTTGTCCGGCGTCACAGTCTTGGAAGGCGAAGCCAAAATATTACCAAATGAAGATTGGTCAAAGCAATTATACAAGCCATTGGTAAAAACCGAACTTAAGAAAACCCCAATTAAAATGATACCCTATTTTGCTTGGGCAAATAGAGGTGTCAATGATATGTCCGTTTGGTTGCCTTTACAATATTGATTCAAATTACAGGGAAATGAAAATCTAAAAGATTGAAAGAGATGAGCCTATCAAAATTTATCGGTATTCTTTTTCTGCTCGGACAAGCGGTAGGCTGCAGCTCGGCACAAAACAGTATCCCTAAAAAAGAAAGCAAAAAACCGAATATTCTGTTTATAGCCATAGACGACCTTAGGCCCGAACTAGGGTCGTATGGTTCGGAAATAGCCCGGAGCCCTAATTTAGACAAGCTCGCAAGTGAAGGCTTGCAATTCAACAGGGCCTATTGTCAACAAGCCATCTGCGGTCCTTCTCGGGCCAGTGTTCTTACGGGACTGAGGCCAGAGACCAGTGGTATTTTCCATAATTATCTAAAAATACGGGAGCTGCATCCCGATATTGTTACCTTGCCCCAACACTTCAAAAACAATGGGTACGAATCGGTGTATTACGGAAAAATTTTCCATCATGGCGATTTGGACGATTCTTTATCATGGAGTCGCGTACCGGGCCCACAACCCAAATCGGTAGTGGGTTTCGCCCTTCCTGAAAACCAACAATTACGAGAAGAAACCCGAAAGGAAATGTTCTCAAAGTATGGTGATGTTGCCAAATATGGTTTAGCCATGGGGCCCGCGTACGAATCTGCCAAGGTTCCCGATAATACCTACGCCGACGGCTATAATACCGACTTAGCCATTGCCGATATAAAGAAGATGGCCAAAAAGAGTGACCAACCCTTCTTTTTAGGACTCGGTTTTCACAAACCTCATCTCAATTGGGTAGCCCCTAAAAAGTATTGGGATTTATACGATGAAAGCAAGATTCCCATGGCCTCTGACAGTACTCCGCCAAAAGATGGGGCCGCCATGGGGCTTCACCCCTCATTTGAATTACGGGTCCGTTCAGGCATACCCAAAACAGGAAAATTACCCCCTGAACTTGCCCGAACCTTAAAACACGCCTACCTAGCTTGTATCAGCTATGTAGATGCCCAGATCGGCCGTGCCATACAAGCCTTGGAAGAGGCCGGCATACGCGATAATACCATCATCATCGTTTGGAGCGACCACGGTTGGCATTTAGGCGATATGGGTATTTGGGGCAAGGCCACCAATTATGAAATTGCTACAAGGGTACCACTGATGATATGGACCCCTGATATGCCCGACAGCAATAGAGGTGTCCAAACGGAAGCACTGGTAGAATTGATCGATATGTACCCTACCCTTTGCGAACTCGCCGGAATTGAAAAACCGGTACACTTAGAAGGGCAAAGTTTTGCCCCCCTTTTAAAGCACCCTGAACAAGATTGGAAAACAGCGGTATTCAGTCAATTTCCCTCACCCGCCTTACGGGAATGGGGCTCATACCCATTGCGGCCCGCCATGCGGGAAACCTACTTCGGCCCCTTACTCGAGGAGGTCGAATTAAAGATCAAAGCACAACAAAAAGAGAAATGGGACCGAAACCTGTTTGAAAACAAGATAATGGGGTACGCCATGCGAACCGACCAATATCGTTTTATTGTCTGGAAAGACCGTACACTAACGCAAGCGTCACCCCTTTATTTTGAACTTTACGACCACAAAAAGGATCCCGGGGAAACGGTAAACATCGCCTCTAGTAATCCTCAACTTGTAGCACGTCTAATGGCCCAATTCAAAAAAGAAAAAGAGCAACATTCCCTAAACTAATGAAAAAAGAAAAACATCATTTTAAAAAAATATCAACATTAAAATTTATAGTTATGGCAATTCACTTTAATCATTTTAAACTATTTCTATACGCTGCCGTCCTGTCGGTTGCGAACATCGGACTGGCGCAAGAAACACGTCCGAACATCCTTGTGGTCTTATGTGACGACCTCGGTTATGCCGACGTTGGTTTTAACGGTTCTACGGATATCCTTACGCCCGAACTGGACAACTTGGCGCAAAACGGTAGCATTTTCACATCGGCCTATGTGGCCCACCCCTTCTGTGGCCCTAGTCGCTCCGCCATTTTAACCGGACGATATCCACACCTCACCGGTACGGCCTACAACCTTTTCCACAATAGTAGTGAAGATGACAAAGACAATATGGGCGTTCCCGTTGAAGAGACCTATATGTCCAAAGTACTTCAAAACGCAGGTTACTATACAAGCGCCATCGGTAAGTGGCACTTAGGAGCCGCCCCGAAATTCCACCCCAACAAAAGAGGATTCGACGATTTTTATGGTTTTTTAGGAGGAGGACATGACTATTTTCCTTCCGAGTACCAAAAGACCTATAAAGCGCAAAAGAAAGCCGGCAACCCAAATATCAGGGACTATGTCTTTCCCATGGAACACAACGGGAAGCCCGCCAACGAAACCGAATACATAACGGATGGTTTTTCACGGGAAGCCATCAAAAACATCAAAATTGCCGCGGCAAAAAAACAACCCTTCTTTATATATCTGGCCTACAACGCCCCCCACGTTCCGCTTCAGGCCAAGGCCGAGGACGTGGCCAAGTTCGCCCATATAAAGGATAAAGACCGAAGAACCTATGCCGCAATGGTATATGCCGTAGACCGTGGTGTCGGCAAAATTGTTCAGACCTTAAAAGAAACCAAGCAATTTGACAACACCCTTATTGTGTTTTTAAGCGATAACGGAGGGAATTTTAATCACGGTGCGAACAATTATCCCCTAAAAGGTACCAAAGGAGATACTTGGGAGGGTGGCTATCGTGTGCCCATGTTCTTTCATTGGCCTAAAAAAATCAAAAAAGACCAGCGTTTCGATTTTCCTGTTTCCTCCCTTGACCTCTACCCTACCTTCACAGGCCTTGCCGAAGCAAAACTTCCGAAAGGAAAGCAACTTGACGGTAAAAATATCATGGACGATGTCTTGAAAAACACCGAACCCTATAAAGATGAAATGATCTATTCATTGCGCTATCGCGAGGGCTATAACGATGTGGGCGCCCGAATGGGCGATTGGAAAATTACACGTATGGGCAACGAACCTTGGCGTCTACATAATATCACCCAAGATATAGGCGAAAAGAAAAACCTAGCAGGCCGATACCCCGACCGCCTAAAGGAAATGATAGCCAAGACCCAAGAGTGGACCAAAAGCTTTGTAAAACCCCTGTGGGTTTATTCGGTGAAGGACAAGGAACTCTGGGAGAGCGGCCAAATGCCGAATTATGAAGCTACTTTTGAAGTAGACAAACTAGTCGACAGTCCTTATCACAAATAAAAATTATAGGTACCAAATAAAAAGGGCCCCGTATGTACGGGGCCCTTTTTGTTTATTATAAAGTATACGGTATGTTACTTTGCTACGTTTACCGAACGGGTTTCCCGAATTACGGTGACCTTTACCTGACCCGGATAGGTCATATCGGTCTGTATTTTCTGTGAAATCTCAAAAGACAACTGTGCCGCTTTTTCGTCGTTCACCTTTTCGCTTTCGACAATTACCCTTAGTTCACGACCCGCTTGAATAGCGTAGGCTTTTTGAACCCCGCCAAAACTGAAGGCCACTTCCTCAAGGTCTTTTAAACGTTGAATGTAAGAATCCAACACCTGTCTACGAGCTCCTGGCCTTGCACCGCTAATAGCATCACAGACCTGAACGATGGGCGCAATAAGCGTCTTCATTTCAATTTCATCATGGTGAGCCCCTATAGCGTTGCAGACATCAGGCTTTTCGCCATATTTCTCAGCCCACTGCATCCCTAAAATAGCATGCGGGGTTTCTACTTCCGCTTCGGTATTCGGTACTTTACCTATATCATGTAAAAGTCCGGCACGTTTTGCCAATTTGGGGTTCAACCCAAGTTCGGCGGCCATCACACCACATAATTTGGCAACCTCCCTAGAGTGTTGCAATAGGTTTTGTCCGTAAGACGAACGGTATTTCATTCGACCTATAGCGCGGACCAATTCAGGGTGCAGCCCATGAATACCCAAATCGATTACGGTACGTTTACCGACCTCAACGATTTCCTGCTCGATTTGCTTCTCTGTCTTTTTAACGATTTCCTCGATTCGTGCCGGATGTATCCTGCCGTCCGTTACCAATTTGTGCAACGAAAGGCGTGCGACTTCACGACGGACCGAATCAAAACAAGAAAGAATAATAGCTTCCGGTGTATCGTCTACAATAATTTCAACACCAGTAGCCGATTCGAGAGCACGAATGTTTCGTCCTTCCCTACCGATAATCCTACCTTTTACATCGTCGGATTCAAGGTTGAAAACCGAAACGCAATTCTCTACGGCCTCTTCCGTACCGATACGTTGTATGGTATTGATCACGATTTTCTTGGCCTCTTGCTGTGCGGTTAATTTGGCCTCTTCCACAGTAGTTTGAATATAGGCCATAGCATCGGTCTTTGCCGTTTCCTTCAACGATTCCATCAACTGCCCTTTGGCATCATCGGCCGAAAGTCCTGAAATAACCTCTAGCTGTTGTACTTGGTTCTTATGAAGCTTTTCCAGTTCGCTTTGTTTCTTTTCAAGATACTCCTCCTTATGGGCGACTTCCTTCAATTTACTATCGAGCTGACTGTTCAATTTCTTGCTTCGGGCCAACTCGTTACTTACTTGCGACTCTTTGTCACGTGTACGTTTTTCGGCTTCCCCGATTTTTTTGTCCTTGCTGATAATTACCTTTTCATGCTCGGCCTTAAGTTCCAAGAACTTCTCCTTGGCCTGAAAGATTTTATCTTTTTTAATGTTCTCACCTTCTACTTTGGCCGCATTAATTATAGAGTTAGCCTCGTTCTTGGCGTTTAAAAGGGTTTTTGAGGCTTTGCCCTTTTCCATAAATTTTGCAATGGCGAAGCCAATTGCAAGGCCGATAATACCGGCTATTATAAGTGTTGCACTATCCATATATCAAATATTTAGGTTCGAATCGACCTAAGCGTTCAAAGTGGTACGTAAAAAATAGGGGGTACCGACCCTGGGCGCTCAAACCAATTCATAAAAAAAGCCCACATTAGCGAAGTTTTGTACAAACTCCAATAAACAGGTTTAGGGCTACAAGACTGATCAAGGATCCCTATACGGGTAGGGCCTGCTTTTACAATCTAAACTCACCCTTTTTAAACAAAATTAATGTTGAGTTTGTCAAAAGGTAATACCAATGTGGGCAGTAACTTATGTTATTTTAAAGAACGTTTTTTATTTGACGCCAAGCTTTGAAGTTATCAATTCGTCCAACGCTTTAAGGCGTTCGGTCGCATTTTGGGTCCCTTCCGATTGATCGATACCGCGTTGCTCAATTTTAGAGGCAAATTGCAGGGCACACATGGCCAATACATCTTGCTTGTCTCTTACGGCATAACTCTGTTCAAACTTTTTCGCCAATTGCTCGATGTTCTTCGCCGCCTTTCGCAAGCCTTCTTCTTGGCTTGGATCAATGGTCAAAGGGTACACCCTATCGGCAATAGAAAGCTTTATTTTTAGCTTTTCTGACATTTTATCTTTTGAACATTATTCCGAAAGTTGTGCTATACAATAGTCCAACTCCCTGATCAATGTGTTTATTTTAAGCTTAGCTTCAGTTTTATTTGTATTACTGCCAAGCATTGAGTTTGCAAGTTTCAACGAGTTGTATTTTTCTTCCCAAACGGAAACCGAATTCAACACGTGGTCTTTATCTTCCTTCAGTACGGCAATCTCTTCCTGCAATTTGGCATTGGCTTGGTTCAGCACCTCCAACTTATGCAAAAGCTTGCTTATTTTATTCTCTAAAGAGTCGACAACTTTGACCAATTCACTCATAAATCAAACGCAATGCATTTTACACAAAGTTAACATACCTGCCCTTACCTAGCAATACTTTTTTCAATTATTCTTAAAGTAATACTTTAACGCCTTAAAAAACGTTGTTGAAACACCTAACGATATTTTTGGTCCTCTATATTTTCAAGAATTCAAATCGTTTGGCTAATTTCGTATCTCTTTCTAAAGAACTATGAGAAAACTTTTTGTCGGTCTTTCATTTTTATTTTCTGTTTTTGGCTTTTCCCAGGAAAAGTATCCACAAGATGCGTTCCGTTCGCCCATTGATATACCCATGGTACTCGCCGGTACCTTTGGGGAGTTGCGCTCGAACCATTTCCATTCAGGTATAGACATCAAGACCCAGCAACGCGAGGGCTTACCCATTTATGCGGTTGCCGACGGCAGCGTAACCCGCATCAAGGTTTCCCTTTGGGGCTACGGAAAGGTACTCTATATAGCCCATCCGAACGGATACACCTCGGTTTATGGGCACCTACAGAAATTTGCCCCTAAGATTCAGGAATTTGTAAAAAAACTACAATACAAAAAACAAGCGTACGAAGTAGAGGATTTTCCCGATTATGCCGAGATAAAGGTCAAAAAAGGTGAAATCATCGCCTATGGCGGAAATACCGGAGGTTCTTCAGGACCCCACCTCCATTTTGAAATTCGAAGCAGTATTTCCGAAAAGCCGACAAACCCTTTACTTTACGGGTTTGATGTAAGGGACGCAACCAACCCTACCTTATTGAAACTCTATGGTTTTCCCTTATCGGATGACGCACAGATCAACCAAAACAAAAATACCACGGCCATTAATTTTACCCGACAGCAAGACGGTACTTTTCTGGCCGACCCGGTCAGTGCCACAGGAACCATTGGCTTGGGCTTTGTAGGATATGACAGACAAGATCTTGCGGCCAACCACAATGGCGTTTATTCGGTTCAGCAGCTTGTCAACGGAAAAGTATATACCGACTACGACTTCGAATCGTTCTCTTTCGGGGAAACCCGATATATCAACACCCTGATCGATTACTACCATTACGGAAAATACCGTCAACGCATACAACGCTTGTACAAGGCCCCGGGTAACCGCCTGAGCATTTACAACAAGCTTGAGAACGATGGAAAAATAGAAGTCAAGGAAGGATTGAGCTACAAGGTCGAGCTATTGATAAAAGATTACGCCGGCAATGAAACCAAGGCCATCATTCCGATAGAGGGAAAAACCGAGCCTACAAAAATCGACAAAGACGAAGAAAAAACAGAAAACTACGTCATTGCCAAAAAGCCGAACAATTACGATTTAGGGGGCGCCAAGGTCTACTTTCCCGCAAATACCTTTTACGACAATTTCTATATCGACCTGAAGAAGGGCGAAGATACGGTAACCATACACAACAACCGTGTACCGGCACACCGTAATTTCACCATAACCTTCGACGTCTCAAAATACAGCGAAGCCGAAAAAAAACAAATGTTCATTGCCCGACTTGACAGTAGATTGCGTCCATCACATACCTCTACGTACAAACGGGGAAATACCTTTACAACGCGCACGCGCTACCTTGGCACCTATACCTTGGCCAAAGACACGGTGGCCCCAAAGATCCGACCAAAGAATTTCAAGGAAAAACAATGGCTGAACAATTACCATTATCTTAGTCTACGCATTACCGATGACCTCAGTGGTATAGACACCTATTCGGCCACCTTGAACGGTAAATGGATCTTAATGGAATACGAGCCTAAAACCAACACGATTACCTATAATTTCGACGATGTCATCCTTAACGAAAAAGAATGTCACCTTGAAGTTACCGTAACCGATAATGTGGGTAACACCAATACCTTTACCAGTACTTTCTATAGAAAATGACACCTTTTTGAAGTGCCCTAAACTTATTCTCCTTCTTGCGTTCCTAGGTGCTACCCTTAGTATGAGCGCCCAAACCGCTACCGTGACCGGTATCGTGTTCAATAAGGCCAACGAGCCCTTAGAGGAGGTAAATATCAGCACAGCAAGCAAAGGCACTATTTCAGACCAAAACGGATATTATTCGCTTCAAGTAACCGCCGACGAGCCCATAACCCTGACCTTTTCACATATAGGCCATAAAAACGTGGTATTGCGCGACCTTGTTCTCAACACCAACGAAACCTATGAGTTCAGTCCGGTATTACGATCGGATATTATACAAATTGCCGGTGTCACCGTTTCGCCTACGGGCAAAAGAAACATTGAAGGGGTGACTACGGTAAGTCAGGATATGGCCCACAACATACCCGGTGCCAATGCCGGTGTGGAGAACATTCTAAAACTACTGCCCGGAGTGTCTTCGAGCAATGAACTGAGTACCCAGTACAACGTACGTGGCGGCAATTACGATGAAAACTTGGTCTATGTAAACGACATAGAAGTTTACCGACCGTTTTTAGTACGCGCTGCCCAACAGGAAGGTATGAGCTTTATCAACAGCGAAATGGTTCGTAACATACGTTTTTCCTCTGGGGGTTTTCAGGCCAAGTACGGCGACAAACTGTCTTCCGTATTGGACATCACCTACAAAAAGCCCTCCGAGAACGGTGCCCAGCTCGACCTTAGCTTTTTAGGGGCCAGCGCAACGGCCGAAGCCGTTTCCAAAGACAAAAAGCTGAGCACCATCAACGGTATCCGCTATCGGAACAACAGCCTATTCGTCAACAGTCAAGATATCAACACCAACTTCAACCCCACTTTTGCCGATTTCCAGACCTTTACGACCTACCAGTTTTCAAGAAAGTTCCACCTCGATTTTTTGGGCAACGTTTCAATCAACGATTATCAAAACGAACCGCGTGACAGGCAAACGAATTTTGGAACAATAGCCGAGCCCAAATCGCTTCAAATCTATTATCAAGGAGAAGAGCACAATCGCTATAACACCATCCTTGGCGCCTTAAAGGCCAATTATTTCGTGAACGAAGATGTTACGATGAAATTAATAGCCTCGCTCTACCATACCACGGAAGAAGAATATTCCGATGTCATCGCCCAATACTATCTAGGCAACGTCAACACCGACCCCTTTAGCGATTCCTTTGGCGTCCCTACCGACATACGAGGCGTAGGCAGTCAGTATAAGCGCGCCAGGAACGAGCTTGACGCCCTGATATTCAACCTATCGTATAAAGGAAGCTTTACAAGGAAAAACCAATTATTGGAATGGGGCATCAAATACACCCATGAAGATATTCGCGACCAATTGCGGGAATCGGAGTTTATCGATTCTGCGGGGTATTTCGTTCGTCCGCCAAGAGCCGAATTCATCAACGATCAGCCCGAAACCCCCTTTGAAGCCCCCCTCGAGGCCTATTCAGGGATAAACGCCAGAAATTTTGTAAAGACCGACCGTTTTTCAGGATATGTGCAATTTAGCGACCGATTAGACCTAGCATCACACGCCCTGCATTACAATCTTGGGCTACGGGCCCAACATTGGACGGTTTCCGGGGCAGAAATTTCAAGTTCGTCACAGACCGTCGTGAGTCCACGTGCCCAAATATCCTTAAAACCCGATTGGAAAAGGGATATGCTTTTTCGGCTTTCCGGCGGCCTATACCACCAACCCCCGTTTTACCGAGAACTCCGTGACCGAACGGGCACGGTCAACCCCAATGTAAAGGCTCAAGAATCACTTCATATTGTGGGAGGCAACGAATATTCGTTCAACCTTTGGCAGCGCCCCTTTACCCTCATAAGCGAGGTCTATTATAAAAAATTGAACCACGTCAACACCTACACCCTAGAAGACGTTCGTATACGCTACGCGGCCAATACCGATGCCGAGGCCTATGCATATGGCGCCGATCTAAGGTTAAACGGGGCCTTTGTACCCGGCACCGAATCTTGGGTAAGCATCGGCTTTTTAAAAACAGAGGAAAACAGTAACGACCGCGGATATATAGCCAGACCTTCGGACCAGCGATTGAAATTCGGTATTCTCTTTCAAGATTACATCCCCGAATTCCCCAATTTCAAAATGTACCTCAACCTGGTATACAACACTGGCGTACCCGGTGGTTCGCCAAATTATTCCGACCCATATCTCTACAACACCAGATTACGCGATTATAAGCGTGCCGATTTGGGAATTTCGCATATTTTTGTAGGCGGAAACAGAACCTATCAAAAAAACCACTGGTTGCACCGGTTTAAAGAACTGAGCGCTGGCGTTGAGATTTTTAATTTGTTCAACAATCAAAATTCAATTACAAATACATGGGTCCGGGATGTTGACAGCAAACAACAATTTGCCGTTCCTAATTTCATGACAAGTCGTGTGCTGAACCTAAAGCTCCGCATGCGCTTTTAGAAGACAAACTGATGAAGAAGATTTTTTTTGCCGTACTACTATTGACCACTGTTCTTGCCAACGCTCAAAAGAATATATACGAAAGTGACAAATTTGATGACCTGAGCGACAGCCACCAAGTTTTGGCCATCATTCCCTTTTTGGCGAATCTTGAGTTAAAGGACGATATTTCAAAGGAAGAATTAAGCACCCTCGAACAAAAGGAAGGCTACGCCGTACAGAACGCCCTAGAGACCTATTTTTCAAGACGCAAAAAGAAAAAGAAATTCTCGGTAGAGTTTCAAGACGTAAAGAATACCAATGCCATACTGGCCCAAAACAATATAGATTACAATAACATTGACGTATACACCACCAAACAGCTCAGTGAAATTTTGGGGGTAGATGGCATCATTAGTGGAAATATGGACCTCAACGTACTGCTTTCAAAAGGTATACCTACAGAGTTCAGCTTTATGGATTATTTCTCGGGAAATGCAGACTATGGCCGTATCGGTGTAAAAATTAGCGATGGCAATACCGGAAAGCTTCTCTGGAAATACGAAAAAAAAATCAATAAAAAATCAGGAAAAAATACGACCGACCTTATCGACCGTATGATGAAACTCGCGGCGCGTAAGTTTCCGTACGACCGGGAAAAACGAAAAGACCGAAAGCAAAAATAAACATTGAAACTCCCTCTAGAAAAGGGAGTTTTTATTTTTCCACGAACTCCTTGAGCACCTGAACGGTATAGTCCAATTCTTCCTTGGTGTTGTATTTTGAAAAAGAAAACCGTAGCGAAGGCTTCCTAAAATCGTCTTCCGACAGAATCTCGGCAAGCACGTGTGACCCTAGGTCGCTTCCCGATTGGCAAGCACTTCCTTTTGAACACGCTATCCCCTTCATATCCAAATGGAACAAAAGCATCAACGCTTTCTGTGAATCTATGGGCAAGCAGGCATTCACCAAGGTAAAGGTGCTTTTTTCCAAGTCGCCCGAATGACCGTTAAATTTTACATCAGGAATCTCCTCCTTCATTCGATCAATAAAGTAAGATTTCAGTTCGGTAACATAAGCCGTCTCGGCCTCTAGATTATCGTATGCCTCCACAAAGGCCATTTCGAGCCCTACAATATTGTGAAACGATTCGGTTCCCGCGCGGTAACCACGCTCTTGCGCACCGCCCGCTATCATAGGTTTGAGTCCTGAATTCTTCTTGATATAGGCAAACCCTATTCCTTTTGGACCATGGAATTTATGGGCCGCGGCCGTAAGAAAATCGACCGGAACGGCTTTTACATCCCAGAGATAGTGTCCGATAGACTGCACCGTATCCGAATGAAAAAGCGCCCCGTGGGAATGACAAAGTTCACAAACCGCTGCAATATCGATCTTATTGCCAATTTCATTGTTTACATGCATTAAACTCACCAACTTTTTAGAATCGTCTTGCTTCAACAAGCTTTCCAGATGCAAAAGGTCGGGGTTGCCAAATACGTCAAGATCAACATACAAAACCTTGATACCCTTTTCACTCGCCAAGTCTTCAACCGTATGAAGTACGGCATGGTGTTCTATTTTAGAAGTAATGATCGTTTCTACTTTCAGATCGCGAACGGCACAGCGTAAAATCATGTTATCGGCCTCGGTCCCCCCAGAAGTAAAAATAATTTCCGAAGGATGGGCGTTCATATATTTCGCAATCGTTTTTCTGGCACTCTCTACCGCTGTCTTTGCCGAACGGCCAAAACTATGGGTAGAAGAAGGATTGCCGTAAAAATTGGCCAAGGCATCTTGCATCTTTGCGATTACATTTTCCCGTACTTGAGTAGTGGCCGCATTATCTAAATAAACCTTTTTCATCACCTAAAAATTCAATTAAGAGCGGTCAAAATTAGCGGAATTAAAGTTAATTTCTCCCTAATTCCCAATAAACTTGTCCTTTATTTCCATTAAATTTGGCACATGAAGAAAACGCTACTTTTAGGTATACTGACCCTTTTATGCGCCTGTGACGATGGCGATCTACAAATTGAACGGGTAGATTTTGACGCTGTAGATGTTCAGACGTGCGGAGACCTTGACGATCCCCTTGAAACCACGTTTTTCTTTAAAATAGACGGTGACGAGGCCCTATTGCTCAACTTGGCCAGTGGCCTACTCAAAAACGAGACTTCGGAGGCCGATGAGCTTCAATCGAGTTTACCTTCGGCATCAAGCCTCATTTACAGGCTATTCGACGATGACGTTTCCAAAGATTATTTCTGTTCTACCATACCCGCACTAGAACCATCCGTAACCAAAGAAAACACGGCAACGGCAGGTGATATCGACATAGAAACGCATGTGAGTACGGTCTCAAAAGATACCAAGACCTATGCGCACACCATTTCCATTACCGGCCTTTCCTTGGCCAACGAGCAAAACGAAAGCATAACCGATTCGTCGACCATGACCTACGGAACCTTTAAGACGACCACACCAATAAGTGCCAGACTTGATGTGCCCTTTTCAAATTATGAAGCCATTGCCGATTTTACCGAATGCGAAAATGCCTTTGTAGACGGTAGCCTAAGGTTGTACAAAAAGATAAACGACGAATACGTTTCCTTGGATATACCGCTCACAACCATAGCCAATGCGGCCACCACGGCAGGAGAACCCCGAACCTCGACCTTGGAAAACGGAGCGTTCAAGTACACCGTATTAAACACTATAGTAACCGATGACATGATCTGCACCGACGCAGCGCTTTCAGAAGATATCATAAGTTTTGATTTTACGTCTTCGAGCGGAGCCATTAGTGTTGAGACCGTTGCAAACGCCGCGGATGGAACTGGTGCCATTACCTATACGCACACTATTTCGATCAACAATTTACTACTTGTCCTAAAAGGTGACGGTGAAGATGTCGCCGATGTAACGCTATCGGCCATCGACAACTTTGTGCTGGGCACCTATACAACGGTAGCCGACTAAGTATTCTGGTAAATATAGACCTCGGTAGCGCCCAGGCCGTATTTTTGGTAATCGGCATCGTAGTATTTTACATTGTCGTAGCGTCTAAAAAGGTAATAGAGCTCTTCTTTGAGCACGCCTTCCCCTACCCCGTGAATGAATACCACTTTTTGGATCCGCTTTCTCATAGCGAATTCCAACTGACGTCTGGCCGCATCCAACTGAAGGTTCAGCATATCATAATTGCTCATGCCCTTGCTTGACTTTGTCAACTGATGAATGTGCAGATCCACTTCCATCTTGGGGGCGTTGCGTTCTTTGGGCTTTAAGACCTGGGTTCTTCTTTTCTTCGGAAGTTCTTTTTCGGCCTTCACCTGGCTTATCTCGTAATTGCTGACCCGGATATCCCCCGTATCGATCCGAACCAGCTCGTTCGCCTCAAAATCGAGCTCAAACCCGTCATTGGTTTCAATAGTTACCGTAGCCCCGGAAAGCTTAGTAACCCTACCCGAGATGACATCATCTATAGTCTCAACCTTATCCCCTATTTGAAAAACGGCCATAATTTGTTTTGTATCCACAAAAATAATGGTAATTTTCGTGATAGAATTGCTAAACCGTAAAAATGCAGTTAGCTACTTTTTTATTGACTCTTGAAGATTATATGCTACCCTGCCTGAACAAAAAGCTCTTCGGCATCGACTGTCCGGGCTGTGGTCTTCAGCGTTCCATTGTACTTTTTTTTAAGGGGGATTTCAGTGCGGCCTTTGATATGTATCCGGCAATTTTCACCCTTATACCACTTGTAATGTTCGCCTTTGCAAGTCAATTTATCCGATTTCGTTTTGACACCCATATAAAAATGGCCCTTGGTATACTAAGCGGCTCTATTATTATAGTTAACTATATTTTTAAAATGACTCACCTAACCCACTAAAAAATGGAACAACACAAATTACCCAATGCTACTTTAATTCTTGTATTCGGAATTCTTTCGATAGTCACCTGTTGCTGTTATGGTATTCTTGGTCTTATATTCGGTATCGTTGCCTTGGTCTTAGCGAACAAAGCCACCTCCATCTATCAGGAAAACCCAGAAAACTATACGGATTACGGCAACGTAAAAACGGGAAAAATTCTTGCTATTATCGGTATCGTACTCAGCGTTCTTTATCTAATGATGACCATAGGTATGATTGCTTTCTTCGGGTTTGAAGATATGCAAGACCCTGAAATGATACGTGAAAAAATGGAAGAACTTTTTGGATAAGAAATGACACAACAAACCCTACCGGGCGCTAGTAACGCCTTAACTTTTGGAATTCTTTCCATAGTATTGACGCTTCTTTGCTGCGGACCCTTTGGCGCTATTTTCAGCTTTATAGGCCTGTCTAACGCGAAAACCGCACAGCGAACCTATGACCAAAGTAATGGTCAGTACACGGGAATCGAAAACGTAAAGACCGGAAAGACCCTGTCATATGTAGGCTTGATCTTAGCGGCCATTTACCTGCTAATAGCCATTATATACTTTGGCGCCATTGCCGCCATTATTGTAGCGGCCGCCACAAACGGCGATTTCTAAACCCGAAAGATAGATGTACAAAAAAGCCTGAAACTAAGTTTCAGGCTTTTTTTTTATTTCTCGAACCGTTTCAATGTTGTTGTTATGATCTCAACGCAATCTAACAGTTGCTCCCTGTTCATTACCAGGGGCGGTGCAAAGCGAATAATGTTGCCATGGGTAGGTTTGGCCAAAAGTCCGTTTTCCTTTAGGGCCATACAAATATCCCATGCGGTCGAACTGTCTTCCGTATCATTGATAAGAATTGCATTCAACAACCCTTTACCCCTTACGCCGTTCACCACATTGCAGTTCGGTATAAATTTGTTCAACTCATCCCTGAACAGTAGTCCGAGTGTCTCGGCATTTTGCGCCAACTCCTCATTTTTGACTACCTCTAATGCCGCAATGGCCACGGCCGCAGCAATAGGGTTCCCGCCAAAAGTACTGCCGTGGTTTCCAGGTTTGATCACCCCCATAACTTCATCGTTGGCCAAAACAGCGGAAACGGGGTAAGCTCCTCCAGAAAGCGCTTTTCCCAATATCAAGATATCAGGCTTTACGTTCTCATGGTCTACTGCCAGCATCTTACCTGTTCGGGCTATTCCGGTCTGGACCTCATCGGCTATAAAAAGTACGTTGTGCTTTTCGCACAATGCCTTGGCTTTCCTTAAATAACCTTCAGAAGGAACGTATACTCCCGCCTCCCCTTGAATAGGCTCGACCAAAAAACCAGCTATGTTATGGTTTTGTTCAAGCACCTCGGCCAAAGCCTCTAGGTTATCATATTCTATTTTAATAAATCCGGCCGTATAGGGTCCGAAATTCTTACGGGCCACCGGGTCGTTCGAAAACGAAATGATCGTGGTGGTTCTTCCATGAAAATTGTTTTCACAAACAACGATCTGTGCCTCGTTCTCGTTCAAGCCTTTTTTCTCATAGGCCCACTTTCGGCACACTTTCAATGCGGTCTCAACGGCCTCGGCACCTGTGTTCATAGGCAACAACTTGTCAAAGCCGAAAGTTTCCGTGGCATACTTTTCATACTTTCCGAGCATATCGTTGTAAAACGCCCTTGAGGTAAGGGTCAAGGTCTGCGCCTGATCGGTCATGGCCTTGACTATTTTCGGGTGGCAATGCCCCTGGTTTACTGCGGAGTAGGCCGAAAGGAAATCATAATATTTTTTCCCTTCAACATCCCAAACATAAACCCCGTCTCCCTTAGTGAGTACCACTGGCAATGGGTGATAGTTGTGTGCTCCGTACTTATCCTCCAATGCAATAGCACCTTCAGAAGTGATTTTTTCTAAAACTGACATGATAAAAATTACTTTTAAATAAAACTTCAGTAATTCCTTCTATACCTTTTTCCTTTCGAAGATTCGAAAATTCAGCGTAGGAGAGAAATCATCCTTGTAGAGCTGCAAACTTAATAAAATTAGTTGGCAGTTATAAAAAGAACCTTGTAAAAAGCGACCAAATGTTTCCTTATCAAGTCTTTACACCTGCATTAAGTCTATATCCCCCCTAATCTAGCCTCCCCTACGGACCTGATTTATACGGTACGGACAAGACAAAAGTCATATTTAACTATTTTTAATAAGTCCGATCGTAACGATAGTTATAATAAATGCATCGGGATGCTTACTTTTGCGGCATGCGAAGAAAGAACAAGCGACAGGTATTCGAAAACGTAGAGGTTGTAGATGCCGGTGCAAAAGGAAAAACTATTGGTAAAGCGCCCGACGGAAGGGTTATTTTTTTGACCAACGCCGTACCTGGGGACATTGTAGACGTACAGACCACAAAAAAGCGCAAGGCTTACTTTGAAGGTGTCGCTACCACTTTTCACAACTTTTCCGACAAACGTGTAGAACCGCAATGTGAACATTTTGGGGTTTGCGGGGGATGCAAATGGCAAGATATGGGCTATGAGCACCAACTTTTCTACAAACAAAAGGAAGTAGAAAACAACCTAAGACGGATCGGACATTTAGAACTACCCGAAATTACACCTATATCGGGTTCAAAAGAGCAGTATTTCTACCGTAACAAGATGGAGTTTTCCTTTTCAGATAGCCGCTGGCTTACCCTTGAGGAAATACAATCGGACAATAATTTTACGGACAAGAACGCGCTCGGATTTCACATTCCCGGAATGTGGGACAAGATCCTAGACATAAAAAAATGTCACCTACAGCAAGATCCCTCCAATGCCATTCGATTGGAGACCCGTGATTTTGCCATTAAAAACGGACTCACATTTTTCAACCCGAGGAATCAGCACGGGCAATTGCGCACCCTTATGATACGCACGGCCTCGACAGGGGAACTAATGGTCATGATACAGTTTTACGAAGACGACAAAGCAAAACGTGAACTTCTGTTGAACCATCTCAAAGCAACTTTTCCCGAAATTACTTCGCTTTTGTATGTAATCAACCAAAAACAGAACGATACCATTTACGATCAAGAAATTGTCTGCTTCTCCGGTCGTGACCATATTTTTGAGGAAATGGAAGGCCTGAAGTTCAAAATCAACGCGAAATCATTTTACCAAACGAACTCGGCCCAGGCCTATGAACTGTACAAACTCACCCGTGAGTTCGCCGATTTAAAGGGAGACGAACTCGTTTACGACCTATATACCGGCACTGGAACCATTGCCCAATTCGTGGCCAAAAAGGCCAAGAAAGTCGTAGGAATAGAATCGGTACCCGAAGCTATCGCCGATGCAAAGGCCAATGCCGAACGTAACGAAATCGACAATGTAGACTTCTTTGTGGGCGATATGAAGAATGTCTTCAACCAAGAATTCATAGAGGCCAACGGTACGCCCGACGTTATCATTACCGACCCCCCAAGGGACGGGATGCATAAAGATGTGGTTCAACAGATCTTGAACATAGCTCCTGATAAAGTAGTTTACGTCAGTTGTAATAGTGCTACGCAAGCCCGCGACCTAGCCTTAATGAAAGATACTTACCAAGTAATAAAAGTACAACCGGTAGATATGTTTCCGCAAACACATCATGTTGAAAATATCGTACTTTTGAAAAAGCTATAGCTTTATGAACAGATTCAAAATACTTTTTATCATCCTATTGGGTATTCTTTCTTTTTCCGCCTGCGAAAAAGACGACATCTGTACCGATTATGATACGCCCCAACTGGTCATTCGTTTTTACGATGTCTTAAACCCTACGGAATTCAAGGATGTACAAAACCTAATTGTCTGGGGTGTTTTGCCTTCCGGAGGAAAAGACACCATAGCCAATGTGGCTTTAGATTCCATTGTCTTGCCCTTGCGGGTAGACGCCAACAGCACGTCATTTGCCCTTTCACGACAGCTTAGCATCGATGACATCAATGTAGATACCCTAACCTTTAATTACGATGTAACGGAACTGTACAAATCTCGGGCCTGTGGCTACATCGCCAATTTCGAGAACTTAACCGTAACCGTAAAACAAGACGACTCGGTCTGGATCCAGACCATAGATGTAGATAACGCACTTATTGAAAACACAGCTTCTGCCCATGTTAAGATATTTCACTAGTCTCTTTTTTCTTTTGGTTATCGCTGTGGGATCCTCACAGAGCGAGCCTATAGACCTGAACAAAAAAGACACCACGGTCTACAAGCAACGTTACGGCCTTAGGGTCGGAGCCGACTTGAGCAGGCTTGTGGTTTCCTTTTTCGAAGACAATTATACGGGACTCGAATTGGTCGGGGATTACCGACTTACCCAAAACCTTTATTTGGCCGCCGAACTAGGGAATGAGAAAAAAACGATAGGCACCCCCCTCGGCGCATTGGTCGATAGTGAAGATGGCGACCTGTACAACTTTACCACATCGGGTAGTTACATCAAACTAGGGATAGACTATAACACCTATGGCAATTGGTACGGTGAACAAAACATGATATACATTGGCGGGCGTTACGCTTTCAGTACGTTTAGCCAAGAATTGAACGCTTATAAGATTTTTGACACCAACCGTTATTGGAACCCTGACGATTTTGCCGTTGGCACCGATGCCCTTGGCAAATACGAAGGCCGCAATAAGTCTTGGTTGGAGTTTGTTGTTGGCCTCAAGGCTGAAGTATTGCGAAACCTCTTTTTTGGGGCGAGTGCCCGCCTAGGCATCTTAATAACCAACAAACGCCCCGAAAACGAGCTTGATGACCTTTTTATACCCGGCTTCAACAAAGTTACCGATGGCAGTCGTTTTGGCGTAGGCTATAATTACTCCATTAGTTACCTGATCCCGCTCTACAAAAAGAAGAACGAGCCAAAAAAGAAAGAGGTACAGCCCGAACCTGAGCCGAAGCCCGAAGCCAAGGAACGTCCGAAAAGACAATAGTTTTAAGCATTGTGGGGAAGCCCTGCCCTGCCCTACTCTTCCTTATTCTTGTTCATATACTTGGCCTTCTTACTGCCTTCGTACATGACATACTTTACCAAGCGTGACTCAAGGTGGCTGTTGAATACCTTTATTTTTCGTGAGGGGCGTAATCCTACATATTTGAGGGCCTCCATATTGGAGGTGATGAACCAAGCTTCAGTACCGGGATATTTTTGCTTTAAGGTATCACCTATAGAAGCGTAAAAATCTTCCATATCTAAGCTCAATCGCTCGCCATAAGGAGGATTGAAAACCATGTGCAATTTACCTTCGGTGAACTTTTCCGTATCGAAAAAATTCTTTCGTTCGATGCTTATATATTCAGAGAGGTTGGCATTCTCTACATTATCAATGGCCTTACGGACCGCCGATGGCGCCTTATCGTAACCGACAATCTTATAGTGGAATTCGCGAACCTTGTTCAAGCTTACCTCAACGATCTTGTCGAACAGGTCTTGATCGAAATCATGCCATTTTTCAAAGGCAAATTCCTTTCTGTTGATATTTACCGGAATGTTACAGGCGATCATAGCCGCCTCGGTAAGCATGGTACCACTACCACACATGGGGTCTAGAAAATCGCATTGCCCGTCCCATCCACTCATGAGTAAAAGACCTGCCGCCAACACTTCGTTGATCGGTGCTATATTGGTAGCGGTACGATAACCCCTTTGGTGCAAAGACCTTCCCGAGCTATCTAAAGACACATTACAATGCTCGTTATGGATGTGAATGTTGATCCGTACATCAGGAAACTTGACATCAACATTGGGTCGACTGCCGTCCATATCCCTAAACTTATCTACAATCGCATCTTTAACCTTTTGCGACACGTAGAGTGAATGTGTAAAGTTATCGGAATTGACCGTAGAGTCTATAGCAAAGGTGGTATCGACCGAAAGGTACTCGGCCCAATCCATTGCATAGATCTTTTTATAAAGTTCATTTTCGTTACGAACCGAAAAAGAATGAATAGGTTTAATGATCTTTATAGCCGTACGCAAACATAGATTGGCCTTGTACATAAAGCCGGTGTCGCCTTCAAAAGCTACGTTTCTTACCCCTTCTACTACATTGCCGCCACCGAGGTTACGGATTTCCTTGGCCAAAATCTCTTCGAAACCAAAGAGGGTCTTGGCGACCATTTTAAAATTTTTACCCATGTCTTATTCTAAAGTTGCCGCAAAAATACAGTATTTTAGCCGGAGAAATACGAACCCGCCCTCTGCTTTCTAAAATGCCGTTCGCCCTTTCGTTATCGGAAGGATAAAAATCGTATTTCAGAAAATTAAAAAAAGTTGGTTTCGTCAGTGTAATTAGTACCACAATTCTAAGACTAAGAGCCTCGATAAAAATGATTTTCCGTTAATGAATTACGCCTTACCCATTTTTGCCGTTCTACTGAGTTTTGCCTTTGTTTACATCGTAAAACCCACGAACCGAAGTCATTTTAAGCTACTTCTTGCCTTTAGTGGCGCGTTTTTGCTGGCCTTGACCTTGTTCGAACTGTTTCCGTCGGTGTACGAGTATGGCAACCCTAAAGATGTGGGCCTATTTGTTATGCTGGGGATTTTGTTCCAGATTTTTTTGGAGTTCTTTTCCAAAGGGGCCGAACACGGCCATGTTCATCTAGATGCCGAGAAAGAGTTGTTCCCATGGTTATTATTCGGCAGTCTCTGCCTTCATTCGTTTCTAGAGGGATTTCCTATACACGACCACGACACCATCCTTTATGGGATATTGATTCACAAAGTACCTATTGCCGTAATTCTAAGCATCTTCTTACTCAATTCAAAAATACCCTTGCCCAAGGCCTTTTTCTTTATTACCATATTTTCATTGATGACCCCCTTGGGCAGTTATATCGCCGACCACGCGGAATGGGCCACGACCTACTTCGCCTATATCAATGCACTGGTCATAGGTGTGTTCTTGCATATTTCCACGGTTATACTCTTTGAAAGTTCTGAGGGCCACACCTTCAATCTTCGCAAGATAATCGCTATTATTTTCGGCATTGCAATCGCATATTTTCTATAGGATGTTCAGCAAAGCGGAATCAAAAAAATTACGGGAAGACTTCTGGATCGCCTTTGGGAAATCGTATCCCAGAAAATGGATATTGTACAACACCAAGGTGAAAGGCCTCGCCTTTAAATTTCATTTCGATCTGAAAAAAGCCATGGTTTCCATAGATATCGAAACCGATGACCTAGAAAGGCGTATCACCCTTTGGGAGAAATTTCAATCCCTGCAATCCCTGCTCCAATCCGAAGAATACCTTCCCGACGCTGTTTTCGATGAAGCCTTTTTTCTATCGAACGGAAAAGAAATTTCAAGAATATACGTCACCTTGGAAAACGTGTCGATCCACAACAAGAACACTTGGCAAGAAACCATGATCTTTCTAAGCCAACACATGGCACGAATAGAACTGTTCTTTCAAGACTTCAGGGAAATTATCGAATAGGCTCAAGAAAGCTTCATACGGTGACGAAGTCCCTTCTCCAAGCCCGTAAGTTGGGCCATGCCCAATGCCCTTCCGATAAGTGAATAGCCCGGGTAGAAATCACCCTGCCGTTTTTTATCATCCAACAATACATGACCGTGGTCGGGCCGTAGCGGAATGGCCACATCGGTTCTACCGGAGCCTTCCCGTTTCAACTGCTCTTTTATAAGGGCTTCCATTACCTCATCCATCATCACCGAACCATTGAGATGCTCGGCTTCGTAAAACGCGCCACTCGGGCTCAATTGTACATTCCTTAAATGGATAAAATGAATACGATCGCCAAAATCTTCAATGACCTTCACCAAATCGTTATTAGGCGAAGCACCTAAGGAACCCGAACAAAAGGTAAAACCGTTATGCAGTGAGGGGTAACAATCGCGAATAGACTTAAAATCCTCGTAAGTCGAAGTTATTCTTGGAATCCCGAAAACCGAAAAGGGGGGGTCATCGGGGTGAATGGCCATATGGATACCCAACTTTTCCGCCTCTGGCAATATGGCTTTAAGGAAGTAGGCCAAATTCTCTTGAAGCCCGCTTTTTGAAATTTGGCTTACCCTTGCCAAATTCTCCTTGAAAGCGGACATTTGAATAGCTTCTTTGCTTCCGGGTATACCCGCAAGAATAGCATTTTCCAGTGCCTGTTTTTCTTGGGCGGACAAGCTTTTAAAATACGCTTCCGCCTGACCTACCACACTCGCCCCATATACTTCAGCTGCATTCTTTCTTTTTAAGATATAGAGATCAAAGGCCGCAATGGCAATTGGGTCATAACGTAAACTTGATGTTCCGTTGGGCAATTGGTAATCTAGATCGGTACGCGTCCAATCTATAAGCGGCATAAAATTATAGCAAATTGTATAAATATTGTGCTGCGCCAGGTTCTTCAAGGTTTGAATATAGTTCCCTATATACATATCCCTTTCCGGAAGGCCGTATTTAATGGCATTGTGGATGTTAACGCTCTCTACCACCGACCATTCCATACCGTGCCGCACGATTTGATTCTTTACGTCGGCAATGGCCTCTACGGACCACACCTCACCCGTAGGTATACTGTGGCAAGCCGTAACGATACCTTCGGCACCCAATTGTGCTATATCGCCCAAGGTCACCCCAAAATCGGGCCCGAACCATCGGTAAGTCTTCTTTAGGTAGTCCATATCAAACTCCGGTAAATGAATTGAAACCACCGTCTACATCATACACGGTTCCCGTTACAAAGGAGGAAGCTTCACTCAAAAGGTAATGCACCATTCCATTGAGTTCCGACGCATCCCCAAATCGGTTCATAGGGGTTTTCGCCAGTATTTTTTTGCTTCGCTCCGTATAGGAACCATCTTCGTTGATCAAAATCTTTCTGTTTTGATTTCCTATAAAAAAACCAGGAGCTATGGCATTCACCCTAATTTTATCATTGAATTTAGTAGCCAGTTCTTCGGCCATCCATTTGGTAAATATATCAATGCCCGCTTTGGCCATGGAATAGCCCAAGACCCTAGTTATAGACTGCTTCGATGCCATGGAGGATATATTGATAATGGAACCATAGCCCTGCTCCGCCATTAATTGGCTCATTACAATTGTGGGGAGTACACTACCAAAGAGATTGAGGTTTACCACTTCTTTGGTGTCTTCCAGTGAGATGTCAAAAATTGTCTGATCCGGTTGCATGGTGGCACCGGGCAAATTCCCCCCGGCCAAATTGATCAAACCATCGATCTTGCCATGGGCTTCCTTTATCTTCTTTCGTAAAAGCACCAGTTCATTTTCCTCCATCACATCCACAACATAAGCCGCGGTACTACCTTCTGAAATGGCGTTTAAGGCTTTACGTTTGGCGTCTAATTTTTCAACCGACCGCCCCAAGAGAATTACTTTGGCCCCATTTTGTATAAGGTATTCCGCTATGGAACCCCCTAAGACCCCAGTGCCCCCGGAAAGGGCTATTGTTTTTTCTTTTAAATCAAAAAGGTCGTTCATATCTAGTTTTTCTTGGCCAATTCGTAGGCCTTGGTGGTCGTATAGTATTTACTGATCATGTTGGGCACTTCCCATTGAGGCAGTTCCCCGGCTTCCATATACTTCAAATAGTTTTCGGTAACCTGGCCAAAATGGGCTTCATGTCCGATTTTAAAAGTATCGGGAATATTGATTTTATAGCTACCGTCTTCCATTCTCTCCATGGTCGTACCTTGAAACTGCCTTGTTATCTTATCGGCGATGGCCTTGTTCAACACCTCTTCAAATCCGTCTTTTTGATGGGGTACGACGTACAAGGTAGGTTTGTAGCCCTCTTCCTTTCCTTGTTTGATGATCAGGTCGCTTTTGGTGCCCCGCATGATACTATAATGCGTATCGCCCGTGCCTTCAGGTGCTTGATAGTTCCAGATTACCGATACCTTGGCATGTTTGCCATTGATTTTATAGACCATTTCACCATTACAGAACACATTCAGTTTATCATCCTTTATATCCTTTTTTAAATACTCAGGATAGCCATCAAGGCCTGTGACTTTCTGGAATTCGTCGGTGGTAAGTACGGTAGGCCAACGTTTGGCCTTTACCATTTCAATATTATTGGTATCTATAATTTGATTAGGGAAAGCTTCCCATTGTACCAAATCTACCAAGTGGGTCGTAACATCAACGATGCCTTCCCCCTCTTCGTTTACGTCAAAAAACCAAGCCGGACGCACTAGGGGCTGGCCGGAAACATACTTAAAAAAGTGATGCACACTTTCCTTACTAATAGCCGGTTCTTCGGGCGTACCGTCCACTAATTCCCCGAAAACATCGGGCAATGCGGAAAAAGTTTTTTGCATTAATGTGGTAGACTCGAATCGTTCGGTCATAATATCGTAGATCAACACCCCGTTCTTCTCTGCAATATCAAAAGCCTGTTGCAGTTTTTTGAATCCCTCGGGGTTAATAACCAAAGGCTTATCGGCATACACGTTCAATCCTGCCTTTACCGCCTCAAGTACGTAATCTATTTTTTTACTGTTCTTACCGGCAACGATCATAACATTACCCGGTTTATCGGCGATCATTTTTTCGAGATAGTCATCGCCTAAGTATTTTTCGACTTTCCAGGCCGTGGGTGACTCTTCGCGAGAATTATAACTGTTTATCTTGTTCAAAAAATCTTTTACTTCAAGACCATCGGGGGCAAAAAGATAAATGGTGGAATCAACTTGGGGGTACATTTTTTTCTGGACCAAGGCAGCGTGAAAATGACCGGGATCTAAAGTCATTAATTTCACCCTGTTCGTTGTCTTTGCTTCGACCATTTTAGTATCCGTTTTTTTTTCGCCACATGCGATGCTGAGCAGTAAAAGTAAAAATGCGATTTTATTTTTCATGTAATCACCTGTTTGTATCGCCCTAGACCGAAAACCGGTTCAGGCGTCTTTTTCTTTCTATTGAATAAAAACGTTGAAATTGTTTAAAAAGCCCGTTCGAAAGGAACGGGCTCTTTGGGTTTTAGTATTTTACATAATCCGTTCCGTAAGGTTTTCTTTGCTCACGGTGTAGCATGGCATTGGCCTCGGCGTCATTGATAAAGACTTCCTTATCATAATCCCATTCCAGTTTTCTATCGAACTGCATGGCGATGTCACTGATCAAGCAGATGGTACAGGCCTTATGTCCTTTTTCTATTGGTGAAATAGGAGCCTTTCGGGTCTTGATACAATCTAACCAGTTTCCATGTTGGTCATCAATTTTTTCTAGGTGGATTTCATTTTCACCGATTACCGATTCCAAAATCTTGGGATCGGAAGCATTTAAAGCCTTACTGCTCTTTTCCTTATCCACTGGATCAGTGGCGGAAGCTTGGTAAGAACCGCGTGAAACGAAAATCCATCCATCCGTACCTTCGTAGCGGATACCGTTAGTATACCCTCCACTGGTGTATACCGTAATACCATTATCATACTCGTGTTTTACAAAGAAATCGCCATGTACGTTCCACAGACCCGATTTTGGGAATTCGGCCAAAGCCTCTACGGAAATAGGCCCACTTAATTCGGTATTCATACCCCATGCCGCGGAATCATAGTGGTGCTGTCCCCAGCCTGTAATCATTCCGGCACCATAATTACGCGAACGCAACCAGCCCGGTCTACTATATCCGTCTTGGGGATGTACCCCTATCTCGGTATACGGTACTTCTGGGGTAGAACCCAACCACATATCAAAATTCAAATTTGGAGGTACGGGCATTGCAGGTGCTTCAGGACCTGCAGGATCGCCCGGCAAACCGATTTTAACGGTATGAATTTTACCAATACGACCATTTCTTACCAATTCTGCGGCAATCCTAAATTGCGGCATGGCACGTTGCTGTGTTCCGACTTGTAAAATGGCCCCTGTTTTCTGAACAACCTCACGCAATTGTTGACCTTCCCTAACGGTTAAGGAAGTAGGTTTTTGAACGTAGATGTCCTTTCCGGCCAAGGCAGCTTCCATTGCCGGTTGGGAATGCCAATGATCGGGTGTACTGATCACTACCGCATCAATATCTTTATTCAAGAGCATTTCGCGATAATCATCGTATATTTTTGTTCGGTTATATTTGGCCTTGCCTGTCTTTTTTTGATAAAACCCATCAACTAAGAGCTTCGCATCTGCCGCCCTTTTGGAGTCAACATCACACACCGCCAAATAATTAGCTTGGTCAAAACGAATGGTATCATGAATATCATGGTCTCTAGCAATACGGCCACAACCGATCTGCCCGATGTTTATTTTATTACTTGGTGCATTCTTGCCCAGTACATGGGCCGGTACAATGCTAGGAAACCCCACCAAAGCGGCGGTACTTAAAGCTGTTCTGTTGATAAATTTTCTTCTCTCCATCGTTGTATTTGGTATTTCTAATTATTGATTATATCTATATTGGGTTGTTGGGCAAACGATTGCCAGTACGCTTCGGCTTCCTCGGCTTTCAATGCTCCGTCAAAAACTACCATTCTGTAGTTCAATTCATATTTTTGACCCGGTTCTATCTTCCATCCTTCATGCCGTATCGGACAAAATTCAAAGAACATATCGCCCCTGCCCCCATTGGCATCTATAGGCCATATCCGCATGGGTTCGGGATGTTTTCTGTTGTTAGGGTGACTCATAAATAAAATGCCATTTGTCCCCTTCCCGTCCGATGATGCTCCCGATACAATACACCATCTGGCATTGGTGCCATCCGCCGTTAAACGGTCGTTGCCCTTCGAAGTCAGCACCGTACAATTATCGGCCTTCCACCTTTCGTTAAAACGTAGCCCCAGTCCACCACCATAGCGGTAGGCCTCAAACAAAATTCCGTTTTTCAAGGGCGTACCGAACTCGCTTTTGTAATCGAGCATATAGCGGTCAGGCCGGTTCAAGTTCCATAAACGCACTTGCAAATCTTCGTTCAACGCCACTTGGGGCTCTTTTTTGGTCTTAAGATCAATATGTTCTTGAGCTGCGGTAAACGAGGCATAGACATCGCCCGATTCCACATTTTTAAATTCCTTAAACAGAACCGTTCCCATACCTTCTCCCAAGTTCCAAAAATCGACGCGTTCCCCATCGACTTGGGTATGGGTCCATGGCCCCCATAGTCCATAATGATGGTAATGATCCTCAGGCTGGATTCGGGTTAGCGTATCGCCCTTTGGGGTGATAATCGGATGAATATATCCGGATTTTTTAAAAATGGAATCCACTCCTTTCGGCGGATAGGTCATTTCATAGCGATAGGAAACAGCAGGCTTATTTTGAAAGCCCAGCTGTAAACTACCATTTTTCTTTTTTTCTGAAATACCATTTTCAGATTTTAACGAAGATAATCCGTTCTCCAAACGAAAGTTTAAGAGACCCTCATTATTGTTTCCCATCACCGGAAGGAACCAGATTTTATGTTGTTGCCGGTCTACCTGAAAAGGAAGCTCTATGCTTTCTTTTCCATCTTCCTGAAAAAGAACCATAGCTTTTTCTATATCTATTTGAGCTTTTTGGGCCCCGGTCAAACCAAAACTGACCGGCCGTGTTAGAAAAACCCCGTCACCTTTTACCAATGTAAAGCGCATTGACTTTTTGGTATTACAAGACCAAAAGGTCGAAATAAGAAAAAAAAGAGCAATTGTACGCATAAGCAACAGTATAGATGACGGAATTTTAACAAAAACTAACTCAACTAAATCACATTAATTTAAGGTGTATAAACCCGTATTTCCTTTTTCCAAAAGTGGCATAAGCGTCTTTACTACCTCTGGTTTCTTTAACGCCACATTTTCTGTTTCTAAAGGGTCTACTTTATGATCATACAATTCTATTATTGGCTTTTCATCTCTACAATACTTGGTTATACGGAATCTTTTTTCTCGCATTGACATCCCTTTTTTAAAATAACTATATGCTACATCATTCTCAGTTATAGCATTTTTATCTTCGAATAATTCTGCAAAACTTTTTCCGTCTATTTCGATATTATTATCAGCTTTACATAATTCCAAAAGAGTAGGATAAATATCCACAGTTTCAATTATCGTGTTAATTTTACCTGTGTTTTTAGCAGGAACTTTTATTATTAAAGGACTTCTTAATGCCGTTTCAAAAAGTGTATGTTTACCCCACACTCTGTCGTTACCTAAATGCCACCCATGGTCTCCCCAGATTACAATTATTGTATTATTACTAAGACCCAGAGCTTCTACTTGATTGACCAAACGACCAACTTGTGCATCAACATAACTAACTGCAGCATAATAAGCATGAATCAATTTCCTTGAATAGTCATCGCTCAAAGGATGGTCTAAACTAGCTATCTCATCCGTAAGTTGATATCCATTAAATTCGCCACTATTATGTAGACTAGTTTTACTAATCCTTTTAGGAATAAGCGAGTCTGGAGCAATTGGAATTTTTTCTCTATCATAAAGGTCCCAATATTTCTTTGGGGCGTTAAAAGGCAAATGGGGTTTAAAAAAACCTACGCCAAGAAAAAAAGGTGCATCAATACCTTTTAACTCCTTTAGTTTATCTATTGCAAGTTTAGCCGTAAGCCCATCAGGATATCCTTCATCTTCTACATTTCCCGCTTCATATGGTTTCACCTGTTTTTTCATACTTTGCCGGTTCTCACCATCTTCATACCCAAAGAAAGCATTCCAACCTGTATTCCACTTGCCGCTGTCAAAAAGGTACTCATCCCAACTGTAAGGAAGCTCTCTTTTTGAAGATGGCTGTTCTTCATAACCATAAACTAAACCATCCGCCGAATGACTTAATTTACCCATCCCAACCGTATAATATCCCTTTCTTCTTAACTGATGAATGAACGACTCCGGACGGTCTTTCTCTGGCTGATCAGCAACATCTTTTTCAAAAACATCATTCGAGAGGTGCTTTATTGCTCTGGGTCTTAATCCTGTCATTAGACTATATCTAGATGCGCCACAAGTTGGTACCTGAACAAAATGATTGTTGAAAAGTAAACCCTCATTTGCCAATGCGTCTAAATTAGGTGTTTGAATAATTTTATTCCCATACGCACCCAATTCAGGTCGCAAATCATCTATTGCTATAAAAAGTACATTAGGTCTACTCTCCTCAATCAATACTGGTTCTATAAAAGAATCTGTTTCCCAAAAACCTGATAATGATAACACAACGAATACACAGACCGATAAAGCAATTTTTGTGTTAAAAAAACTTATCAACTTCATTATAACTTATCGTTTTGCTTTTGCTTATCAAACCTCAAAACAAGGTCATTTAATTTTAGACTTTCTGATGAAGCTAAATTTTGGGCTTCATAAGGATCATTTTCTAAATTGAATAATTCCCATTTAGAATAAACCCCATTATTTTTCTTTCTAACAATTTTCCAATCACCATATCTTAAACCTTCCCAAGTTCTGTTCTCTCCCCAGACAAAATAGAACTCTCTTTTGTCGTCCACTTCATACTGGGATTCTATGGACTTCCACATATCAACTCCTTCCCAATTGTATTTATCCTCTCCTTTATAGTCTAAAAGGTCCGCGAGAGTTGGCATCCAATCAATAACATGCATTGGTGTTTTTAACTTGTATGGCTTTAATTTTGCAGGCCAATTAACGAAAGCCGGGACTCTCATTCCTCCTTCATAAATATCTATTTTCCAACCTCTCATAGGGTGATTAAAACTAAATCTACTCAAGGCAGGGTCTGGTGCAGGATAAATATCTCCTTTGTGAATTCTCCAAGCACCATTGTCCGAAGTAAAAATAATAACTGTATTTTCTCGAATACCAGCATCATCTAGCGCTTGAACAACTTGACCAACGGCATCGTCTAGATGAGAAACAGCTGATGCCATTAACCTTCTATCGTCCCATTGGATATGCTTATTCATTTCATTCCATTTTGGGTCTTTTTCCACTAAAGGAACATGTACAGCATGAAAAGGGAGGTATAAAAAGAAAGGTTTGTCTTTATTCTTATGGATATATTCTACAGCTTCTTTCCGGACTAAATCTGTAACATGACCTTCTTCCTCTACCAATTCATGGTTCCTATGCCAAGTAATTGAGTACGGTTTTTTTGTTAGTGTATATCTGTGGTCATACATTCCAACAGCTCCCGCATAAGAACCATAACTATAATCAAACCCATGATGTTTAGGCCCCCATTGTTCTAGACACCCCATATGCCATTTACCCATAATAGCCGTCGTATACCCCATATCCTTAAACATATGGGGCATGATTTGGGTTCCTATTGGATATGTTTCTTCATTATGGGCTTGTGCATTTTTAGCGCTGATTCTAGTGGGGTATTGACCTGTCATTAGAGCCACCCTAGTAGGTGTACACTGAGGTTGAACATAATGATAATCTAGCTCAACACCTGTTTTTGCTAATTTATCTAAATTAGGACTTCTTATTTCAGAATTATGGTACCCTATATCTGCCCACCCCATATCATCGGCAACAATGAAAACAATATTAGGTTTTTGCTGAGCAGAACCAATAGTCGAAAATATAGCAAAACCACAAATACATATTAAATTTTTCATAATAAAAATTTACAACTATAAAATATACTTTTCAATCTAATAACCAGAATTCTGAGTTAATTCGGCTTCCTTGTTTGCATCTATTTCTGCTTGAGGAATTGGAAAAAGATTATGAAAATCCTGCATTGTAGGTCCAGATACGGGATTATATAGTTTTGTCCTTTCAACTAATTTACCTGTTCTATTTAATATTACTCTACGATCTTCTTCACCTAACAATTCTCTTGCTCTCTCATCTAATATATAATCTATATCAACATCTGCAGCCGCAACAGGTAAAGCCCCTGCCCTATCTCTAATTGTATTAATATCTCTGGCAGCATTCCCTAAATCACCTTTACCTAGATACGCTTCTGCCCTGAGCAAATATGCTCCAGCCACTCTAAAAACATACCAATCTGTATATATTCTGCCACTTGTATCATATCCTTGTGGATGACCATAAGGATGTGTAAACTTTTGATAATATGGAAACATGTTCCTAACATAGTTATCTTCGGTAGGTTCAATGACCTCTCCGAAAAAAGCTGATTCAGGATTATTTATTAGAAACTCCCTTTTTACATTAAATTCTGAGTTTCGAATATCATTATCAAAATCATCCCACATTTCACTCTCTACCCATGGTGTTATTCTAATAAAAACAACAGGTCTTCCTAGAAGGTCATTTTTCAGAATAGCCTGCATATTATCGGGTGTTTTCAAACGTTCTAAAAAAGGACCCCATGCTCTTTCCTGTGCATTATAATGACCACCGTCAACATTAAATTCATACTGCCAAGCGAATATATTTTCTCGGTTACCACTTGAACGGTCTTGGTTCCCTAACCTAAACAAATCCCAGTAAACATCACCAGGTTTATCTGTCATAGAACCAAATCTATTTCGCATTAAATCATACTGTGAATCATCAAGAATTCTATTTACTGAAGAAATAGCATCATCCCATTGCTCCTTTACAATATATGTTTCTGCCAAAAGATAATCTGCGGCTGCTTTGGATAAGCGAGCGCCATGTGGATTGTTGGTTGGTAGATTTTCAGAAGCAAATTTTAAATCCTCTAAAATGAAATCAATTACTTCTGATGCGGGGTTTCTTACAAAATCCAACTTAGGAGTTGTAATTTCTTCTTTAATAATTGGAACATCTCCCCAGAACCATGTTAATGTTCTATATGCATACGCTCTGAAAAACTTAGCTTGAGCAATAATCTCATTCTTTTCTTCCTCAGATTCCCAAAAAACGTTTTCACCATCAGCTCTAGATATTAATATATTGGCATCTTTAACTAATGAATAGTACGTTCTCCAGAAATTTAAAACTGTACCATTTGAACTATTAACAACACTATAATCTGTAATAAAGCTCTTCTCATCAATATGATACCCAATATCTGCACCCTGCCCATAATTAACCTCCCATTCTTTTTCAAGTAAACCAGGTTCTCTTGTTCTTGTCATATGAGTTTCTCTGGCACCTGCATACAATGCCGTTAAACCCGCGTCAAATCCTGCTTTATTAACAAAGGTGTTATTTGGGGCTAAAAAATCCTTTGGCTCTTCGTCTAGAACGTCTTCACTACACGAACTAAACAAGAAAATAAAAAGCATACAGGGCAAAATTCGTCTACTTAGTTGGATAAAATTTATCATTTGTTTCATTGTTTTCGTTTTAAAATTTTAAATCAAGACCTAACGTAAACGTTCTAAGCAATGGAGAGTCAACTATAGTTGTTCCATTTTCAGGGTCATAACCATTCCAATCAGAAAAAGTGTAAATATTTTTTCCTGTTACATATAATCTCATTCCTGACATCTTTATTTTATCCAATACATCCTTATCAAAAGAATAAGATAAAATAACATCTTGAATACGTACAAAACTTCTATCTTCTAAATATGGATGGCTTCTAGTAGGAACATAAGTAACTCTAGCGGCCGTATTTGACGGGTTATCCGGTGTCCAATAATCCATCTGCGGAAAGCTAAATCGCTCAGACCAACTTGCAAAACGCGAATTTGGGTTATGACCGTGAATATTATCACCCACGTAATAATTATTTGAACCTCCTCCTTGTATTGAATTAATAGTAGTAAGTAATGACCAGTTTTTATATGTCAATGTATTTGTAACCCCAAACTGGTAACTAGGCAAATCATATCCTAAAATCTGACGATCATCTGGTGTTAATTCTCCATCATTATCCGTATCAACAATTCTAAAATCACCTGGTTGGTAGCCTTCAGGAATATCCGTATCATTGGTTTGGTAAATTCCATCAGTTGCAAAACCATAAATAGCCCCAAAAGGTTTACCTATAAACCAAGAATTGGCTACGTCATCATCTTCAACGCCATCACCATCATCATCTACTCCAAACAAACTTTCTATTGTATTTCTATTCAAATCAAACACAACTCCTATATTCCATGAAAAATTCTCATTACTATATGGCCTTGTATTAAGTGCGACTTCAAAACCTTTATTTCGTACACCACCAATATTGGTAAGAATAGTCTCAAACCCAGTTAGGCTTGGAATATTTCTTGTCAGAAGAATATCTTCAGTCTTTGAGTTATAATAATCAAAACTTCCTGTTAAGGCACTTTGAAACAAACTAAAATCCATCCCTATATTATTCACTGTAGTTGTCTCCCAACCCAAATTAGAGTTCGCCAATGAATTAGTAAATACCCCAATTGATGTACCTGACCCGTCTCCAAAAACATAAGGTCTAGTACTTAACCTAGCTAATGTCTGGTACCGTCCAATAGCTTGGTTTCCGTTCTCACCGTATGAAAACCTAAGTTTCAATTGATTTACCCAACTAACGTCTTCAAGAAATTTTTCGTTTGCAATATTCCAAGAAGCTCCAGCAGAGAGAAATGTTGCAAATTTATTTCCTTCCCCAAAACCGGAAAAACCATCTCTTCTAATAGTTGCCGTAAGTGCGTACCTATTATCGTAAACATAACCAAGCCTTCCCATGATTGCATTTTGATCCTGTTCTTCAAAATCTGAATTAACCTCAGGAACCTGGCCCAATTCTAAACTATTAAAACCTAAACCTTGGTTAAAAAAATTTGTAGCGTTTGCTCTTGTCTCTGAAAAACTGCTATGCTCTCTACTTATCAAAAAAGTTCCACTAACAGAGTGTACATCAGAGAACACTCTATTATAATTAAGTATATTATCAAATAACCAGTTATAATTCTCTGTAATTCTTTTTTTAGCTTCTCCATTCTGTGGTATAGCCAATGTATTATCTCTAAACTCGAACTTCTTGGTAACATTATTAGACGCCGAATAATTTATAGTCCACTTTAAACCCTTAACAAAAGGTATCTTTATTTCAGCTGAAACCAACCCCCACAAATTACTTCTCGTATCTTGATCGTCTATTTGTTTTTCTAAAAATGGGTGTCTAAAAAATGGGTCTTCCATAGGAAAAAATTCCAATGTTTCTGTATTGGAACCTGTTTCATAAAAATTACTATATGGACTAAGACCATAAGAAAGAGGTACAGCTACACCACTATAATCAAGATATGAATAGGAAGAATTTACAGATAATTTAAACCAATCCGTAATATTCTGCGAAAGGTTTACCCGCATTGATAAACGATCAAAATTATCATTTTCAACAATTCCCTCCTGTGTATTGTACGAGCCAGAAACAAAATAATTAGATTTTTCTGTACGTCCAGAAACACTACCACTATAGGTTTGGGTTGTTGCCGTTTGCACTAACTTGTCATACCAATCAACAGTCCTCCCCGCATTCAGGTTATTAGATTCTGTAATTGTTAGATAATCATTAATATTATTAGGATTAGCCTCCACGCCTTGAGCAACCCTAACATCTAATATCTTTTGTATATATTGATCACCATCTAATACCGGTATTAATGAAACCGGGTCAGAAACCCCATAGCTTGTGGAAAAATTAAATAAAGGTTTATCTGAAGTTCCTTTTTTGGTAGTAACTATAATGACACCATTTGCCGACCTTGAACCATAAACAGCTGCAGAACTGGCATCCTTTAAAATATCAACCGAAGCTACATCTGCAGAATTAATATCATTTAGTGACCCTTTAAATATAACCCCATCAACTACAATTAGCGGCTGATTTTTTAAGTTAAAAGCCTGCCTCTCTTCATTATTACCTCTAGGACCAATAGAATTAGTACCTCTAATTCTAAAACTTGGTTCTTCACCAGGTCTATCGGGAGTTCCCACAGAAAGACCAGCTACACTCCCTTTTAAAGACTGTAAGATATTAGTATTATTGAGAGCTTCAGTTTTCTCTGTTTTAACTCGGACCAAACTACCTGTTACATCAGATTTTTTACTGGTTCCATATCCAATTACAACTACCTCTTCAAGTTCTGATGAACTTTCCTCCAAAGAAATATTAACTGTAGATTGATTATTTACGGAGATTTCCTTAGTACCGAAACCTATATAAGAAACAACAAGCTTAGCTTGACCAGTTTTAACTGAGATTAAGTATTTTCCATCAAAATCAGTTTGAACACCATTAGATGTGCCCTTTTCCACAACGGAAGCCCCGGGCAAGGGAGCATCGTATTCATCCGTTACCGTTCCCGTAACCGTAAAATCATCTTGCGCTAATGCCGAATAAGACAAAAGCAGCATAGGAAGCAAGAAAAATAGCGTTCGTTTAAATAGCTTAAAATCGCTTAATAGTTGTTTCATACAAAGTGTATTAAAATTGGGTTTGATTATTTAGGTCTAGTTGACTCGAAACAAAACTATAAAATTTTATGTATTACGCAACCGATTGCGTAAATTAATTACATAAAAATTGATAATTACCCAATATACAGGCTTTAAATTTGCCTAAAACCATAAAAACAGACACTACTTTCCAATTAAAGAGAAATTATCCTTGTATATTTCGATTTGTTGCGTAATATTGTTGCGATAATATTGCACAAACAAAAATGGCAAAGAAAATAACCATATACGACTTAGCGCAGAAGCTGAACATCTCTCCCGCTACCGTAAGCCGTAGCCTAAACGACCACCCGGCCATAAGCCAGAAGACCAAAGACAAAGTATTGTCGGTAGCTAAGGAAACCGGTTACAGAACCAACAAGTTTGCCGCCAATCTCAGTAAGCAGAAATCCAACACCATTGGGGTTATCGTTCCTAAACTGAATTCCAACTTTATGTCTACCGTTTTATCCGGTATAGAAAAGATTGCCAATGATATTGGATACAACTTAATTATTAGCCAGTCTTTGGAATCAGAGAAAAAAGAAAAGCTAAACGCCAAAACCCTTTTTGATAGCGGCGTTGATGCCTTATTGGTTTCTCTTGCCTACGAAACCGAAAATTTCGACCATTTCACCACTTATACCGACAGGAAAATCCCCCTTCTATTTTTTGATAGGGTCTGTGACCTACCGAACTGCCCCACTATTTCCATAGATAACCACGCCGCAGGTTTTGACGCTACCCAACATTTAATTGAACAGGGCTGTAAAAACATTGCACACATAAGCGGTAGCCTAAAGCGTAACGTGTATGCCGATAGATTTGACGGCTATCAAAGGGCATTGTACAAAAACAACATTCCTTTCAAAGAAGAAAATCTTTATGAAAGCGACCTAAGTATAGACAATGCAAAGACCTTTGTGGAACGTATAAAAAACTCCAAACACAAAGTGGACGGTATTTTTGTGTCAAACGACACCTTTGCCGTACATTGTATCATTGAGCTGAAAAAGGAAGGGTTTCGTATACCCGAGGACATAAAGATCATTGGATTCAACAATGATCCGGTATCGGAAGTCATCTCCCCCAATTTAACCACCATAGAGTATCCCGGGTATAAAATGGGAATTCTGGCAGGCGAGAGCATCATAAGTCACTTAAGCGGCTCTATCAACATTCAATCCGCAGATCAAATCATCATTAAACATAAATTAATAGCTAGGGAATCTACCCAGCGCTAAAGACTCGTATTACCCATGAAAAAGAATATTACCGCCTTATTTTTACTTGTTACCGGTTTCATTTTCGCACAACAAACCGAAGATTTCAAGATTACCGATGAATGGCTTGCCAAGATTGAACGGATGGCCCCGTCCGAACCTACGGTAAAGAACGTATCCAAGAAAAAGATATTGGTCTTTTCAAAAGCTACGGGATTTGACCATTGGACCATTCCGCATAACGCGGAAATGCTTAAGATTTTAGGCACAAAAACCGATGCCTTTGAAGTCCACATCGCTTACGACGTTGAAAGCTTCGATAAAAAGAACCTAAAAAAATATGATGCGGTTGTATTTAACAATTGCAATCCCTCAGGACCGAAGCGAGATTTGTTCTGGGATTTATTACAGCAAAATTCAAATCTTCCAGACCAAGAAATCACCGCCCTATCAAAGCAGTACGAAACCAATTTGATGAACTACGTAGCCAAGGGGGGCGGACTTATGATCCTACATGGCGCCATTACCGTTCAGAACAACTCTAAGGAGTTCAGCCAAATGACCGGCGGCAGCTTTGACTACCATCCGAGACAGCAAGAAATGCACGTCAAGGAAGTAGACCCTAAGCATCCCTTAGTACAAGCCTTTAAAGGAAATGGCCTTACCCATGTGGATGAACCCTACTTTTTCAACAATGCCTATTTCGATTATAACTTCAGACCCTTACTTTACATTGAAATCGATAAGCTAGAAGGCATGAAAAAGGAAGTCGACGAAAAGGTAAACTATGTTTCTTGGATCAAAAGACATGGCAAAGGCCGCGTTTTTTACAGTTCCCCATCACATAACGCCCAAAGTTTAGACCACCCAGAGTTACTTCAGTTTTTCTTGGATGGCCTACAGTATGTTGTCGGCGACTTAAAATGTGACGACTCCCCTATTGGAAAATAAAAGGCTTTAGGGTAGTTTTGTACAAAACAACACTTTGAAACATTACTACCCTTTTATATTGACCTTACTACTCTGTTCGTTTACCGCATGTAAAGAGAACAAGCCGAAGCCTTTAAGCAAAGCATCGGACCCTGTCACTACCACCCCCAAGACCGAAGAGGTCAGCCTACTAGACCGTTGCATCAATGCCCATGGTGGCATTCAACAATGGAAATCGTTCGTCGGTTTGGCCTATAATATAGAGGAAAAGGGAAAAACCGTTTACCAACTTACCCACCTAAAAGACCGTAGGGCCTATTTAAAATCAAAGGATTTTGAAGTGGGTTTTGACGGAAAAACGGCATGGGCAAAACCGGATGCTTCCCACATCCCCGGAAATTCCCCAGCGTTTTATTACAATCTCGATTTTTACTTTTTCGGCATGCCCTTTTTATTGAAAGACCCGGGCGTGATTACTAGTGATGAAGGAACATCCGTTGTTGGTGGTAAAACGTACGAGACCTTAAAGGTTACCTTTGGCCCGGAAGTCGGCCTTACCCCAGAAGACGTATACTACCTCTACATCGACCCCGAAACCTTTCGGCTCGAGATACTCACATATTCCGTTTCTTATTTCAATAAGGAAGATGCACAGATAAACACGGCCAAAGTGTATTCGGGATATCACGAGGTACAAGGCCTTCTGATGCCTTCCCGGTTGGAAAATTACGCATGGAAGGACGGAAATTTAGGGGAAAACAAACAACACACCCGTCTTTTCAGCGACATTCGCTTTCTAGATCAAATACCCGATGACAGCGTTTTCAAGGTACCACAAGGGGCCGTGACCGAAAAAATAGTGCAAGATTAATCCCTTATTTCTTTGAATAATCCAATAGCTCCTGTTCCGTATATTCGGTTCCGCTTTTGGGTTTGGTCTGGCGCAACTCCTCAATCTTATCGATTTTCAGGCGCTTAGGCTGATCGGAAAACGCATTGGTTACGTACGATATAATATCGGCTATATCCTTATTGGAAATATCTTCGTTGCGTATGAGTCCCGGCATGGCGAGGTTTAAATTGTATTGCTCCCCTTTGACCGTTATAGGGCCTTCAAGGCCGTGTAAGATTATCAGTCCTAGTCTCTCCGTATTGGCCACATGCTCAGAACCCATTAGTGGCGGCGCCAAGCCTTCTATCCCTTGGCCATTTACCCCGTGGCACGAAGCGCAGATTTCATAAAACATCTTGGCCCCACTGGTTCTGGTGTCTTCCACCAAGGACTTCCTCGCAAAAATAGGGTTGACCTTATCTTCTTTTCGTTTGGTAGCGCTTGTTGCCATCGCTTCGGCAAGTTTCGGGTTCCCCGATGCCATGGCGGTCTGCAAGTCTTCTTCCCCGCCCGTGATACCACTGACCAAAGCTTCGGTAAATATCGGCTTGTTCACATACTTGGTACTTAGCTTTTCCATAACAGAAAGAAAACGCGATTCATCTTGGGCCACTAAGTTTCCTATGATGCTACTTAAATAAAGGTCTATAGTCACATTATTTTTGTTCAACAGCTCGGTAACCAGGGTTTCGGTCTGGTCGGTATTGGTCTTCGTCACAAATGGCGGAAGCAAAACAAGTGCATGGGCCGTCAGATCAGCAGCCCCTGAGCGTGCCGCCTTGACCAACAAGTCATACGACAAGGCATCGAGCCCTTCCAACGTATATAGCGCATGTATTTGGGCTATAGGGTTTTGTCCGTCCTCCAGAAGCTCTTCCAATCCCTCTATGGCATCTTTTTGGTTTCTGTAAATCAACTGCTGTTGGGCACGGTCGCGAACCCAACCGTTCTTATCCTTTAATAGTGCAATGAGTTGTTTGGTATTCATCTCACTAAAATTACGGACCGCTTCATGTGGTTGACCGACCTTCTTGACACGTAAGATACGTCCGAAATTAATAAGGGTATCGAGTTTGTTTACAGCTACCTTTTTCTTGAGATAAGGACTTAAATAGGCGTGATGCCCTATCATACCACGATGCATATCGGTAATATACATGCTCCCATCAGGGCCATTGTTCAAGTTTACCGGTCGAAACCCTTCATCCGTAGAGGTCAAGAATTCCCTTCCCTCATAGGCTTGTTTCGCTATGGTGGAATCTCCCGTAAAAGTCAAGAGATTGCGTTTTATAAGGTTCCCCTCGGGGATACAAACAAAGACGTTCTCGTCATACGCTTCGGGAAATGCCCCGCCCCTATAGACAAGGGGAGCACAAGCGGCCGTGGCTTTCACCAAGATACTATCTTGGTTCAACACCCCTTTGGCATAGCCCCTATTTACGGTGGTAGCGTGTACGGGATACACCCTCTGGTCATCGGTCAACATTCTATTCACCCCATATTTCGGGCTATAGTATTTGTTTTTCACCAAGACATTGGGCAAAACATGGTCTCCTAGCAATTGTCTTGAATTATCGTTAAAATAAAGTCTACCAAAATTATCATGACTTATACCCCACTGCCCCCGAAAGGTAGTTGCCTCTTTTTTCCATACCCCCTTGACACGACGGTACCTGAAATTGGATTTCGCATTGTACAACCAGTTATCGAGGTTCATCATCAGACCGTTAGGCTGATGCTCGGGGTTCCCTTCTACGGCATAGATAGAATCTACAACGACCCTATTGACCGGTTTATCATCCTTAATCTCCACAAAGTATAAAAAGGGAGGTTCAGAATATAGAAGTCCCCCATACACATGGGCCAAGGCCCTTGGCATCACAAGGCTATCCAAAAAAGTTTTGGCATGATCTACGACCCCATCGTTATCAAGATCTTCAAGAATATCGATACTACCCACGGGCGCGGTTTCGTCACTCCCTTGCATATCGTTCATATATCCCGGCATTTGAGCGACCCAAATCCTTCCTTGATCATCAAAATCGATGGTAACAGGGGCTTTTAGAAACGGTTCAGAGGCCACCACCTCGAGTTCAAAACCTTCTTCTACCTTATAGCTATCCAATGCTATTTGAGGTTCTTCGTATGAAGGCTTGCAATTACTGAACAAAAGAATAAGCGCGCCAAAAAATACGGTAGATCTACAATACTTCATTCTAAAAAAACTTTATGCTATAATTATATCTAATAAATACACCTCAAACTACATTTAAATACATGAGAAACCAATGACTTGTCGCGCCACCTAAAACAAAAATATGCCATATAAAGTGATTGAACGGTATGCGATCCCACGCGTAAAAGAGAATTCCAAAGGTATAAAAGCCACCTCCAAGAAACAAAAGCCAAACTCCTAAAGAAGGGATGCTATCGAGAAGATTCTTAAAATCAAGAACGATCAACCACCCCATTGCCAAATATAGTCCCAATGATAAAAATTCAAACTTCCCTGTATAGAAAATTTTGAACAATGTACCTACGAGGGCAATACCCCATATCGCATAAAAAATAAGCCATCCGTTACCATTATACAACGTAATCAAGGCTATGGGCGTATAAGTACCCGCAATTAAAAAATAAATATTGATGTGGTCTAATACACGTAATTTACGTTTTAACCACGGGTTGGTACTAAGGTGATAGGTCGCCGACACCCCAAACATGGAAATCAAGCTTATGCCGTATAGCAAAATAGCAAATGTCGCATAGGGGGACTTACCGCTGTTCTTCACAAGCAACATAATCGTGCCCATCACCGCAAATAAAGCCCCTAAACCATGCGAAAGGGTATTGTATTTTTCTTCCTTTGAAAAAGCTATTCTCTCGTTCATGTAACCTAAAAGACACTCGTTCCTTCAAACTTCGGCTACTCTACAATAAGTTTTATTCTCATTGAAGCCGAATGTCCCGGAAAGGTACAAACAATCCAGTATTCCCCAGCAGTATTCGGTACATCAAAATAGATGGTTTCTTCCGATTCGGGCTGAACGATTCCCGTATGGACCAATACCAGTTCACTATCGGGAACATAATTAAGGTCAGCACCATCCAAGCCTAAATGTAAGGCCTTGTCACCCACTTCATTTACAGACGCTTCACCTCTATCGGTAATCACCAGGTTATGGAGCATATCGTCATTATTCTTAAAAGTGATGGCCACCCTAGATCTTCGCTTAAGCTTAAGCTCCTCTATATCGTATTTCAATCCCGGTTTGGTACTGATCACAATTTTTTCGGTAGGGCCATTAACCCATAGTAGGGGCATCTCGTTCACCCGCTTAGGTTGTTTCACGCCGTTTTTACCCGCATTCGTTTCAATGGGTTCCGATTTCAATGTACCTCCAGGAACTTCGTTCAAGGTGTAGTATCCTGTATCATGCAACAGCTTTTCCCCACTTTTAGCCTTTAAATCAGGAAGCTTAAGCTGGTGGATAAAGCCTAAACGCATGCCTTTGACCGTCAATTTCACAGAGCGCCCATCGTCTGAAACCTTGACTTGGGTCACTTCGCCCTTCTGTTGGTCGACAATTGGACTTCCATAAGTATTATGGTATAAGTAATTAAAAGTGGTTACATTATAGCTGGCAAGGTCTGCCCCTAGCTTTTTATCGATAGGCTTGGTAAATTCCAACAAGAAACCATCATCTTCGGCCTTGATCGTCTTTATTTCAAAAGGCACTTTTCCGTTCCATACCAATCGCTGTAGACCGAACATTTTCCTTCCCGTTGAAGACCAACCTCTACTTGTCATCCCTACGAACATACTGTTATCGCTACCCCATAACATTCTCAATATACCTGAGGAAAATCCTTCCACAAAAGGAAAAACGGCCCCTTGATATACTCCGTTGACCTTCTCCATATACACGCGCATAATCTTGCTGTGTCCTTGGTCCCCCACGAACATCTGACCTTCAAAGGGTCCGAAATTGCCCTTGGTCGTATCATAGATCATATCGGAAGTGGAAATCCCTAAAATCGTATGGGGTAACCAGATAGCCGGCGCCCTTAATTCCGGTACTTTTTTTGCGTACTCGTACAAACTTAGCCCAGATTGCTCCTCAATATCGTCTTTCTTTAGTTTTAAAGGAGATTTAGGGTCGTCGGTCCATACCAAACCTTCAGGGTTTCCTGCAAAGGTTCCCTTCTCTAGATGGGTTATTCTTCCTGAACCTACCCAGTCTCCTTGGTTTTCGGAGTAAAAAACATCACCGGCATCGTTGATCACAAAACCTGAAGGGGAACGCAATCCCGTAGCGATAGGGGTCATTTCACCTTCTGGGGTAATTTTCAACATCCAGCCCCTCCATTTTACCAAACTGGCCCCGTGACCGATCCATGATAGATTTAAGGTAACGAGCATATCTCCGTTGTCCATAAATTTAGGACCATAGGAATAGTCATGGTAATTGCCTGACAAAGGCCATGTATAAATAGTCTTATAAACATCGGCCTCCCCGTCATTGTCCTTATCTTCCAATTTGGTCAGCTCACCCCTTTGTGCGAGGTAAAAACTATTGTCTCTATAGTTCAGTCCCAAAACTTCGTGCATCCCGCTGGCGAATCTTTTATACGAAGGCGATTTACTGTAAGGCTTATCAATAACCCATACTTCTCCCCTACGTGTCGAGACCCCCAATTTATCATCGTCGGTGAGTGTCATACCACCCACTTCAAGAACTACGTCCTTCGGAATCGGAACATCGACAATACTATAAAATTGGGCTTCCTTTTTGGCCATATCCGACTGGGCGATACCCAGTTGGGCCGTAACTACTAGAAATATAAAAAATAAGGTTCTATATAAAGTTTGCATGATCTTCTCTTTTTACCAAATAATGTTGTACTGGATTTTTTGTTCGCCTGATGGAATTTTCACTACCAATTCATCCTTACCCTTAGATTTTCGAACGGTGGGAGCCAAGCCCCCATCGGCAAAATGAACAAAATAGCTCTCGTTATTTACAATATAAGAACCATCCGGGAGCTTTTTAATAGACTCCCCATCGGCTACCTTATGCCAAATAACACCATCACCACTAGCTCCAACAGTACGTGTTACCCCACGTTCATTGGACAGAACATCAATTTTATCAAGTAGTTTTTTAGAACCTATTTTTCGCATGAATATCGGAATTCCCTTCTTATCCAATTCATAGCCTTGGGACATTTGAAAGTCCTCCTCATCTATTTCGGTAGGCCATTGGGCAACATCATCGGTCAATAGGGCAAACTCGGGATCGCCATGAAAAGAAACGGCAAAGCCGGCAGGTTCACCAAGCTGTTTGATACCTCGTGCATGCCACATTTGTGTAGCGTCTAAAAACTCACCATTCCATACCTCCAGCAAAGAACCGGAAGTCAAGTCATAGGCATAGTTAATTTTTTCAGGGGTTCCTACAGAAATACAATGGGTTCGTTTTTCATCCCCGTGCATTAAAAAGCTACGCTGGGTTACCGCCTTATCGCTTGGCTCAACCATGATTCTATTCTTGCTGATGCCCGGTCTGTCGTTTATAGAACTTGGGGCATGCAGCGAATGTCTTTGAATGCCAGGGCCTTCGACATACAGACCAAAGCCTATGTTCCATGGGTTGTGCTTGTTGTATAACAACCTAAAAGGCACTTCGCCCTTGGTCAGGGAAACCTTGGCCAAACCTAAGGAATCGAGCGTAAAGCTGCCATCATGGTTCACAACGGTATCATTATCTATAATAAGCAGACCACCTGCTTGGTTGAGTTTAAAATCGAAAAGGTAATTGCCCGTAACCGGAACAAGCATTTTACCCTTGTAATCCAATATACGCGTTACCTTTTTCCCAACGACCATCGCCGATGAAATCGAATCGGTACCGACTTCCCTTATCGGAGTCAAAGTATCTACATTCGGAAGTAGAACCTGCTCACTCTCGAACTCCTTCATCTTCATATCAACAAACGACAACCTAGGGTTTCCGTAAAGTTTGTAGGAGAAGTTTTTAAGCGCCACGGGACCGTGGTCACCTTGTATCATCAATGGCGCTTTTGCCACTTCATCATTGGCTATAGCCGCACGGGTAGGACCTGTAACCTTAACATTTTCATGGATAAGTACCCCGTTCAACCAGACTTCCTCAAATTCGGCATCTTTGACCTTTTGGCCCGACGCGTCAAACTGGGGCGCATGGAAAACAACCTTAACATGTTGCCACAATCCCGGCGCTTTTGCGGCATTCATTCTTGGAGCACTACCTTCATAGCCTTCACTCCCTTTCTCCTTGGTGGCATCCCAACGTTGGTAAATACCTCCCATATCGGAGAAAGTAGCTTCCTCCGCCTTCCAACTATCAAAAAGTTGCACCTCATAACGGCCTTGAAAATAGAGTCCTGAATTAGAGCCCTTTGGCATCATCACATCGACTTCAAGTTCTATATCACCATGTTCAAAGTTAGTGAAGATATGATCTTTGGACTCGCTATCGGGAATATTCACCAATACCCCACTACCTTCAGAAACCGTAATTTGTTTCTCCTTTAAACGGTCTACATATACATCTCCTCCGATGCTCCAATTGCTTGATGTTTTTTTAAAATCGCCAAGATCATTGAGCGATATAGATTCAAAAGGAAGCGAAATTTCTTGCGGCGCCGATTCTGCCACTTCTACTTTCCCTTCCTTTTCTGTGCAGGAATACAACAATGCACTTAAAATAAAGATTGGTACAGTTCTTTTCATGGGTATGGTTTGAAATCAAAAATAGATTACTGGATAGTTTTTTAAAGTATGTTTATTAGCGGATGCATGTAGTATTCTAGCAAAAACTACACGAGGCTAAAAATACAAAAGTGTAAGAAGCACACCTAATATTAACTTACTATTCAGCCCGTAATTATCAATAAATAGCAAATTTTTAACGCAAATGATGCAAGATAGAGTACAAGAAAATGCAGTTTTGAAGAGAATTCGAAGGGGGGATGTAATGTGAGATGTGCCATGGTCAAAAAAAAAGGTCCCGACCAGTAAAACTGATCGGGACCTCGAAGTAAGGCGGCTTCCTACTCTCCCACCTATTGGCAGTACCATCGGCGCTAGCGGGCTTAACTTCCCTGTTCGGAAT
>NZ_MWRZ01000010.1:0-132238 GCF_002211465.1 Zobellia sp. OII3 | reverse complement strand
TTCAAAGTTCACTTGTAGGCTACCCAAAAAATATAGGTTGGCCAGTGGTCTAAAAGATAAAACCGCCTTAAAAAGCGGTTATGTGAGTCGTTATTTTAATGATTATGGGGTTGTGCAACGGTTACTTGTGTTGTGTGTAGTGTTTTATTCACGATACAGTTTTTTAAATTGTTCAAATGCTCTGTCTTTGTTTTCTTCAACAAAATCAAAATATTGTCTATCAGTATTAATTTCCAATTCGCCGACTTGATTGAAGTCATCATCTAAGACTGGCAGTTTCATAGGATAGTTTCTTTTAAATCCATCACGCATTTGGTCTGTAGGTCCTATTCTACGAATAGGAGTATAGGCAGCACTTATAAGTTGTTGTAATTCAAAATTTATTGTTCCTCCATCCTCGGGCATTTTTCCTGGATAGTCCCAATATGGGAATAACCTGTCAGCAAACGGCATATATTTTTCAACCATAGCTTGTTTCCATTTGGAATAATATTCATATTCTAATTCCTTTAGAGAAACCAATTTGATATTGGTCTTTTGTGCCGCTTCGTAGCTACCTTTCTGAAAACCGTTTTTAGAAACAATAAACCCAACATTCGCCCCAAAATCAGCTACGACAGTTCTAAATGAATGTATAGTTTCTTGACTTATTGGTTTATTCCAAAATTTACATTCTACAAGTATTGTGGGTTTATATTCACTTTTCGTGTCTTGAGTATATACATCAATCTCCTTTTTTCCTCTTACTAATTCAACGACTTTTGATATTTCAGTTTCGAATCCACATTCATTAAACATTTGTCCAACATAATCCTGTAATTCAGTCCAATTTTGAGGTTCAGTATCAAATATCATTAATTGCAATTTGTTTTTACATTACACACAACTTGTTTATATGCGGAACATTCCGTCTTTTATCCTACCCATTCGGCATGATATGCGGAAGTTACGGTTTAATTTATCACTATTATTTTTCACTTTTTATATAGGATCCAATTTCAATTGTTTTTAAATTTATGATTACTCCTTCAGTTATATTTCCGTTAGCCAGTGTATCATATTCCCTTTCTCCAATATATTCTTTTTTGAGATAGCCGTTTTTAACATAAATAAAGCCCTCTTTCTGAAATTGAAACATCCGAAGCCCCTGTGTCAAGAACAAACTTTAGGGCAAGACCATTTTCTTTACATGGAATCATATAAATTCCATTTATTTTTTTCCTGGTAATTCTGCGTTGTGTATATCCTAATACATGGAAAAAAATTAACATTACAGTTATTGAAGTTGATTTTTTCATCATTAGCCTTAACCATCTTATAAGTTTTATACCTCTTAATGTTTGTTGGAAATGGTTCAAGAGCCCCAATTCATCCCCAATATATAAATTCCTACAATGCTATTCTTACGTAAAAGCGTAATCGGCCTAAAAATTTTGCTGTATGCCCTCTTTTTCCGGCTTCGGTAGGGGCCGTGTTTTTGGGGCGCTGCTTTCTGTAACAAAAGTTGCTGTAAGGGCCTTTTTTAATACTGAAATTTACAGTGTTGAAGTGGTCGAGCCTGTTCGATTACCACAGGGCGAAGGCCTTTTCGAGGGCGCGACTTTAACGTAAAATCCAAACAAAATGGCTAGAATAGTAATATTGGGGGCAGGGATTGCAGGCCATGTGGCCGCCGCCCACCTCCGCAGAAAATTGCCGAAGGCCCATGAGATAGTGGTGGTTTCCCCCAACGGAAACTACCAATGGATCCCCTCGAATATCTGGGTCGGTGTCGGGCGTATGAAGTCCGATGACATTCTCTTTCCCTTGGCGCCCCTATACAAAAGAAAGGGGATCACCTTTAAAAGGGCCAAGGTTACTACCTTCCATTCCGAAGGCGATGCCGAAACCCTTAAGCCCTATGTCAACATAGAATACATCCTCGACGCGGATAGGGGCAAGACCGAAAAGCTGACATATGACTACCTTATAAATGCTACGGGCCCCAAACTGGCCTTTGATATGACCGAGGGCCTCAATCCGGGCACCAATAAGGCCTATTCGGTCTGTACCTATACCCACGCCGAACACGCGTGGCAGGCCCTCGACGCCCTGATCCAGCGTATGAAAAAGGGCGAACAAACAAAAATATTGATCGGTACGGGCCATGCGAAGTCCACCTGCCAGGGCGCCGCCTTTGAATACATTTTAAATGTAGAGCGGGAGCTCCGCCGGCACAAGGTAAGGGACAAGGCCGAAATCACGTGGATATCCAACGAATACCAGTTGGGCGATTTTGGGATGGACGGGGTGTTGATGAGCTACGGCAACAACATTATGAAGTCTAGCGAAATGGTCGAAATGGTCTTTGAAGACCGCGGCATCAAGTGGATCCTCGGGGCCGGGGTAAATAAAATTGAAGACGGAGTGGCCCACTACGAAAACTTGGAGGGCGAGCAAAAATCGGAACGCTACGATTTTGCCATGCTGATCCCCGCCTTTTCGGGACACGGCTTTAAAGCCTACGACAAAAACAACGAAGACATCACCGACAGGCTCTTTAAGGGCTTTATGCTGGTCGATGCCGATTATACGCCCAAGCCCTACGAGGAGTGGAGCGTGCAAGATTGGCCCGAGACCTATCAAAACCCGAGCTATAAGAACATCTTCGCACCGGGTATCGCCTTTGCGCCGCCCCATGCCATTTCAAGGCCCAGGGTGAGCAAAAACGGCACCTCGATCTCACCGGCACCACCACGTACGGGAATGCCCTCGGGCATTACCGCCAAATTGGTCGCCGATAACATTGTAGACCTCATTAAAGGGGGAAACAAACTGAAGCACAAAGGCTCTATGGGGAATATGGGTGCGGCCTGTATCGCTTCCGCCGGTTATGGGATGACCGAGGGAAGCGGGATCAGTATTACCACTTTTCCCATTGTTCCCGATTTTGAGAAATACCCCGATACCCACGGTAGAAAATTGGGCAAGACCTTTGGTGAAATCGGACTTGCGGGGCATTGGCTAAAACTGGCCTTGCACTATGCCTTTATCTACAAGGCCAAGATGAAACCCTTTTGGTGGCTCATTCCCGAGTAGGAGTGGGAGGGAAGCAGTAAACCGTAAACCGTAAAAACGCAAAAGATGAAAAGAATATCAAGATCCAAACGCTTTGTAATGCGCAACCCCATCATCCAGTTCTTTAAGTTCATTTGGTTGAGCCTAAAAATATTGGTGGTCGTGGCCGGAGGCCACGGGGGCACGCGAAAAACAACATGAACATGACACGAAAACTGATTTTGTTTACGGCCCTGGGCATTGCTGTGGGGGCAATGGCCGGTTACCTGTACTATTCGGCGATAGGTTGTGTTTCGGGCACTTGTGCCATTACCTCGAACCCTCTGAACAGTACCTTGTACGGGGCCTTTATGGGAGGTTTGCTGGTCAATGCCTTTGTCAAGTTCCCTAAAAAATAGGTGGTTGTTAATTTGGTTGTTTTAGGAAGGCACCTCGGTAAACGGGGTGTCTTTTTTTGTGACCGATACCGAAACCCGAACGGCTCTTTTTGAATGGTAACAATGGTTACTGTGGAGGGCGGAAGCCGGGCGTAATTTTGTGGAAAATACATGAACGATGAAGTATATTTTCTTGATATTGATTTTGTTGGCGACTTCCTTTTCTGCGGAAGCACAGGAAACGCAATTGATAACAAAGGCGGAAGTCATGGCCAGGGTAAGCGAAAACAACAACAGCCTAAAAATGGCCGAGCAGGAGGTAAAGGCCGCTTTGGGCGATTACAGGCAGACCAATGCCGTTCTCTTGCCCAACGTAGGGGTTTCGCATACGGGCATTGCCACGACCAACCCCCTAATGGCCTTTGGCTCCAAGTTGAACCAATCCATTTTAACGACAGGTGATTTTGCACCTGATCTGCTCAATGACCCGAGGCAGATCGAAGACTACGCCACCCGGATCGAGGTGCAACAACCGCTGGTGAATTTTGATGGTATCTTTCAACGCAAGGCGGCCAAGGCCAAGTACCGGGCGACCCAATTTCAATCGGAACGTACACAGGAATACATTGTGCTGGAACTGGACAAGGCCTATATGCAACTGCAATTGGCCTATAAGACGGTAGAGGTATTGGAAAGGGCCAAGGCCGCCGCCTTGGAGAACAAGCGTATAGCCGACAATAGCTTTAAGCAGGGCTATTTGCAGAAATCCGATGTACTGGCCGTGGAAGTCCGGGTAGGCGAGATAGAGAACCAGTTGCAATATGCACAGAGCCATATAAAGAATGCCTCGGATTATCTATCGGTCTTAATGAACGATACCACCTATGCCATCTTGCGTCCCGCTGATTCGCTAAGCCTAAGGGTAAGCGACCTGGAACGTCCGGCATTTTCGAAAAACAGGGCCGACATACAGGCGATGGCTTCGGCGAGCAAGGCCTACGAACAGATGCACAAGGCCGATAAGATGAGTTTCTTGCCGCGCTTGAACGCCTTTGGTACCTATGAACTTCATGACGACGAGATTTTCAAGGGGGCTTCCAACGGTTATTTGTTCGGGGCCGAGCTGAAATGGAACATTCTGGAAGGGAGCAAGCGTTTCGGGAAGGCCCAAAAGAGCAAGGCGGAATACGAAAAATCAAAATTACAATTAGAGCAATATACAGCTGAAAGTCAGGTAGAGCTGAATAGGGCCATACGTTCGCTCCAAGATGCCAAGAACAACTTGGAGCTTACGGCCCTTGCCTTGGAACAATCGAAAGAATCGTTGCGCATACGTACCAACCGCTTTCAACAGGGCTTGGAGAAAACCACCGACCTCTTGTTGGCCGAGACCCAATACGCCCAAAAGCAATTGGAATATTACAGTACCATTTTTCAACACAATTACGCCTTGGCCTATGTGCAATTCTTGACCAAGTAAACTACCTCGGGGCGAGCCCGCGAGGCATTAAAAGGAATACACCTTGATTTCGAGGCAAGCCTCGGAGCATTTAATCTCGATTATCGAGTAACACCCTACGATAAATGTTTTACCCAGTATTTAATTCTAAGATGATGAAAAACAGAAACTACATAATAGCCGCAGTACTCACCTTAAGCCTGGCTTTGGCGAGCTGTGGGGATAAAGAAACGAAGGCCGTGGCCGACAATTCGCCGGCCGTTCCGGTACAGGTACGATCGGTAGCCGAAAACACGGAAGATTCCTTTGTAACGGCCAGCGGAAAGATAGAAGCGGCCAAGAGCGCCAATATCAGTACCCGTATGATGGGCTATGTAGACAAGATCTACGTGAAGGTGGGCGATAAGGTGAAAAACGGACAACTTTTATTGAGCGTGAACAATGCCGATGTTTCGGCAAAACTGGCCCAGGTAAATGCGGGTATTGCCGAGGCCGAAGCGGCCTTTGCCAATGCGGAGAAAGATTACCAACGCTTTACGAACCTGTTCAACGAGAACAGTGCCTCGCAAAAGGAGCTGGACGATATCACCGCCCATTACAACATGGCCAAGGCACGCTTGGAAAGTGCCAAACAAATGAAGAACGGGGTAAACGCCCAAATGGGCTATGCCAATATACGCGCCCCTTTTAGCGGGGTCGTTACCAATAAATTTATCAGTGCGGGCGATATGGCGAACCCGGGAATGCCCTTGTTGGAAGTGGAATCGCCTGGGCAATACCAAGTATTGGCCATGGTGCCCGAATCGGAAATATTGGAGATCCGACCCGATACCGAGGTAAGCGTACGCTTAAAGTCATTGGGGCAATCGGTTAAGGGCAAGGTGGTAGAGGTCAGTACCTCGGCCAAGAATACCGGGGGGCAATACCTGGTAAAGGTGATACTCGGGCCGACCGATGTGAATCTACTCTCGGGGATGTACGCCACGGTACAGTTTCCGGTAGAGCGTAGGGCCAATGCAGCGGCCGTGATGGTTCCCAAGGAGGCCTTGGTAGAACGGGGACAGTTGACCGGTATTTATACGATAAGCCAGAACAATACGGCCTTGTTGCGCTGGTTGCGCCTCGGAAGAAGCTTCGGGGACAAGGTGGAAGTATTATCAGGACTCTCACAAGACGAAAAATACATTGTTTCCTCCGACGGAAAGTTGTTCAACGGGGCCAAGGTGAGTATACAGTAAAACAGAATAAAAGATAACGAGCGGTTGCGTTAGGGATTGCAACGGATACCCCACAGTGTTTTTGATCGGTCTTCGATCAAGAACACGAGGAGTAGGAGTGAAAAGCCCGCCCGAACGCCCAAAATAAGATAAATAGCGATGAAAGAAGGATTAGCAGGTAAAATTGCCAAAATGTTCATAGGCAGCAAGTTGACAGTACTGTTGATGATTGTGTTTATGGTCATTGGGGTGTACAGTTCGTTTTTGATCCCGAGGGAAGAGGAACCCCAGATAGACGTGCCCATGGCCGATATTTTTGTGGGCTACCCCGGGGCGAGTCCCACTGAAGTGGAAAGCCGGGTGACCAAGCCCTTGGAGAAACTGATCTCGAACATTAAGGGGGTAGAGTATGTGTATTCGACCTCGATGAAGGAACAGGGCATGGTGATCGTACAGTTTTACGTGGGCGAGGATATTGAACGCTCCTTCGTAAAGCTCTACAACGAGATCAACAAGCATATGGATATTATGCCCCAGGGCGTAACCTTTCCCTTGGTAAAGACCCGGGCCATCGACGATGTGCCCATGTTGGGACTCACCCTATGGAGCGAAAATTACGATGGCTACCAGTTGAGCCAGATGGCGCAGGAACTGGAGAGTGAGATCAAGAAGGTGAACGACGTGGCGGTGACCCATAAAATCGGGAACCAAGACCGCCAATTGCGGGTGGTTTTGGACAAGGATAAATTGGCCGCCAGTGGATTGGACTTCTTATCGGTCTCTGAAATGATCAAGGCGAACAACGCCCAGTTGAGTTCCGGTAGTTTTGACAAGAACGACACCGAATTTTTGGTGAATACGGGCAGCTTTTTGGCCTCGGTCACCGATGTTGAAAACCTAGTGGTGGGCGTACAGCAGAACCGCCCCATTTATTTGAAGCAGATTGCCAGTATTGTAGACGGACCTGAAATTCCACAGAGTTACGTGTCCCTCGGTTTTGGGCAGGGCAGCGATAAGGTGGCCGATCATAGATCGGAGTACCCTGCGGTTACCATTTCGGTAGCGAAGCGAAAGGGGGCCGATGCCATGAAGATCGCCGATATCGTAATCGATAAGGTAGAGCATTTGCGGGCGGATTTGATTCCCGACGATGTTCATGTGGAAATTACCCGAAACTATGGTGAAACGGCTTCGCACAAGGTGTCGGAACTGCTGTTGCACCTTATCGGGTCTATCTTTGCCGTAACCCTTGTGGTGATGCTGGCCATGGGATGGCGGGGCGGATTGGTGGTATTTTTATCGGTTCCGATAACCTTTGCCCTGACGCTGTTGAGCTACTATATGCTCGACTATACCCTGAACCGGATCACGCTTTTTGCCTTGGTCTTTGTTACCGGTATCGTGGTAGACGACTCCATCATCATCGCCGAGAACATGCACCGGCATTTTAAGATGAAGCGCCTGCCTTTTAAACAGGCGGCCCTCTATGCGATTAACGAGGTGGGGAACCCTACCATTTTGGCGACCTTTACCGTAATCGCCTCGGTATTGCCCATGGCCTTCGTATCGGGATTGATGGGCCCCTATATGGCCCCGATGCCCATTGGCGCCTCTATCGCCATGATCCTGTCCTTGTTCGTGGCCTTGACCATAACACCGTACTTGGGCTATGTTTTTCTTAGGGAAAAGGAGAAAAAAGGAAAGGTGGAGAAAAAGGAAAAGCCCTTGGAGGAAACTTTGATCTACAGGCTTTACAACAAATTTGAACGCCCCTTGATCGAAAGTAAGGGAAAACGTTGGATGTTTTTGGGCTTGACTTTCTTATTGCTCATGGGCTCCATGGTCTTGTTCTTTACGAAGTCCGTTGCCGTAAAAATGTTGCCCTTCGATAACAAGAACGAGTTTCAGGTGGTGATCGATATGCCCGAGGGCACGACCCTTGAGCGTACGGGAGTGGTGGCCCAGGAAATAGCACAATACCTGTCTACCCGCCCCGAGGTAGTGAACTATCAAAATTACGTGGGTACCTCGGCGCCCATAACCTTTAACGGCCTGGTACGCCATTACGATTTACGCGGTGGTAGCAATATGGCCGATATTCAGGTGAACCTGATCGACAAGGGCGAACGTTCGGCCCAGAGCCATGATATTGCCAAGTTGCTTCGGCCCGACATTCAAAAGATAGCGGCCAAGTACAATGCCAACGTAAAACTGGTGGAAGTACCACCAGGACCTCCGGTGCTTTCTACGATCGTTGCGGAAGTATACGGTCCCGATTACGGGGAACAGATGCGGATCGCCAACAGCGTTCAGAATATCTTGAAGGCTACCGACGATGTGGTGGATGTCGATTGGATGGTGGAAGCCGACCAGACCGAATATCAGTTCGAGATCGACAAGGAAAAGGCGATGCTCTACGGGGTTGCGCCCCAGCAAATTGCCTACACCATGAACATGGCCTTATCGAACAGGGCCATTACCAATCTCTACGATGAGGATGCGAGTACGCAAATAGGACTGGTATTGGCCTTGGATGAAAAGGAGAAATCGACCATTTCGGATATTGCCCAATTGAAAGTGGCCTCGAAACAGGGGAACATGGTTTCGATATCGGATTTGGTAGACATTAAGGAAACGACAAGTGCCAAGAGCATTTACCGTAAAAACCAAAAACGCGTGGTGTACGTACTGGCCGATATGGCCGGGGAATTGGAGAGTCCCGCTTACGCGATCTTGGGAATGGAGGAAAAGCTAAAGGAAATCGCCCTGCCCCAGGGGTATACCATTAACGAAATGTATTTGGGCCAGCCCGATTTCGAGGATGACTATACCGTAAAATGGGACGGCGAATGGCAGATTACCTTAGAGGTATTTAGGGATTTGGGTATCGCCTTTATGGGCGCCATTATCTTGATCTACATCTTGATCGTTGGATGGTTCCAGAACTTTAAGGCACCCATTGTTATGATGGTGGCCATACCCTTATCGCTGATCGGTATTGTTTTGGGACACTGGATCATGGGCGCCTTTTTTACCGCTACCTCTTTTATAGGAATGATCGCCTTGGCGGGTATTATGGTGCGGAACTCGGTATTGCTCATCGACTTTATCAATCTGCGCTTGGCGGAGGGCGTTCCCTTAAAACAAGCGGCCATTGAGGCCGGCGCCGTACGAACTACCCCTATTTTATTGACCGCGGGAACCGTGGTGATCGGTGCCTTCGTGATCTTGTTCGACCCCATTTTTCAGGGCTTGGCAATTTCCTTGATGGGCGGTACCATCGTCTCTACCGTGCTTACCTTGTTGGTAGTGCCGCTGGTGTATTATATGATCGAACGCAAGAACTACCCCGAAACGGAAAGTAGGGAAGTAGGTGATACGAAAGAGGATTAACCCAAAAGAAGAAAAAATGAAACTACTGATCGTAACCGTTGTGGAAGAATTCGAAAAGGAAATTCTGCGACTCTTTAAGGAGGCAGGCATTGAGAGCTATAGTGGTTCGGACATAGATGGGTATAAAAATGCCACGTCAACGCTCCGGACATCAAGTTGGTTCCCCAGTGAAAAAGGGGGAGTGGAATCGAGTATGTTCTTCTCCTTTACCGAGGACGGGAATATCGATGCCCTGTTCAAACTTATCGAAGCATTCAATCAAAACCTGGATACCAATAACCCCATAAAGGCGGTTGTGGTTCCTATTGAAAGATCTATTTAATCATTAAAACGTATTGCAATGTTAAACACATATTTTAGGGTAATTGTAGGGACCATGGTCTTGCTAAGTGTGGCCTTGGCCGTGTATGTAAACATCAACTGGTTGTGGTTTACCGTATTTATTGGGGTAAACCTGATACAGTCGGCGTTTACCAAATGGTGTTTGTTGGAAACCATCCTTGTAAAACTGGGGATCAAGAAGGAAGGCAAAGGCTGTAAGATGTAAGTCGCCCTGGCATCGGGCCCAACCGATGGCATACCCCTAATAAAAATGGCCTCGCCCTATATCTCATAGGGCGAGGCCATTGTATTTGTCAGAGGGTCTTAAAAACGGTACTGTACAAAGGCCGATAGGTTTCTCCCCGGATCATTGATCGGTACGCTGCCAAAATCCGCCTGGTTGTTAAAGGCGAAGTTCAAGTGGTTGTGGTAGGTGGTATCGAAAACATTTAAGGCGGCGACCCCAATGGTTATATTTTTGAAGGGAATGACCCCAAGGCGGATATCCAAGGTATTGTAGCCATCCGTTTCGGTTTCCCCAAAGGAAGAAGCAATGTGGTCTTGTTTTGAGGTTAAGGTATAATTGGCGTTGGCCCAGAATTTTTCCTTCTCAAAGCCGAGTTTGAAACGAGTGGTCAAAGGCGGCACCAAGGGAAGGGATTCGCCCAGGTCTTTATTCTTGGCATAGACATAAGACAGCTCGGTGGTAAAATTGAAATCAGTTAGAAAGTCAATACCGGCGTTCACTTCAAACCCGGTTTTATAGGCATCGTTTAAATTCCGAAAGACCTTAACGCTTGTGGGTTCTTGCATGGGCATAAACTTTCGGCTTTGGCTGGGATCGATAAGGGCTACTATATAGTTTTTATAGAAGGAATAGTAAAAAGAGCTACCGTAAGTGAATTGATCCCAACCCTTGCCTTCCAAGGGAATTTTTCCTTTAAAGCCCACTTCGAATTGATTGTTGACCTCCGCATCGAGATTGGGGTTGCCCACATATTCATAGGAGTCTTGCCCCACGCTAAAGTGGTTGATAAAACGTTCGATCATATTGGCGGAACGCACCCCTCTTCCGTAGGCCACTTCCATTAAAAACTGACTCGAGAGGGCGTATTTTACCGATGCCGTACCGCTGATGTTGTGTTCCGTGCGTTGATCCAGGTCGGTGTACAGCGCGGCAAAATCGGCTTCGGGGTCTTTGGTTTCCGATACTACCCCATCATAGCGCAAACCTGCGGTTACTATGGTCTTAGGGCCAATGGCGTATTTCCCTTCTAGGAACACGCCAAAATCGTCGATATAGGAATTTTGCCAAACCTTATCGGTAAATTCCATGGGGGTGTCCAAGGGCCCCATAGCATTTTGTTTTACCAATCTTGTACGTTGTCCGTCCCGGGCAATATGGAGCAAGTCGACCCCGGTGAACAGGTTCAGGTTTTTCCTAGGTTTGAGTTCCAATTCCACTTTTCCCCCGGCGGTAACCGCATCTACGGCGGAAACGGCATCGACCATCATAAAAGTAGGGCGTTGGGCATTGGTCATCAAGTGGTCGACATAGCTGTAATAGGCCTTGGCGTTTATCCCTCTAAGTAGCCCGCCCTGGTTTTGTAGGCTGTAATCGAGGGAAAGGATGGAACTGTTGTCCTCTTCCGTATCCATGGGGAGTCCGGCATGCAATACGTCCCTTCCGTACGACTGTCGCCAATGGGCCTGTAGGCGTTGGTTTTCGGTAAAGTTATAGCCGAGTCGCAGTCCGTAATCCAAGCTTCTGAAGGAGGAAGGGATCTCGGTGCCGTCGCCATCCTCGTAATTGCCAAAATCCCTAAAGCCTAGGTTTCCTACCACATCGTACTTCTCCGTGGCCTGTTGTATGCGGGCCATGGAGACCAATGAATTGCCGTTGCTTTCATAGCCCCCTTGAACACTTCCGCTCAGGCCATAGTCATCAATGCCCGGTTGTTGGGTGACCAAATTTACGATACCGCCAAAGGTGGCGCCGTAGCGTACGGTATAAGGGCCCTTAATGATCTCAATTTTTTCTATTTCCTCCGGAATGACGTGGGTGGTAATAGGGTCCATACGGTTGGGGCAGGCGTGCATGGCCTTGGTACCGCCATCAAACTGTACGTTGAGCTGTTCGTACTGCGAAGCCCTGAACGAAGGGTCAATGGCATAGTTGCCTCGTTTGATGAGGGAAAAGCCGTTGAGGTCGTTAAAGAGGTCGGCCACATTTCTGGGCTGTACTATTTTCTTGACATAGTCGTTGGTGACTACCGCAAATACAGGGTCGATCTTGGCATTACCGGTTACCATTACCCCGTTTACCTCAATGGGCGCCTCTTGCAAGAGAAATATTGTGGTGGTGTCAGAAGGCCCAATAAACTGTTCTATGGGCTTGTAGCCCATATAGGAAATGGTGAGGGTCGTTCCTTCTTCGGGAATGGAAAGTTGAAAATTTCCATCCGCGTCGGTGTAGGTGGCCTTGCCCTGCCGTGGTATGACGTGTGCTTCTGGGAGGGGACTGTTATTTTGGCTATCCAGTACCGTTCCGGTGAAATTTTGGGCCATGCTGAATTGCCCAATGGAAAACAATAGGGATACCAATAGATATTTAAAATCCATAGTTTAATGCTTTAAAATGATGTATAATGATGTTTTCGGAAGCCTTGAAGCCTCCGGAATAGGAGTGGGGTATCATTTTAGACCCTAGGCGGATGCTTGATGCGGTCCATCAAACGAAAGCGGTAGTTGTCGGTATAGGTCACATCAAAAGTAGGGGTAAGCGGGGTAAAGGGAAATTGGATCTCGGAAACGGTATGTAGAAAGAGTACCGTTTCGATTTTTAGAAAATCGAGGTTGATGTCATCGTTTTTGTCGTTTTCGCTGGCGATCATTTGGGAGAGGGCACATTTTCCATCGCAGTGCAATTCCGGTTTATTCTTGTTTTCGCAAAGGGTTTCGATAAAATTTTCGGTGAACAGGGTATAGTAGCCTATGGTCCCAACAATCTTTAAGCTACCCGCCAGGGTTATGGCCAAGAATAGAAGCGATATGACAAGTTGAGATGGTTTCACTTGACAAAAGTAGGGGCAAGTTTTGGTTTGGAAAGTGACAAAAGTCACCTTCTGGCCAGATTTTCTAAAAATATAGGATAAAAGAGTCCGATTTTAGGGAAAGCAGCTATAGGTTTTGGATAAGGTTGGGGTTTGGGCTAGTTCTTAATTAGCGATAGCATTTATCAAAGGAAGAATTTTCTGTGTCAATTTTTGTTCGGTTGGGATTGGAACTTGTTTGCATTGTATATATATGCCCCAAGAGCTTGGTTGTGTATACCAATAAGCAAGAGGTCTTTAATTTTTATGGCACTCTGAACCTCTCCTGAAATGGAGAAACCTGACTCCCTTTGAGGTACATAACTGAAGTTTCCATTACCGTCACCTAAGAGTAATGTGCCATAATTGGCATCGAATTTCCCTAGGCGAAGTTTGTATTGTGAGCTGTTTCCGAACAATAATAAATCTGTATTTCCATCAAGGTCGATATCTTCTACCAAGCTTGTGTTGACCGGAGAGTATTGTGCTTCAATTGGTAATGACCCCAATTCTAAAGTGTTTTCAGGAGTGCTTAGCAACAAAGTGGTTTCCATGTGGTTGGCCGAATGTATTTGGGCTTGTTCAAGTTCTTTTTCTGATAATATATCATTAATGCTGGCATTGGCATACGATGCATAGCTATTAAACTTACTTTTCAAATGGCTCAGTTGCCCAAGCATTTCGTCACGGGTGATGTACGGAAAACTTTGTCCTTGGATATAAAATGAGAATATGGGGTCGATTCCCCCATTTTTGTCAAAATCGGCATAGAGCAAGGTAGCAGGTTCTTCTTTGGATACTTTGAACTGTGTATTTGTACCCATATTGCCGATGATAAGATCGGGCTTCCCGTCATTGTTGAAATCACCCGTATTTATGGTGTTCCACCAACCACTGAGATTCGATTGTATGAACGATGTAGTGCGGTTGGTCAACTTGCCTTGTTCTAGTTTAAAAATAGAAACAGGGGTCCATTCCCCTACAACTACCAATTCTTTTTCAGTGTCATTGTCTAAATCGACCCATATGGCGTCGGTAATGATACCTAAGTTCTTTAATTCGGGGGCAATTGTAGAGGTTTGGTTTTCGAAGTTTCCATGGCCGTCATTGATTAAAATATAGCTTTCGGGGATGATAGGGTATTCTCCGGGTACAACTCTGCCCCCAATGAATACATCGGGGAAACCATCGTTGTTTATATCGTTAATGGCCACGGTGCCTTTGCTTCCGGCCAAGAATGGAATTGCTTTTTCCTTCCTGGTAAAAGTTCCCTTACCATCTCCCAGGTATAATCTATCCTGTAATTCAACAGATGTATTCTTATAAGAATGATATCCGGCACTAGTCACCAATAAATCGATGTAACCATCGTTGTTGGCATCAAATAAAGCAGCTTTGCCATCTTCATGGATTTTATCGTCTTCAATGGCTTTGTTGGGAATTTTTTTGAAAGTGCCCTTCTTTTTCTGAAGATATATAGTGGCGGATTCATTTTTGGCCCCTCCGATAAAAACATCTTCAAGACCATCATTATTAAGGTCTCCCTTTAATAGGGTAGGACTCAAGTTAGAAATTTTAGAGATAAGGAGTGGCTGCCTTTTAAAATCGTTTATATCATTAGATGAACAGACTTGCGCAATTGGGGAAGTTGTTTCTGAAAACCACGGACTTTCTTTCTTTATTTTTTGGGGAAGGTCTTTTGCGGCGTCTTTCTCTTTAATATATATCGTATTGTTTGCTGGGATATTATAATAAACTTTTTGTTTGCCACCATTCCATTCCACCCTTAAAGAATCGATTTTGTCTATGGAATTCAGTCCAAAATGAATTTTATCGGTAACCGAGGACAAATAACCACGCGATGTTATTTGCTCAACAACTTGAATATTGTTATTGTCGTACAAAGTAATTTTTGTGCCGATACCAGCGGTATTTCCACCTTCCCCTATAAGTTTGATCTTAAGGTGGTTATTTGCGGCTGTGTTATTTTTATATATGAATGCCGGTTGATTAATGTTGTTTACGATTAAATCTAAGTCGCCATCATTGTCTAGGTCTGCATATGCTGCGCCATTGCTGTTGGAAGCTTTTTTAAGTCCAAATTTCTTTGTGACATCTTTAAAATTAATTCCGTTTTCATTTAAGAACATATAATTAGAGACATCGGAAGAAGGCATTTTTTGGATAATTTTTAAAACGTCTTCGCGCTTTAATTTTCCTTTTTGTTGCACATAATTTTCCATGTAATTAATGAAATCAAGATTGGTGTAATCTTTTAAATACCCATTGGTTACGTACAAATCTTTTAAGCCATCATTGTCAAAGTCTGCAACTAAGGGCGCCCAGCTCCAGTCGGTGTTGGAAATACCGGCAATCTGGCCTATTTCACTAAAAGTGCCGTTGCCGTTGTTCAGTTGGAGCATGTTTCTCATATATTGGTAATGGAAACCGCTTCTGATGTTTAAATCGAATTTTTCATAATTATCAGGGGCTAACAGTAGTTTCTGGCGCGCATTGTCTTCAGGTAGCATATCAAGGGTGATTATATCTTGCCATCCGTCGTTGTTCACATCGGAGATATTATTTCCCATGGAGAACTCGCTATTATGTCCTATGGACGTATGAAGTGTATTGGTAAAGGTGCCGTTGCCATTGTTGAGATACAGATAATCGGGTATGGCGTAATCGTTCGATACGTAAAAATCCAATAGCCCGTCATTATTGATATCGCTTAGTCCCAATCCCAGGCCATAACTAAGTTCGGAGCCGTTAATGCCCGACGAGGTCGTTACATCCCTAAAATACCCCTTATCGTTTTTATAAAGCCGTAAGCCTTTTAAGGTATCGTCGACCTCCAACATTTTTTTGGTCATTACCTCATTGAGGATGGGAAGTGACTTAGGGTTGTGGTTAAGAAGTAAGGCATCTAGATCTCCATCTTGATCATAATCGAAAAAATAGGCTTGATTGCTAAAGGCTTCACTGGCTAAACCATATTTTTCGGCTTGCTCTTCAAATATGGGAATTCCTTGTTCGTTGTTACCAAGATTTATAAAAAGTTGGTTTTTTCTTTTGTGGGAGGGTAATGCACCCGAATAACATATATAGAGGTCTAATTTGTTGTCCCCATTAATATCAACTGTAGTTACACCCGTTTTCCATGGGCCGGATCTTCCCTGATTCTTGGAAATGGCGGTAGCATCCATAAAATTAAAATCGCCCTGATTTATATAAAACCTGTTGTCTCCAATATTTGATGTAAAATAAAGGTCATCTAGGTTATCTTGATTAAAATCGCCTACGGCCACGCCTCCGCCATTATATAGGTATTCGTACATCAACACATTGACATTCAGGTTTTCTTCCAATGAATTTTGAAATAGAACATTTGTTTCTTCGGGAGGCAATAAGGAAAACAAAGTTTCAGTTGGCTCAGGGGGCGTATCTTTTTTTTGATCTTGGTCTTTGCAGGAAACGAAGAAAAAACAAAGGAAAGCTAGACCGTAAAAGCAAGAAGAATATCTAAGCATAAAAGTGGGCTATAAGTGAAAAATCTACCCTAATTCCTAGGGTAGATTTTTTTATTGACTTCAAGTAATAACTAGTATCCAGGGTTTTGTATGAGTAGATCGTTTTTATTCACTTCCTCCCTGGCTATGGGCCTATAGTACATTTTATCGTCCCACACCCTAATTTCCTTATCCGTATTGTTTACGACCTTGTAGGTATAGTCGTAGACGTCTTTATCGTGCTTATAGGGTTCGTGTGGCGTGGCGCCAGGTTTAAGGGTTGCCTTGATGTTTATACCGGTCACGGGTCTTCCAACCGTCTCTTCTGGAATCAACCATCTTCGGGCATCATGGTACCTGTGCTCTTCGAACGCGAGTTCAATACGTCTTTCGTTTCTATACCGTTCCACTAAAGCGGCGCCCGTATCGGTCACCTCGGGCATGCCTACACGATATCTGATTTTGTTCAGCCAGGCTAGGGCTTCGCCTTCTTCCCCTGTTTCTATACAGGCCTCTACATAGTTCAATACAACTTCGGTATAGCGTATAAATGGCCAAGGTATTTCTTGGGCGTTTGAAAGGTTGTCCGCTAGGGCAGGGTTGGGGTCGATGAATTTTCTAAGGTTATATCCGGTAAAGCTACCGTTCCAGTTTTCAATCGTCGATGAGCGGGTATCCAAGCCGTTAATGGTACCGTCGGCACCTTCATAATAACCGGTTTGTATTTGATTTACGGGATCTAAAGGAGCAACGTCCGATGGACGTGGTTTCCAATCGGCGCCATCATAAAGAATCGTCGCATAAAACCTTGGGTCCCTGTCCGCATAGGGATCTTTGGCGTGCTCGGGGTTGTCCCAGTCAAACTTAGATCCGTCCATCATTTCGTAATCGTCGACCAGCAATTGAAGGGGGGTGTTTGTCGACCAGTTATGGTATCCGTTAGGCCCATTGTTCAGGCCAAAATTGATTCCGCCCAAAGGCCAAACATCTTCTTGTTTATAATCGGCCGAGTGTACGCGTTGAAACAAAAGCTCTACGGCCGCCGAGGCATCCCCTACGGTACTTTTGCCGCCGAGGTAAACAGAGACGTAATTTTGTTTCCCTTCTTCAGGGGACACGGGGGCCGCTAGATCTAATTTATATCCACTTGCGGCATCCATTACGGCTTTTGCGGCAACTTTCGCAGCCGTCCATCTGGCATTTTGGTCTCCAGACGTATATGCGATAAGGTCTAGGTTCGAATAACCGCCCAAAACGGCAGAGGCGGCAGAAGCTTTGTTGCCATCGTGCAAATCACTTGCGGCATAAAGTAGTACCCTGGCCTTTAGGGCCATGGCCGCTATTTTGGAAGCCCTACCTGGTCCGGTCTCTTTTTGGTCCAACAATTCCGCGGCCTTATCGAGGTCGGCAATGATAAAGTCTGCCGTTTCGGAAAAAGTGTTTCTTGGAACCTTATAGTCCTCATTAAGTTCGTAGGCGACTTCGATTAAAGGGACACCACCGTAAAATCTCCATAATTGTTGGTAGTAATAGGCCCTTAAGAAATAGGCTTCACCTAATAATTTGTCCCTGACCTCGGCTTCAAAATCGGTTTCGGGCAGGTTGGCGATGGCCATATTGGTTTTGCGGATGGCCGCATACATATCGTCCCATTTATAAGTGGCACTGGTAAAACCTAAGCTCCCAGGGGTTTCGGTTCCTTGAGTGAAAACCTCGTTAAATCTACCGGCATGGGTAAATAGGGATTGGTCGGTTATATTGGCAAGTCCATTGTCTTCGAAGCCACCGTAGCCTAAAGATGAGTAAGCCCCGAAAATAGCGGCCTCCGCTAAGGCCGGGTCACTCCATGCAGCATCGGCGGACACTTTGTCTAACGGCTGTGTTTCCAAAAAATCTTCAGAACATGAAGCCAGTATCATCATACCTATTAAAAGGTAACTTTTATATATAATATTTTTCATGATCATTTTTTAAAAAGTTAAACTGAACCCAGTGTTGATTACTCTCGCTTGTGGGTAAATCCTACCATCGCCGGAATTTGATTCTGGATCGTAAATATCACTTTTTGCAAAAGTGAACAGGTTAAGTGCATTGACATAAACCTGAAATTTAGATAGCCCCAAAGGCTGGATAAATTTTGATGGGAAATTATAGGCTAGCTTTATATTCTTTAAGCGGATATAATCCTTGTCGAACAGAAAGTAGGTGTTATTGCCAAAATTGCCACCGGTGTAATAGGTATCCCCACGATTGGCAAGGCGAGGGTGAACGCTGCTAGGGTTATCTATCGACCACCTGTTCTCGTAACTGTATTCCAAAAAGTTTCCGATTTCCCCAGATTCTGTTTGAATTGGAACGGAGGCACCTGTAGCACCTTGGAAAAGTAATGAAAAGTCGAAGTTTTTATACTCGGCGTTGAACGTTATCCCAAAATTGAATGTAGGATTAATGCTTTCATCCAATCGTTTTTGATCGTCCGCGTCGATTTTTCCGTCGTTGTTAATATCCTTGAACTTCATGTCACCTGGTTTCAATGTCCCGGTAAGTTGACTGTAATCAAGGGTGTTGGCATCGATTTCCGCTTGGTCTTTAAAAGCCCCATCAGAAATATAGACCAAATGTCCAAAAATTGCCTTTCCTTGTTTTAATTGATATTGAGGATCTCCGGGGTTGTCGTCCCAGTTTACCACTTCACTTTGTGCATAACCACCATTGACACCAAAGTCGTAGTTGAATCCATCTTGCTTACCTCCATAGTAGGTTAGACTAAATTCATAACCGCTGTTTTTTACTTCACCTAGGTTGACAGGAGGTAATAAGCTGTTGATACCCGATGATGCAGGGGTAGAACCGGTTTCTTGAATCAAGATCTTGTTTCTTTTGTTCAAGAAATATTCAAGTGTAAAGCTCAAACTGCTGTTTAAGATGATACCATCAAGACCTACGTTTAAGTTATTTGCGCGCTCCCATGTAAAGTTGGGATTGGCCAACAAGGATTCTTCGAGGGTAGTTGCGACACCGGTACCTATGGGATATTCCCCAAGGTTGTAGGTAGATAGGTAGGCATACTCCTGTAGTTCGTCGGCATCGATTTGTCCGTCGTTGTTTGAATCAAAAGCTACTTGGTCGTTACCCATCTGACCATAGGAACCTCTTAGTTTTAAAAGGTCGATTCCCTTTACATTGAACCATTCTTCGTTGGTGATGTTCCAACCCGCTAGAAAACCAGGGAAGAAGCCGAACCTATTGTCTTTTGAGAATATATAGGAACCGTCATAACGACCGATAAACTCTGCCAAGTACTTTTCTTTATAGTTGTACTGTAAACGACCATAATACCCTAGTCGAGTCCTATTGTATCCTCTTCCATCGGTAATTTGGCCTTCCTTTCCACCGGCGAACAGCTGATCTACGGTAGGGGAAATGAAATTTTGACGATAGGCCAAAAAATTCTCGCCTTTAAAGGTTTCGTTGGTAACCCCTACCAGTGCACCAATGGTATGGTCGCCAAAAGTTGTATCGTAAGAAAGTAAACCGGTAAGGTTTATATTGAGGATATTGGTTGAAGATTGCGTTAATCGCGCATCGGTAAACGGGGATTTGACGTTCTCCGTAAGTACCGGATTTCCAGTGGCGATGTAATCGGCTCTGTTCAAACTGTATAAAGACCAAGGGGTTTCCCATAACTTTCTTCTTGCATTGCTTTGGTCGACACCTGTTAAAAGCGTGGCTTTTAAACCTTTTACCCATGGAATTTCTATGTCTACCGATGCCGTTATCTGTAGGTAGTCGGTAGGTTGGCTGTCGTACCCCGTGGCGTTGGTTGCGATTACGATTGGGTTTTGTCCGTTCTCAATATCGGGGCCTGGTTCCCCGGTAGGCCATATGGCAGGCTCGGTAGGCCGACCTCTCATCAACATCCTAAATATGGCATTTGATGATTGGGTAGGGAACTTTCGGTCTTCCTTTCTATAGGCAAAACCTAGTTTTGTGCTGATATAGTCGTTAATCCTTGCCGTTGTATTGATCCTAAAATTGTATTGTTGGTAACGGTTAGCGGAATTTTTATAGTAGGCGTCTTGGTCTTGGTAACCGATGGAAGAAAAGAATTGAACATTCTCGCCACCCCCGCTTATAGATAAATTATGTCTGCTTTGTAAGGCCCAATCCTTGAACGCATCGCCAAACCAATCGGTGTTGGGGTATAGGTAATCGTCTTGTCCCGCTTTGTATCCCGCTACATCCTCCGGACTATAAACGGCACTGGCTTCCGCTTCGCTATTTGGTGATTCGTAAATGCCGGTGTTTCGAATGGCCGTTGATGCGGCTCCCCATTCCGCACTGGGAATGTTGTTATAAATACGCAATTCATTTACAATGTCGGCGTATTGGACCGAACTTGCCATTTGCGGTATTACGGTGGGTTGGTTATAACCAAAATCGGCATCATAAGTGACCGAAACCTTTCCTTTTTTACCTTGTTTTGTGGTAACGATGATGGCTCCGTTAGCGGCACGGGCTCCATATATAGCGGCCGAGGCATCTTTTAAAACAGATATGTTCTCGATATCCAAGGCGTTCAATCGGGAAATTCCCCCATCACGATCAGGGATACCGTCAATAACCACTAAGGGTGAATTGTTGCCTATTGTGTTGGTGCCACGTATCGTAATATTTGATTCATCATTTCCCGGTTCACCACTTGTCTGTACGATCACAACACCAGGCAAGCGACCTGCCAAGGCATTTGAAACACTGACTGCCGGGGATGATTCCAAGACTGCACCTTTTACCGCTGTAACGGCACCGGTGACGGTTGCTTTTTTTTGCGTACCATAACCTACCACAACCACTTCTTCCAGTTGGGCCGCGTCTTCCTCGATACGGATGGTCAATTCTTTTCTGCCGTTCACCGGAACTTCTAGGGTCTTATAGCCTAGATAGCTAACAATAAGAATGGCATTGTCATTTGCTTCTAGGGAAAAATTTCCATCAAAGTCCGTTGCCGTTCCTGTCGAAGTATTTTTTATAATTACACTAGCCCCCGGAACGGGAATGTTATCTTTATCCACAACAACACCTGTTATGGTTTGTTGTAAACTGGAGATTAGTAGGTCGTTAATTTTAGCGGAGGTCAGTGCTACCGGATTCTTATTTTTTTGTAATAGGTTTTCAATTTTTTCCTTGAGTTCAATATTGTCTTTAGGAAATAAAATGATTTGATCTCGTACAAAGGAGAATCCGATTCCTGTATTTGCCAATAACAGGTTTAACGCATCGTTTAGGGAGGCATCCTTTACTTTAACCGATGCTCTTCGGTCAACATTGACAATACTGCTGTTGTAGAAAAAACTGTAATCACTTTTACTCTCTATTTCTGCTAAAATCCTTTTTAATTTAGCATTAGAAATATCAAGGGAAATACTTTGGGCATTTAAATCTGATGCAAAAACTTTGAACAAAGTGATACAAGTTAATACCATGTAAATTTTCATAATCCGTAATAGAGGGATTTTTGAAAAAAAAAGTGTCTTTTTTTTCATAATTTTGGTTTAGTTTATTTATTTACTTACTGAGTTAAGCTAAATAATAGCCCAAGGGGAAGTGTTACAGCACTTTCCCTTTTTATTTTTGTATGTCTAGTACTACTTTTTTTTCTTTTAAATGACAGTTTATGGGAGATGATAATTCAAGTAGGTATATGGCCTCTTCTATAGATAAATTGTCAAATGTACCCGTATACCTATAGTCGAAGATTTCTTTTGATTTAATCTTGAATTTTACGTCGTACATTCTTTCCAAGCCTTTAATTACTTCTGTAAACGGCGTCTCATCATAAATAAGTTTACCATCTTTCCATGAGACATGTTCTTCGGTATTTACTTTATCTATAATCAGTTGGTCGTCATTTTTAACATAGGTGGCCCTTTGCGACGGATATAAAAAAACGGTTTTGTTGTCTTCCCTTTCAACAACTTCGACCTTGCCCGTGACCAATGTTGTTTCTATATTGGAATCTTCTGGATATGATTTTACATTGAATGTTGTACCTAGAACTTTTATATCCATTCCTTCATTGGTCTTTACTATAAATGGAGCTTCTTTATTCTCGGTTACGTCAAAAAATGCCTCCCCTCTTAAAACTACTTCTCTCGTCGACCCAATAAAATGGGTAGGGTATGAGAGAACACTGTTGGAATTGACCGTAACAACCGTGCCGTCAGAAAGAACAACTTTCTTCTTTTCGCCAATAGATGTAGTAACTAAGGTTATTGCATTTTCAACATTTGAGATTTCATTGTTCAGATGGGAACTGGAGTAAAACCAAGTTGCAGCTAAAATCGAAACTACCGCGGCATATTTAAATACCCTGATATATAGTTTTTTTCTGTTGGACACTTTATTGTCTCCTCTAATTGCTGCAGCTACATGGGTGGCTTTTAATCTTTGAAATTCCTTTAGTGCTTTAGGGTTTTTTAATAAAAAATCTATAACCTCCTTTTTCTTAGAATCGTCAAGATGTCCTTCAATCAATCTTAAAATATCCTTTTTGTTCATATTAGTGGGGCATCTTTTATACATAGACGATAAAATCAAGACCATCCCCTATACGAATGAGTGTTTTTTTAAAAATAATATGTAAAAATCTGATATTCAATATTATAAATAAAGAATAGGGCAATGTGGTATGTAGTGTTTCGCCAATGGGCTTATATGCGACAGTAGGCTTGTTTATAATGAAAGGTGTATTCTTGTTTGCTTAAAAATGGTGGGTAGAAGGTTAAGGGATTATAGAAGATAGGTAATATCGATGGTTTAAAAACCAGACTCTAGAAAAAATCCTTGAAGCAAACCTTTAATTTTTTTAAGGCCTTTGAAATATGGTTTTCTATAGTTTTTGTGGAGATTTTCATGTCGTGGGCGATTTCCTTATGCTGTAAGCCCTCTAGTCTACTTTTGATAAATACCATCCTGCATTTTTCAGGTAGTTTGTTGATTTCCCTTATTATTTGAGATTCTAATTCCTTTTCTATTATAGCACTAGAAGGATCATCGGATAGGGCATGAAGATTGAGGAGGTTTTGTTGCTGGAGCATATTGGATTCTATTGCTAGAATATTCTTTTTTGCCCGTAAAAAATCCAAGCAACCGTTCCGGGTCATTTTATAGATATAACCCGTGAGATTTGAGATGGAAGAAAGATCATCTTGTTTTTTCCAAAGTTTTAAGAAAACATCATGGACTATTTCTTCGGCATCTTCTTTTGAGGAAGTATAAGAAAAGGCGAAGAGGTATAGCTTTTGGTAATACAAATTGTAGAGAATCTCAAAAAAATCTTGATTTTCAGATTGCTCAATCGCTATGGAATGGTTTTTTAAAGAGGGTTTTGAGACCATTAGCTGTGGATGATGATTTGTCAATATTATGAATAAATATTGATTAATTTATGATTAATTTATGAATATTTTGTGTACATCATAAAATTGTTGTTTGTTTCACCCTAAAAAAACAATTGCAAAAAACTATTGTTTAGTATCGATCGACCATCAGGAAAACGATGGTGTTTTATGGGAAGATAGAGTCACCGCTACCAAAATTTTCTAAGAGGGTAGCTCGTTGGAAATATGAAGAATCATAGTATGAAAAGCCTTTAAATGAGAAAAAAATATAGGCGTACTTCCATCTCAACTTATAACAACGGAATTCTCGCCAAATATTGAAAATTAATGGCGATTTTAGTGTGGTTCTAACGCATCTTTTCGTAGATTTTGTCGGTTAACTAAAGGGGCCGTTTACGGACCTGTCAAAGTAAAATTCATACATGCCTATCACCAAACATATTTGTCTTTTCCTTTTCCTTATCTCCTTTACATTGGAGGCTCAGTTCAATACCCTAAAATTCGAAAATTTTGAGACCCCTGAAGGCCTATCCAGTAGTACCTGTTCCGAAATATTTCAAGACAGGGAGGGCTTCCTTTGGTTTGGTACGATTGACGGACTCAATAGATACAATGGCTACGAATTTGAAATCTTTAGGTCGGTGCTAAACGATACTACCTCCATCAGCAACAATAGAATAAATACCATCACCGAAGATAAGTACGGAAAACTATGGGTGGGTACCAATAATGGCCTGAATGTCTATAATAAGGAAACCGATAAGTTTACCCTTATCGACCTCTATGGGCCATTGTCTTTGTCAACCAGTCCGAGAAAGATCATAAACGATGTCGAGTACGATGCGGTCGGCAACGCCATTTGGGTGGCTACGGAAAATGGCGTGGTTAAAATAGACCTGACCGATGCCGATAACCTGCACAACGAAAAATTCTCATACTATTTAAACGACACCACCAATGATAGGTCCTTAGATTCCAATGGTGTAAATGCCATTGTAATGGGTAGGGAAGGCGAGTTGTGGATTACGACCGATGGCCAATATCTCAACGAATACAACCGGTCTAAAGACGATTTCGACAGGGTCTTTATCGATAGCGGAAACCCGTATGAGCTCAACCATATTCCTAAAATGGTGTTTATTGACGACGATGGGGATTTTTTGATAGGGAACGATATGTCGGATATGATATTTTGGATACGCGAGAAAAATGAATTCCAACACCTTTCCTTGGCCGATTCCCATATTCCCGTAAGCAATATTTATCAAGATGATAAGGGGGTTTTCTGGTTGTCTACCGATGGCCATGGTATCTTTCTTTACGACAAGAAGAAGAAGGCCATAACCCGGCAGATAACGAACAACCTTTTTGACCCTTTCTCCTTGGCCAATGATAAACCGTCTATTATATACGAAGACCGTGATGGCATTTTGTGGATCGGGAGTTACGATAAAGGGGTGAGCAAATTAGATCCTTCAAAATATTCTTTCGGCCATTATTACTACCAACCCAACGAGGCGAACGGACTAAGTGAAAAGATCGTACAGTCGGTTCTGCAAGATTCCAAGGGGAGGATATGGCTCGGGGCCTACAATGGTGGACTCGATCTGTTCGATGAAAAAAACGAGTCGTATCGGCATTACGGGAACGTCCCCGGCGATGAACGGTCGCTTTCTTCAACCAAGATTTTGTACACCTTCGAGTCTTCCGATGGCAAAATATGGATCTGTACCCTAGATGGGGGACTCAACAGTTTTGATCCCGAAAAAGAGATCTTTACGCGGTACGAGCATAATGTGTTCGACCCGAAATCAATAGACCAGAATTCCGTATGGGCGGGCCTTGAAGATTTTGAAAAAAGAATATGGATCGGCCTGCGTACCGAAGGCCTCAACCTGCTGGATCCCAAAACGGGCACGTTTTACAAGTACAAGAATACGGCCGTAAAGGACATTGGATTGACGAGCAATATTGTCTTGTATTTGTATGTCGATTCCAAAAAGCGCTTGTTGATTGGAACAACACTGGGCCTGAACGTAGTAGCGCTCGATAAACTTCAAGAGTTTGCACCGGAGGAAATTGATTTTGAAAGGGTCAATGAAGAGGGCGTAGAGGGCAATAGGATCAACTACATTACCGAAGACCACAAGGGCAATATTTGGTTGGGCACCGACTCGGGAATCTTTGTCCTTGACGATACCTTGAAACGGATAAAATCGTATTCTTCACATGACGGACTTCCCAATAATCTAGTGGTAGGCCTTGAGGAAGACGATAATCACAATTTTTGGATTACCTCAAAAAGTGGACTTTCATTTTTAAACCCTGAAACCGATGAGATTAGAAATTTCAATGTACACGACGGACTTCAAGGCTCCGAGTTTCAGACCAAATCGATTCATAAGACCAAAGACGGCAGAATATTGGCGGGGGGAATCAATGGCTTCAATATCTTCCACCCCGAAAATATAAAGCTTCCGGCCGATGTAAAGCTAAATCCACTGATCACAAGCTTTAAGCTCAATAACAAAAAGGTGGTCAAGGGCGATTCCATAAACGGACGGGTCTTGATCAACAGTGCTTTGGATTCTATAGGGAACATCACACTCAAATACGATGAAAACTACATCTCTTTTGAATTTGTAGCCCTGTATTTTGAAAATCCGGAACAAGTGCAATACGCGTATAAGATGCACGGGCTTGACGACGACTTTGTCAATATAGGCAACAATAGGGTGGTGAACCATTCCAACCTACAACCTGGAAATTATGTCTTTGAGGTCAAGGCCTCGGTCGACGGCAAATGGGAGAATGCCGGTTCGGCCAAATTGAACATAGAGATCCTGCCGCCTTTTTGGAAGACGTGGTGGATGTATCTCATTTATGCCATTGCCGGCGGCTTGCTCATTTGGGCCATTATGTACTACTACACCCAAAAGGTAAGGGAAGACCAAAAGCACGAACTGGATCAAATGAAACTACAGTTTTTTGTAAATGTTTCCCATGAGTTCAGAACGCCATTGACCTTGATCTTGAACCCGGTAGACAAAATACTTTCGAGCATTAATGAGTCAAGTCCGATGATGAACTCGGCACAGACGATCCAACGTAGCGCCAGAAGGTTATTGCATTTGGTGAACCAGCTCTTGGATTATAGAAAGATGGATGTGGGCATGATGCCGCTTCAGCTTGAGAAAGGGAATATCGTTGCGTTCTGTGAAGATATTTTTATGCTCTTTAAAGATCTGGCCGACCAGAAGGACCTAGCTTATACGTTTACTTCCGATGCAAAGAATATACAGGCCCATTTTGATTTGGACAAGGTGGAAAAAATAATCACCAACCTCATTTCCAACGCCATTAAGTTTACGCCGCCAGAAGGGACGATCGATGTTTCCATCAACAAGGTCACCCAAAAGGTAACCACTTATGATTCGTTCTTTTTCTCTAGGGAAAAAATGGGCGATTATGTAGAGATCGTGGTTAAGGATAGTGGTAGAGGACTTGATAAGGTGCAATTGAAGAACATTTTTTCAAGGTTCTACAATCTAGATCCCTCGAAGACCGGAACCGGTATCGGACTGAACTTTAGCAAAGCCTTGGTTGAAATGCACGGTGGTGATATTTCGGTGGAAAGCCAGGCCGACAAAGGAAGTAAATTTAGGGTTCGCCTACCATTGAACCTCGACAAGGAAGCTATGGAAACGGAAAATATCAAGAACGAATTCCGTATCAACTCCATGAAGGCCGTTGAATACGAAATGCTGACGACCAATGAATTGGTGGCCGCCAAAGATTTTCAGGAACAGCCCGACGATAAAGACCGCCCAACGGTACTGGTGGTCGAAGACAATAAAGAGCTGCGTACCCATTTGGTCAATGACCTAAGGGAGTTCTATCAGGTAAAACAGGCCGCCAATGGGGAAAAAGGACTCAAAATGGCCGAAAAGCATTTCCCCGATGTTATTATAAGCGATGTAATGATGCCCGTCATGGATGGCTTCGAGCTTTGTAAGAAGTTAAAGAATGAATTTGAAACCTGCCATATTCCCGTATTATTGTTGACGGCCAAAAGTCTTGACGATGATAGGATAGAAGGCTATCACAGTGGTGCGGACGGCTATTTGTCAAAACCTTTTGTAACGCGGGTCCTCATTGCCCGGATAAACAATCTTTTGGAAACAAAAAAGAGACTTAGACAGCGGTTTTCGGAAATCGGTGGTATTTTTCCCGCTAGTGAGGTCACCTCCAATAACATGGACGAGGTGTTCTTGGACAAGGTAACGAAAACCATTTTAGACAACGTAGGGGATATGGACTTTAAACAGGAAGACCTTCTCAAGGAATTGGGCATTGGCCGTTCACAACTCTATCGAAAGATAAATTCCCTTACGGGGAAAAGCCCAAGCCACTACATGCGTACGGTACGCTTGAGGTATGCTTCCGAACTATTGAAGGAGAACAAGTATTCCATAAAGGAAGTCTCTTATATGACCGGTTTCAATTCCACCGCATATTTCAGTAAAACATTTCGTGAACTATTCGGTGTTACCCCAACGGAATTCATGGAGCAAAAGGAAGCCCCAAAGGAATAAGCCATCTGGGCTTGGGGGCATTAAAAAAAAGCAGCTGTACTTTCCGTACAGCTGCTTTAGTCAATAACTCAAAACTACAAAACAATTTTTCTACCCAACTCGCAGAAAAACAATATTACCACCCCGGGTTTTGTACTAGTGCGGGGTTAAGTTCTATTTGATCCGTTGGTATGGGATCCACATAATTCTTTAAGGTCCAGTTTCGGTTACCGGAAGGATCAAGGATCAAAGCTCCCGGTTTTGTGGTGGCTATACCTGAATAGGTAGATACACTCTGTTCCGATTGGGTCAACCCGTAAGGAAATGCCCCGGCTACGTAAATAGGGTTTCCTGGATCTTTAGGGTTTAAGGCCGTTTCGTATTCGGTACCTTCGATATAGGTAAGGCATACGTTTTTGTTTAGGGTTTCTATGGCAACATTCCAGCGCTTAAGGTCGTCAAAGCGGAAGTTTTCCCCATTTAATTCTATGGCGCGTTCACGGCGTATCTCGCCCAACATGTTCAGGTCAGGGAAAGGGGCGATCAAGGCATTGGTCAATGGGGCCACACCGGAGCGCTCCCTAATTTTGTTGATCGAGATGTCTAGATCTCCGTCAGAGATGGTACCACCGTTGATTTCACAGGTTGCTTCGGCGTAGATGAGCATCACTTCCGCCAAACGAATTTGTGGGTAGTTGTACGACTCTTCCTTGGTTTCCCGCAATCTGTACTCCGTGGTAAATTTTCTTCCTTGGTAGCCTACGTTTCTGGCACCACCGGGAGAGGTCAGTTGAGGTACGTACCTGTAGTCGTAATTAATACCGCTATCTTCAAAGGCAACACCGTATTGGGCCCCTCCGCCATTGGTATTGGAACCCCATCCCCAGTACTGCTTCAAGGGTTCGTTTACGAAACTCTTTAAACGGTAGTCCCTATTCTCGAATTCGGAGGCCATATCGTCGTATCCTTCAAAAACATCGGAGTGCTGTACGGGTAGGCCATCGGTACAAAGGTACATGTCCATCAATTTTCTACTCGGACTGACGGGCTTGGCATGGGTCAGGTTCTGATTGATCTTTCTTAGGGTGAAATCATATACCGTTTGAAAGATGAACTCCTTATTATCGGCTTTTGAAAGTCCGGCCGGGTTCGAGCCCCCATCTTCTAAGTTGAACAAATAGAAGAGGTGTTCTTCCCCAATGGCATCGCGTTGGTCCCATAATTCATAGGCACCGCTATCCATAACTTCCTTGGCGGCTTGCTTGGCTCCGTTGAACATCTCCGCTATAGAGGGGTAATCGGCGGGTTTGTTTGATCCGGCCCCTTCACTGGTTCCGTCGCCATCGGTGGCTGCACCCACGTATTTTTCCCAGGTAGCTTCGTAAAGAAGAACACGGGCCTTAAAAGATTTGGCGGCTTCTAGGGTAAGTTTCCCTTGCTTGTCATCTGCCAAGTCGTTTTGGGAAGGCAGGTCGCCTATGGCCTGGTCAAGATCTTTCAAGATTTGGCCTACCACTTCATAACGACTGTTTCTAGGGCCGTAAAACTTTGAAATGCTCTCTTCTGAATCCAGGTTGAACGCTTCGGTCGCCAAGGGCACACCTCCAAAGCGTTTTAGTAATAGAAAGTGGTGCCAGGCCCTAAAGAAATAGGCCGTAGCCACAGATTCGGCTATTTCCGAAAACTCTCCAGGATAATCCGCCGCCTTCTCTATGAGTTGATTGGGGGGGCGCAGGTAGGAATAATTGTCTTCCCAAATATCATCGCTTGTCGGGGTAATGGAATTTCCTTGGCCGTATAGCGGGTCGCCCGAAATGTTTCCCGAAAGGTCGGAAGATTCATCCCCGTAGTCAAAGCCCAACCGGGTGTAGAACAGGTTGGCGGCACTGGTAAATTGCTCGGGGGTCTCAAAATAGACCGCTTCACTTAACGAATCTTGGGGGAGCTGTTCCAAATAATCTTCACATCCTCCTAAAAACACTGCCGAGAGCAGTAGCATCAGGTATGATATTCTTGAATTTAATCTAATATTTTTCATCTTATTGATCTTTAATGGTTGTTAGAATGTTACTTCAAGTCCTAATAATACCGTAGAGGTATAGGGTACGGTGTTTCCTTGGTTGGCACTGCTGCCCATTTCAGGATCCATACCATCCTTAACGTTCGAAATGACAAAGAGGTCGTTTCCGGTAACCGATAGTCTCACTCTTTCAAGTCCTGATTTGGCCAATACATCTTGAGGAAGGGAGTAGCCCAAGGTCAACACCTTGGCGCGTAAATACGAAGCTTTGATAACGTTGATGTCGTTAATGTGACCGTAGTTCCAGTTTTTCCTTTGACCATTGTAAAAGCTTGCAGGATTCTCCGCATTGGGGTTGTCTTCTGTCCAAGTAGTACCCAAGAAGGCCGAGTTTTGGTTGGTCCACCAGCTTCTAAAGGGGTAGGCCAAGGCTCCTTCGCGAACGATGTTCTGCTTTCCGACGCCTTGAAAGAAGGCACTGAAATCGAAACCTTTGTATTCTAACCCAAGGTTGATACCATAACTCTTATGGGGATTGGCATCACCAAAGTAAACGAGGTCGTCTTCATTGATCACCCCATCTTCGTTCACATCAATACGGTTTACCGTACCGGGCACCAGACGGTCGGCACTTCTATAGTTGGGCAGAACCGTACCGGGTTTCATTTCCAACTGATTTGCAGGATCTACAAAGCCATATTGGTTGTAGTAGTTTAAAACCTGTTCTTCTGTCTGTAAATAACCATCGGTCTTATACGTGTAGATTGCATTAAGGGGTTTTCCTTCAATGATATTGGCATCTGATCCACTCGATTTGTTTACACCTAATTTGATGGCTGTAGCACCTTCCATACGGGTTACCTCACTTTCACTGTCCCAGGCCATTACGCCAATGTTGTACTTGAGTTCCCCGATTTGGTCTCTCCAGTTCAAGGCAATCTCCCAACCATTGGTCTTAAAATCACCACTATTGGTCTTTGGTGCCGATGCCCCAAGAATTTGAGGGTAGGTGATAGGGATAAGCATATCGTTGTTCTTTCTTGTGAAGTATTCGGCATTACCGCTCAAGCGACTGTTCAGTATCGAAAAATCGATACCGAAGTTGGTCGTGGCCACGCGTTCCCAGGTTCTTTCCGTTGAGGTAAGCGAGGCAATTCTAGCGGTATTGGCCAAAGCGGGGCTAGCACCGAAAATTGTGGTTCCAACGGTGATGTTCGAAATGTAGTCATATGCACCGATACCGGTTACCGAACCCGTTTCACCATAAGAAGCTCTCAGTTTTAAGTTGTTGAAAAAACCATCTTTCATAAATGCCATTTCAGATAAACGTATACCTGCCGAGGCACTGTAGAAATTTTTCCATCTATAATCGGGGTGTAGTCGCGAAGAACCATCCCTACGTCCCAAGACTTCTAAAAGGTAAATTCCATTATAGTCGTAGTTTAATTTACTGATATACGATACAAGTCCCACGGCATTACTTCCCGAGTTAAAGGTATTTCCGTTGGCATCTTTTGGCGATCCCCCGTTCACTTGGGTGGTAACATCACCGGTATTGATATCGTCTAGCTCATCGGAAGCCATATTGCTTCGTGACTGAAAGTACTTATAGCTTTGCTCTTCCTCTGCTGTCAAGCCCAAAAGGAAACCAATGTTGTGTTTCCCGAAAGATTTGTTGTAATTGGCCTGTATGACATGGTTTTGAAACATGATTTCCGTTTCGTAAATCTTGACCCCTGAAGTCAATAGGGTAGTAGGGGTGTAGCTGATATTGCCTTCCCAGTCGTACATGGTTACAGAGGTGGTCCTTTCGGTTTTTCTACCGTTTCTAGAACTGAAATTACCGTTGTATTTAAGTGATAATCCGTCTACATACTTATCTAGGTTTAAGGTAACCACACCGCCTAAGCGGAAAATTTCCTCTTTGTTTCTGATACGTCCACCTTCGTCAAGTTTGGCCAATAGGTTGTTGGCACCAAAGATATCGTAGTATTGTCCTTGGGGGTTGTACAAAGGGAAAAGGTACATATCTTGAACCCCGTGTCCCACACCTTGGGTGGGTTCGTCTACCAATCTATTGTCATATGACACGGTAAGTTCGGTCTTTACCATATCGCTCATCTGATAGGTAAGGTTGGTTCTGAAGTTGTATTTTTTGGCTCCATCATATACAAAGGAAATGGGCGAACGCTCGTTGGCATAACCGATGGAACTTCTATAGGTCGCATTTTCACTACCCCCGGAAACCGAAAGATCATGACGTTGCGATAGGGTAGAGCCGTAAACCGCATCGAACTGGTTCACATCGTCAAACCTATGCTCTTTGGTCAACCAGAAATACGAATCAGGGGCCATGGGTAGGGTGCCGTCAACAATAGAGACCAATTCGTCCCTTGTGAAAAAGCGATAGTTGGGGGCCGCCTGTTGTGTGATACCATCGGTATCTACGTAGCTGATTCCGTCATTGTCACCTGCCCGTAACCATAGTTGGGCCCATTCTTGTAGGTTGGCCGTAGGAAAATCGTGGGGAATGTTCATTTGGGTCTCCCCTTTGTAATTCACTTTCATTTTACCTTGTTTCCCTTTTTTTGTGGTAACCAAAATAACCCCACCGGCAGCTTTGGTACCATAAATAGCGGCAGCACCATCCTTTAATACGGAATACGATTCTATATCATTGGCATTTAAGGTGGCAAGTTGCCATTCGGGTATTTCTAGACCATCTAACAAAATGAGGGGCCCAATGTTGTTTACCGAAATATCACCCCGTATCTTAATGTTGGTGCCTTCGTTACCTGGTCGTGAAGAGGTACGGGTAACGACAACCCCCGGTACTTCACCTTGCAATGCCAAGGCCGCGTTGGAGGTTCCTTTACCTTTCATGATATCGTCACCTTTTACTTGGGTAACCGAACCGGTAAGCGTCGCTTTTTTCTGCGTACCGAAACCTACGACCACGACTTCCTCAAGGGCACTGACATCCATGTCGAGTGCGACATTGATCGTGGTGTTATTCCCTACCGTTACTTCTTGTTTTGCGAACCCGATAGAAGAGAATACGAGTACGCTGTTGGAAGAAGCGACCTTTATAGAGAAGTTTCCATCAAAATCGGTCGTTGTTCCTGTGGTCGTTCCTTTTATAATAACGTTTGCCCCAGGAATCGGCATACCGTCTTCAGAGGCGGTTACCGTACCTGTAACGGTCAGGTCTTGAACAGCCGTGATGTCAAGAGGGCTAATACTGCTTGTCGCAGCATATAAATGCGTAAATGTACCGCTTATCAGAAACCCTAAGATTCCTAATAGACCGGCAACATACTTAAGGTTGGCTCGAAATTTTTTCAAAGTGGTCATAAAAGTGTTATTTAATAGTTTTTGTTGAATTAGTTTTTTGAATTCATATCGTTGAACATGTATCCATAAAAATTGTTAAGCCAATGTTAAAAATAATTGAAGGTAGGGGCGATAAATTATCATTCATAGATGATAAACTATTGTTCATTTTCAGTTATACAGGCCTAAAATTGTGGTATTCGTAAAAAAAAGAGACCTGAGAAACGAAAATATAAGGCTTGGGTACAGAGGGGATTTTAAGGATGTTCCTTGGCCAAAACCCATAGGTCTTTCTGTGGAAAAAATAAATGATTCACTAAGGGAATGTCATAAGGTGAATGAGACAGGGCGTTTTGAAGTACCATAAACAGGGCGTTAAGGGAAAATGAAGGCCTTTGTTGGGGTAGGAAGGAAGCAAATCGCGAGTCCCATAACATTGAATTTCCCGCAAAAAAGGACCCCTATTTTAAGGGGCGATAACCGTCTATTTTTTATAGGGCACTACATCTTCTGCAAAAGGAAAGAAAAATCCTTCCGAACGGACGAAGAGGGGGCGTACCCGCCCTTGGCGGGGGCAAAAGGCTATTATTTTATAGCTTATGAATCATAATTTATGAGTCTTTATCTGCATTCTAGGTAAAATTGTATGGAACAAAAAACCACGTTAAGACACGGCCATAGCGCACCGTATTTTGTGGGTCGCAGAACCGGTTTTTTGTTTTGAATTAATCAAACAATTTTAATGATATCCTATTAAGGTATCGAAAAACACTTCAGATGAGAGTCAGGCTACAGCTAATTTTATTCGCTTCGTTTTTAATGTTTTCATGTGCTTCACAAAAGAAAGAAACGGTTCAATTTTCTCCGGAAAAAATACTTGATGAAAATGTCAAGAAAATCAAGGACGTACAGAAAACGGTAAAGAGTGTCGATCAATTTCCCAGAAATATTCCTAAAGGACAGACCCAATGGGAGACGGTAGGGCCCCGTGATTGGTGTAGCGGATTTTGGCCGGGGGTTTTATGGTATGCCTATGAACATTCCCAAGATTCTGGTTTAAAGACCAGCGCCATGAAATCTACGGAGGCCCTAAGGCAAATAGCCTATAGCCCCGCAGAAAACCACGATATCGGGTTTATGTTGTACTGTAGCTACGGCAACGGCTATCGGTTGACCGGGAACGAAGACTACAAAGAAGTGTTATTGGCCGCAGCAGATACCTTGGCTACGCTGTATAATCCAAATGTAGGTAGTATTTTGTCTTGGCCTATAAAGAAAGATGAATATAAGCACAATACCATTGTAGATAATATGATGAATTTGGAGCTGCTTTTTTGGGCGGCGAAGAATGGTGGTAGCCAACATTTGTATAATCTTTCCGAAAGTCATGCAAAGGTTACCATGGATAATTTGGTAAGAGATGACGCTTCTATGTTTCATTTGGGTTCTTTTGACGATGAAACGGGTGAGTTTTTAAAGGGAATGACCCACCAAGGCTATGCCGACGATTCGATGTGGGCCAGGGGGCAGACCTGGGGCATATATGGTTTCGCCATAGCCTATAGGGAAACGGGTAATAAGGACTTTTTAAATACCGCTATTCGACTCACGGATCACTTTTTGGAACGCTTGCCCGAAGATGGTATCCCGTACTGGGATTTTGACGACCCCAAGATCCCGAATGCACCCAAGGATGCATCTGCCGCGGCAATTGCAGCATGCGGCATGCTTGAACTTTCTGAATTGGTAGAAGAAAAGGACCAAAAGAAAAAATATATACAGGCTGCTAAAGACCTAACCGAAAAGTTGTCGTCCGACACCTATTTAAGTGGGGATACAAATCAAGCACTTCTACTGCATTCCACAGGTCATCATCCCCGCAATTCAGAAATTGATATGCCCATTGTGTATGCCGATTACTATTATATGGAAGCTTTGTTGCGTCTGAAGAAATTGGGGCTTTCTATAAAACAATAAAAACCTCTCGAAGGGCCACGCTATTGGCGATTTTTACGAACCATCGATATAAGGTACTTTTTCTACCTTATATTGGAGAACCGAATAGTTTTAATAAAAGCATAGAAAAGATGAAGGGAAAGGTTTTAATAGTTTTAGCGTTGTTTTTTGCATTGGAGTTCCATGCCCAAAAAGAAAATAGTGCAGGGTTTGTTCCTCCTAAGGAGATGGTTTATAAAATTGTGGATGGCGACACGCTAAAGATGCAATTTCTATATCCCGAAAAAATCAAGCAAAAAAAAGCATACCCTGCGATAGTATTCTTTTTTGGAGGGGGATGGAATGGCGGTACCATTACGCAATTTGAAGACCAGGCCAAATACTTTGCCTCTAGGGGTATGATCGGGGTTTTGGTCGATTATCGCGTAAAATCAAGGCACGGAACCACACCCTTTGAAGCGGTCAGCGATGCAAAATCGGCTATGAGGTTCGTAAGGGCCAATGCCCATAAATTCCATATAGACCCGAATAAAATAGTCGCCTCCGGAGGTTCTGCCGGTGGGCATTTGGCGGCCGCCACGGCAACCCTTGATGGATTGGACGAAGCTACCGACGACCTTTCCATAAGCGCAAAACCCAATGCCTTGGTGCTTTACAATCCCGTGATCGATAATGGTCCGGAGGGATTTGAGTACAAACGAATGGGAGGGCGGCACATGGAAATCTCCCCAATGCACAATATTAAAGGGGGAACCCCTCCTACGATTATTTTTTTAGGAACAAAGGATGCCCTGATACCGGTAGCTACCATAGAAAAATATAAGACGAAAATGGAGGCGGTAGGAAGCCGCTGCGATATCTTTTTGTACAAAGACCAAACCCATGGATTTTTTAATAAGCCCAGAAGTAATGGCGAATTTTATGTCAAAACGACCCGTGAGGCCGATATATTTTTGAAATCCATTGGCTACCTAAAAGGAAAACCGAAAATTTAATCCCATGGAAGAGAGACGTATTGGCGCTATAAAAATACTTGTTGCACTCTTAGGCTGTGGACTTTTAATTTCCTGTAAAACAACCAAAGAAGAAGGTCATGCGAAGAAATTGGAACAGCCGAATATCATTGTACTTTTATGCGATGACCTAGGGTATGGCGACCTCTCTTCCTACGGCCATCCCTTGATAGAAACCCCTAATTTAGACGCATTGGCGGAGTCAGGTATCAAACTGACCAGCTTTTATTCGACCGCTCCCGTTTGCTCGCCTTCGAGAATCGGACTTTTAACCGGGAGAAGTCCCAATAGGGCCGGGTTGTACGATTTTATTGTTGGGGGAAATACCCCAAGGGAAGACCTGAAGGATGTGGTGCATTTAAGGGCCGAAGAGGAAACTATTCCGGCCTTGCTCAAAGAGGTCGGATACAGTACCTGTTTGGTGGGGAAATGGCACGGTAGCTCACTGTTTAACTCTGAAAAACAACCACAACCGGACCACTTCGGTTTCGAACATTGGTTCGCGACCCATAACAATGCCTCACCTACACATAAAAACCCTAAGAATTTTGTACGTAATGGTTCCAAGGTTGGCCCCTTAGAGGGCTATAGTAGCCAACTGATCGTAGACGAGGCCATAGATTGGCTCGATAAAAAGGAGGGTAACAGTCCATTCTTTCTTGAGGTAGCTTTTCATGAGCCACATGAGCCCATAGCTTCCCCGGAAACTCTGGTCAAGAAATATCTCGCGTTTACGGATATTAAGGAGGAAGCCGAGTTTTTTGCCAATGTTGAAAATGTAGATATTGCCGTGGGGCGTTTGATGGCCTACTTAAAAGAAAAGGGATTGGATAAAAATACCTTGGTCGTTTTTACTTCGGATAATGGGCCTGAGACCTTAAATAGGTATCCCAAGGCCAAACGTTCTTTTGGTTCCCCAGGCGATTTAAGGGGAATGAAGTTATGGACCAACGAAGCGGGTTTTAGGGTGCCTTGTATCATCAACTGGTTAGGAAAGGATACGTATAACGGTACTACGGATGCGGTCATATCGGCCTTGGATTTCTTGCCTACTTTTTCTGAATTGGCAGGGGCAGGCTTACCTCAAAAGGAATTGGACGGACAATCAATTGCCTCCTTTCTAAAAACGGGTACTATCGAGCGCCAAAAACCACTGGTGTGGAGTTTTTACAATGCCCTTAACGAACATGTGGTGGCCATGCGTAAGGGCGATTGGAAAATAATGGCCCGACTCAAAACGGAAGAGGGCTACCTGCCAAAGATTCTTAATATCCATAGCGGAAATGAAGCCTTGGTAAAAAAGGCGAAGCTCTCAGATTTTGTCTTGTACCATTTAAAGGAAGATATTGGGGAAAGTCAAGAAGTGTCGAAAAAGCATCCTGAACTTTTCGAACGGATGAAAACGGAACTGGTTCAAGAATACGAAGAGCTGCTGGACGATAGCCATATTTGGGCCCGTAATTAAGGATACGAAGGCTCTAAATCAATAGAAGGAAAACGGGCGAACGTCCGTATAGGACATATAAAACTTACTGACCAAAAAATAGAGTAGATATGAAAAATAAGTTTTTTGTTTTCGCAATTACCATGTTGCTGTTTGCCCCCAATCCTAGTTTCGGATTTCAACAGCCACAAAAGAAAAAAAACAACCTGAACCTAAAGAAACTCAAGGGCCACGCAAAGCGCAATGTCATTTTTATCTTGACCGATGACCACCGCTACGATTTTATGGGCTTTACGGGAAAGGTGCCTTGGTTGAAGACTCCTAATATGGATAAGATGGCGGCGGAAGGTGCACATATGAAAAATGCCTTTGTAACTACGTCTTTATGTTCGCCAAGTAGGGCCAGTATCCTAACGGGAGAATATTCACATGTGCATACCATAGTGGATAATGTGGCGCCCAACCCGGGAAACCTGACCTTCTTCCCTGAATACCTTCAAAAAGCAGGATATCAAACCTCCTTTTTTGGAAAATGGCATATGGGGGATCACAATGATAGTCCGAGACCCGGTTTTGACCATTGGGAAAGTTTTGCGGGGCAGGGAGATTACTACGCGCCCAACCTTAACATCAACGGAAAGAACATACAGTACGATAAAGACACCTATGTGACCGATCTATTGACCGAACACGCGGTCGATTGGTTGGATAAAAGGGATGTAGATAAACCCTTTTTTATGTACCTCTCGCACAAGGCCGTACACGCCATGTTTAAGCCGGCCAAACGCCATGAGGGCATGTACGCGGGTAAAAAAATAGAAAAACCCGACTCTTACACCCAAACCATCGGTAGTGCCTATAAAAAGTTGAACTGGCCGGAATGGGTGAAAAAGCAACGCGATAGCTGGCATGGTGTAGATTATATGTACCACGGTAGGGCCGATGGCACTTTTGATGACTTGGTACAGCGCTATTGCGAAACCTTAATGGGGGTTGATGAAAGCGTGGGTACGGTCATGGATTGGCTAAAGACCAATGGCCTCGATGAATCTACCATGGTCATTTATATGGGGGATAACGGATTTAGTTGGGGGGAACACGGCCTGATAGACAAGCGACATTTTTACGAAGAATCGGTTAAGGTGCCTATGTTGGTACGTTGTCCTGAAATTTTTGAAGGAGGACAGACCATAGAGCGCATGGTTCAGAACGTAGATATAGCCCCAACTATTTTAGAGTGTGCCGGTCTTGAAAAACCCGATCATATGCCGGGTAAATCATTTGTTCAATTGCTTAAAGGAGACGAAAACAACTGGCGCGACAAAATATTCTATGAGTATTATTTTGAATACGATTTCCCCATGACGCCGACGGTTTTTGGCGTTCGTACGGATAAGTACAAATACATACGTTACAATGGCATTTGGGATACGAACGAGCTTTACGATATAGAAAACGATCCCAATGAAATCGTCAACCTTATCGATAAACCCGAATTACAACCCATGATAAAGGAGTTTGCCAATAGCCTCTACGACTGGTTGGAAGATAGCGACGGTATGCAAATCCCTTTGAAAAGGAATGTCTACCACAGAATAGGGGATTACGAACACCCGAATCAGTATTAAGGGGATAGAACAACCACAAAGGAATAGGTTTAAGGTATAGCATGCGAATGAATCTTAGAAAGGCGATGAAGCAAGTAAAAGGAAAAAAAATGTGGTTTGCCATTTGTATGGTATGGGTTTCGGTTATGGCCATGGCACAAAGCACGGCGCATCCAAGAATTTACGTAACCGATCAAGAAAGAGCGGTTTTTGTAAAATCTTTGGAAAGTGTTGAATGGAAGAAGGAACTGGTCAATACGAAGAAGGAGCGATTGGCAAAGTATATTTCCTATTGGGAAAAGGATCCCGAATGGTTGGTTTCACGGCTTCAAATGAACTGGAACACCAAACATGATAAGGTCTTTTTAAAAGGCGGTGATTTTTCACATTCCAAAGGAAAGGCTCCCGTTCCCACGGTGAGGTATTCGGGTACACGTGATTGGGCAACGGATTACGAGCGTCCGAAATTGGAAGAGGTGCAACCCTACTTCGACGACCCTCGGGGCCTGTATCTAAGGCATAAGGAAAGCGGAAAAATGGAATGGGTACACCCTTCCCGATCAGGCTTTGCCATCGATAAGATCAACGAACAGATCATGGAACTCGTGGCGGATGCCGCTTTTTTGCACTGGCTTACCGGTGAACAAAAATATGCCGATTTTGCCGCCCCCGTTTTCTTTACCTATATGGAGGGAATGTACTATAGGGATGCGCCCATAGATCTTGAAAAATCGGAACAGGCCAACATTTCGGGCCTCGCCACTTTTGAAGTCATTCACGAAGGCATTGTGGTCTCCTTGGTAACCATCTACGATTTTCTCTACAATTACTTTAAGGCGAATAAAAAAGACCTCCATACTTCGGTGGCCGTATTCCAAAAATGGGGCGACCAGATTATCAAGAAGGGAATTCCCGATAATAACTGGAACCTATTCCAAGCCAGGTTTCTTACCTACATCGGTTTGGTGCTAGAGGGAAATCAAAATTACAAGAACGGAAAGGGACAGGAGTATTTTTTAGACCATACTTTCAATATATCTACGGATCGGCAAATTGCCATCAAGGAAAGCTTGTTGGTTTATGACCAAGAAAATGCCATGTGGCCCGAGTGCGCCTCGTATTCGGTTCATGTAATCACTACCTTTTTACGCATATTCACTTTATTGGACCATGCTACCAATGCCAATGAGTTTGCCAATTTCCCTATTGTGGAAAGGGCGGCCTTGGCTTCTTTTCAGTATTTGTTTCCGAGTGGGTATACCGTTGGCTTTGGCGATTCCCACCATAAAATGCTTCCCCCGGAAAACTTTGAACTTTTGGTGGCCAACTATAGAAAGTACGGTCAAGTGGAAAAGGAGAAATTGATATCGGGACTCCTATCGCAAATGGTAAATGAGGGGGTATATGACCGAAGGGCGAAAGATTTCTTTGAACTGTTTTTCTATACGGATCATTTGATCGAGAACCATTCCAAGGAAGATGTAAACACCGATAAGCTCGTGTCGCCCACCTTTTATGCGCCTAATGTAAGTATGCTCAACCAGCGCATGGGAAAGGGAGAAAATGCGGTAATGGCGTCTATAGTTGGGTCTTTTGGTAACCATGCCCACGCCAATGGCATTTCATTGGAGTTGTATGCGAACAATTACGTTTTGGGTACCGATATGGGGCGCGGACCGAGTTATTGGCATGATGACCATAGGAATTTTTATTCCCGTTTTCCGGCCCATAACACCGTAGTGGTCGATGGTCAATCGGATTATGCGGCCATGCGTACCTATTTTCCTTTTAAGCTGGAGAATGTGTTTCCGAAATCAGGGGAAAGACCTTCTTTTGATAAAGTAACTTTTTCGAACGTGTCCTTTGTTGAACCTAAGACGGTTTCCGACCAGCAACGCTTTACGGCGGTAATTGCTTCCAACACTAAAAAACCATATGTAATCGATGTATTTCGCTCTAAAAAACAAAAGGGAGGAAGGCAGAAGCACGAATATATCTATCATAACCTAGGGCAATCGTTAGAGCTTTTTGACGTAAAAAATACCCCCTTAAAAACAATGCCTACAGATGAACTATCTTCTAGCAAAGGGGATTTAAAGGGCTATGATTATTTTACGGATAAGACGAAAACGATCAATTCTGGGGATATTCGAGCCATTTTTACCCTAAAAAGCAGTGAAAGTCCCGATAATTTCATGAAACTATGGGTCAAGGGAAGTGAAAACCAAACTTTGTATAAGATCAATTCGCCAAAATCGAATGCCCTTAGTGAGGGTACCGCTCCTAAAGAGGTTCTTGAAAAACCCATACCGACCTTAATCTTGAAAAGGGACGAAGCGGTTTGGGAGCATCCCTTCGCGGTAATTTTCAATCCGTTTATGGAAGGGGAGACCAACCCCATAGCAAATGTGTCTTTTTCGTCTGTGCCCGAGTACCCGAACACGCAGATTATCGATGTGTTGTTAAACGATAAAACCACCTTGGATCGGACAGTGTTAAATGCCTCGGAAAGCGATGTGGTTTCTAAAGACGGTTTCTATCAAAAAGGATTCTTGTCCATTTTACGGACGACCCATAACGAGGCCGATATCGAATTCATGTTTTTGTCGGGAATGGAAAAGTTTGAATCGCATGGCTGGGATATCGTTTCATCGGGAAGCCCATTTTCCTTTACACTGGAAAAGGCTCCAAATGGGTATGCCGTTAGCAATGATAAGCCCATAACCATCAACATGCCCCTGCCAAAGGAGGGAAGTCAACCTGAAATACACTTGTTCGAAGATGGCAAGCTCGTAGCGAGCAGAAAGGGAACCACCAATAGGAATAACTCGGGCCAAGTCGTGTTTAAGCTTTCCAAAAGCTACGACAAGGTTTTGATTACATATTAAACAGATCAAAAAAACATGCAAAAACTCAATAAAATACTATTTCTAGTCGGCTTTATAGCTCTTCTTTTTTCGTGTACTCAAGAAGAGAAACCCATAGAGATTTATGTTTCCCAAACTGGGGAAAATGAAAAGGGCGATGGCCTCAGTTATACGACCGTAGCGGAAGCGGTTCAAAAAACATCGGAATTAAAAGAAAATAGCCCAGAAGCCCATATAATTATAAATATTCTCCCCGGAACCTATTACTTGTCGGAATCGATTACCATACCTCCTTCATTGAGTAATTTGACCATTAAGGGTACGAGTGCGTCGGAAGTGACTTTAAAAGGGGCGGCGCCCATACAATGGGATTGGCAGAAATATAAAGACCATATGTATGTAGCCGATGTGGGGCAAGTCTCAAGTTTCGACCAATTTATGGTCAATGGGAAACCACAGGTTCTGGCCCGATATCCCAATTACGATGAAGCCGCACAGTATTGGCAGGGTTTTGCCGAAGATGCCTTGTCCAAAGAACGTGTGGCATCATGGAAGAACCCGGTTGGAACCTATTTTCACGCCTTACATGGTGGTAGATGGGGCGGTTTCCATTTTCGAATTACAGGTATTGACGGCGACGGGAACCCGGTTTTTGAAGGCGGACATCAAAACAATAGGGCCTCTAAACCGCACAAAGTATTCCGAATGGTAGAGAATGTCTTTGAGGAATTGGATAGCCCGGGAGAATGGTACCTGAATACAGAAGAAAACAAGCTCTACTACTGGCCTTTGGACGATATGGATTTGAATACGGCCCAATTTGAGGTTTCCGTACTAAAAAATTTAATTCAGCTTACGGGTACCTTAGAGAACCCGGTAAGGAATGTGACCATAGAAGGGGTGAAGTTTGAGAATTCGCAACGCACCTTTATGGACGGATATGAGCCTCTCTTAAGAAGCGATTGGACGATATACCGAGGCGGCGCCGTTTTCTTGGAGGGAACGGAGAATTGCAAGGTGACCAATAACGAATTCACGAACCTTGGCGGTAATGTAATCTTGGCAAGTAAGTATAATAAAAACCTTGAGATCAAGGGAAATCACATTCATGATTCGGGGGCCAGTGCCATATCCTTTATAGGCGATCCGTCGGCAGTACGTTCACCATCCTTTAATTATAAAGAGTTTGTTCCGGTAAGCGAAATGGATACCGTGTCGGGTCCTAAAAACGAACTTTTTCCAAGGGAATGCTTGGTAGAGGATAACCTCATTTACAGAATAGGAAGAATAGAAAAGCAAACGGCTGGCGTTCAAATTTCCATGGCTATGGATATTACCGTTCGGCACAATAGCATATACGATGTGCCCAGGGCGGGCATCAATATTGGTGACGGTACTTGGGGCGGACATATTTTGGAATATAACGATGTGTTCAATACCGTATTGGAAACCAGTGACCATGGGTCTTTCAATTCGTGGGGGAGAGATAGGTTTTGGCACCCCAAAAGAGCGGTGATGGACAGTTTGACCGATGCGAACCCCAATATGTGGAAATGGGATGCCGTGCATACCACCATCATCCGTAATAACCGCTTTCGTTGTGACCACGGTTGGGATATTGATTTAGACGACGGATCCTCTAACTATCACATTTACAACAACCTGCTATTGAACAACGGCCTCAAACTGCGGGAGGGCTTCCACAGGATAGCCGAGAACAATATCATGGTCAACAATTCGCTGCATCCCCATGTATGGTTTAAAAACAGCCAAGATGTATTCCGGCACAACATTGTCCAAAAGGCCTATCAAGATATAAGGCTAGACGGTTGGGGAAAGGAATTGGACTATAATTTGTTCCCTAATGAAGTAAGTATGATGAAATCTAGACTGTATGATAGGGACTTGAACAGTGCTTATGGAGACCCCTTGTTCAAGGATCCCGCACACCTTGACTTTTCCGTTCTAGAAAATTCGCCTGCTTTCAAAATCGGATTTAAAAATTTCCCGATGGACAAATTTGGCGTGCAAAAGGCCGAGTTGAAAGCGCTTGCCAAAACACCTGAAGTACCGGAGCTAAAAAATGAATCAGAGAAAGGAACGGAAACGGCACCGGTTATGACCTGGTTGCGGAACAAGTTGAAAAACGTCTCCTCAAAAGAAGAGCAGTCGGCCTACGGTCTTAACACGGCCGAAGGTGTCATCGTTTTAAATGTTTGGGAGCAAAGTCCGGCCGTACTGAACAAGGGCCTAAAAGCGGGGGATGTAATCGTACAGGCCAATGGGAAAAGGCTAAAAGGAATAAGGGACTTCATCAATGTCGTTATGGAAACGAAGACCCAAGAAAAATTAGACATTACCGTAGTTAGAAATCAATCGGAAATACAATTATCTATTAGAACCAAGTAACCTTAATCAAGAGAAAATGAAAGTAATAGTAAAATCAATTTTGTTCGCATTTGTTGCGATATTGACTTTGGGAAAGGGCCTGGCCCAAGATAAGGAAGTAAAAAAACTGTCTGATGATGAACGTATGGCCTGGTGGCGCGATGCCAAATTTGGAATGTTCATCCATTGGGGCGTCTATTCCATTCCCGGAGGGGAAAGAAACGGAGAAATCTGTGGAGGGGGTGCCGAATGGATTATGGACAAGTTAGATTATACCATTGAGGAGTACGAAAAATTACCTCCTGTATTCGACCCCGTTAAGTTCGATGCCGATGAATGGGTTGCTATGGCCAAGGATGCCGGAATGAAGTATATCGTAATCACTTCAAAACACCATGATGGTTTTGGTCTGTGGGACTCTAAGGTGTCAGATTATGATATCATGGATTCGTCACCTTTTAAGCGAGACGTGATCAAGGAGTTGTCGGATGCCTGTAAAAAGCAGGATATCGTTTTCTGTTTCTATCACTCCATCGTAGACTGGCATCATCCTCAGGCGCAGGGCAATTTATTCCCTAATTATAATGCAGGTCAAAAAGACCAAACTGTTGTGAACCCTGAATTTCCCGAATACTTTAAGAATTACCTAAAACCCCAGGTAAAAGAGCTGTTGACCAATTACGGCGATATAGGCGTGGTTTGGTTCGACGGCGATTGGATCGCCGATTACACCACCGAAATGGGGAAGGAAATGTACGACTTCATCCGCGAGATCCAACCGAATACCATTATCAACAATAGGGTAGACAAGGGCCGTATGGGAATGGAAGGTATGGACCGCGAAGGGAATTTTGCAGGTGATTTCGGTACGCCCGAACAAGAGATACCGGCTACGGGCATCGATTCCGACTGGGAGTCTTGTATGACCATGAACGGGTCGTGGGGCTATAAACCTTCCGATAAAAACTGGAAAAGCAGTAAAAAGTTGATTCAGAACTTGGTAGATATCGTATCGAAAGGCGGTAATTTTCTTTTGAACATAGGTCCTGACGGACTTGGCCAGTTTCCACCGGAAAGTGTAGAAAGATTAAAGGAAATTGGCGATTGGACCGATGTCAACGGTGAGGCCATTTACGGAAGCAGTGCCAGTCCTTACGACCGTCCTGAATGGGGGCGGTATACTATTAAGGATGATATTCTTTATGCCCATGTTTTTGATTGGCCGAAAGATGGACAATTGGTAATCAATAGGGATATCCAATTACAAAGGGCCTCCTTATTGGCCGACGGTACTAAACTGAAAGCGGGGCTCACCGATAAAGGCTTGACGATCCAGCTTCCGAAAACGGCACCTGATGCTGCCGTCAGCGTGATTAAAATGACCTTGTTGACTAAGGACGATTGGGCGAACTTTGGAAAATATAGGGCGGACAACGAGCAGTTACAAGCCCCTTCTAAAAAGGAAAATCGCGTAGTTTTTATGGGGAATAGCATTACCGAAGGCTGGGGAAAGCACCATGCCGAATTTTTTACCGAAAACCCCTCGTATATCAATCGCGGTATTAGTGGGCAGACAACTACTCAAATGCTATTGCGTTTCAGGCCTGACGTTATCGATTTAAAACCCAAGGCGGTCGTTATTTTGGCCGGTACCAATGATATTGCCGGTAACCGTGGGCCCATCAGCAACGATATGATCGCAAAGAATATCTTTTCAATGGCAGAGCTCGCCAAGGCCAATGGTATAAAGGTTGTGTTGGCCTCGGCATTACCGGCCAATAGCTATTCTTGGAGCCCCTCGATCGCACCCGCCGACCAGATTATCGAACTTAACAAAAGGATCAAGGCCTATGCCGATAAGAACAAGATCGTATACCTTGATTATTACACGCCTATGGTAGATGGTGAAAAAGGCTTGAAAAGCGAGTACGGTAGGGATAGCGTACATCCGAACCTTGAAGGGTACAAGGTTATGGAACCCTTGGTAAAAGAAGCGATCAAAAAAGCCTTAAAATGAAAATAAGATAAGGGCGGAATGATGTTGGTCAAGGAAAGATACATACGACTTCATGGGGATAATGATGGTTTAAAATACATTCGAACACTGTGAAGTAGAAGTAAATTTTTTTTTTGAATCTGATGCCTTATCGCCCGATATACGGTCAATGGGCTATAATTTATAGAGCCTGAATACTATATTATATTATAAATAGCCAAGAACCGATAACATTGTAATGTGATTGGTTCTTGGTTTTTTTAGCCGGAATAGGCCGATCATTGAGTTTTGACCAATTGTGAAAATGAAACGATGAAAAGAACACTTCTATATATTTTTCTTGCTTTGGTGTTTGTAGGGAAGGCCCAAGAAAGAAACTACCTTCTACATACCGATGCCAATATAAAACAACTGAAAAACCAGATTTCCCGTAACGAAGCGGTTCGTAAGAGTTGGGATGCACAATACAAAAAAGCCGAAAAACTCCTAAAAAAAGACAAATTGAAGGCTGCCGATTGCCAATTGTTGGGGCTGGCCTACCGCATGACGGGTAAACCGAAATTTGCTGAAGCCATAAAGGCGATTTTAATCGATTACACAAAAAGGGATACTTGGGAAAGTAAAACGCTTTTGAGTCGGACCCCAAAATGGAAGGGGGGGCTGAAGACCTCACATACGAGTTTCTATATTGCCATTGGATACGATTGTATTTATAACTATTTGACGGAAAACGAAAGACAGGAAATCGCGGAAGATTTTGTTAAGGTGGGAATAACGCCTGCCCGAGAAGACTGGCTGCTTCCTAATACCGACTTTCATACCTTCGATACCATGGGCCATAACTGGTGGAGTGCCTGTGTGTACATGGCCGGTTTTAGTTCCTTGGCGATCAGAAACGAAATTCCCGAAGCCCAAAAATGGGTCGATGAAATTGCGGATACCGCCAAAGAATGGATAGATTACTCCGGTAGCGTACTTCAAAACAAGCCTCCTACTTTTGATCAAGATGGCGGGTTTTACGAAAGTATCAACTATGCCTCCTATGGGGTCTCGCAATATTTATTGTTTCGCTATGCCTTTCAATCGGCCTTGCCCGAGGTCAAGCAGGTAGAGCTGCCTATTCTGGATAAAATAGGGGATTTCTTTATACAGACCAGTTATTATGTGAAAGACGATAAGGTCTTGTCGGTCAATTTCGGCGATTCGTTTATCAATAAAACGGGTAATAGCTGTGTAACCCTATTATGGCATTTAGGCTATACCGATGATAAATACGCTTGGTATATTGACAAGGTAAGCCAAGGGAGCGACAATGAAGGGATGCAATTGGAAACGCCCAATGGTCTATTGTTACACCCCGTGCTTCCTAAGTTGGCCGATGATTTCGTTCCCGACTTACCCACATCACATTTGTATAAGGATATGGGCTGGGCGACCCTTCGCAATTCTTGGGACGATAATGCCACCATGCTTGCGGTAAAGTCCGGTTTCACCTGGAACCATACCCATGCCGATGCGGGGTCTTATATTCTCTTCCACAAAGGAAAGAACTTGATAATCGATTCAGGAAATGCCTCTTATTTGAGTCCCCTTTATACCGAATACTACTGTCAGAGCGAAGCCCATAACGTGGTAATTTTCAATGGCGAAGGGCAAAATCGAAAGGATATATACTTTGGGGTGACAAACCAAGGTTCGCTCCATAATTTGATGGAAGGCGAGAATTTCAAATACCTTTTGGCCAATGCTACTGGACCGTACTCCCATATATTGTCTCGCAACTACAGAAATTTTGTTTGGGTAGGCGATGTTATTTTGGTCATAGACGACCTCTTGGCCCATAAGCCGGGTAAGTTTGAGTGGTTGCTGCACTACAACGGCGAATCAACGCTAAAAGGGGGTATCGATTTGACGATAAAGAAAGATGATGCCAAGGTTTTGGTTCGTCCACTTTTTCCAGAGACTTTTCCTCCAGGAGGTGAACGCCCTCATGATTTCCCCGAACATATGCTGCTGACGGAAAAAATGGGCTATGAAGACCATCACCCCGAACAGACCAAACCCTATTGGTCCATCAGTCATTTTGAGGAAACGGCGCGGACCAAATTTGTTTCCGCCATTATTTTGGAGGATGAGGAAAATAAAGGGAAGCTCCCTGTCATCGAACGCTTTGAAGGGACGGATTTTTTAGGCGTGTCCATCACCCAAGACGGCAAGACTACCCAAGTGTATTTGAACTTGTTGGCAGATGGAAGGCTAAAGCATAGGAACAGCGTGATTGATATGAATGGTTGGGAAACAGATGCTTATCTCACTATTTTGACTTTTAAGGAAGGGGCCGATGTGACCAATATTGAAAATATAGATGAACTCTTCATCGGCCACGGCAGCTACTTGAGAAGGGACGGGAAGGCCCTAATGCATTCCCACTCAAAATACACCGCATTGGTTGAGGATTTTAATTCAGGGAGTTTAAAAGTTGAATTTCAAGGACAGGCCAATACCACGCTCAGTATCCATGCTAAGAATGCAGGAACTTCCGTAGACATAGGTCAAAATGTGAAATCCCAAAGTTTCGACGAAAGCCTAAATATGATCCAACTAAAAATCACGGAATAAGATGATGAAAACCATGTCAATTCGCTTTATTTTATGCTTGTGTGTATGTATACTCCAGATAGGATGTACGTCACGGGAAAAATCAGAAAACTTAGATGCAGATGTGATTATCTACGGAGGTACATCGGCAGCGATTGCCTCGGCAGTCCAATTGGCCCGAATGGATAAGTCGGTATTGATTGTTTGTCCCGAAAAGCACATTGGGGGGCTGTCGGCTAGTGGCTTGGGCTTTACCGATTTGGGAAACAAAAGGGTGATTGGCGGTATTTCAAAAGAGTTCTACCAAGAAGTGTATAAGCACTATCAGAATGAGGAAGCCTGGAACTGGCAACCTAGAAGTGAATACGGCAATGAAGGACAAGGTACCACGGCCATTGATGATGAGTTTAAGACCATGTGGACTTTTGAGCCCCATGTAGCCGAACAGATTTTTGAAAAGTTTGTCAAAGACCATAATATTACCATCCTTCGCGATAAATGGCTAGACCGAGAAAACGGGGTTGAAGTAAAAGATGGTGAAATTGTTTCCATAACCATGTTGGATGGGGAAAGCTACAAAGGCAAGATCTTTGTAGATGCAACCTACGAGGGAGACCTTATGGCGGCGGCAGGGGTGAACTACCATGTGGGACGTGAGGCAAACAGTGTGTACAATGAGGAGTGGAACGGGGTTCAAAAAGGTATTTATCATCACAGCCATAATTTTCAACAACTAAATATTAGTCCTTATATAATTCCAGGCGATTCTACTAGTGGCTTGCTTCCGCGTATATCGGCGGAAGCCCCAGGGGAACAAGGCTCAGGGGATAAGCGCGTGCAGGCCTACAACTATAGATTGTGTACGACCAATGCGGAAGGGAATGTCGTGCCCTTTGAAAAACCTGAAAATTATGATCCTAAGGAATATGAGTTGTTGCGAAGGGTTTTTAAGGCGGGGCGTTATTCCATGTTTGGAGGGGGCAAAATCCCGAATATGAAACGAGATGTGAACAATGTAGGGCCGTTTAGTTCGGATAACATCGGTATGAACTACGAGTATCCTGAGGCTTCCTATGAAAAAAGAAAGGAAATCTTAGAAGAGCATATCAACTACCATAAAGGCTTGCTTTATTTCTGGGGACACGATGAAAGCGTACCTGAAAGGTTTAGAAAAAGTATAAGCAAATGGGGGCTGGCCAAAGACGAATTTGTTGATAATGGCCACTGGCCCTATCAAATTTATGTGCGAGAGGCTCGGCGTATGATCGGGGAGTTTGTGATGACCGATAATGAAATCTTGGGAAAAAGCGAAGTGCGAAAACCCATAGGTATGGGGTCGTACGCTATGGATTCGCACAATGTACAACGTTATGTTACCAAAGAAGGATATGTGCAGAACGAAGGTGATTTAGGGGTCGAGCCCGAAAAGCCTTATCAGATTCACTTGGGGACCATCCTCCCTAAAAGGAAGGAATGCAAAAACTTATTGGTCACTGCGGCGATTTCGTCTTCCCACATCGCTTTTGGTTCCATTCGTATGGAGCCCGTTTTTATGATTCTCGGGCAGAGCGCGGCTACCTTGGCAAGTATGGCCTTAGATAAAGATAGGGCCATTCATGATGTGCCGTATGGGGAACTTCGGAAAAAGCTATTGGCAGACGGACAGGTTTTGGAATATAATCCGGAAAACTAAAATGAAGCTCTTAAAGGTGAACATCGGGGTCATTTTTCTCTTCCTGCTAGCTGTAAATACGGCCCTAGCCCAAATCCGTAATGCCGGGGTGAGCGGAAATACGACCCTAGATCTATTGCAAAGATTGGATACGGATGTGTTGGAACATCGGCCCGATTTTGTTATCCTATTGGTTGGTACGAACGATATGCTCAATTCAAAGAAGATGATATCCTATGCATCTTATAAGAACAACCTATGGGAAATCGTAAAGCGGATCAAAGAGGTCGGGGCATCGGTGTTATTGATGTCACCGCCGCCGGTAGATTCGGTATACCTATTTCAAAGACACGACCGGCGCTTGTTCAAAGAAGCACCAAATGTAAAATTGGATACCGCCCGAAAAATAGTCGAAGGCGTAGCCCATGACAATGGAGTGGGCTATTTGGATCTTTATCAAGCTTTTGGCAAAATGAACTTGCCGGAACACAATAAAGACCTGTTTTTTAGAAATGAAGGGAACAGTGGGGCCAAAGATGGGGTGCATCCTACGGCCTTGGGGTATCGGTTTATTGCTGAATCCGTTTTTCATTTTCTCAAGGAGAACCAGTTCATCGGAGAAAATAAAAAGATTGTCTGTTTTGGGGATTCTATTACCTACGGATCGGGCGTAAAAAACGGGGGTACCGTTATTGGGGAAAACTACCCGGCGGTATTGGCCCAATTAATCGAAGAAAATTATAAATAATATTTTATGATATCAATTCGTAAAGAGGGGTATGGAAAATGGCTCAAGCACCTAGGCTTTGCCGTCCTCTTGTTCTGTACGGTTCATATGGGATATGGACAGAAAAGTAAAGAACGGCCCAACGTCATTCTTATTTTGGTAGATGACCAAGGATATGGCGATATTGCCGCCTTGGGAAATCCCTATATCAAAACTCCCCATATCGACGACCTGCATGCTAGAAGTACACGGTTCACCGACTATCACGTCAACCCGACCTGTGCCCCCACGCGAGCGGCCTTGTTGACCGGTCACCACGCGAATAGGGCAGGGGTCTGGCATACCATTAACGGTCGCTCCCTACTATTGGAAAGAGAGACTACCATGGCCCAAATATTTAAAGAGAATGGCTACGTAACTTCTATGTTCGGCAAATGGCATTTGGGCGATAATTATCCTTTTAGACCCCAAGATAAAGGCTTTGATGAGGTCTTAAGCCATGGTGGCGGCGGTATGGAGCAGACCATGGATTATTGGGACAACGACTATTTTGACGATATGTATGTCCATAACGGGGAACTGAAGAAATACGAAGGTTATTGTACCGATGTTTGGTTCAACGAGGCCATTAAGTATATCGAGGCGAATAAAAACAACCCCTTCTTTTGCTATTTGCCTACCAATGTCGCGCATTCGCCCTATTTTGTGGCCGATGAGTTTTCGGCACCTTACCAAGACAATGAAAACATTCCGCTCCCTGCCTTTTACGGTATGATCGCGAATATTGATAAGAACATCGGCAAGTTGATGGAGTACTTGAAAGCTTCCGATATTCTCGATAACACCATCATTATCTTTACAACCGATAATGGTACTGCCCAAGGGGCAAGGGTTGAAGGACATCGCTTGGATGGCTTCGTGAGCAAAGGGTACAACGCGGGTATGCGTGGTATTAAGGCGAGTAAGTATGAAGGCGGACATCGGGTTCCCTTGTTCTTACATTGGAAAAACGGGGGCATTACGGTAGGAAAGGATATTGACGAACTGACCGCCCATTATGATGTATTGCCCACCCTTGTAGAACTGTGCGGGCTGAAGACCAATGCCGATATCGAATTTGACGGACAAAGCCTTGTTCCCTTATTGAACGGAGACAATAGCCAGTTTAAAGACCGAATCGTCATTGCCAATTCACAGCGCACCGAAGTGCCGGAGCCGTGGCGAAGGACTTCCCTAATGCAGGGAAAATGGAGGCTGATCGATGGAGTGGAGCTGTATGATTTAAAAAAGGATCCAGAACAGCGTACGAATATTGCGGATAAACATCCTGAAAAAATAAAGGAATACAAACGGGCCTATGACGCTTGGTGGAACAATTTGGCGCCGGGTTATAAAGACCTGCCTCGAATATATGTAGGCCATGAAGCGGAAAACCCCGCTAAATTGTATTGTCACGATTGGCATACTACAGGTGATAGCCCGTGGCATCAGAGGCATATACGTACGGCTTATATCGATAACGGGTATTGGGCACTACATGTTCACGAAACGGGAAGCTATGAGGTAAAACTCCGTAGATGGCCCGAAGAGACCCAACTGCCCTTAAATGCAAAAGCCCCGATAAGACCGGCCATTTCGGGAACCAGTGTTAGTGAAAGTAAACCGAGTGTAGCCTTGAATATTGAAAAGGCAAGGTTGAAAGTCCAAGATTTCGATAAGACGGTAGATGTTGACCCTTCCGCAGAATATGTAAAGTTCACGGTACGCCTGACACAGGGCGAAGCGGAATTGCAAACCTGGTTTACATTAGATACTGGTGAGACCCTCGGAGCTTATTTTGTCAGTGTAGAAAAGTTGTAATGTACCCCTGATTATCTTTTCAACTTGTATCTTTAGTCGATTTTCGAATCGTATTGAAGCATTAAAAATGAGAAAAATAGGGAACGTAACATTTATGAAGAAGATACAAAAGTATATGAGTAGAAGAATAACGAAGAAAATACAATTGACCTTATTATTGGTTTTGTCAATTTCGATTAAGGCCATGGGCCAAGATGAGCGCGTTGTGATCAATGATACACTAAGCGCAAACGCCAGTTTGATTTTTTTGGATTCTTTTCAACTAGGGCTGGGAAACTGGCAAGTGGAGCAGATGCCGAAAGGAAGGGTCGAGCAAAAAAACGAAAAAATGGAAATCACCGATGTTTCCGGATGTACCGTTTGGCTCACCAAGAAGCTCGAAGGTCCGATTATGATTACCTATGATGCCTATGTTATCGATGAAGGCGGCCCGCAAGACCGCGTATCCGATTTAAACTGTTTTTGGATGGCAAAGGATATGGACAATCCTGAAGACCTTTTTGCCAATTCAGAAAATAGGGGCGGAAAGTTCTCTAATTACGATAGCCTCCGCTTGTATTACATGGGTGTTGGTGGACACGATAATTCAAAAACTCGTTTTCGGAGATATACAGGAAACGGGGAGCGTCCCTTGCTACCGGAACATGATTTGTCGGAAAAAAAATACCTGATAAAACCCAACAAGCTTACCCAGATCAAGATTGTTGCCTATAACGGAATTATTCAATATTACCGAGACGGGAAACGGATTATTGATTTCTATGACCCTAAGCCTTATACCTCGGGGCATTTTGGACTTAGAACGGTTAACAATCATATGACCATAGATAATTTTAAGGTCTTCAGTTTAGAAAATAAAAAAATAGAACAATGAAAATAAATCTAACCCATCCTTTAAACCTTACCTATCTAACAATTGTTTGTTTGATGGTATCTTGCGAACCTACGCCTAAGACCGAAACGATTTCGGTTATGGTTAAAAATGACCTTAACTTTTCCAGAAATGAAGTTGTGGGCGCAGACATTAACGACTTGGGCGCACTATTAAATAATAATAAGGAAGGTGATATCCGAGTAAAGAAAGTAGGCAATGAAGAATACCTCCGCACCCAATGGATCGATTATGACCAAGACGGCGCGAACGACGAACTACTTTTTCAGGCCGAGGTTCCGGCCAACGGGAGTTCGGAATTCATCATTCTAGTAGATAGCACTAAAACGGTACCCGAAAGCGATGTCATAGCCTATTCCCGTCTCGTACCAGAAAGAACCGACGACTATACATGGGAGAACGACAAAGTGGCCTTTAGGACCTACGGGCCTACGGGCGAAAAAGAGGCTTTGGAAGGCGTACCCGGCAGCACCCTTTCAAGCGGTATCGACCTTTGGTTAAAACGAACCGATAAGTCAATAATCAACAAGTGGTACAAGGCCCATTTGACCGAACCGGGCTACTACCATATAGACCATGGCGAAGGCTATGACCCTTATCACGTAGGCGCTAGCCGGGGTACCGGGGGTATCGGTATCTGGGAAAACGACAGCCTTCTTGTTTCCAATAATTTTACGGCTTCAAGAACATTGGCGGCAGGTCCTTTGCGTACGGTATTTGAATTGGATTACGCCCCGTGGAGTGCATACGGAGTAAAAGAGACCAAAAGGATAACCCTCGATTTGGGCTCCAATTTTTCCAAGTTCGATATACGTCTTTCTTCCGAAAGGGAAGTGCCCAATTATACCATAGGGATCACCTTGCACAAAAACAAGGGTGAAGGGGCGATATATAAGGAAGAAGGCTGGTTCCGTCATTGGGAAACCATCGATGGTTCAAAAGTGGGCGAAGGGGTCGTTATAGCTCCTGAAATAGTCAAAAATGCGATACTCCACAAGTCCGAAGTCACAGATCAAAGTAATCTGTTGATCATTACCGAACCTCAAGAGGAATTGAGCTACTATGCTGGTTTTGCATGGGAAAAAAGCGGACAGGTAGCTTCTGTGGAAGATTGGGAGGACCTCTTAAAAAAACAAGTGCAGATAATGGCAAGTCCACTATCCCTATCCATTGAACAACCTAAATAAACCCAATGAAAACCAAACTATTATTTACTTCATTTGTAGTCGCTTTGGCTGGATTTTTATTCGGCTTCGACACCGTGGTGATTTCTGGCGCCGACCAACAATTGCAAGCTTTGTGGGGAACCTCGGACCTCTTTCACGGAACCTTCATCATGTCAATGGCCTTATGGGGTACCGTATTGGGGGCTATTTTTGCATCTATCCCTTGTGATAAAATAGGGAGAAAGAATACCCTTTTATGGATAGGGGTATTATACTTTGTATCGGCCTTGGGTTCGGGTCTCGCAGATGATCCTTATTTGTTTTCCTTCTTCCGTTTTCTCGGGGGGCTAGGGGTAGGGGCATCGACCGTTGCCGCACCGACCTATGTATCTGAAATTGCACCGGCCAAAAGTCGTGGTAGATTGGTGGCCTTGTACCAGTTCAATATCGTCTTCGGTATTTTAATTGCTTTTGTCTCCAACTACCTGTTGAAGGATTTCGGTTCGGAACCTTGGCGTTGGATGATCGGTATAGAGGCCCTCCCTGCATTGGTCTATACGGTGGCCATGGTAGGCGTACCTAAAAGTCCACGATGGTTGTTAGAGAAAAAAAACGATTTGGAAGGGGCCAAAAGAATTCAATTGGAACTCACCGGAACCGAATTGGACGAGTTGGTCATCGCTCAATTGGAAGAGGAACAGACCGAGAAATCGGCCTTGTTTGTCAAAAAATACAAGTTTCCCCTAATGTTGGCCTTTTTGATTGCTTTCTTCAATCAATTGTCGGGAATCAATGCCTTTCTCTACTATGCCCCACGAATTTTCAGTTCTGCCGGCCTAGGGGAAAATACGGCCCTGCTGAGTAGTGTAGGTATCGGTGTTACCAATTTGGTGTTTACCCTATTAGGGCTTTACTTGATCGATAAAGTGGGACGTAAGGTGCTCATGTACATTGGTTCGGTAGGATATATTATTTCACTGACCATGGTAGGCTTGGCCTTTATTCTTGAGTGGGAGGGCCTAATGGTTCCTATTTTCCTGTTCCTGTTCATAGCATCACATGCTATTGGTCAAGGTGCGGTCATCTGGGTCTTTATCTCAGAGATATTCCCTACCAATTTAAGGGCGCAAGGCCAGTCCTTCGGTAGCTCCACCCATTGGGTATTGGCCGCATTGATCACGCTTTTTATGCCCATAGCCATGGGCGGTTTATCCAACCCGGGTCTAGTCTTCTTCTTTTTCAGCGGAATGATGGTACTGCAGTTGCTGTTCGTCATCTTTATGATGCCTGAAACCAAAGGAAAAACCTTGGAAGAACTTCAAAAAATGATAACAAAATAATTAAATCTAAAATTATAACATGGAAGTTAAGTACGCTGTGCATCCCGATGATGCCAAATTATACGACACACAGAGAATACGGAAAGAGTTTCATAGCTCTGACCTTATGGGCGAAGACGCCATAAAAATGATCTATACACATTATGATCGTTTTATCTATGGCACCGCCTTTCCAAAATCAAAAGGCCTTTCATTGCCAACTTACGACGAGTTGAAAGCCGATTATTTCTTAGAGCGAAGGGAATTGGGAATAATCAATGTTGGAGGCAAGGGTACCGTAACCGTAGATGGTGAAGTATTTGAACTTGCAAACCTCGAAGCCCTATACGTAGGCAAAGGCTCTAAAGAAGTTACTTTTGCCAGTGCGGATGGTTCCGACGCTGCAAAATTCTATTTGAATTCCGCTCCGGCGCATAAGGAATACCCCACTAAAAAAGCGACGCAATCCGATGCCAATATTGTAGAGTTGGGCGCTGTGGAAATCAGTAACGAGAGAACCTTGTACCAGTACATTCACGAAGACGGCATTCAAAGTTGCCAGTTGGTCATGGGGTATACCGAACTGAAAAAAGGTAGCGTTTGGAATACCTTTCCACCGCACACCCATGAGCGTAGGATGGAAGTCTATTTTTATTTTGATATTCCAGGAGACAATATTGTTATGCACTATATGGGACAGCCTCAAGAAACGCGGCACATTGCCATGAAAAACTATGAGGCCGTAGTATCCCCGCCATGGTCGATTCACTCGGGTTCAGGTACCAGTAACTACAGGTTTATCTGGGGAATGGCCGGTGAGAACAAGGCTTTTACCGATATGGACGGCGAACCGCTACAGGGCGTACTTTAAGATTTTAATAAATACTAGTAAGAAGGGATATGATATTGAATAAGTTCGATTTAAAAGGAAAAACGGCTTTAGTAACGGGTTGCAAACGCGGTATCGGTTTTGCCATGGCCGAGGCCTTGGCCGAAGCAGGTGCGGACATCATTGGCGTTTCCGCCACCTTAGAACTTTCAGGTTCGAAAATAGAGAAGCGGATCACCGAATTGAATAAAAGCTTTAAGGCCTACCAATGTGATTTTAGCGATCGAAAATCTTTGTACACTTTTATCGAAAAGGTAAAAAATGAAAATCCTACGATAGATATCTTGGTAAACAATGCGGGTACCATTTTAAGACAGCCGGCTGCCGAGCATACAGATGAGTATTGGGACAAGGTCATTGAAGTGAACCAAAATGCCCAGTTTATCCTGTCTAGGGAAATAGGCAAGGAAATGGTCAAGAGAGGAAGCGGGAAGATCATCTTTACAGCTTCTTTATTGACTTTCCAAGGAGGAATTACCGTACCGGGATACGCCGCTTCAAAAGGGGCTATTGGCCAATTGACCATGGCCTTGTCGAACGAATGGGCCTCCAAAGGGGTACAGGTAAATGCCATTGCTCCAGGATATATTTCTACGGACAATACAGAAGCCTTACGTAAAGATGCCGATAGAAGTGCCTCTATTTTACAACGGATACCAGCCGGAAGATGGGGCGAACCGGAAGATTTCAAAGGGCCGATCGTTTTCTTGGCCTCGGAAGCTTCAAATTATATGACGGGCACCGTAATGTTGGTTGACGGTGGCTGGATGGGTAGATAATAGAAGAACAATATTTTTTAAATAGAGTACAAGATGAAAATTTATAACAGGGGGTTCTTATGGGCTTTTTCAGTGATGATGGTTTTAGCATCCTGCAAAAGCGAGGAGAAAAAAACGGAAATTAAAAAACGACCGAACTTTCTTTTTGTTTTGGTGGATGACCAATCGCCTTATGACTTACAGGTGTACGATCCAAAGTCCATATTGGAAACCCCTGTTATTTCAAAATTGGCGTCGGAGGGTACGGTTATAGAAACCGCCCACCACATGGGCTCGATGAACGGTGCGGTATGCACACCCTCCAGACATATGATAATGACGGGACGTACCCTTTGGCATTTGCCACCTAGTGCGGAATTTCAAAAAAATACGGCTCCCCATGAATTGGACGAACAGACCATAGGGGCTATATTCAATAGGGCCGGCTATAACACTATGAGAACCTGTAAAAAAGGAAATTCATATCCTGGGGCCAATAAACAATTTACGGTAGTGCATGATGCCACAAAAAGAGGGGGCACGGAAGAAACCGGAAGCGCTTGGCACTCCAAGCAGGTTTTAGAGTATTTGGGGGATCGGGAGAAAACGAAGGAGGAAGATCCCTTTTTCATTTATTTTGGATTTTCCCATCCACATGATACCCGAGATGGTACGCCAGAGTTGTTGGCAAAGTACGGGGCGGTCAACCATACCGATAAGAATAGTCTTCCTCCCGCGAATGATAAGCAACCGCCGCTTCAGGACAATTATTTGGAAGCACATCCTTTTTTCCACGGACATCCGGAACTTCGTGATGAAGAACGCGTAAGTGGGGTTTGGAAGAATAGGGACGAGCAGACCGTTAGAAATGAATTGGGCAGGGAATATGCCTGTTCCGAAAATATCGATATCCAGCTGGGCAAGGTCCTCAAAAAGTTGGAAGCCATGGGCGAATTGGACAATACCTATATTGTTTATACTTCGGATCATGGAATGTCTATAGGAAGACACGGACTTATGGGCAAGCAAAACCTATACGAACATACATGGCGGGTACCTATGATCATCAAAGGACCCGGACTCCCATCGGGTAAGCGTACGAAGGGGAATGTCTATTTGTTGGATGTTTTACCTACCTTATGTGACCTGGCGGGAATTGAAATTCCTGAAACCGTAGAAGGAAGAAGCTTTAAGCCTGTTTTACAAGGTGAAAAAGAAACGGTTAGGGATGTGTTGTACGGTGTATACTGCGGAGGAACAAAACCCGGTATGCGTACCGTAAAGAAAGATGATTGGAAACTGATCAAGTACGATGTAATGGACGGAGCGGTACGGGAAACACAACTGTTTAACCTAGCCGAAAATCCGAATGAGTATTTAAAAGAACACCAAAAGGAAGGCGAAATGCTGACCAATTTGGCGGATAATCCTAAATATGCCGATAAGCTGGCGGAAATGGAAGCCTTGTTGCTGGCGGAAATGGAAGCCCACGAAGACCCGTATCGATTATGGGACCAACCCGGCAAGACCAAGTAACCCACTTTTAGAAAAATGGTAACGGCAGTTTTAAAAAATATGAAATCAACTCAAGCGATCCTGAGCATAGTGTTTACGCTATCGGTATTTACGGCCTTTGCCCAAACCGAAGATAAAGTTTCCATTGCATCTTTATTGAATGATATGGTCGATCGAGATGCTATAGCCCGCTTTCCAAAAACCAATTTTAGGTTAAAACAGGAAAGCAGCTATAACAGGGCCTCTAAAACTCCTGCGGATTCTGTAGGTTGGTTCACGAACAAGGATTTTAACAGCAGTGAAAAAGATCACAATTTTATTAGAATAATAGAAGAGAAAAACGGGAAAAAGGAATGGGTGTTGATGGATTATGAAGGACCCGGGGCCATTGTGCGTACCTGGATGCCCTTTTTGAGTCCGGATAAACCTGATACGGATATACAGATCAAAATATATTTAGATGGAAACCCTGAGCCTGTTTTACAAGGGAATATGTTGGGTTTGCTTGATGGAACCGGACTAATTCCATATCCCTTGGCCCATCAATCCTTACGGTCGGCAGTATCTTTTTTTCCGATTCCATTTGCGAAAGGTTGCAAAATCACTACAGATTCAAGACCGTTCTTTTACCAGTTTACCTATAGGGCCTACCGTGAAGGTACACAGGTAGAGACTTTTACAAAGGCAGGTTTTGATAAGGCCATGCCCACAGCTCAAAAGGTAGGTAAATTATTGTTGGATCCTGAAAACCATCATAAAGGAAAACAGGTGGTATTAAAATCGAAACTAGGTTCTAAAGAAGGGAAATCGGTAAAGCTCCCCATAGGAAATGCCGCAATCAGGGCGCTTAGTGTAAAATTAAAGGATTATAAAAACCCGGAAGTAATGCGCTCTGTGGTCTTAAAAATAGAGTTTGATGGAGAACAGACGGTTTGGTCTCCCATAGGGGATTTTTTTGGAAGTGGTATAGGGTTAAATCCTTTTCAGGGCTGGTATAGAACGGTAAGTGAAGATGGTACAATGACTTGCAGATGGGTTATGCCTTATCAAAAATCAGGAAAAATATCCGTGGTTAATTTTGGGGATGTCCCTATAGACCTGGTTTTAAAAGCCACCGTTGGCACATGGGAATGGGATGACCAAAGTATGTATTTCAACGCGGCGTGGCGAGGGCAATATCCCGTACCGACCCGTCCGTTTTCCGACTGGAACTACGTTACGCTTAAAGGCCGTGGTGTATATGTGGGGGATGCGCTAACGGTAATGAACCCTGTTGAAAGATGGTGGGGCGAAGGCGATGAAAAAATATGGGTCGATGGAGAGGATTTTCCGTCCATTTTTGGAACGGGAACCGAAGATTATTACGCCTATTCCTGGGGAGGAAGAAGCACCGATTTTTATGAGCACCCCTTTCATGCACAACCCCGAAGTTATGTGTACAATAAGTTGAACCGAAAAAAAACCAAGGAAAAAAACACTTTGGGCTATAGTACCGAAACTAGGACCCGTGCTCTTGATATTATGCCTTTTGAGACTTCATTGAAATTAGATATGGAAGTCTGGAGTTGGACGGATTGTGAAATGGGCTATGGTGTCGGGATGTATTGGTATGGCGATAAACAAACAACATCTAACCGGGCTCCGGACGAAAAGGAGGTTTTAAATGTACCTCCCTTGCCAAAAGGATTTCCTTCAAAACTGTAAAAAGTATATAATTGGTTCAAAAAGTAGCGTTTTCTTAGCCTATTTTTTTTCGTTTACTAGAGTACCAAGTAATGCGCATCATAAACTTTTGTGTTTCCGGGAGGCATCGGCGTTTAGGATAAAATGGAAAAAAGAGTGACTTTTTAATTCAATAGTGGTAGATGAAACTTCATTTATTAAATAGGGCATCTGTATCGGACCGGTCATTTTCGGTCAATCATAATCTGTACCCTAATTTCTTGAGGGTTTGGCATTATCATCCTGAGCTTGAATTGGTCGTAATTCTAAAAAGTTCGGGTACACGGTTTATTGGCGACAGTATCGAAAAATTTCAAGAAGGAGAGGTAGTGCTCATTGGCAAGAACGTTCCGCATATGTGGTTGAACGATGAGGTTTATTTTCAGCCCGATAGCGCCTTAGAGGCCGAAGCACTTGCCATACACTTCACAAGGGATTTTTTGGGAAAAGGGTTTTTCGATATTCCCGAAATGAAACAGATATCGGCCCTTCTGACCCGGGCGGATAGGGGTGTTAAGTTTAACGGACTGCATGAAGACCTTACAGCTAAAATTATGCGACTTATCGACTTAGACCCTACCACTCGTGTATATAAGATCATTGAAGTACTATCCCATCTGTCTAAGCACGATAACTATCAGTTGCTGTCGAGTGCCAGTTTTGTAAATGCTTTTCAAAAGGCCGATGATTCACGTATGGACAAAATATATGCCTATGTATTCGAGAATTTCAATGATGGGATCAGTGCCAGTGATGTAGCCGAAATGATAGGTATGAACAAATCGGCTTTTAGTAGGTTCTTTATGAAGGCCCATAAAAAGCCTTTTACCCGATATCTGAATGAAATAAAGGTAGGCTATGCTTGTAGGTTGCTTTTGGAAAATAAAGAGAGCATCACCTCCATTGCCTACTTATCCGGGTTTAATAATATCTCCAACTTTAATAGACAGTTTAAGGTTATTCATGGCCTAGCACCTTCCGCGTATTTGAAATATCACTCCTCTAACGACTAGAATTGGTCTTTTTGGGCAAAAAAAGTATTGAATCTGGTATTTTTTTTGGTAGTCGACCACGGCCTAGATGATTAGTTTTAACCGTGTTGAAATATTGATAAAAATTATTCTGATTGTTTGGGTTATTCTGATAGTTTAAGGGTTTAATTGTGTATTTCTTAGTCGTAAGCCATTTATCTTAGATTTTACTCGAAATCAAGAACTAAACCTATTGTTGCGATTAGGAGGGATGATAAATATATTCTATTTCAAAATCTAAAAAAATCGGGTGGGTCGATGGGTATAGTTCCAATCTGGTCGTAAGGTGTTCTTTAGTGAGGCTTTTGCTTTTTGACCGTGTATTCATCTGGTTACCCGATGCCAATAAAACAATTTGAGCAAGCTTCCTGATGAAGCGCTTACTCATAAGGAACACCATCAATTCAGAAGTCAGAACGTATAGCTTGCCTATATGGAAAGTCGATAGTAATCGCCCATAATAGATGCCATAATTAGTCGAATTCAAATTAAAGTCGAGATCATGAAACTTAAGAAGAACAGCGTAAATGTAATATCGATACTCCTGGTCACCTTCCTTTTACAAAGTGGTTCCTTGTTCGGGCAAAAAAAGGAAAAGAATATGGACGAGATGTGGGGGCATCAAAATTCATTGGGAGCAAACGCCCCTGAATCTCGAACGCGCTTATTTGATGACGGTAATTATGCCATGTTCATCCACTGGGGCATCTATTCGAAGATTGCGAATACGTGGAAAGACAGCACCTACTATGGTATTAGCGAATGGATAATGAACCCCAGACGCGCCAATATTCCGGTAGACGAGTATATGGCCGAGGCAAAAAGCTTTGATCCGGTAAATTTTGACGCCATGGCCATTGCCCGGCTCGCCAAGGATGCGGGAATGAAATATATCGTGGTAACCAGCAAACACCACGACGGTTTTGCCATGTACAATTCAAAAAGCAACGACTTCAATATCGTAAAGGCCACGCCTTTTGCCAGAGATCCCATGAAGGAACTGTCAAAGGCCTGCAAGGAACTGGGGCTGGGTTTTGGCTTTTACTATTCGCACAATCAAGATTGGACCTTTCCCGGGGGCAATGGGGGACCCAAGGTGAACGAAAAAGGTAAAGAGGTCGGGTTCGATTACTACTTCAAGAAAAAATGCCTTCCACAGGTCAAGGAAATCGTAACCCAATATGGCGATATCGCCATGGTCTGGTTCGATACGCCCGGCAATATGGAGAAAAAATATGTGGAAGAATTGGTAGAGGTCGTGCGCAAGCACCAACCCAATGCCATGATTTCAGGACGGGCAGGCCATGGTTTGGGCGATTATAAGTCTTTGGGCGATATGAACATCCCCAGAAAAAATATTGGTGGACTTTGGGAAACCGTAGACGTTACCAACGATTCTTGGGGCTATGCTTGGTACGACCAAAATTGGAAAAGTCCAAAGCGGATTTTAAAGAGCATCATTTCTACCGTGGCCCGTGGAGGGACTTATATGTTAAACGTAGGGCCGGCACCGGACGGAACAATTCCAGTAGAGGCCCAAGAGTCACTTAGGGCTTCGGGGGAATGGATAGGAAAATATCCCCAGGTGGTCTATAAAACAGGGGCTTCGCCATGGGGCCATGCCCTGCCATGGGGCGATGTAACCGTAGCGGAAGATGGCAAATTGAACCTTTGTGTTTACCAATGGCCCTTAGATGGCAAATTATGGCTTCCGGGGTTAAAGAATACGGTTAAGTCTGCCGATTTATGGGTGGATGGGAAAGGTCAAAAACTGGAAACCGAAACTCATGATGGTTGGCTGGCCATTTCTCTACCGGCACGACGAAGCGAAAAATTAATATCGGTTATAGCGCTAGAAATAGAGGGAAGCCCCGAAGTGGCCGTTTCCAATGCCTTAGATCCTGTTTTCTCCACGGTGCTCCCGGTTGACTTTGCTAAAGCGGAGGGATGTGCCATTTCCGAGAAAAGATGGATGGAGAAATTTGGGGAATGGAAGCATATCGAACAGGCCCAAGATTGGAAGGAAGGAAGTAAAGTGACTTGGGAGATAGAGGTGAAAGACCCAGGCTATTATCAAACCGAACTGAATTATGCAGGTGAAGGCCGCTTGGTTTGGAACATTACTTCAGACGAGGGAGTGGTCGTCCAGAACCAGCAGAATTCTTCGGCGGTATATAATTACTACGAAATGGGACTCATAAAGTTTGACAAGGCCGGAAAGCATACCATAACGGTTTCTTTGGTAGATGGGAAAAGGAAGAACGCAAGTCTAAAAGAAATACGATTGACACCGGAAGGAAGTATGGAGTAAGACTCGATTGTACCCTCTTCATACCCTATATTTAAAATGGGCAGAGGGTTATAAAGGAAGAATCAAAAAACTCATGAAACGGTCGATAATGAATATATCAAAACACAAAACCTTCGGAATTTTATTGTTGTTGTTTTCAATGATCGCGGGGGCACAAAACATCCAAAAACCCAATATCGTCATAATTTATACCGATGACCAAGGGTATGGGGATGTAAGTGCCCTTAACCCCAATGCTAAATTCAATACGCCCAATATGGATAAATTGGCCAATGAGGGCATCGTTTTTACCGATGGGCATAGCAGTGATGCGGTTTGCTCACCGTCTAGGTACTCGCTCTTAACCGGGCGCTATAGCTGGCGAACTTCCCTGAAAAAAGGAGTCTTGGGGGCCGACGGGCCTTGTTTAATAGAAAATGACAGGATGACCATAGCTTCCCTGCTCCAAGAAAACGGCTATACAACCGCCATGATAGGAAAGTGGCATCTTCAAATGGAATTTGAAGGAAGCCTGGGGAAAGACCGTGATTGGTCAAAGCCTTTTACAGATGGTCCAATAGAGAAGGGATTTGATTATTTCTTCGGTATTCCCGCCTCTATGAATTACGGGGTGTTGACGTATTTGGAGAATGATAGGGTCTTGGATCCACCTGTCTTATGGACCAAAAAGAAGGCCGACAAAAGACCAAGGGCATTTAGCGATAGTATTAATCCGAAAGGGTATCGAATGACACCGCCCTATAGAAGCACCCGCATAGAAGGCACAGGGGGATGGGTAGAAGTGGCGCCCTCGTTTAACGATGAATTGGTCTTAAAAACATTTGCTGATAAAGCGGTTGATTATATTGGCGAATCTGCAACGGAGGCCAAAACCGGCAAGCCGTTCTTTTTATACCTGCCATTGACGAGTCCGCATTTACCGCATTGCACGCATCCCGATTTTCAAGGGCGGAGTAACTGTGGCAATTACGGTGATTTTATGGAAGAAACCGATTATAGGGTCGGTCAGGTACTTGAGGCCTTAAAGGCGAACGGAATAGAGGACAATACCTTGGTGATATTTTCTTCGGATAACGGAGCGGAAACCAACTACGTTTATCAGCGAGAAAAATACGGGCACTATAGCAGCCTCAACTTTAAAGGAGGTAAACGAGATATCTATGAAGGAGGCCATCGGGTTCCTTTTCTTATGCGTTGGCCCAACGGAATACAGGCAGGGACAAAATCAGATGTACCCGTTTGCCAGACCGATTACCTGGCTACCATTGCCGATATTATTGGAGTGGAACTTCCCGATAATGCTGGGGAGGACAGTTATAGTTTATGGCCCATTCTAAAAGGGGAAGACTATGACAGCTCGTTAAGAGGGCCGGTAATCCACCATTCGGTATCGGGCCATTTTGCCATTCGCGACGGAAAATGGAAACTGAATATGTTTCGAGGCTCCGGGGGTTCTTTAGAACCTAGAGCCATTGAACCCAAAGAAGGTGAAGCCATATACGAATTATACAATATGGAAAAAGACCCAGGAGAGACCACAAATCTTTATTTTGATTATCCCGACGTAGTAAAAAGGCTTACCCAGAAAATTACCAAAATCATTGAAGAGGGTAGAACTACACCCGGTAAGCCCCAACCCTATGTAAAAGAAGGGTGGAATATGCCCGATTGGACGAAGTCGTAATTCACCATAGAGCGAATAAAAATAAATAAGACGCAAAAATGAAACTAAGAATACAACTCTTGCTTTTTAGCTCCTTCATATTCTTTTCCTGTGGCGAAAAACAAGAAGCTAAGAAGGAAATAGCGGTTGAACAAGATACCCGACCCAACATCATATTCGTTTTTGCGGATGATTGGGGCTACGGCGACCTGGGTGTTCATGGTAGTACCTTTTGTAAAACCCCCAACCTTGATAAAATGGCTGTGGAGGGCATCGATTTTCAGAATTTCTCTGTGGTAAACCCGGTTTGTTCGCCCAGTAGGGTCGGGGTTATGACGGGCCAGTTTCCGGCGCGCCAAAGTGTACACGGGCATTTCGCATCCGTAGAATCCCATATGCAAAGAGGTATGCCCGACTGGTTAAATCCCCAGGCCCCCTTGCTTCCAAAAATGCTAAAAGAAGCGGGTTATGCCACGGCCCACTTTGGAAAATGGCACCTTTCCAATACCCATGTTGAAGATGCGCCCAGTCCACTGGAATATGGCTATGACGAATATGGGGCGTTTAACCTGCCGAGTAAGCTGCATCAAATGCAGGCCGACTCAACGCTGTATAAAACGATTGATTTTGTAAAACGGAACAAGGAGAAGCCGTTTTTTGTAAACGCTTGGATCCACGCCACACATACCCCGCATTATCCTAAGGAAAAGTATATGCGGCAATTTGCCCATCTAAATGAGCAGCAACAGGTTTATGCGGCTGTGATCGCCGAATATGATGCCCGTATCGGTGAGTTGTTCGAAACTTTGAAAAACTTGGGCTTGGATGAAAATACCTTGGTCGTTTTCTCTTCGGATAACGGACCCGAAATTACAGGGAAAAAGAAAATTATAGAAGACAATTCCACGGGCCCTGGTATGGGCACCTATTATTCCGTAGGTGAAACAGCAGGACTCAAGGGGGAAAAACGGTCTTTGTTCGCAGGCGGGGTGCGTATTCCCTTTCTAGTGCGTTGGCCGGGTAAAACGCCTGCCGGCGTAGTCGATAAAACTACCGAATTGGCTACGGTCGACTTATTGCCTACCTTTTTGGAGTTGGCAAAAACTACCTATCCCGAAAATTATGAGCCTGATGGGGTAAGTATCGTCCCGGCTATTATGGGAAAACCTTTTGAGCGGCAAAAACCGATTTTTTGGGATTGGCGTTTTCCGAATGACCGACCCGATTTTTGGCCAAGTGCAGGGGTGCAAGAGGGAAATTGGAAGTTGCTGGCAAACGAAGAATTAGGAAGGGTGGAGCTTTATGATATTACGTCCGATTGGGCGGAGCAGAAAGATATGTCCGCTGAAAATCCCCAAAAAGTAAAGGAACTAATGCAAAAGTTCAAAACGTTTAAAAAGTCCTTGCCTATAGACCCGCCTTCAACTTGCTTTTCGGAAGTGAGGAGTAGGCTTACTTCTGAAGATTAAGAACGAATCAAGAGTACTCCGGAAAAGGAGCATTTTTTTACGGGAGTCCTTTCCCTTTAAGAATAAACTAGTATAAAATGCAAGGGTTTTTAAGACTGTTCTAATGGAAATACAGGCATTGCAAGTTTAGGTGTAAAAATCATCTATATAAACGATGGATAGGGCTATAATTGCAAAAAAAGTATTGAATCTGGTATTTTTTTGGGTAGTGTGTTGATTTTCATATTCTTAGTTTTGGCTATGTCGTTTTGTTGAAATGATATTATTCAGTTTCTATTTATGACGATATGTGGCCTTTGAAGCGTCATTTGTACGGTATATCTAATCTTGAAGGCCCGACTACTCAAACTAATTTAATTACTAGGAAAATGAAAAAACGGAAAACCAAAATCTATCCTTTTCGGATAGCCCACAAGGAGCTTCTTAAGGTCTGCTTCTGTGCATTCCTGATGCCGACATTTCTGCCGGAAGTACATGCGAGTACGATTCCTATAGGTTCAGGACCGAATTTTGAAACGGTACAACAGCAAATTAAAGGTGCTGTATTGGATAATGCGGGAATACCTCTCGCAGGAGTAAATGTGTTGCTTGAGGGAAGTACAACGGGAACACAGACCGATTTTGACGGAAACTACACCATTACGGCGAGTTCCGGCGATGTATTGGTCTTTTCATATATAGGGATGAAAACGCAATATATTACGGTTGGGGCCTCAGGCACTATAAACGTAACCATGGAGGAAGACGCCGCCAGCCTTGATGAGGTGGTTGTAATTGGCTACGGTACCCAAAAGAAAAGTGATTTGACCGGGGCCGTTGGTTCTGTGTCGTCAGCGGAATTGCAAGAGCGTCCGGCCGCTTCCCTTACCCAATCCCTATCGGGTAAGATGCCAGGTGTGAGCGTATCCATTAACTCGGGTAGGCCGGGAGGAAAATCCAATATCAGGATTAGGGGAAATTCTTCGGTTAGCCTTTCCAATGATCCTTTGTACGTAGTTGATGGTATTATATTGGTCTCATCGGGATTGGGCAATAACAGCTCTCCCATAGATTACATTAACCCTAACGATATTGCTTCCATTGAAGTTCTAAAAGATGCTTCGGCAACGGCAATTTATGGTTCTCGAGGGGCTAACGGGGTTATTTTGGTCTCTACCAAAAGAGGAAGTCGATCTGGAGGAAAAATCAGTTATGACAGTTACTACAGTATAGGAAACCTTTCTAGAAAAGTAGACGTGCTGAACTCGGAACAATTTTTAATGATCGAGGAGGTCGCCTATCAGAATGCGGAAAAATACGATGCCGTAGGCTTTGCCAATGGTAAGTATACCGACCCGGCCTTAAAAAGAAACGACCCGAAACTTTTTGATGCCAATGGCAATCCCCTTTACGATACCGATTGGCAAGATGAGGTAACCCGGGCAGCCTTCACCCAGAACCACCAACTGTCATTTACGGGAGGAACCGAGAAAGGTAGTTACGGTGCCTTCCTTGGTTATATGGACGAAGAAGGCATCATGAAAGATTCTTGGCTAAAACGGTATTCCGGTCGATTTGTCTTCGATTCCAATATTAGGGATTGGCTCAAAGTCGGCGGTAGTCTTAGTTATAACAATCAAAAGGAAAGAATTATTCACGCCTCATGGGTCGGTAGAAATATGATTGAAAATATTCCTATCGTACCGGTAAAATATCCAGATGGTAGCTGGGCCAGTAATGCCGATTATCCAGGAATGGAAGGAGGTCCGAACCCGGTTAGGGTAGGTGAGGAGTACAAGAATTTCTTGCGCACCAATACCATATTAGGAAACATATTCGCCAATATCACCTTGGCAAAGGGACTGGATTTTAGAACTTCCATAGGTGTAAATAACGTAGAGCAAAAAACCGATGAATATGCGGGCCGTGAACTAAGTTTTATTGGAACGAATACAAACGGTTACGCAGAAAGATCAGCTAATGAATATACTTCATGGCAATTTGAAAATTACCTGACTTATAACAAGGAAATTGCTGATACCCATTCCATCACCGGTTTGTTGGGGATATCATGGCAACATATAAATAACACGGCATTTAGTGCCCGAGCCGAAAATTTCTCGGATGACTTTTTTAGCTTCGATAATTTAGGCGCGGGATCAGTGGTCGGCAATCCGACTTCAAGTGCTTTCGCCTATGGGCTGAATTCTTATTTCGGACGGATCAATTATGGTCTTCAAAATAAGTATCTCTTGACGGTCACGGGCCGGGTAGATGGATCGTCTAAATTCGGGGATACCAATAAATACGCCTTCTTTCCTTCAGCGGCCTTGGCCTGGAAAGTTTCCGAAGAGAATTTCTTGAAAGAATCTAAAACGATATCCAACCTTAAATTAAGGGCAAGTTATGGGGTTACCGGTAACTCAGAAATACCTGCATACGGAGCATTACCTGGCTTAGGGAACTATGCCTATGTGGTGAATAACTCGGTAGTGAACGGTATTGGTATCGACCGTTTGGCCAATCCTGATTTGAAATGGGAAAAAACAAACCAAGTTGATGCCGGAATCGAAGTTGGCCTGTTTGATGGAAGAATTTCCTTTGAGGCGGATATCTACCGTAAGTTGACCGAAGATATGCTCTTGAATTCACCTGTACCCACCAGTAGTGGTTATGCCTCTGTATTTCGAAATATTGGGAGTATGGAAAATAAGGGGATTGAATTTTCTTTGAGTACTCGGAATATCGCAACCGATAATTTTTCATGGGACACCGATTTCAACATCGCCATGAATAAAAATGAGGTAGTTGCGCTTTCGGGTGGAAGCGATATTTTTTCTAGTCGGACCATCATTCGCGAAGGGGAGGCCGTTGGTTCTTTCTTTGGCCTGGTCAATCTCGGTACATGGGGAAGTGATGAAGCCGAAGAAGCGGCAAAATACTTCAGGCTTCCTGGAGATGTCAAAATAGAGGATAGAAATAATGACGGGGTTATCAACCAAGCCGATAGGACCATTATCGGAAAAGGGATTCCCGATGGTTACGGAAGTTTGATCAACACCTTCCGTTACAAGAATTTTGAACTGTTGGTCGATCTACAGTTTCAGTACGGTAATGATATTATGTACATCACTACCCGTCCACAAGAAAACAGACAGGGTATAGCCAACAGTCTTGCTACGGTATTGGAAGCATGGACGCCTGAAAATCAGGATACGGAAATTGCTCAGTGGAGACCTGTATCTGCCGGTTATGATAATTTAGATACCTCCCACATGATCCAAGATGGGTCTTTCATTAGGGGGAGAAACCTGTTGTTGGGCTATAATTTCTCACCGGATATTTCTGAAAAATTAAAGCTGAGCAGGTTGAAGATATACACATCGGCACAAAACTTTTTTGTAAGCACAAAATACGAAGGTTATGATCCAGAAGTGCAAACCACTGATAACACTTTTGGACAAGGAGAGGTAAACTTTGATCAATACCCAAAGCCTCGGGTATTTATGATCGGATTGAACGCAACTTTCTAAACAAAAATAGACAAACATGAAAAATAGTATAAAAAACAGAATTCAAGTAGCGCTGATGGGGCTCTTGCTAGGTACGGGAGTAGGGTGTTCCGACTTTCTTGATGAAACCGACCCTTCCAATATTACCGCTGATAGTTATTTTAAGACTGCGGAGCATGCAGAATCTGCCGTGTATTCTATTTATTCCAATTTGAGGGAAGTACGCGGGGGATCCTACGGAGGTAGTCCTTGGCTCATGTTGGAATTTGCTACAGGTTTGGCCGATAGCGATTTAGGGCAGGCCGATAACAGCAATATCATCCGAAACTTGACCAATACTTCGGATAATGCATATGGCAAGGTATACTGGGACAGCAGCTATAAAGGTATAGCCAATGCCAACTTGGCGATTGCGAACATTCCTGATATTGCTATGGATGAAGGCAAAAAAAATCAAATATTGGGGGAAGCCCGGTTTCTAAGGGCCTATTACTATTATAATCTCGTCCGGATTTTCGGTAGCGTTCCTTTAATTACCGACCCGATCGATCTAAGTTCGGAAAACTTGTATTCCTCCCAAGAAACAGTGGAGAATATTTATGCGGTAATCGTAGAAGATTTGACTACTGCAGAGGCGTCGGGCCTCCCGTTTAACGATGGTACGGGAAAGGTGACCCTTGGGGCGATCAAATCATTATTGTCCAGTGTATACCTGACCATGGCGGGCTACCCCTTGCAAAAGGGAGACGAGTACTATAAAAAAGCCGCGGACAAGGCCAAGGAAGTAATCGATTCGGCCGAATATAGCTTGTTCCCTACCTATGCCGATTTACATGACCCAGAGCAAAACAATATAGGCGAGAACATCTTTATGGTTCAATACGAGGCCTTTGTAGATCCTTCCGATTGGCAACCCTTGGTCATACCGTATAACATGAATATTTCGGCTTACTCGGAACAAACGGGAGCCATTTATGCCAATCAAGATTTTGTGAATTCGTATGACGAGAACGATAAAAGGATTGCGGAAAAGGAATTTTACTACACCACCTATACCTCTAAATTCGATAGGGATGAGACCATAGTCTTGGGAGGCCATTTTCTCTATAAGCATTTTGATATCGTGGCCAATCTTGAAACGGCCAGTAGCGATCTAAATTGGGACCTGATCCGCTATGCCGAGGTGCTGCTAATTTATGCCGAGGCATCGAACGAGGTTTCAGGACCCACCACGGCGGCATATAATGCCGTAAACGAAATTAGGACCAGGGCGGAATTGCCTAATCTGGAAGGACTTAGCAAAGACCAGTTTCGGGAAGCGGTTTGGAAGGAAAAATGGCATGAGCTTAGTTATGAGAACGTTACTTGGTTCGACATGGTCAGGTTAAGAAAGGCGTTTAATGTCTCAACAGGGAGTTTTGAGGATTTTGTTGGGCATCAATTTGCTTACGGCCCAACATTGACGGAACGCGAATTGTTATTTCCCATTCCTACCGATGAACTACGTAACAATGTGAACTTGGTCCAAAATCCGGGCTATTAATGTCCCCTTTTTTCAAATAGTTATGCTGTTAGTACATAGGAATAGAAAATAATTTTTAGATATATAAAGCAATGCAAATGAATTTTAAAATGGTAACCAGCGGTAAGGAGATCGTATGTGGTAACAATCGGAAACTTGCCGTAAAAAGTCTTTCAATGTTTATGGTATGGGTCTGTGCGTCGGCATTTGTCATGCGGGCGCAAAGTACAGCCAAAGAAAAACCGAACGTAATCGTAGTGATTACCGATGACCAGGGTATGGGCGATTTGGGATGTTATGGAAATCCCTATATCAAAACCCCGAATATTGACACCTTTTATAAAGATGCGGTGCGGTTTACCAATTATCACGTATCCACTACCTGCGCGCCTAGTAGAGGGGCCATAATGAGCGGGCGACATACCAATCGACTCAATGTTTTTCATACGATTACAGGGCGTTCCATTCTTTTTGAAGACGAAGTAATACTACCGCAGATTTTTGCCCAAAACGGATATACCAATGGTATGTTCGGTAAGTGGCATTTGGGGGATAATTATCCCTACCGTCCTGAAGACCGAGGGTTTCATGAGGTGGTCCGTCATGGGGGCGGGGGAATTACCCAAGGCCCCGATTATTGGAACAACGACTATTTTGATGATACCTATTGGCACAATGGTAAAACCGAAAAATACAAGGGCTACTGTACCGATGTGTTCTTTTCGGAGGCATTGGACTTCATAGAGACCAACAAGGATAAGCCTTTCTTTTGCTACATCGCTACCAATGCTCCCCATGGGCCTTTGAACGTACCTAAAAAGTACATGGATATGTATAAAGGGGTAGACGGACTGGCAGAGAAGTTTCAACGGTTCTACGGAATGATTACCAATATAGATGACAATTTCAAGCTTCTGGAAGATAAGTTGGAGGCTTTGGATATTGCCGACAACACCATTCTAATTTTTACAACGGACAATGGTACCGCTGGAGGAAATAAGGTTTTTGACGCGGGTTTAAAAGGAGGGAAGGGTAGTGAGTACGAAGGTGGACACCGGGTTCCATTACTTATCCGATGGCCCAATGGAGAACTTACCGGAGGTAAGGATATAAATAAATTGGTCGCACATTACGACCTATTGCCTACGTTCGTAGACCTTTTAGGTTTTGATTTTAATCCGGTGAAGCCCTTGGATGGTACAAGTCTAAAGCCTTTGCTCTACGATCAAGCCGAGGAATGGCCGAATAGGATTTTATATATGGATACCCAACGCTTACAGAACCTCGTAAAATACAGAAAATACTCCGTTATGGACGATAACTGGCGCCTGGTAAACGGAACCGAGCTGTATGATATGAATAAAGACCGTAGCCAGACCACAAATGTATTCGATAGGCATCCCGAAGTGGCGGAAAGATTGGCCGTGGGTTATGAAAAATGGTGGCAGTCCATTATGGATGAAAACGTCAATGAACGTTATGCCTATATTAAAGTGGGCTCGCCCGAAGAAAACCCTAGCCGCATTTCCTCACATGATATGATGACGGGTAAATTCGGACATATGTGGCATCAATACGGTGCAACGAACGCCTCGCAGGCCACGGGAAACTGGAAAATTGAATTCGTAGAAGATGGCGATTACAAAATTAGCCTGTGCCGTTTCCCAAGGGAAAGTGGCTTGGCCATCAACGAAACTTTCCCAGTGGAAAAACAGAGGGTTGAACTAGAAAGGGCTATGCCGGCAAGTACAAAGTCCGATTTTGAAGAGGCCTATATCTACCTAGCCGATTTGGAAAAGACGGCTAAAATTGAAAAGGGCCAGAAAGAAGTGTCCTTTATCGCCAAGGTTTCTGCCGGTAAATACGATATGGAAGCCCAGTTGATCGATAAAGACAAAAGGGTGCACCCGGCCTATTACGTCTATATTGAAAAGCTGTAGCCGATTGAAATTTAAAAAGCATCAATAATAACTGCAAATTTAGGCCCTTGGAACTATGGTTCTAAGGGCTTTCAATGGCATATAGGGCCGAAATACAAGGCAACAAAAATGGTTAAAAAAAAGAACTTCAAAATCGACTTCCCTATGGTAACGCTGGTAAAAGGATGCTGTTTACTTTTTCTTCTTTCGGTAAATTTAACTTTGATGGCACAAGAGGCCCCGGATCCCTATGCGGAAACGGTAGATAAAATTACGAATGAAACACTTTCTCCTATTCCTATAGATTCAGAAACGATTAATGTGCTTTCGGCAGGGAGTGCATTAAAAAGTAAAAACATGCAGCCCAAGGTATTGAATTTTATGTTCCTATGGGTAGAATCAACTGCCGTAGGGGAGCACTCCTTGTCTTGGGAAGTGCAGGCAGCTACATCGGGAGTGTATTCGGTCACTGCGGAAATATTGGGCAAATATGCTACCATAGAGCTCCTGTGTAACGGAGAAAAAAGAAATGTAAAAGTACAGTCGGAAGACTGGAGTAGGCTAGATTTAGGGAGTGTTCAACTTAAAAAAGGAAGTAACACGATCGAGTTGGCGATCCAGTCAAAAGAAACGATCAAAATTTCAGCCTTGGAGCTGACAAGGCCAAGTGTTGCACAAGGAATAATGGATGAGGCTTTATCCGTAAGGCAAGACCCCGATTGGTTTAAGGATGCCGGATACGGACTTATGTTTCAATGGACCAATAGGGCAACACCTAAAGAAGGGGATAGCATCAAGGATTGGGAGAAAAAAATAAACGATTTTGATGTGCAAGAGTTTGTCGATATGGTAGAGGAAACCGGGGCGGCGTATGTGATTTGGTCGATTACCTGGGGACAGCAGTATATTTCTGCACCCATAGCCTCTTTGGATAAATTGATTGAAGGCCGTACTACAAAACGCGATTTGCTCGGGGAAATGGCCGACCAACTTTATGCCAAAAACATTAAACTGATTTTCTATTACCACTATGGTTATGACTGCTATCATTCCACAGACCCTGAATGGTTAAACCATGCCGGAGGTTATGAAGCGGATAAAAGTCGATTGTATAAAAACGTAAACGACATTATCGCGGAAGTAGGCAATAGGTATGGTGATAAATTGAACGGATGGTTTTTTGACGGGGGGCAACGCTATTACGATTCCCGTTTTGACGGTACCCAGGAAGGCGTGCTGAGCGCGTCGTTTAAAGAAATGAGCCAAGCGGCCAGAAAGGGCAACGAAGAAAGGGTATTGACCTATAATTCTTGGATTTTACCTAGGGTAACCGAGTATCAAGATTATTATTCGGGGGAAGGACTACAACAGTTTGAAAATTTAGATGAAGGTAGCTTTGTCGATGGTAAGCACAAAGGCCTTATGGCCCACACTTGTTTTCCGCTAGAGGAAAGATGGGGGCATATAGACTTTAATACGCCCATCAAAAAATCAAAATATTCGGTGGAAGAACTTCGTGGCTATGTTAAAAATGCACAACACAATAGATACCCGCTCTCCATTAATTTAGAAATGTATGAAGATGGTTCCGTATCAAGTGAATCGTTGAAGTTGTTAAAAGAACTTCGGAAAGTAGTTCGGTAGTTCAAGTGTAAGGAAATAAGGGGGTAGAGAAAAGCGTAAATGCTTGTAGTAGCTTTTCTTTTACTGCTTTTCCAAATAAAAGTTTCCTTTTTAGTTTGAATGCGGCTTGCTCAAAAGGGTGATTTTAAAGTTTTTAGGAACCTTTCTTTAATCTACTTTTATGGTTGTTTGATGTCTTAATTGCAAGTGAAATCCATTTTTGGGCAAAAAAAGTATCACTTTAGGTAGATTATAAGGTGGTTTTCAAAAACATGAGCGTTTAATTTTGCGCTGTTAATATAGAATTTATGTCAAAGAAGATAACAATTACGGGGGTCGAAATCAAAGATGTCCGTTTTCCAACGAGTAAGTCCCTAGATGGTTCCGATGCGATGAACCCCGACCCCGATTATTCGGCCGCCTATGTTATATTGAAGACCGATTCGGAAGACGGTTTGGAGGGGCACGGTCTTACCTTTACCATCGGTAGGGGCAATGAACTGTGTGCCGCGGCCATTCAATCCTTGTCGCCCTTGGTGATCGGTAAGACCCTCGAGAGCTTTACGGCCGATATGGGTGCCTTTTGGAAAATGATTACGGGCGATAGCCAATTGAGATGGCTCGGGCCGGAAAAAGGGGTCATACATTTGGCTACCGGAGCCGTGGTCAATGCCGTATGGGATCTATACGCCAAGGCGGAAGGGAAGCCCTTGTGGAAATTGTTGGCCGACATGACTCCCGAAGAGTTGGTTCGTTGCGTTGATTTTACCTATATAACCGATGCGGTCACGCCAGAAGAGGCCTTGGCCATGCTAAAGAAAAATGAAGGAACAAAGCAAGAACGTATAGCCCGTTTGAAAGCGTCGGGTTATCCCGCCTATACTACTTCTGCAGGATGGCTGGGCTATTCCGATGATAAGATGCGTAGGCTTTGTCGGGAAGCAAAGGCAGCAGGTTTCGACCATATGAAAATCAAGGTCGGTTCGGATTTGCAAGATGATATGCGCCGTGCGGCCATCATTCGTGAAGAAATTGGGAGCGAGCTACGGTTAATGATGGATGCCAACCAAAAATGGGATGTGGACGAAGCTATCGAAAATATGGCCGAACTGAAAAAATTCGACCCATATTGGATTGAAGAACCTACAAGTCCTGATGATATTTTAGGGCATGCCAAGATAGCCAAGGCGGTAGCGCCTATTAAAGTGGCTACGGGCGAGCACTGTCAGAACAGGGTGATGTTCAAGCAATTGATGCAGGCCAATGCCATAGGAATATGCCAGATAGATAGCTGTAGGGTAGGGGGCGTCAATGAAATATTGGCCATCCTTTTCATGGCGGCTAAATTCAATATTCCGGTTTGCCCGCATGCAGGGGGAGTCGGACTCTGTGAATATGTACAGCATTTGTCAATGATCGACTATATTGCCATAAGCGGTTCCTTGGAAAATCGTATTATTGAATTTGTAGACCATTTGCACGAACATTTTTTTGATCCTGTAGTTATCAAAAATGGGGCGTATATGCCACCTAGCATGGCTGGTTATAGTATTACTATGAAACCCGGATCCTTGGCGGAGTACAGCTTTCCGAACGGGAGTTATTGGGAAAAGGAATTAAGCACAACATTATAAAATACCTATGAAATTTAGTTTAAAGGATAAATCGGCAGTGGTTACCGGTGGCGGTAGCGGTATAGGCAGGGCCATTTGCTTGGCCCTTGCCGAACAAGGTGCTATTCTTCATATTTTGGAGATGAACCAAGAAAATGCAAAGGAAACCGCAACACTTATTGAAGATATGGGCGGTATGGCCTATACCTATAGCTGCAATGTGGCGGCCCAGAAAGAGGTAGTTGCCGCATTTGAGGCCATAACGGCAGAAAGCCCCATAGATATTCTGATCAATAATGCGGGTATTGCCCATATCGGAAACTTAGAAAACTGTAAGGAAGAAGATTTGGATCGCTTGTACGATGTAAATATCAAAGGGGTGTACAATTGTATGTATGCCGGTATTGATTCATTAAAGAAGACCAAAGGGGTAATCATCAATATGGCCTCTATAGCTTCATCGGTAGGGATCAACGATAGGTTTGCCTATTCCATGACCAAGGGCGCGGTATTGACCATGACGTATTCCGTGGCCAAAGACTATTTAAATGATGGCATTAGGTGTAACTGTATTTCCCCAGGTAGGGTACACACGCCTTTTGTGGATGGATTTATTAATAAGAATTACCCCGGTCGGGAAAAGGAAATTTTTGAAAAGCTCTCTAAAACCCAGCCTATTGGTAGAATGGGGAGACCTGAGGAGGTCGCCAATTTAGCCGTATACCTTTGCTCGGAAGAGGCTTCGTTTATTACGGGAACTAATTTCCCAATAGATGGGGGATTTGTTACCTTAAACGGTTCGTAGTAAAAACGGGATCAAAACAATAAATATACAGACGTATTAAAATATAAATTACCTATGAAATTAATAAGATTTGGAAGTATAGGGGCTGAAAAACCCGGAGTGCAATTGGATAACGGTACACGCTTGGATGTTTCCGAATTCGTACCGGATTACAACGAAGATTTTTTTGGTGGCGATGGCATAGAAAAACTGGCCGAATGGTTGGAAAGAAACGAAAGAAACTGTCCCGTAATTTCTAATGATGTGCGTTTGGGATCGCCTTTGGTACGCCCTTCAAAAATCGTATGTGTGGGCTTAAATTATGCCAAGCACGCAGCGGAAAGTGGAATGGCCATACCCAAAGAACCTGTTCTTTTCTTCAAATCGACGTCGGCCATTGTAGGTCCGAACGATGATGTGATCATTCCTAAGAATAGTGAAAAAACCGACTGGGAAGTAGAATTGGCGGTTGTTATCGGAAAGAAGGCTTCCTATGTAGAGGAAAAAAATGCTTTAGACCATGTGGCCGGCTATGTACTGCACAACGATTACAGTGAGCGCGCTTTTCAAATAGAGAAAGAAGGACAATGGTGTAAAGGAAAGGGATGTGATACGTTTGCCCCCATAGGTCCGTTTATCGCAACAGCGGATGAGATCAAAAACCCCAATGACCTTGACTTATGGTTGAAGTTAAATGGTGAAACCCTTCAAGACAGCAACACCTCCGATTTTATTTTCAACGTACAGGAAGTGGTCAGTTATATCAGTCAGTATATGACCTTGTTGCCCGGGGATATTATTTCCACAGGAACGCCTTCGGGTGTAGGCCTAGGGTTTAACCCTCCTAAATACCTCAAGGAAGGCGATGTGGTAGAACTTGGTATCGAAGGATTGGGAAGCTCTAAACAACACGTAAAGGCATACAAATAGCGGGAAGATGGACTTGAACTTGAAGGATAAGGTCATAATTGTAACCGGTGGTTCAAAGGGAATCGGTCTCGCCGTTAGTCAGGTGCTATCAAAAGAAGGGGCCATTCCCTTTATCATTGGGAGAAACAAACCGAGTATCATTGCGGTGGCCGAAGAAATTGAAAAAAGTGGTGGACAAGTAGGGTTTGCCTTTGCCGAGTTAACAGATCCGGAACAATGTAAAGCGGCCGTAGGGCAGGTAGTTTCTACCTTCGGAAGAATCGACGGTCTTGTGAATAATGCAGGCGTAAATGACGGGGTCGGCTTGGAAAACGGCAATTACAAAGACTTTATGGCTTCTTTGCACAAGAATTTGGTGCATTATTACCTCATGGCGCAATATGCGCTTCCCGAGCTTAAAAAGAGCAAGGGGGCCATTGTGAACATAGGGTCTAAAACATCTTTTACCGGACAGGGAGGAACATCGGGTTATGCGGCTTCCAATGGAGGTCGAAATGCCCTTACCAGGGAATGGGCCATAGAACTCCTGCCCTACGAAATAAGGGTAAATGCCGTAATTGTGGCAGAGTGCTATACGCCCTTGTACGAAAAATGGATCGGTACATTTTCCGAACCCGAAAAGAAATTAAAGGACATTACGGATAAGATTCCACTGGGCAATCGTATGACGACAACGACGGAAATAGCCAATACGGCCGTTTTTCTATTGTCGGAACTATCGAGCCATACTACAGGACAGTTAATTTTTGTGGATGGGGGATATACACACTTGGATAGGGCAATAACAGCATAACAAACCACATGAAAAGCGAACAAAAAATACCGGTAGTAGCCAAGGAAATTCTTTTTCCTTTTTTATTGATTACGTCTTTATTTGCCCTTTGGGGTTTTGCGAATGATATTACCAATCCTATGGTAGCCGCGTTTAAAAGAATATTGGAACTGAACAATACACAGGCTTCCTGGGTACAGGCCGCTTTTTATGGAGGCTATTTTACCATGGCATTGCCCGCAGCGTATGTGGTGAAGAAATTCAGTTATAAAGTCGGTATTTTGGTGGGTCTTGCCCTATATGCGGTAGGGGCCCTTATGTTCTATCCTGCAGCGGCCATGGAGAACTATCTGTTCTTTCTTTTGGCGTTATATGTGCTGACCTTTGGACTTGCCTTTCTCGAAACTACGGCCAACCCTTATATCTTGGCCATGGGAGCGGAGGAAACCGCAACCTTGCGCTTGAACCTCGCACAGGCCTTTAACCCCTTGGGGGCACTTTCCGGTCTGTTCGTGGCCCAGTTTTTTATTCTGGGGGCCCTACAGTCGGACGATATGGCCGAAGATGGGTCCTATATTTATGAAACACTATCGGAATCGGCAAAGGCCGCCGTCAAGACTTCGGATCTAATGGTCATCAGAAACCCCTATGTAGGCTTGGGGCTCTTCGTGATTTTTATGTTCGTCGTCATTGCCATGGTTAAAATGCCGGAAGGCAAAAAGGAAAATCAAGTAGGCTTAAGGGAGTCTATTAAAAGGATTTTTAGAAAGGAACGCTTTGTGGGGGGAATGCTCACCCAAATGTTTTATGTCGGTGCCCAGATCATGTGTTGGACCTATATTTACCAGTATGCCGAAAACATTGGTATAAACAATAGGGATGCCGTAAACTACGCCTACGCCGCCTTGGTGATTTTTCTGATCAGTCGCTTTTTGTGTACCTATCTCTTAAAATTCATCAACTCGGGAAGATTGCTGATGATGCTCTCCCTTTTGGCGATTCTCTTCTGTGCGGGAACTATCTTTATACAGGGTGAAATCGGACTATATTCCTTGGTCATGGTGTCTTTTTGCATGTCTTTGATGTTCCCGACGATTTACGGAATTGCCTTGACAGGACTGGGGGACGATGCCAAATCGGCCTCTGCGTTTTTGGTGATGGCCATTGTAGGTGGGGCATTTATGCCCATGTTACAGGGACTAATATTGGACATTGGCGGATCGGGATATAGCGATGTACGTATACTGGGGGTTCCAGAGGTGAATTTCTCCTTTGTACTTCCTATGCTCTGCTTTTTTGTGGTAGCCTTTTATGGTCACAGGGCGTATAAAAAATACGATTTAGAATAGTATTTATTTTGAAATAAAATTTGGGCGGCACCTATTAAAGAGGTGCCGTTTCACATAGCACTTACTACAATGGGAAAAAAAATAGCAAAAGGCTTTGATGCGCGTTATCCTTCCATAAGCGACCTGCGAAATAGGGCGATGGAGAAGATGCCGAAATTCGCTTTTGAATACTTGGATGGCGGATGCAACGAAGATGTCAATCTCATTAAGAATACCGCAGAAATCCGTGAGGTGGAACTCTTGCCGTATTATCTCAGCAAGCACACCGAATCTGTCATGAAAACCGAAATTTTCGGTCATACCTACGATGCCCCTTTTGGTATAGCACCGGTCGGTCTGCAAGGATTGATGTGGCCCAATGCCCCTGAAATTTTGGCGAAAGCGGCATTTGAACACAACGTTCCCTTTGTGTTGAGTACGGTAAGTACCAGTAGTATTGAACGCATTTCGGAGATTACGGAAGGCCAAGCCTGGTTTCAGTTGTACCACCCTACGGAGAATTCCTTGCGGGACGATATTATCAGAAGGGCTGCCGTGGCGGAATGCCCGGTTCTCGTTATTCTCTGCGACGTGCCTACCTTTGGTTTTAGACCAAGGGACATTAGAAACGGATTGGCCATGCCTCCTAAAATGTCATTGAAAAATATACTTCAAATTATGGGTAAACCGGAATGGGCAATGAAAACCCTTATTCACGGTCAACCAAATTTTGAGACCTTAAAACCCTATATGCCCAAAGGTTTGGATTTAAAGCAATTGGGAAAATTTATGGATCAGACCTTTTCGGGACGATTGAACGAAGAGAAGATCAAGCCCATTCGCGATATGTGGAAAGGCAAGTTGGTCTTAAAGGGTGTAGCCAATGAAGCCGATGTGGAAAAAGCCTTACGTTTAGGTATCGATGGGGTCATTGTGTCCAATCACGGGGGAAGACAATTGGATGCCGGCGAATCTACCATAAAACCATTGTCTAGAATAGCGGAAAAATACGGCGACCAGCTAACGGTAATGATGGATAGCGGCATACGTTCCGGTCCCGATGTGGCCCGGGCATTGGCCAGTGGGGCCAAGTTTACCTTTATGGGACGCTCGTTCATGTACGGTGTTGGTGCTTTGGGCAACAATGGGGGTAACCACACCATATCGTTGCTTAAAACCGAATTACAACAGGTTATGGAGCAGATCTGTTGTGAGCGTGTAGAAGATTTTCCCAAGCATTTGATCAAAGGAAAGGCTTAGAAAAGAGCCTAAGATGGTTATTTTTCTTTTCTAAAGATCAAATCTTGTTCTTCCATGGCGAGAACAATAAGTTTTATGTAGTCATCTACGGTTTTTTCAATATTCGTAGGGTCGGTGACATCGATGCTGCCACGCCAGATCATTGATCGATCTTTGCCTTCACAAATACAGTAGAGGGTAGTTTCTGCGTGATAGACGTCAAATTTTTCGTAGTAGTCGTCATCGTAATAGATGTCTTGGTTCCTAAGGTAATCATCATTGAACCGCCCTTTATAGTTATCCAATTTTGCGAGGGTACGCAAAAAGCTTTCCCGGTTTTCAGACCCCGTAACTTTGGTAAATAGAATAGCGTCAAAATCTTTGTCCAAGAGGCTTTGTTCAACGTCATCAAGTTCTTTTTCCGTTTTTTTCGAGTCGGTAAACGATACATCAAAAACATCAAGGCTTCGCATGGCCTCCACATTCCGCTTGTCAAATTCTTTTTGAAGCTTGGTCTCGAAACGCTCCCTTGCGTTTTCATTTTGGGTCATCCCCACAATGAGCACCTTTTGGGCGTCGAACAAAACAATGTCGGGGTTTTTCCAATTTTCGACCAAGCTGGTCGAAGAACAGCTGACAAAAAGGACTAAGAGTAGTATCGATAGTTTTTTCATAAACGTATTTTTCTTCAATTGTCCAGCGTATGATAAGACTTGATGCCCCATATCCCACTAAAAGAATCGCACACAAGGTATAAGTTCTAGGAGTGGATAAAAATGACAATTATCAGTTCTTGAACTAAACTAAGATACATTAAATCGTTTTAAGGTTTGCGTTTTTTCAGTATCGTACCCGCATAGCTGAAGATATCGGTCTTTAAACCACCAAAACTTGTCGTGCAGAAATCGACCTCGAATTGCAGGCGTTCATGCCGTCTATAGAAAGCTATGTCAAAAGGTGCGGTGTTACATTCCAAGATTCCGCCCAACATGTTTTCGTGTTTGTAGATTTGGTCCTGAATTTTCTTCACGGCGCCTTCTATATTTTGTAGGCCACTTTTGTGGTTTTGTAGGCGATCGAACAAGATAGGGGTATCGGGTTCAAAAACGTATGAATCCAATAGATGTTCCATAAAGGCAATTTCATCTTCTAAAAATCTAAGACTCGATTTCCATTGCTGAATTTCCCTAAAGAGTTCCCCTTCTTTTTTCTGCTGTGTCCAGCGCGATGTAGAGGTTTCGGTTATTGTTGTCATAGTTTCCATATATAAGCGAATATAGGTGCGGTGGTACGCAGACACAATGACCTAGGTCATTTAGGGGACTATAAGATAATTTCTTTGGTCTCGTTCAATTTAGGAATGTGTACGCGCCAGTTGTGAACATCGCCGATCTTGACCCGAAAAGCATCGAGTGCCGTAGGTTCGCCATGAATGAGAAAGACCGTTTCGGGTATATTTTTGATATCTTCCATCCAATGGAGCAGTTCTTTTTGGTCGGCATGAGCCGACAGGCTTTCCAAGTGGCGTATTTTCGATTTTACGGGATAGTACTTTCCGAACAGTTTCAATTCGTAGGCCCCTTCTAAAAGCTGCCTTCCCCTAGTGCCCTCTGCCTGATATCCTACAAGCAAGACCGTTGTTGAGGAATGGCGCATGAGTTGTTTCAGATAGGTGAGTACCCGGCCCCCGGTAACCATGCCGCTACCCGCTATTACGATTTTAGGTCTAGGGTCGTCAATGGTCTTCCAGGTATCTGCATACGAACTTATAATATTGAAATGCTTGCACATGGACTGGTACTCCTTGCTTGAGAGTTTATGCCATTCGGGAAACCGTTCAAAAACCGATAATACATTATTGCCCATAGGGCTATCGATAAAAATAGGAATGTTAGGTATTCTGTTTTTCTTGAACAATTGCCACAAAACATACATCAGCGATTGCAAGCGCTCTACGGCAAAGGACGGAATGATAAGGTTGCCCCTTTGGTTGATGGTTTCGGTGACCAGGTCGACCAAAATTTCCTCAACATCTTCCTGCGGGTGCAATTTGTTGCCATAGGTGCTTTCAATAAAGAGGTAGTCGGCCCATTTCGGATGTTCGGGAGGGGCCAATAAGATATCGTGTTCGCGTCCTATATCCCCAGAGAAGACAAACAGCTTTCCAAAAATTTCCAACTCTATAAAGGTTGCCCCTATAATGTGTCCGTTATACTTGAACCTCAACCGTAGGTGTTCGGAAAGGGAAATCCATTGGTCTTTTTCCCCATAAGAAAAAAGGCCTATGGCTCGTTCCGCTTCCCGGATCGAGTAGAAGGGCTTGGCAGGATGGTGTTTGCTATAGCCTTCCTTATTGGCGCGTTCGGCTTCTTCCTCGTGAATTTTAGCACTATCCAAAAGAATGATTTCGGTTATGGCCAAGGTAGGAGGGGTCGCAATTATCTTTCCCTTAAATCCTTCCATAACCAATCTAGGAAGGTAGCCCGTATGGTCTAGGTGTCCGTGTGTCAAGAGTACCACATCTATTTTTGAGGCATCTATGGGCAAGGGCGCCCAGTTCAATTGCCGTAATTCCTTCAGGCCTTGGTACATACCACAGTCCACCATAACGTTGAGTTCAGGGGTTTCCAGGTAAAATTTCGATCCGGTTACGGTGCCCGAGGCACCCAAAAAGTGAATTTTTACTTTATTCATAGCCTAAGGGTTGCAGAGTTGTTCAATTTCGTTCAGTATTTTACTCTTTCTGGTTATCGATATCCCTAAATAGTCTAATAAGAACTTGTTTTTCCATAGTTCGCGACAGAGCACTACATCCCTGCTCAGCAAAAACTGCTTTTCGCTACTGCTCAATATCGTAGAAACGGTAATCGGGTAAAGGCCCAATCTATCGATACGGTCTTTGAGGCCATTGTTAAAGGGGTAGTCCCAGCTCAATAAATATAAATCGGCACAGGTTCCGTATTTGACGGCATCTAAGGTGAAGCGTGTGTTGGTCACTACCCAACCTGGGCCCAATGTCTTTGTCTCGTTGGTCTTGGTATTCCAATGGGCCTTGACATCATTGTAGCGCGAGTGTATATACAGCGGTATCTTTACATTGCAATTGCGGCCTTCTTCACCGTGAAACTTGCATTCAATAACGGTTACGGTATTATTTTTCTCGGCCACCACGTCAATTTCGTGGGTAACGCATAGGCCATCCATAACAATGCCTACCTTGGTCCGGTAGCCGGAATAGGTCAAAAGGGCACTTATAAGCCGTTCAAAGGGAAAACCGGTAGGGCCTAATTCGTAAATGGCCTTTTTTAGCTTGTACTTTGAGGCGAAAACCGATTTCCTTTTTTTTAGTAGGGCAAAGGCCCTATTGTATATCTCATTGGTAGATATGCCTTCATAAAGTTCGTCGCGTACTTGATCTACGATTTTCTCTACCAATTCATGATTGGCCCCCGTATGTTTGAGGGAGTTTCTGAGCTTGTCTATGGAAAACTTGGCCTTTGCGCCGGAGGACTTTATAATATCGAATTCCGTTTTGTTCTTCATTGCTTTTTAAAATGGATACGGTTGGTTTATGCTTGGGGTTTGACCTGGACGTTTATATCGGGAATCTTCAATAGTTGAAGGGTAGTGGAGGCCAGTACGACCTTGCCTTCGGTGGCGAATAACGACTGTTGTATACGTTCGAACAGCTGGTGTTTGGTGGCACGCCGAAGCTTATAGTCGGTAATGTACCTAAGGTTGACCTCTATCCAGTTGTCGGTAATCTTAAAGGCTAGGGTCGGTTCTAGCGTGGCATCTTCTATGTAGTAATGGGCTACCATTTCCTTCCATTTGGCCAAGGAGTTTTTGGTGTATTCGGAAAGCAACTCCGTGGCATCGGCCAATACAATTTTCTTGGCCAGGGCAATATCCGATTCGTGTGTAATTAGAATATTGAGTTCGTCCCAGACAAAGGGAAAGTCCATAGAGTAATTCTTTATAGGGCCTTTGAATACAAAGGCATTGCTGATTTTGACGATGCGTCCCGAGTAATTGTCACTGCTCACCCATTCGCCCAATTCCATTAGGGTGGTGTAAATACTGTCAATGTCAATGACATCGCCTTTTATGCCGTTGATCTCGATTCGATCGCCCGGTTTGTACACGCGAACGAAAAAGATGTAAAAGGAACCCGCTATGCTCAAAATAAGCTCTTGAAGGGTGAATGTGATTCCTGCCGTAAATAGACCGATAATAATGGTATAGTCTTCAATACTTTCTACGGTAAACGAGATTAAGACCAAGAAAAAAATAAAAAAATAGCCCACCAGTTCAACACCTTTCTGGGCCTTGTACCTTATCGTGGCATCACCGATGCGTTTTTTGAGGAGTTTCCTTAAAAGCCCAATGGCAATAATGATAAAGATGATCCATAACAACAGCTTGATCACCTTTGCGGCAAAAGGGTCTTTGAGAAAATCGAGAAGTGCGTCCATATAGGTTTGCTTATAAAGTTAACCATGCGTATTGTACATGTTCTTGTCCCTAAGGTGAAAAAGGGAGGATTGCCGTAATTTTCTCCAAAAAATCCTTCAAATTCTTGTTTTTTAACGCAGGGCCAAAATGGGAACGGTGGCGTCATAGCCTATTTCCTTGACCAAGGGTCTGGAAAATATACTCGCAAAGAAAAAATGCTTATGGTTGATAAAGGCGATCATATCGCTTTCCCTACTTTCTACAAAGGCTGTAATACCGTTAGCCACTTTCTTTTCCGAAAGGGTATGGAAACTGTGGTCTATTTGTTCGAATATATGGCTTAACAGGACTTTGTTTTTTTCTTGTTCGGCGGTCAAGATTTGTTTTTTGCTAACATGGAGTACACGAACGGCCGCCCCGTGCATCTTGGCGATTTCTATGAGGTAGCTTAATTCCTTCCGTTTAAAGTCTGACTTGTAGTCCGTTGAAAAAACGATTTCCTTGGGTGTTGAAAAGTGCGTGTCTTGGGGTATGGCCAATACCGGACATTCCGTTATCTTTTCCATGGTATTGACCGTGTTACTGCCAAAGATGACCCCTTTGGTTAATGAGGCCCCCTTGGTGCCCATGACCACCAAATCGATATCTTTTTCGGAAATCATCTGTTTTAGGGCTTCCGTCAAAAAATTAAAGGTAGATGTGGTATGGTAGATATGCTTTGGATTGTCATGGTGCAGCGCCAACATATCCAACAATCTCACAAAGTTTTCTTCAGATTTTGCCTTTGCAGCTTCGTATTCCGCGCTACCGGGTTCTGGCATGATAAGGCTGTCGGTAGTGTAGTTTTCGAGTTTAAAAACGTTTAAAAAGTAGAACTCGCAATTCAATTTTGCATAGAGATCAAGGGCGTACCGCACCGCATTGAGGGCATTTTTTGAAAAATCCGTGGGCACCAATATTCTTTTGTACATGCTGTTCTTTTTTCAAGGGTTAATAAATCTAATTGATTTTTAATGGTTTACCTATTTTTGGCGGTCAGTCTTTATAAGGAAGGATAAGAAAGGGAACATCGGTATACTTACTTATATCCTTTACCACAGGTTCGTGTATAAGGCGCTCAAAAAAACTGTGTTTATAATAGACCATGGCGAACATATCAATGCCTTTGGTCTTCAAGAAATCGTCAATGGCCACGGCCTTGTCGGAAAAGGCCCGTACCCAGTGGAAACTGTGGTCAATGTGTTTAAGGCATAGTTCGAGCATTTCTTTATGTGATTGTTGTTCTTTACTTAGCTCTTCTTCTTCGTTGATGTGCATGACCTTTATTTTGGCGTCGAAGAGCTCGGTAATGAACATGAGGGGGGTAATCGTTTTTTTGGTACATCCCCTTTTATAGTCCGTTACAAAGGCAAGGTCTTTAGGTTTTGAGAAATCCCTTTGTTTGGGAACGGTCAAAATAGGGCATTGGGTTATGGTGTCGGCCACTTGTATGGTGTTGCTGCCCAAGAAAATTTCTTTGGCCCCGGTATGGCCCTTGCTGCCCATGACGATGAGATCTATGTCGTATGGATTGAGCATCTGGTGTATGGTCTTTACCAAATTTCCTTTTTTCGATATGGTCTCGAACCGGTGCAAGGGGTTTTCATTGTCTAGGTTGATACGGTGTTTAAGGGCCGTAAGATTATCGTTGGATGCAACCTTTAATTGTTCCAGCAGTTTCTTTCCTACCAAGAATTCTGGCTTGCCCCCCTCTAAAGGGGTAAGTTGATCGTATACGTTGAGAAGGTAAAAGGTACATTCCTTTGACGCCAACAAGCGGGTAGCGTAGAAAAGCGCGCTGTAGGCATAGTTTGAAAAGTCGGTAGGCACCAGTATATTTTTTATCATTATCTTAAATTTAGAATTAATGGAATCTCGGTAGCTTTGATTACTGTATAAAACTAATCGAGAAGAATTTATAAAACCATGATATTGGTCAGTTTCGCAGAGATCTATTTTCAGTAATTTTAACCATCAAAATTTCAGGAATGAAAAGTAGTTTCAGTAAAATCGTAGAATCGGATACACCTGTACTGGTAGATTTTTATGCCGACTGGTGCGGGCCTTGTAAAATGTTGGCTCCTATTTTAAAACAAGTCAAAGACGAACTAGGGGATGCCATTAAGATCGTAAAGATCGATGTGGATAAAAATCAGCCCTTGGCGAATACCTATAACGTTCGTGGCGTACCCACCATGCTATTGTTCAAAAACGGAAAACAGGTCTGGCGACAGTCGGGGGTACTACAGAAAAACGATATTGTACAGATCGTGAAGTCGAACTCTTAATGTCGGCGGTGTTCTCGTTATAGGGAATGGAGAGGGTGTCCCGATGGGCTTCCCGAACCTTTGACCGATTCCGAAAAGCACGAAGCCTTTTATCTAAAAATCAACCGAATGAAAAAGTACTGTATTTATTTACTAGTTGTTCTCTTCTTTGCAAGTTGTAAGGACGGTCAAAAAACAAAAACGGAACCTGTTGATGATAATGGGCAAACCCAAACCGTTGAGGCCAAGGAACCACATCCGGGAAAACTCATTATGGAGAGGGAGTGCTATATGTGCCATGATCCCAAAGCGACCATGGCGAATCGGATTGCACCGCCTATGGAAGCGATCAAGAGACATTATATCGATTCGACCGTGAGCAAAGAGGAGTTTACGGAAGCCTTGATCAAATGGGTGAACGATCCGGAAACGGAAACCAAAATTCCCGCCGCCCATAAAAGGTTCGGCCCCATGCCCTATCTGCCCAACCGCGATGAGGCCGTGGCACAGATAGCCGATTATATCTATGATAACGAATTGGAACGGCCCGACGGCTTTGATGACTATTTCAAAATGGCACATAAAAAAGGTATGGGGATGGAAGAATGCCATTGTTTTGATTATCCCGACCCCGATAAAGTGTATGCCTCTATAGGGATGTCATATGCAAAAGAAGCCCAAATGCAGTTAGGGAAGAGCTTAACGAAGGCCATTCAGGAAAAGGGACCCGTAGGGGCCATAGGTTTCTGCAACCTAGAGGCCATAAAAATTACGGATAGTGTGTCTTTGATGAAAAATGCGGTCATTCAAAGGGTTTCCGATAGGCCCAGAAATCCCAAAAACAAGGCCAGTGCCCAAGAATTAGAATATATAGCCTCTTTCAAGGAAGCCTTGGCGTCGGGAGAGGAAGTATCCCCCGTGGTACATACTGAAAACGATGAAGTCTCCTTTTACGCACCGATAGTAACCAATGCCCTTTGTCTACAATGTCACGGCAAACCCAATGAGCAAGTACTGCCCGAGACTATGGCGGCACTGAAGAAATTGTACCCGAACGATAAGGCGGTCGGCTATGATGTTGACCAAGTACGTGGTATGTGGAGCATTGCGTTCTATGGTGATAAATAAGCTTCAAAAATGGAGGGGGAAAATAGATAAAGTAAACTACCTCGGGATAAGCCCGCGAGGCATTAAAAGAATACGCCTTGATTTCGAGGTAAGCCTCGGAGTATTTAATCTCGATTATCGAGTAAAATAGGTGGTTCCGCATCAAATATTTTAGATGGTTGGAAAAGGGGTGTTGTTATTGGCAACACCCTTTTTTTTGGTAAACTTTTTCGAATTTCCGATTTAGGTGTACCTTTTGAACAAATTCGGAAAGTCCGATACCTTTGTAATAAAAACATATTCATAACTCAAATCAAACGATAATTATGACGATTCATAACCTTGGCGAAAACAATTCGCTGATGAACAAATTCATTGCAGAAATCAGGGATGTTGATATCCAAAAGGATGCTATGCGGTTCAGGCGGAATATTGAGCGTATCGGGGAAGTGCTAGGTTATGAAATGAGCAAATCGTTTCGGTACGAAAGCAGTCAGGTACATACACCATTAGGAAGCAAGGAAATGAGCCTACCCACAGACCATGTGGTTTTGTGTTCCGTTTTACGGGCCGGACTTCCCTTGCACCAGGGGTTGTTAAATTATTTTGACGGGGCGGAAAATGCCTTTATTTCGGCATATCGTCACCATAGGGGAGACGAAGATGCCTTTGAGGTCATTGTCAACTATTTTGCGGCACCTTCCTTAGAAGGCAAGATATTGGTGCTGACAGACCCGATGTTGGCTACCGGGAAAACATTGGAGAATGTCTTGAAAGTATTAAAAAACCACGGCACGCCGGCACAGATACACATTGTTTCGGTCATAGGGGCGCAAGAGGGCGTGGCCCACGTTCAAAAGGTATTTCCTGAAAACACCCATCTATGGATTTCTGCCATTGACCCCGAGCTGAATGCCAGGGGCTATATTATTCCCGGCATAGGGGATGCAGGTGACCTGGCCTATGGCGAAAAACTTTAGGCTTGTTCCCTAGGGTATTCTTCCTTGTACCCACATACTAGTTTTCCTTAGCTCCTAGGCGTTTGCCCCATTTTACCACCTCATACCAGAGTACCGAAATACTACCGGCCAATAGGCAAACGAACAATTGGTCTACATTTAAGGTGCTGAATTCAAAGAAGGCGGTCAAGGGGGGCACGAAGAGTAGGCTAGTGGTCAAGGCGATCGTTATGCCGATAATCAGGGCAACTAGATTGTTCTTGTACCTCAAGGTCGTCCATAGCGAGTAATAGAAAGATCGGTTCACCAAGGTCAAAAAGATATTGGCCACGATCAGCACCATAAAGACCATGGTACGGGTAGTGTCTTCATCAAAGCTTTGCGCTACGGCATATTGGTATACCGATAGTGAAGCCAAGGTAATGATTAGACCTTGTACGATGCTTGTAATCAATTCGTTGAAATTGAAAAATGTGGTCGTAAACGGCCGGGGTCTCTTGTTCATGGTATTTTTTTCCATGGGCTCGTTTTCGTAAATAATGGAGCAGGTGGGTCCCATGATGAGTTCCAACAAAATAACATGCGATGGTGAAAATATAGAAGGGAAGCTCCACCGCAAGGCCAAGGGGATAAATACCGTTAATATGATGGGAATATGGATGGAGATAATATACTGGATCGCTTTTTTGAGGTTGGTATAGATCTTTCGTCCCATGGCAATGGCATCTACCATTTTAGAGAGGTCGTCGTCGACCAAAATCAATGAGGCCGCCTGCTTGGCGATTTCCGTGCCCTTTTTTCCCATGGCAATGCCGATGTGTGCCGCCTTGAGCGCCGGGCCGTCGTTGACCCCGTCACCTGTCATGGCCACGACTTCGTTGTTCACTTTTAGGGCATTGATAATTCTAAGCTTGGCTTCGGGAAACATTCGGCTGAACACTTGGGTGTCCGTTACCCTCTCCTGTAATTCCGCATCGGTCAACTGCATCAATTCGTCACCCGACATACATTTATCGTAACCAATAAAATCGATTTCCTTGGCAATGGCTACGGCCGTAGCGGCATTGTCTCCCGTTACCAGTTTTACGTTTATTCCGGCCGTATTGAAATCTTTGAGCACCTGTGGGATGTTTTCCTTAGGCGGATCGTAAAAGGCCACCAGTCCCTTAAATTCGAATTTAAAGTCCTGTTGGTATTGAGGAAAATCGTTTCCTTCGAATAGGGCCTGCCCTACGCCCAATAAACGAAAGCCTTGTTTGCCCAGTTCCTCTATGGTAGAATAGATGGATCGCTTTTCCTCGGCGCTGAGGTGCGAGCCTTGTATCAGGGCTTCCGGTGCGCCCTTGGCGGCAATGATCCGCTGGCCGGCCCGATTTTCGAACACATGCGTCATCATGGGGGGCTTTCCGCCTAGCGGATATTCGTGGATCATATGGTAATTGGGCCTTTCGTCCACATCCGTATGCTTTCCATAGGCTTGGTGCAAAGCGGTTTCCATGGGGTCAAAAGGTATGGGTTCACTGGCCCACATGGCTATGGTAATCAGCTCTTTTTCTTCGTTATTTAAGCTTTCCTCGAGAGAGACTACCCTTACTGCCTTCATGGAAAACAATCGGGCCAGGCTCATTTTGTTCTGGGTGAGGGTCCCGGTTTTATCGGTGCATATAACGGTAGCGCTACCCAAGGTCTCCACCGTTTTCATCTGTTTTACCACAACGCCCAATTTCATCAGTCGCCAGGCTCCCAAGGCCATAAAGGTGGTAAAGGCCACGGGAATCTCTTCAGGAAGAATACTCATGGCAAGTGTCAGGGCCTTGAGTAAACTATCGAGTACGTCACGCGAATTGAAGTAATTAATGCCCCATACCAAAAGAAACGTAAGGCCGCCCCAAAGAGCCATCTGCTTTACAAAATTTGCGATTTGCAGTTCTAAGGGCGTTTTTTCGTCTTCAATGGTGTTTAGGCTGTTGCCGATTTTTCCCAGTTGGGTGTGGTTGCCTATAGCGGTAACGACGGCAATGGCCAGACCACTGGCTACGGTGGTGCCGCTAAAAATAGTGTTATCGGTAGAAGAAACATCCTTAAACACCGAAAGCGATTCTCCGGTGAGTATGGATTCGTCTACGGAGAAGTCGTTGGAATGAACGATGGTGCCATCCGCAGGAACCATTGTGCCTTCCTCTACGATCAGGCTGTCGCCAACGACCAGCTCCTCACTGGGAATCTCCACGACCTTGCCGTTACGGATGACCTGGCAGTTGGGTTCGGTCAGGTTCTTTAGTTTTTCCAAGGCCTTCCGGCTTCTCGAATCTTGATAAAGCGAAATGGAGCCCACCAATACAATGGCGGCGACCATAAAGATACCGTCGCCAAAATTACCGCTGATAAAATAAATGGAGGAGGCCACCAAGAGCAAAAGAATCATAGGTTCTTTTAAGATACCTTTTAGGGCATCTAAAAAACCGTTTGTTTCCTTAAAAGCAAATGAATTGGCCCCGTCGGTTTTTCTTGATCGTTCTACCTGCGCGTCGGTCAGTCCATCAATACCCAAGTTTTCAACGGCCATATACGTTCTTTTTCCAAAAATAGGGGAAATAAAATATAGCGCGATTGATCTATGTCATTTTATTGGAGTAAGTTAAGGAGCAAAGGGCAGGTCACCTTCCGATGGCGATAGTAGTGCTTTTTTTAACGAAATTGTCAATAGTATGACTTATCTCATGTTCTTGGAACGGAATTTCGTTTTACTTTGGATATCTGCAATTTATAAACTATGCGTTATATATTTATATGGGTCTTGGTATTGGTACTGCAATCATGCGGTGATGATGAGGAAAAAATCCTTCCCCAAAAAGCGGAACTCACCGAATCGGTCTATGCCTCGGCTACGGTGCAGCCCGATAGTCTGTATAAGGTGTATTCGGCCGTTGGCGGAATTTTAGACCGCAATTTGGTAGAGGAGGGCGATCGTGTCAAAAAGGGAAGCCCTTTGCTGCAGATTATCAATAACACCCCCAAACTGAATACGGAAAATGCCAAGCTTACGTTACGTTTGGCCCAAGAAAACTATAACGGAAGCGCGGCCGTGCTCAAGGGCTTGGAAGACGAAATAAAAGCGGCCACCCTATCGTTTCATAACGATTCCATCAATTTCTATAGACAGAAACGCCTGTGGTCGCAAAACATAGGGTCTAAGGTTGAATTTGATAACCGTAAATTGGCCTATGAGCTTTCCCGAAACAATCTTAACCTCCTGAAAAGTAAGTACGAGCGTACCAAGAACGAACTGTTGACCCAAGTACGCCAAGCACGGAACAACTATGAGTCGGCACAGATCAATACAAAGGACTTTACGGTAACGAGCAAGATCAATGGCAAGGTCTATGAACTGATGAAAGAACCCGGTGAAATCGTAAGCACGATGGAGCCCATAGCCGCAGTAGGGAGCGATTCGGATTTTATCATCAAAATGCTGGTAGATGAAGTGGATATCGTAAAACTCAGTTTGGGCCAAAAGACCTTGGTTACCTTAGATGCATACCCTTCGGAGGTCTTCGTTGCCACGGTAGACAAAATCTATCCGCGTAAGGATGAGCGCTCACAGACCTTTACGGTAGAGGCCAGTTTTGACGACCCGCCAAAAATCCTGTATCCGGGATTGGCAGGTGAGGGCAATATTATCATCGCCCAAAAGAAAGAGGCATTGACCATTCCCAAGACCTATCTTATAAATGGCAATAGCGTACGTACCGCTAAGGGTATGGTAGAGGTGGTTACGGGATTGCAAAATTTAGATCGGGTAGAGATTGTTGAGGGAATCGGCGAAAATACCGAGCTGTTAAAACCGGAACAATGACCAATTGGAGCGTTATATTGAACATTGCCAAAACACATTTGGTAACCAAGGTAAAGTCTACGGCTACCGCAGCCCTGGGGGTTACGTTCGGTATTGGCGCCTATATTACCCTGGTCAGCTTTATGACCGGTCTGAATGTTATGTTAGATGGACTCATCTTGAACCAAACGCCGCATATTCATTTGTACAACGAGATCGAACCGAGCGAAACCCAGCCCATATCGCTTTATGACGAATTTCAAAATTCGGTAAACATTGTGCATTCGATTAAACCTAGACAAAGTCAGAAGAAGATTCATAACGCCCTGCCCATTTTAAGCTATCTCAAAAAGGATAAGGAGGTAAAAGGGGCCACGCCCCAGCTCAGGGCCCAGATTTTTTATTTGTCGGGTTCCATAGAATTGAGCGGTAACCTAGTGGGTATCGATATTATGGAGGAGACACGACTCTCCAATATGGGCGATTACATCGTTCAAGGAAGCCCTCAAGCCCTTAAGAATACCGAAAATGGCATATTGCTAGGTTCGGGCCTTGCCGAAAAAATGTCCTTGTCGGTGGGGGATAGGGTACAGGTAAGTACCGTATCGGGCGATATTTTTCCCTTGAAAATAGTAGGTTTCTACCAAAGCGGGGTGGCCGATGTAGACAACATTCAGAGTTTTGCCAACCTTAAGACCGTACAGCGGATTCTAGGCGAGGCACAGAACTATATTACCGATATCAATATTAGGCTTTTTAATATTGAAGGGGCACCGGCCATGGCAAAACGGCTGCAAAAACAGTTTGACATAAAGGCTATGGATATCAATGAGGCCAATGCCCAGTTCGAGACCGGATCCAACATTAGAAACCTGATTACCTATGCCGTATCCATTACTTTGTTGATCGTAGCGGGCTTCGGAATTTACAACATCTTGAACATGCTCATCTACGAAAAAATGAAGGATATCGCCATTCTGAAAGCCACGGGTTTTTCGGGGCGCGATGTACAGCTTATTTTTATGAGCCAGGCCATGATCATCGGGGTGGTAGGAGGTGTTCTCGGACTCCTCCTTGGCTTCGGCCTATCGCATATCATAGACAATGTAGCTTTTGAGACGGCCGCCCTGCCCACCATAAAGACCTATCCTATAAGTTTTGATATCAGCTACTATGTAGTGGGACTCACTTTTGCACTGCTTTCTACTTTTATTGCGGGTTGGCTGCCTTCCGTAAAGGCCAAACACATAGATCCGGTGCGCATTATTCGTGGAACTTAAAAGCGGAAAAATGGAATATGTTCTAGAAACGAAAAACATCAATAAGCATTTTTATAAGCCAAAGGACTTTCATGTACTTAAGGATATCTCTTTTGGGGTGAAAGTGGGCGAGTTTGCTTCCATTATGGGAAAATCCGGCTCGGGAAAATCTACCTTACTCTATATTTTATCGACCATGGATACCGACTATACAGGTGAACTCTACCTCAATCATGAACTGGTCACGGGAAGGTCGCATCAAGAACTGTCGCGTATTAGAAACAAGCATATAGGCTTTGTCTTTCAGTTCCATTACTTATTGTCGGAATTCAGTGTTTTGGAAAATGTCATGCTTCCGGCAAAGAAACTGAACGAGAAATCACATGCCGATATAAAACGCGATGCTATGCAAAAGCTAGAAATGCTTCATATCGATTATCTGGCCCAACAACGCGCTTCGCGAATATCGGGGGGTGAAAAGCAACGGGTAGCCATAGCCAGGGCCTTGATCAATAATCCCATCATTCTTATGGGGGATGAACCTACCGGAAATCTCGACAGTCAGAACTCGGATAACGTCTTTAATATATTTAAAAGGCTGAAAGAGGAAGAGGGACTTTCCCTTTTGGTGGTGACCCATGACGAGGATTTTGCCCAACGAACGGACCGTATTATCCAGATGGAAGACGGACGTATTATATCTTGAACCGCTCACTGACCCAAGTCATGATGGAGATCGACCGAAGCCTTTACTTTTGACGGATATTATAGGGCTTACCGCCTTTTATTACAACACGCTTTAAACAGGAAAAATGATTGAAAAATTAAAAACTTATGAGGGCAACTCCCTAGCTTTAGAGGTTATAGACGGATTTACCGAAACCGATGAAAAATTGGCCCTAAAGTTCTTTCAGGAAAAAATTGACGAAGGATACGACCATGTGAATGTACTGGTAAAGCTTGACGAGTTGAAAATTAGCCATAGTGAGGTAAAAGCACTTGTGGAAGATGCCAAATGGACCCTAGGGAATTACGGGCAAATAGGGAATATAGCCGTTGTGGCCAATTCGAACATCTTAAAGGCCTTAGTGTCCCTTGATGCTCTTTTCTTTGAAAGACTGCGAAAAGGTTACGAAGAGCGTTATTTTGATATTTCACAATTGGATGAAGCGCTCCAGTTTATAGCACCTAATCCATAAGACGACCCTTGCCCATGTTAGACTCGAAAAAGCGCATTTATGGTTTGGTTCCAAAGTCAATTTGGATTCTCCTTGGCGTACTTGTCCTATGCGTGGAAGGTTGCCACAACCGCGGTAGTGCTACCATGGCAACTAAGGCGGATATACATCAGGGGAAACCGATGCCCCTTCCCCATAAAAAGGCGAAGACCTATGAAGATATACACATATCGCGAAACATCAAGGTGGCCGAGTATTTTGAATATTTGGATTCTTTGGTGCAACGCTACGATTCCTTGGTGCCCTATCCCTTGTCGGAACATCTGCTGGTGCGGAACAATCCGTGGATTATAGATACTTTGGCGAATACCGATTATTACCGTATGATGGCCAGGGATTCTTTTGTGTACGATCAAAGGCAGATGATCATACTGCCCGAGGGAAGTGTACTGCACCTTCCTGACTCGGCAAAGGCCTGTCGCCTACTTGATGATTTTGCCCATACCGAGATCGATGTAAATATACCCGAGTTTAAACTGCGTATTTTTCAAGATTCCGTTTTGCTCCATACATTTCCGGTCAGGGTAGGGCAGAACCGACAACGTTATTTGAAAATGGGAGACCGTATTACCGATTTAAGAACTAAAACCGGGGAAGGAAGCATTATTAGACATGCAAAGCACCCAGACTTCTATAATCCCGTAAACGGGCATCAGTTTTATGTGACCAAACGTGATGACGGAAAGCTTACGCAGATGCCGCAAATCCCATGGATAGAGACCGAGATCAATGGAATAAGGAACGGACAGATGATACATCCGACCACGAATCCCAAGAGTTTGGGGAAGGCTTATTCCAATGGGTGCATAGGTACCCGTGAGGCCGATGCTTGGGTTATATATTATTATGCCCCCTTGGGTACCAGATTGAAAATCCGCTATGATCTGGAAACCTATTTTGAAGGTTCGGTAATATCGGTCTTAAAGGATATCTACGGGCTTGAGGAATGAGTCTGTATTTTCTTTATCAGGATAGTTTTAGGGGGAGTTGCAGCAAACGTTTCCCTGTCAAACGAAAAACGGCATTGGCCACGGCAGCGGCGATAGGCCCCAAAGGTGGTTCGCCCACGGGGCCCGGGCGGTCTCGCCCTTGTAGCAGTATTACATCTATTTCCTTAGGGGCGTGTTTCATCAAGGCCATTTCGTACGGGCCGTAAATGGTAGGTTGCAAGGAGCCGTTTTCAACGTACATCTGTTCGTGTAGGCCGGCACTGATTCCCATAATAATGGCACCTTCACATTGCGCCCTTACTTGGTCGGGATTGACGGCGATTCCGGGGTCGAGGGCACAGGTTACCTTATGCACCTTGATCTTTCCATCTTCAATCGATACCTCGGCGACTTGGGCACAGGGTGTTCCACTATCAATGGATGCGGCAAGCCCCATGGCACGACCGTTCACGGCCTGGTCAACATAACCCGCCTTTTCCGCAGCGCTTTTTATCGTTTCTTTTAATCGTATCCCGATGGGATCATCGGCTATTTGTCGCAATCGAAAATCAACCGGACCCATACCGGACCTAACCGCCATGGCATCGATAAAACTTTCAATGGCAAAGGTATTGGCCAAAAGCCCGAGACTACGCCACCAACTAGTGGCGAAAGGCAGGCTTACATGCCAATAGACCGATCTGTAATTCGGCACCTTGGTGTATTGTAAAAAACCACCGCGAATGGCTCCGATATCGGCGCCGAGGATACTGGGAACGATATTGGGCACAAGGGCCGAACGGTTGCCTACATCGCCACTTACAAAATGGTGTTCCAGTCCTTCCAAAAGGCCGTTCTTATTTAACCGTCCCTTTAAAATATGGTGTGTAGGCGGTCTGAACATATCGTGTTGAAACTCTTCCTTTCGACTAAAAAAATATTTTACGGGCTTGCCTACGGCCTTTGACATCAGGGCGGCCTGAACGGCATGGGGCGTATGTAGCCTTCTTCCGAAACCTCCCCCCAAATAAGTGGGTATCACGTTTACCTTTTCCTCGTCGAGGTTTAGGCGATCGGCCACTTCTTTTCGGGTAAGGCCGATTACTTGGGTGGAAATCATTATGGTGGCCTTTTCTCCTTCCACGGAGGCCAATACGCCGTTGGGCTCTATTTGGGCGTGTGCCCCAATAGGACTCCTAAATTCCATTTCCACGATATCTTCGCCTTTAAGGGCTTGGCCTTCTTTTTGAATTATGGTCGATTTTCCGTTGCCTACGGTCATCATGGCCACAATATCCTCGGTCTGCAGATCGCCTTGGGTTTTCCAGTTGACCGTAATGGCCTGTTTGGCATTTTCGGCCTCCGTCATAGAACGGGCCACTACGCCCACAAAATCGTCTTCTTTAATAACTTTTACCACACCGGGCATATTTTCGGCCTCTGAGGTGTCGGCACTTTCAAATGTGGCCCCGATAGTGGTGGGCCGTACAACGGCACCGTAAAGCATGCCGGGCATGGTGGCGTCCATACCAAAAATAGGTTCCCCAAAAACCTTGTCCGAAAGGTCTATGCGGGCTACGGGAGTGCCGATATATTTATAGGCCTTGAAATCTTTTAGGGGCGGGGTATCGGGAACATCCCATTCCGTTACGCCCATGGCCACTTCGGCATAGGTGAGGCTTTGTCCGTTTCCTTTTACGCTAGCGTTTTCGGTAAGGAGTTGACCGGGGTCTACCCCTAGTTTTTTAGCGGCTTCTATTTTGAGCATTTCGCGAGTGGTGGCCGCCATTTCACGTAGCGGTTGCCATAGTCCGGAAATCGATGTACTGCCTCCTGTGGCCATACCGTCGATATTGCCGGTGGCCGTGGTAGCATGAACCACTTCGATCTGTTCCATGTTCACATCGAGCTCATCGGCGGCCATTTGCGCCAGACCGGTAAAGTTGCCTTGTCCCATTTCTACTTTTGGGGAATGGAGGCGCACGGTATTCTGTTCGGTAATCTCAAACCAGAGCATGGGGTCGTTGGTGTTGCCCATATAGGCGGTATCCATACTATTGGCCAGGCCCAATACTTTTCTGCGTATGGGGTTGCGAAGAATATAGGTGCCGACAGCAAGCACTCCCAATGTGCCCAATCCTCCCCTGACGATAAATTTACGACGCGATAGCGTTTTCTTTTCCTTAGACATCGGTATCGGTTTTAGGGGTTATGGCTTGATTCAGCTCGGCCGCGCGGTGAATGGCCTTTCGCATGCGGTAATAAGTACCACAACGGCAAACGTTGATAATGTTGCGGTCGATATCTTCATCGGTCGGGTTTGGAATCTTGTTGAGCAAGGCGGCGGTGGCCATGATAAAACCAGGTTGGCAGTAGCCGCATTGGGGAACAATTTCCTCAATCCAGGCCTGCTGTACCGGATGTGGGGCCTTTGCATTGCCCAAGCCCTCTATGGTAGTGATGTTTTTGCCCTGGGCGAACTTGGCGGGATAGGAACAAGAACGTACCGCTTCGCCCTCAACATGTAGGGTGCAAGCACCACAGGCCGCTTTTCCGCAGCCGAATTTGGTGCCTTTTAAACCGATAATATCCCGTATTACCCACAAGAGAGGGGTATTTTCATCGGTAAGGTCAACAGAACGTTCTTCATTGTTGAGCTTGAATTCTAGGGTCATAACTTTTGTTTTGTTTAAGGCCGCTTTAATGGGGCATACTTTTCCTCTCTTGAACCGTTTGGCAGGGCATAAGATGATTTGGGGTTTCTTTTTTGCCGTGCTGTTGCCCGGTAGGGATACGGTTCTTAAATATAGGGCTCCAAAGGCGAGTTATCAAAAAAATAAAACATTCTTATTGGAAAATGTTACGGAAAATAGCTTAAAGCACCATTTGTGCTGCCGGAAGTACGTTTGAGGCTATATGCCTAGGGTTGGCAATTTCTTTACCTTGTGATAGGTCAGTGCCGCCGTGATGCAATGGGTCAATATTTCGGTTGGGAGTTCGGCATCCAATTTAAAAACCAGGGCGCGTTTGCCCTCATAGTCCAGCGACTCGTTAAAGATTGCCTTAAAGGTTTCTACCAATCTGCTGGTACATTTAAAATAAAGGGCATATTGATCGGGCGATTTGGCTTTCCAATCCATGCGTAGCGTGCTGCCAATGGAGGTAAGGTAGCTCGGCTCGCCCCATTTTAGGGTTTCTTCCAAATGGGTGATGCCCTCAATGCCTTTGGCCGTGTCGATTACTAATTGCCGTAAGGCTAGCATTTGGGGTCTTACCGAACTTGGGTAGGCGTTAAAAACAGCGGCTACTTCGGGGGTGGTCTTGAGTTGGAAGTCTGTCATAGATTGAACCTTTGGCCCCTAAATTACAATTTACAAAGCTAAAGCCTTCATTTTTGTGTGAAAATCAGAGATCTAACTTGGGTGTAAATAAGGTGTAAAACAAATTTGCCGACCAAGGGATTTCCTTGATCGGCAAAAACCTCGTTGGCACAGTTGAGGAGTATTTTGGTTTATTGGGCCGTGTAGGTAAAGGTGACTTTAGCCTGAACGACCTTGCCGTCTATGTCTTGTATGTTGAAGGTGTCGGTAAATGAAAATTCCGATGCGTCATCTTTAATGTTCAGTGAAATGTTCTGAACGATACAGGCTCCGACTAGGCTCAGTACTTCGCCGGTAAGTTTCCAGGTACCACTTAGAGTAGCCTTGTTGTCGCAATCTTCGGCGACATGACTCTGCTTGTAGGTGTAGGAGCGGTCACTGCCAAAGGTATAAGAGGCGTCTTTTTGGCAATCTTCGTACTGGGCAAAGAGGTCTTTTATGGGGTTGTCTTCTTCGTCATCGGTCAGGTCTACTTCCGTATCGGCCATCATACCGGTAAGAACCCAGTCCCCTTGCATTTTTTCCTCACTTGCGGCCAAGGCTCCCGTATAGTCTTCGGGGCATTCAATATCGTTGTCAGAGTTACATGCGGTAAACAGTGTGGTGACGACCGAAGCGGTAAGCGCAAAAAATAGGTTTCTTTTCATAAAATATAGATTATTGGTTCGTTAGCTAGATACTTGAAAAGTAAAAAGGTTGCGAGCTAGGATTGTTAAAAATGGAGAATACGATGGCGATCGACATACAATATCGGCTAGGGAGGCTAGGGTATCATTGCCTTTTGAAAAGACAAAATCCCACCGCTGAAGAAATGAAAAGCAAAGACCGGCAAGGCTTGGGCCGTCTTATTTTCGTTTAAAGAGGCTTATGACCTTACTTACCAGTTTAACGACGACCAAGACCACAAAACCTACGCCGAGGCCTACCAAGAATTCTTTGATAATGCTTGGAAGCTGGGGAAGGAGGTCGTGAAAGAAATGAATGTTATGGGCAAAAATACCTCCAGCGACCAACAAGAGTGCAATAGTACCGATTACCGATAAACTCTTGATGACCCATGGCAGGGCATTGACCAATAACCTACCGACGTAGTCGGAGAAACTATCGTCCCTTTCGTTAAGGTTGATGAGTCGTAGTCCGAATTCATCCATACGAACGATCAAGGCTACTATACCGTAAACCCCGATGGTAGCGATCAAGGCAATTAAGGATACTACGGGAATCTGTATGGAAAGTGGTTCTTCGGCAACCGAGCCCAAGGCAATGATCACAATTTCTACCGAAAGTATAAAATCGGTAACAATGGCCGCCTTTACCCTTTCCTTTTCCAAGGCCAATATGTCGGCTTCGGTAAGGTTCAGCATAGAGGCCTCGTGTTCTTCGTGGCGGTGTGGAACAAAGATTTCGTAGATTTTTTCGGCACCCTCATAGGCAAGGTAGAGTCCCCCTAAGACCAAGGCAACGATTATGGCCGATGGCAGGAATGCACTTAATAGGAAGGCGATAGGCAGAATAATAAGCTTGTTCAGCAAAGAACCTTTGGAGATAGCCCAGAGTACGGGTATTTCGCGACTTGACATAAAGCCGGAGGCCTTTTCGGCGTTTACCGCCAAATCATCACCTAGAATACCGGCCGTTTTCTTGGCCGTAATTTTACTCATGGCGGCAACATCGTCCATAAGTGTAGCAATATCATCTAGTAAGGCGAAAAATCCGGAAGCCATAATTCAAGGGTACTTTTAATTAATGATTCTGTTTTATTCTATTGACCGGTTTCTAGATTCTAGGATAAGGGCCCAAATCGGGAATGGGTGAATTAGGCTTCCTAAAATCTTAAAGTCCAAAAATCTTAAAATCCATCCAATAATCAATACTATTCTTATAGTATATATAAAATATTTTAGAATTGATGTTGATTTTTAATGTGTTCAAAATCTTGAAAGGGGCTATTTTTTTGCTGTGCTTATATAAAAAAAGCCGGTCATAACGACCGGCTTTAATTTACCTTCTAAAATTAATCTTTGTCGAGCAGCTCCATGTCGGTATACTCAAACTTTTGTCCCCCAACGGAAAGATCGGCCATCAATCCCTTTTTTGGCTTGGCGAATACCACTACACCGTCGTCATAATTGGCATTGGCAGCAACACCTTTTTTTAGGGCTACCGCTGTGGCCTGGGCAGAAAGTTCGTATTCCCCTCGTTTAAATTCGTTTAAGGCATCCGCTGTTTCGAAGAATATAACTTCGGTCAACGCTTGTCCTCCAGCTTGAAGACCTACATCTAGTTTCTTTAGGTCGGCCATACCTACAGCTTTGCCCTTCTCATAAAGTACACCGTTACCAGATGCCCCTCCAATGATAAGTCCGCCTTCACCGACATTGGGAAATACAACGTATCCCGATGCATTTTTAAAGAACTGATCGAGTCCGTACTTGTCAGATTGTAATTTAATTTTCGCTTTCTCGGCATCGGATATAACTCTTTGGTCATCTTTGTCTTGGGCAAAGGAAACAAAGCTTATGCATACGAGTACCATGGTTAAAATCGATTTTTTCATTTTCATATCACTATGTTTAAATTTAACTTCATTTAAAAATCAACTTGCATTGATTTCGATACAAAATTACCGGTCGATATCAACCCATATTAGCGCTATGCATTGAAATTATGATGCAAAAAAAGAAGGTCGTCCCTTAAGAAATAAAGCGCTTTGGTTGTAATAAAAAAAGAAAAACTCTAGGGGGGGATTAGACCAATATAACGAAGGGAGTGTTCCCTTCTTCGGTAGTAGAGGTACTAGCCATTGACTCAAGGCTTTTGTGGAGCATGATTTTTAGGTCTTCGAACGAGGTTGGTTTTTGAATATATTGATTGGCACCATCCGTTTGTAGTTGGTTTACCTCTCTGTCACGGTGGAATGTAGAATATACGATCACTTTAATGGCATCGAACCTTTGAAAGTTTCTGATATCGGTCAAACATTCAAAGCCGTTCATCAAGGGCATGTTCAGGTCAAGATAGATAGCGTCGGGCAAGGGTTTGGCGGAGAAAAGATCGTCCATAAGGTCAACGCCATTGTCGAATTGGGTCACCGTGGTGGGGATGTCGATTTCACTAAGGGCCTCTACGAACAACTCTCTATCATCATTGTCATCATCGGCCAAATATAGGTTTAGGTTTTTCATAAATAGCGAATAAGGTGTATATCTTTAATAAGGATGCATATTAGTGTCTTGCTTAGGCTCGGTCTAGAGGTGATCGAAATCAACTTGTTGAACTGTGTAGCACCTTAAGCATATCTCATTTTAAAAAATTAAAGGGGGATTTTACGCTGCAAAATATGGCCCTTTGGCTGTATAAGGGGAGGGGATTGCGATAAATATTGACTCAATACGTTCTCGGGTCAATATGTCGTCTCTATATGATGCGTTCGCCCGGCTGAGTCAAGATGGCGTAAGATTGTGGGATCTTAATCGCTAAAAAATAATATCGTATTCGCAGCCGATATTTCGTGTTCGGCCACGGTTGGTTTTTGTGTGCGCACACAATTATTGTAAAATCCCTAGGTTTTTTCAAAATAGAAAATTACATTCGTAGATTCATGATCCTTTTGTGTCTTTGGTTTTAATGAAGGAAGATGCTATGGAATCCGCTGGAATCTTACGACATCATAAGGGATGATCGTTCGAAAAATAGCTTGTAGAGTATAGGATAACGATATAAAAGGGTAGGGGCGAGGTCCTAGGTTTAAAAGAAAGCAAGGCCCTTATCGAAAACGTAAAATTATAAATTCAAACCATTTAGAAATTATAGAAATGAAGTACTTAAACCTTAGCAAGTTAAAATCCATCCGTTATGGCAGTGTCTTTTTATTTATGGCATCCGGTCTATTATTGAGTTGTGAACCTGAAAAGGAAGCCATACCATACATCGATCTTTTTGATGGAGAAACCTTAACGGGATGGACGCAAAAAGGGGGAGAAGCTATTTATGGGGTCAGGGACAATGCCATTGTCGGGACCACGGTCAAAAATACTCCGAATTCTTTTATGACCACCGATAAAATGTACGATGATTTCATTTTGGAATTGGATTTTAAAGTAGATCCTTCAATGAATTCGGGTATTCAGATCCGAAGCAATAGTTTTCCGTATTATATGAACGGAAGGATACATGGGTACCAAGTTGAGATCGACCCATCTGATCGGGCATGGAGTGCCGGTATTTACGACGAGGCGCGAAGAGGGTGGTTACATCCGCTGGCCGACGATAACGTAAAGGCCAAACAAGCCTTTAAGCAAAACGATTGGAACCATTATCGTATTGAAGCGATCGGTGATACCCTAAAGACCTGGATCAACGGCGTGCCGGCGGCTCATCTTATCGATAGCCAGACTGACAGTGGGTTTATCGGCCTACAGGTACATTCTATACATAAAGACCAAAAAGCGGGAACCGAGATTGCGTGGAAGAACATCAAGATCCTTACCGAAGATCTACAGAAATATGCAAAGGAGAGTCCTCTTCCCGCCGTTAATATGGCCAACAAATTGACCAAGAACGAAAAGGATCAAGGTTGGGAATTGCTCTGGGACGGAGAAACGACCAATGGTTGGAGAGGTGCTAAATTGGAAACTTTCCCGACAAAAGGCTGGGAAATCAAAGATGGTATCTTAACGGTATTGTCCTCCGGTGGGGAAGAGTCCGCTGCAGGGGGTGATATTGTCACTACCAAAAATTACGGTGATTTTGAGATTATGGTCGATTTTAAATTGACCGAGGGCGCCAATAGTGGTATAAAATACTATGTGGATACCAACATCAACAAGGGAGAAGGTTCTTCCATTGGTTTGGAATATCAAATCTTGGACGATGACAAACATCCTGATGCCAAAAAGGGAAACCACGAAGGAAGCCGTACCGTTTCTTCGCTTTATGACCTAATCAAAGCGGATCCCAAAAAACCGATCAAACCTATTGGTGAGTGGAATACTGCCCGAATCGTTTCTAAAGACAACCATGTGGAGCACTACTTGAACGGGGCAAAGGTATTGGAGTATGAAAGAAAAAGTGAAGCCTATAGAAAATTGGTATCTGAAAGCAAATACGTAAAATGGCCTAATTTCGGTGAACTCGATAGCGGTCAGATCTTATTGCAAGACCATGGTGACAGGGTTAGCTTCAAGAACATCAAAATAAAAACGCCTAAAAACCAATAGTAATGACCAGTAGACGAAACTTTATAAAGAAAACGGCAACCGGTTCAGTGGCATTGACTTTTGGCGGACTAGTATTGCCTTCTATGGCCAATGCGAACATCCTTGGAGCCAATGACCATATCAACTGTGCCATTATCGGGGTTCGAAGTAGGGCCAAGGCCCATGTGATGGCCATTCACCAGCAGAAGAACGCTAAAATTGTATACAGCTGCGACGTTGATGATACCATATTGGAAGAACACAATAAATGGTGCCAGAAAAATATTGGATATATTCCTAAAATAGAAAAGGACTTTAGGAAGGTCTTGGAAGATAAAGATGTAGATGCCGTTTTCATCGCTACACCCGAGCATTGGCACGCACCAATGGCCATTATGGCCTTACAGGCGGGCAAGCATGTCTATGTAGAAAAACCTTGTAGCCACAACCCTTACGAAAACGATTTATTGGTAAGGGCCCATAAAAAGTACGGTAAAAAGGTACAAATGGGAAATCAACAACGATCGGCCCGTACCTCGATTATGGGAATAGAGGATATTAGGAATGGCGTAATCGGCGAAGTGTATAAAGGTGAGGCTTATTACAGCAGTAACCGCGGTTCAATTGGTAAGGGCAACGTTATAGACGTTCCCGACACCTTAGATTGGGAAATGTGGCAAGGGCCCGCCCCTAGGGAAAAATATAGGGATAACGTACACCCTTATAACTGGCATTGGTTCAAAACCTGGGGAACGGGTGAAGTACATAACAATGGTACCCATGAAATCGACATCTGCCGATGGGCCTTGGGCGTAGACCTTCCGGAAAGCGTTACTTCTTTTGGCGGGAAATATGCCTATGACGATGATTGGCAGTTTGTTGACAACCAGCAGGTGACCTATAAATATCCCGATAACAAGTTTATTACTTGGACCGGGCATAGTCGCGGGAAGATAATGCCCAAACAACCAGGCCGTGGCGCTACCATTTACGGAAGCAAAGGCATCATTCAACTAGACCGTAATTTCTATAAGTTGTACGACCTTGACGGTAATCTGCTTAAGGAGGAAAAAGAAGGGGCGACCAGTGCCACGACCAATACCATGGGACAGGGGCAGTTAGATGTAAATCATGTTGGTAACTTCTTTGAGGCCATTAGAACCGATAAGTCTCTACATTCAGATATAAGTGATGCCAGTATCTCTACAATGCTCTGCCATTTAGGGAATATGGCCCAAGATGCTGGGGAAACCTTAAAAATTGACCAGGCCACTGGAAAAATATTGAACAATGAAAAAGCTATGGCCCATTGGAAGCGTGAATACGCCGAAGGTTGGGAGCCTAAGTTATAATATGTGGAAGCCTAGTGGTTTCCTCAACAGTTGATTTTAAATTTTGTGTTAGTTTTTAAAGTCCGTATGATTCGTTCATACGGACTTTTTTATGGAAATGCTGTCAAAGAAGTAGCGGATACGGCAATGGGTTACGCCATAGGGCCTAGGGCCAATAGGGCGCGTGAAAGGATGCCCTTGGCTACAACGGGATTTTGGTGTTTCTCCCGGAATAAAAGAAATCGGCCTACCGGCTAAACGCTATATTCAATGGCCGAAGCAACATTGAAGGAGTCGACATTTTCCTTGGTGACAATGTTCATGGGGGAACGATATTCCGGCTTTGGGGTTTTGTTCAGGAGCAAGTATTCAAATAGAATTTTTACGCCCATATACCCCTGTTCAAAGGGATGCTGGTCAATGGCGAAATCTATGGTACCCTTTCTGATATAGTCAAGGTTTTTCTGGTGTACGTCAAAACCAACGGTACGTATGTTCTGTAAATTTTCGCTTTGTAAAAAATCCGCTACCGTAAACAGGGCGCTCGAAGGAACAAATATGCCCGTGATATGGTCGGGTTTTGAAAATTCTTCGGTCAAGGCCCTGTAAACCTCTTTAGGGGCAAAGCTCTCTACGAATATCTTATGTATCGGTTTCTCGTTTTTGTTCGTTTCAAAAAAGTTCATAAAACCTTTGATACGCGTTTCGATCGCCAAGTGACTATCGACGTTTTTCTTTGACGTTAGTATGGCAATAGACTCCTTAGGGGCGGTAATGATATTCATCATCTTCCCACATAGATAACCACTTTTAAAGGAATCTTGACCGATATACGATAGCTTATCGCCGGTTTCCAAATCAATGTTTATCAAAACAAAGGGAATGTCGTTGGCCTTTAACTTTTCTACAAATGCTAGGGAGGTATTATAAAAAAAGGGGGCAAAGACAACACCGTTCGGCTTGAGTTTGAGTATTTGTTCAAGTGCCCGTTCGTACGATTTTAGGTCGTACTGGTCAAAATAGTACCTATGGGTGATAACTCCGTATTTCTGGATTTCCTTGGCGGCGGATTTGAGACCTTTGTTCGGCCCGCTCCAAAATTGGTTTTTAGAGGCCGGGGTCGGAATTAAAGTGGCAATGGTATATTTTTTCTTGAAAGCCAAGGTACTGGCAAGGATGTTTCTTTCAAAATCGTACTTGTCAAGTAGTTTCTGTATGCGTTCCTTGGTTTTTGGCGATACCCCAGGGCGATTATGAATAACCCTATCCACTGTTCCTGTAGAGACTTTGGCCTCTTCGGCAATATCTTTTATCGTTTTCAATAGAATAAATTAAAAGGTCTGGTAGTTGAGTTCAATCCACTGGTTTAGCCAATTGTTCTTGAATGGATTGAGTTTCAAATGTACGTATAAATCTAGTTTTATAAAACTGCTACGGGGCTTTTGTGTTCGCACACGAAATTAAGGTCCCATTGTAGCTGCGAGTGTATCGGACATTGGAAATTATGCATAGGACAAAGGATAGGGGAAGGGGCAACAGGATAAGTGGCCCTTTAAGAGTCGGACAATTGCTTGTTGGCCTCTTGTAAATTTTGGATGTCCTTAGAGAGAAACACGATTCTTTCACTTACTTTCTTTCTATTCCGGGTTAGCATAGGGGTCAGGTGGTTCAGTCGGGCTTTTAAGTTTATGAGTTTGATATTAAACTCGCGAACATCCTCAAATTTACTGGATGGGTATTTGGGAAAGTTCCCTTCAAAGGTTTTCTGAAGTTCGAAAGTCCGCCTTTTTAACTGGTTTAATCGGGCTTTCAGCGCGTTGGTGTCGGCTAGTATTTTTATTACATTTCGTTTTTTTGCTATACGTGGCGCTTTCATATATAATTTTTTATAAAAGTAATGCGGTCTATTTTTTAGGAAGAATGCTATAACTAAAAATCTTATCCCGAAGCATCGGGTCGGAACAAGGCTGGTGGCTAAGGTAAAAAACTTTTGAATGCTTTTGTTACGAGGCATGTTTCAGTGATAAGAGTACTTTCCTTTCTGTTTTTAACACTTATCATGGGCCGTGGGGTATTTGTACCAAAGTTTTTATAAAGACAACTTTCAAATGGGAAGACCCCGGAAAATTGAGTTTCAGGGGTCTTTACCATATAGTTTAAATCGTATTATTGCGCATCGGGCGGGAATATATCTTTGTCTTTGATATTCTGTTCTGGAATGGTCTCCAAAAATGCATAGAGGTCTGTATTTGCACTGGGGCCATAACCGGTCAATAAGGTCCCTTTTCCACCATCGCTAGTTTCCAAGACATATAGTAAAGACATATCTGAGGGGTTACTCATTCCTTCATAGCGATGCTCTTTCACAATTGTTATATCCTTTGCGGCATATGTTTTATCTGATTTGGTACTCCTTAGTTTTTCGTTTATAAAGCGATACGAGTCGGTATACCCTAATTTTTCATAGCGTTTTATGTAATCGGTCTCGTGTTTTGCATATTCTGTACTCATAATATTTTTCTTTTAGATGTTCAACTTAAGCGGGTATGTTTTCCGCTTTTTTCCTTCTTTTCCAATTGCGGTGTTGGGCAATCGCTTTTATAAAACCTTCCGGATTTTCATTGATAAAAATGGCCTCATCCTCATGTATATCGATTATGGCCGTGTGTTTTAGAAAATCTTCGGCTTCACCACTTACCGAAATGGCTTTACAGTACTTGTAACTTTCGTTTACGAATTTGGTGAATTTGGCCTGTGCCCTTAAGGCGGCAATAGAGGGCTCTCCGCCAGGGATGTAAAGGGCATCGAACAGTACACTTTCCGTGGTCATGATTGCGGCATCGACCTGATGTTCCATGCCTTCATCGCATGTAACCGTACCCCCATGTGGAGCGATTAACTTTACCATAGCGCCTTCTTTTTCAAGGGCATCTTTTACAATTTTGAATTCGCTCATACGAAAGCCGTCACCTACCAGAACCGCGACCTGTCTTGTTGCAATCGAGTCGAAGGTGGTATGGGCCTGGCTCAGTTTAGGCGACTCATCTAGGTAGATTTTCTTCTCCGTGGGTTGCTGCAACTCAACATCGGCATCGGCACCTATGGCTTGATTGATCGGTTTCTCAATGGAAGAAGGGACTTTCATACCTAAGTTCTTAGCTACTTTTTCCGCCAGACTCGAATCGATTTGATCGATCAGGTATAGCATTCGCCCTTTGATATGCTCGATCTCGCATTTGCCCAATTCAAAGGAGTATGCACTTATTACATGTTCTTTTTCCCAATCGCTAAGGCTTCTGTAGAATAAGGCGGGTTGAGAGAAATGGTCGTTGAAACTTTCGCTACGCGTTCTTATTTTTTTAGCGTCAATACGCTCTTGGTATGATTCAAAACCGCCTTCTGCAACTGTGGAGAGGTAGGGGCATCCGCCACCTATGGAATTCGGAAAATAGGCCGTACGCCCTTTTGGGATTTCGGTCTGCATATGCCCGTCGCGCTGATTGTTTCGAACTTCGGCAATGGGTTTGTTGATAGGAATTTGATGGAAATTGTGTGTTCCTAATCGAGAGAGCTGTGTATCTCGGTAGGAAAACAACCTACCTTGTAACAGGGGATCGTTCGTAAAATCTATACCGGGAACTATATTGCCCGGCAAGAAGGCGACCTGTTCCGTTTCCGCAAAGAAATTTTCAGGGTTGCGGTTCAGTACCATTTTCCCGATTATCTTAACGGGTACCATTTCTTCGGGAATAAGTTTGGTAGGGTCCAAGAGGTCAAAATCGAACTTATGTTCATCTTCTTCGGCCACTATTTGTAGTCCCAATTCCCATTCGGGATAGTGCCCTGCTTCTATGGCTTCCCATAGGTCTCTCCTGTGAAAATCGGAATCGGCCCCACTGATTTTTACAGCTTCGTCCCAAGTTACCGAGTGTACCCCTAGTTTTGGTTTCCAGTGAAATTTAACGAAATGCGCTCTTCCTTCCGCATTGATCAATCTGAAGGTATGTATACCGAAGCCTTCCATCATACGTAAACTACGTGGAATGGCGCGGTCGCTCATCACCCATATTTGGTTGTGTAAAGTTTCTGGTGTAAGCGAAACAAAATCATAGAACGTGTCGTGTGCCGATGCCGCTTGTGGGATTTCGTTATTGGGTTCGGGTTTAACCGAATGAATGAGGTCGGGGAACTTCATGGCGTCTTGAATAAAGAAAATGGGCATATTGTTGCCGACCAAATCCCAAGTGCCTTCCTCTGTATAAAATTTAACGGCAAAGCCGCGTACATCCCTAGCTAAATCGGTTGAGCCTTTTGAGCCAGCAACGGTAGAAAAACGTGCGAAAACCGGCGTTTTTCGCGAAGTATCGGTAAAAATACCTGCCTTGGAGTATTCCTCTATGCTATCGTATAATTCAAAATAGCCATGGGCTCCACTCCCCCGGGCATGAACAATTCGCTCTGGAATACGCTCGTGGTCGAAATTGTGGATCTTTTCCCGAAGAAGAAAATCTTCTAAAAGGGTAGCTCCCCTTGGGCCCGATTTCAATGAATTATTGGTATCGTTTATTTTTAAACCTTGTTTTGTGGTCAAAGGTTGGTTTGAATAATCGACCCTGTGCTTTTCAAGCTGCTCGTCTTTACGGGTCGATACTGTTTCGTGTGTTTCTTCAGATTTCATATAAGTTCTTTTTAGTAGTGGATTATAGGGGAATGCTTTGATGTTGGGCTAAGGGCTTCCATCAATCTTGTGATAGGATTTTAAAATGCTTTAGCGTAAATAGGTTTACCTCTAGCTTTACGGCCTGTTCAATAAATAGGGCGATCAGTTCTTCGGAAAGGTTTGAAAGCATCATATATTGACAAATTTCGAAGGCCGTTTGGTCGAGCGATGCTATGTTCAAATGATAGAGGGGCTTAGTAATCAGGTAATCCTTCCCGTATAAATTCTTGTGCCAAGCCAGTAATCCACCTACATCGGTAGGTTGGTTCTTTCTTATGACCATTTGCCATATATCCATTATAAAATCGGAACGTTCAAGTGCGCATCGCTCCATAAACGTGCGTATAAGTGGATTTTTGGTGCTGACGGCCCTTTCGGTATACCGTACCTCACCGATAGCATAAACTTGCAAAAGACATTCAAGACCCTCCATAATTCAATAAGCTTTGTTTGTACCGTTATAAAATTATCGGTGCGGGGAGAATATCTTTGGCTGTAAAAAAAACATTATTAGTGCAATTGCCCATGATGCTCGAATGGCCTGTTCGTTTGGAACGGGCATGCTTGGATTTTTGTGGAAAGGGTACGGTTTCGAAGCCCCTATGGCCCTTATATATTAATACGGTAGCAGGGTAGGGCGATATCGTACACATCTTTTGTGTTAAGGATAAGTGCGATGTAATCGATCATACTGGGAGACTCCAAGTAAATTGGTCTAAACTTTAAAACGCAATAAAATGAAGACACAAGCATACTTAGCCTTTGACGGCAATTGTCAGGAAGCCCTTAATTTTTATGCCGATTCCCTTGGGGCCGAAATCAAGAATAGGCAGACCTACGCCGATAAGAAAATAGATGTGCCCGCATCGTATCGCGACCGGTTACAACATGCCGAACTAAAAGGAAAGGGAGTACATTTTATGGCCTATGATGCCGCACCCGACACGCCACTAACGGAAGGCACCAAAATACACTTGAGTATTGATTTGAACGATAAAAAAGAAGCCGAGGAACTGTACGGGAAGCTTTCCGCGGGAGGACGTATACACAACGAACTAAGGGAACGTGAATGGAATGCCCTTTATGGACGTTTCACGGATCGTTACGGTATCAATTGGATGATCAATTGTGACTTGAACTAAAAAAAAATATTGAATCAGTTAAATAAAGAATATTATGGAGGAGTGGTTTGAATTTTCATGGAATGCCTTGTTCGCAATCGGTCTGTCGGCTGTCGGTATTTATGCGGCCGTAATCATTATGACCCGTATTTGCGGGAAGCGTAGTTTCTCAAAAATGTCGAGTTTCGATTTTGCCATGACCGTAGCCGTGGGTTCCATAATTGCAACTACCATTCTTTCAAAATCGGTAAGCCTGGCTGATGGGGTTGTAGGTATAGTGGCCGTATACCTTTTACAAATGGGGGCGGCCTTCGCCAGAAGGAACGACATGGTGAAAAAAATGATGGACAATACTCCCTTATTGCTCATGGACGGAGCGATTATTTTAGAGGAAAACCTAAGGAAAGGCCGTGTGGCAAAGTCCGATTTGCGGGCTAAATTGAGAGAGGCCAATATAACCGAGCTATCGGAGGTTAAAGCAGTAGTATTTGAAACCACTGGCGATATTTCGGTACTCCACAAAGAACATCGACGCCCGATAGAGGATTTTCTACTTGAAGACGTTCAGCGTTCCTAGGGTTGTTAGAATTACAACCAAAATAAGAATAAAAGGGTACGCTTGCTTTAGCGTACCCTTTTTTATGGATACGCAATCAAGTCCAAACTCCATTGTAAAGGGTTCATTTCAATTTTGGTCACCAGCTATATTTGTCAGAGGTTTCAACGGTTATGCACCTTGATAGGGCGTAGGCCCTTTTGGGAAAAGTAAATTCGAAGTTGAATTAAAAAAGAAGAAAGATGAACGATTTTAGTTATAAGTACACCATTATTTCCAAGAATTCGGGTAAAACCTTTTTTAGGGAGATTATGGATTTAAGTAAAATAGGGGTCTTGCTTAAAGATGGGTTTTTTGAATATATCGCCATCGAGGCCCAAATGAAACGTTTGGGCGAATGCAAGCTGGAAAATGAAGATTATATCTGTATAGTAAAGCTGACCCGTGGCAAAATAGTGGCTTAGCAGCAGTGTTTTTTTTACGGCCATATATAATGTTTATGAGTTGATCGGCATCAACTATAATGTATAGATTATCGATATGCCAAACGGTAGGCATTAGAGTTACCGCTAAAAAATGAATATATGAATAGTGATATAAAAGAGATCGAAGAAAGTATAAATGATATTATACAAAAGAATGAAGACGCGATAAAGGGATATGATCAGGCTGTGGAAAACTCCAAAGAAATCGGACTCAAAAGCTACTTCCAAAATAAGGCGATCGAAAGGCGAAATTTTCTTTTGGAGTTAAAGGCGGCAACCCCTGCATTGCAAACGAGGGAAGAGGTAGAAGGTAGCGTTACCGGAGCCTTGCATAGAACATGGATGGACATAAAGACTTTCTTTTCGGGCGACAATGATAAGGCCATGTTGGAAGAGGCCATTCGAGGAGACAAAGCGGCCATAGATGAATACAACGAGGTGTTGACGGATACCCACCTGCCCCTTAAGGCGGCGGCAGTAATCAGAAAACAAAGAGATTGGTTGCTAGATGACTTGAAGACCATAAAAACCTTGGAAGACGTAAGGTAAATACATATTGAAACCTTGTAATGGAACAGCCCCTGACCAGGGGCTGTTTTATGTAAAATGGTCAAGGTCTTTTACGGTTTCTTTTTAAGATGTCGAACTCATTGGTCTTTATAACATAACCGATACGTAGCATGCTATGGTATTGTTCGTAGTCGATAAGGTTTTCGGTATGTCCGCTGAACCATTCAAGCATTATGTATTGGTTGGAGCTATGTTTGAAAGGCCTGTATTGTAGGCGGCTTCGTATCATACCTTTAAAGTCGTTGCTTAGCCCCTTTCTGAGCTTTACTTCAAATATAAGCCTGTCGCGTATAAAGTCGTGTGAAAGGGTTACTTCCCCTAGGCCCACATAATCGATAAGATCGGGGTTTCCCGATTGATAACCGTAGGGTAACCAAGCTTTAACCTGGAGCATGGTCTTTTGTGATAACAAGGTAGTGTATTCAAGGCTCAAACGGTTCCAGCTTCTAGAAAAGATACTATCACGTCCGTTTGATTCATGTTCGAACACCAAACTGGCCAAGCCCTTAATTCTGTCGTCTGAATCGTAAAAGGCCTTCCCAACGCCTATGGTAGGGTTAAAGTTGATTTCTTTGAACGGGTATGAATCTTTATAGATATCCCAAAATGCTTTTTGGCTATAGGTCAAATAGAGGTACGTCTCCCAAGGCAACATACTTCTGGTAATGATCTGTTTAAAACTGATTTGGTACTTGGCATTGGCGGTTGAACTGTTAATAGGTTTGTTCGAGGGTATACCGGTAATAAAATAATTGTCTTTATGTATCGAGAACCTCGGTATGTTTTGCATGGTATCGCGCACTTCTTGTCGGGTAAGGGCTTGTGCGTTTAGGTCGGAAATAAGGAACAGTAGCCCCATTAATATCCATATCGAGCTTTTGGCTTTCATAAGGGTGTTTTTTGTCGGGATAAAATAGATTCGCAAATTAACCCTTCGGAGCTACCATAGCCCTTGTGATACGATAAAATATTGGTTCAATAAAAAATGGGCGATGCTTCTTCCTTATAGGAAAGGTATAAATTCCAAACGCAGTTTATAGTGAAGCAATGAGCTCTTCAAGGTTATCGCTGCGTTGTAGTCCCATTTTCTTACGTAAACGATGTCTTGTGGTATGTATCGATTTTGTGGAGATTCCCAATAGTCGGGCCATATCCTTGCTGCTTAGGTTCAGTTTGATCAGGGCACAGATTTTTTGGTCGGTTTGGCTTAGGTTGGGGTAGGTGCTGTTGAGCTTTTCGTAAAAGTCTTTGTTGACATCGGTAAACCTAAGCTTGAATTCTTCCCAGTTGTTGGCATTACCCGCTGAAATCGATTTCAAGACCCTGTTGATTTCAGAGATTTTTACACTGCCGTCCTCTCCTTGTAATTCATTTTTGAGCTTTTTCAAAAATTCCTCTTTTTCAACCAGTTGAAGTGTAGAAGCCGCCAATTCTTTGTTCTTGGTTTCCAAGAGTTCGTTTGCTTTCTGCATTTCAAGGGCCTTGGTTTTTTCTAACAATCGTTTTTCGGCCCTGTGTTTTGAACGTATGTGCTTTACATAGACGAACCCAATGATTATCACGAATATGAGGGAACTGGCCAATATAATACGTTGAAGCATCAAGATTTTGTCTTGTTGCTCCAATGTTTCCATACGTTGTTGTCTAATGATTTCTTGTTGACGTTCTTTTTCGAGTCTATATTCATTTTTGATTTCCATTAAGGAAATATTGTTTTTGCTCCTGCCATCGAAAAATTTACCGGTAAGTGCTTTTGCCTTGTTTAGATGGGTGTAGCCATCCTTGTAATTTCCCATAAGTCTATAGATTTCCGCCAATTTTTCATGAATGTATGGGGTGAAATCCATATGGCTTTTGTATTGGTCGGAAATGGCAATAGCCTTTTTGTAATAGTCCGTTGCTTTTTTTAATTGTCCGGTATTCTTATAAATAACCGCCCAATAGGCATATACCAGAACAAGGTATGAAGGGGCATTTTCTTGAAACCACGGTTCAATTTCTATTAATATTCTTTCGGCTTCATCATACTTCTTATCCTCTCGAAGCACATAAGCTTCTTCAAACTTTATATAGGGCAGGGCCACCTCGTTTTGTTTATCGGAATAGTAGATATAACAACTATCAAGATATTTTTTTGCCAATTCAGGTTCGTTAAGTCCTCGATAAGTATAGACAAAGGTATAGTAGTTGTTCAAAAGATATTCCTCCTTCATTTTCCCCTTTTCAACGAGACCTTTGATGATATCACGTGATAACCGTAAATATTTTATGGCCTCATCCTTCCTTTTGCTAAAGCTATACATAGCGCCGAGCCTACGGTAAATATGCGACTTCACTACTTCGTTATCGTTCGTGTCGGCTATACTAAGGGCTTTCCAGGCGGTCTCATATGATTTGGAATAATTACCGCGATGGCCGTATTCTTCGGTAAGTTTGATCAGGGTGTAAAGGGCCTTTGTAGATTCGCCCGCTTTCAGAAAGGTATCGATTTCGTTTTCTATGGCCACAATGGCACTGTCTTTTTCAATGTCATCAGACGTATTTGTTCGGGGTATAGGTGTGCTTTTAGGAATGGAGGAGTCTTGGCCCCAAAGCGAAAAATTAATGAGCAGTGATAAAACAACAAGACCATGAGTAGGGCTAAGTCTTTTTGATAATAACATTCAGTTCTATAATTTGTTAATACTTTCTTATATCAATCGTATCGAAAGCTAGGGCTTTTAATCGTAAAATAAGCAATTCCTAAATAATGGACGATTATTGGATAGTGTAAGATCAAGTCTAATTAATTTCTTTCATTTATCAAAATTACCGATGCTTTCGCTTCCAACAAGAGCTTATTGTTATGCATTCCAATCCTGTGACAATGTCGCCTGTATGGTGATTTTCAGTATAACAATGTTACTCTCTTATCTTAAATTTCTATTTTAGAAGGTAAATTTTTTGGAGGATTGAAATCTGTGATGAGATTAAGGGGAAATTGGAGAATGGAGATAAAATTTGACCAGAATTTACCGGTAAAATACACTATACATAAACTCAACAGGCCGGTATAGATGCCCTTATTTTTTAGTATTGGAGGTAAAAAGCCGTAATTTTCGGTTACCAATATTTCCCTCTTTTGGAGGGAAGCGTAAGCTTGATACAAATTTTAGGAAAATGAGAAGGATTTACTTTGTTTTGATAGTGCTACTCGCCGGAAATTGGGGCAGCGCACAAGAGAAAAAATATGAAGCCGATTGGCAATCCCTAAAGGAGTATAAAACCCCGGATTGGTTTCGCGATGCGAAGTTCGGTATTTATTGTCATTGGGGGCCGTATTCGGTTCCCGAGTATGAAAATGAATGGTATTCACATTGGATGTATACTTCACCGAACAATCCCGAACACAAACAGGGAAAACGATTTTACGAGCACCATATAAAAACCTATGGCCCTTTAAATGAGTTTGGTTATAAAGATTTTATACCCATGTTCAAGGCCGAAAAGTTCGACCCAGAGGAATGGGCCGATCTTTTCGAAAAGGCCGGCGCCAAATTTGCAGGGCCGGTATCGGAACACGCTGACGGCTTTGCTATGTGGAATAGTAAGCTCACACCTTGGAATGCTAAAAATATGGGGCCGAAGCGCGATATAATGGGAGAGCTCGCCCGGGAAATCAGAAAACGCGACATGAAATTTATTGCCACCTACCACCGTCAGTGGCTCTTCGGTTGGTTTCCTACATGGGACGAATCGACCGATGCCTCCGACCCACAATATGCCGATCTGTACGGCCCGAAGTTAAAAAAGGGCGATTTTCAATATCCATATAGTACCAAAGAGATTGACGAAGGAATAAAACGATACTATCCCGTTGGGGATAAAAAATTCAACGAAGAATGGTTGGCACGGCTCAAAGAGATCATTGATAATTATAATCCTGATTTGGTATGGTTCGATAATAAGATGGATGTTATTGACGAAGCTTATAGAAAGGAGTTTCTGGCCTATTATTACAATCATGCCCTAAAGAACGACCAAGAGGTAGTAGCTACCTATAAATTTTATGATTTTGCCAAGGGCACGGCCGTTTTAGACGTAGAACGCGCGCGGATGAGCGAAATGAAGAGTTTCCCATGGTTGACCGATGATTCTATTGATTGGAAGGCTTGGAGCCATATCAGCAATCCCGATTATAAATCGGCCAATCGAATTATAGACTTTTTGGTAGATGTGGTAAGTAAAAATGGTTGTCTTCTATTGAATATTACCCCTAAGGCGAATGGTGAAATTCCCGCTCCGGTACAAGAGCGCTTGTTGGAAATAGGGGAGTGGCTAAAACAAAATGGGGAGGCCATCTATAGTACACGCCCTTGGCATGTATATGGTGAAGGATCCACCCGCGTGATAGAAGGGCATTTAAGTGAACGAAAGAACCCTGATAATACGGCAGATGATATCCGGTTTACGGTAAAAGGCAATACGCTATATGCCATACAACTAGATTGGCCGAGTTCCGGTGAGACGGTCATTAGAACATTGGGGAAGAACAGCAAACAGCTTGAGAAGAAAATCAAATCCATTGAACTGCTTGGGGCTTCCGACAAACTGAAGTTTAATAGAAAACCAGACGGTTTATATATCTACTTACCAAAGAAGCCTGTTGGGAAACATGCCTTTGTTTTTAAGCTAACTTTCTAAAATTAAAACGTATTCATTGTTTTATTAGCTGTGGCAACCAGCTTTTCAAGAATCGATGAAAAGAAATTGCTGCAGGATCCATGCGTCTCCATTTTGAGTTCTGATCCTTCCGTTTAGATCATATGTTATACTCAAAACCATTTGTTCTATTCAAGCTACAAGGGCCTCGGTATTCCATTTTTTAGGGCTATGGAACGAGAAAAAAAGCATGTTTGACTAGAAGGTTAAAAATGGGTAAAAAGACGGTGTACACGGGTATAGTCGTGTGTCGAGTCATTTATTTTTGTACGTATTTACCCCTCTTTTTTGTGGTGTGGCCCCCTCTATTTTAACATTTTAAAAATCGGGCATTTTGTCAAGTTGTAGTTTCTTTTAACACTTACGGAAAGCAAAGTAAAATAGGGGGTTGCAGCGGTGTAGTAGACAAATAAATGGGTTTTGTCAAGTTTTTGTCAAGCGCAATTTTTAGGAGTAAATTAACAATATCTCTACTTTGGACATCAATTAAAGGGTATATGAAAATTAAAGGTACTCTTAATTGATAATTCAATAAATAAACTTCACTCATTTTAAACCAACTCGTATTATGAAAAGTAAAAATCACTTTCCTTCTAACCATGCCCCACCAAATCTATTTGGTGTTCCCCTACGTGTATTCAAAAAAAATCACAACGGACATAATGTTGATTTCATTTTTGTATAGGCGTACAATAGCAGAATCTTACGCCTCGAAAGCAAATTAAAGATTACAATAGATCAAGACTGTCCATAAACTAGAATGATAGCTCAACATATTCATCTATAAATAAGTATTGGTCGCTAATTTTTTATCAAGGAGACCGTTTCGGTCAGGCTTGGATAGAGGCTTCAGGAGTAAGATTCCCCCAATTTTTTATTTCACTATGTCCATTTAAAATTTAACAAGAAACTATATGAATTTCAAACACATTTTTCATTTCGAATCCCACATTTTTCGCATGGGGTTGTTCTTGGTCTTTTGTCTAAGTACAGCGGCCGTGCAATCTCAAACTGTAAGTGGAACGGTATCGGCCGATGATGCGCCCTTACCTGGAGTTAGTGTTGTGGTCAAAGGGACCAACAATGGAGTTGTAACCGATTTTGACGGTCTTTATTCAATAAAGGCGGAATCTAGTGACGTCTTGGTCTTTAGTTATATCGGTTTTAAGACCAAAGAGGTAGCTATAAAAGGGAATAAAACCCTAAACGTTATTTTACAGGAAGACGTATCTGAACTTGATGAAGTCGTGGTAGTAGGATACGGTGCCCAAAAGAAAAAGGAATTGACCGGTGCGGTGGCACAGGTGAAATCTGAAGAGCTTATGAAAACCTCTACCTCAGATATCGGTGCCGCACTTCAAGGCCAGATAGCCGGGGTAAACGTAACGGCAAGTTCAGGGTCTCCGGGAGCGGAAGCTAACGTTCAGATTAGGGGGCTTACCTCGATCAATGGTGCTAACCGACCGCTTTATGTGGTAGATGGAATTCCTTTTGAAGGCGATCCAAGGTTGAGTATAAACGAAATAGAGACCATTGATGTTTTGAAAGATGCGGCATCTGCAGCGATTTATGGAACTCGTGGCGCTGCGGGGGTTATTCTGATTACCACTAAGAAGGGTAAGGAAGGTCAAATGAAAATTGCCGTAGACAGTTATTACGGTCTACAGAATATTACTTCTGGAACCCCGCTATTGAACGTGGAGGATAAATTGTATGCCACATTTGTTCAATCTGCCGCCTTGAGCGATAGAAGGTATGGTAACACATGGACCACCATAGAGCAGAGTCCGCATTTCCTTACCAATAATACTAATTTGATGGACGTGGTAGAGAACGATATGGCACCGATTCAAAACCATAGTCTTAGACTTTCAGGCGGTAAAGACGGACTCACCTATAACGTAACAGGAAACTATTTTGATCAAGAGGGTGTAGTAATTAAGTCTGGATATGAAAGATTCAATGTAAGGGCCAATACCCAATTTAAAAAAGGTAGATGGGATATTAGCACGGCTATCTCATTTAGGGTAGAAGATAGGGAGTATGAGCCATGGGGCCTTTTGAGAAATGCCATTGGGTACAATGCGTATCAGCCTATTCTAGATCCGAGTACCAGTGTATTGGAAAATGCCGGTGATGGAACAGGTGCTACCAATCTCTCTTATCTAGGCTATCAGTTTTTGCAAGAAGACAATCAAGAAAACCAGTACTTTGATGGAAATTTAAGTGTTACCTATAATATTACCGATGATCTTAAATTTACAACGAGGGTGGCATCAAGCTATGACAATGGTACAAGAATAACCATCAATCCTAAGTTTATTGCTTATCGAGACGATGGATCCGAGGTTTCTACCCAACGTTCAAAAGTTAGAAACTTGAGTTTGTTGGCGAAGAAGTCTACTTTGGAGAGTATTATAAACTACAACAAAAGTTTTGGCGATCATAACATAAACTTTACGGGCGTATATTCTTCCGAAAAATATACCTATTCCCAATTTTTTGCGGAAAAGAGCGATTTGGCTTCCAATGATATTACGGTGCTCAACGGAGCAACGGCCGACCCCAATGTGGGATCGGGTAATAATCCATGGACGCAGAATAGGGAAAGTACATTGATCGGTATGTTGGCACGACTTCAGTACAACTACAAGGGAAAATACCTTTTAAACGCATTTGTTAGAAGGGATGGGTCTTCTAAATTCAAAGAAGAACCTTGGGGAGTTTTTCCTTCTGTATCCGCGGGATGGAACGTGTCGGATGAAGGGTTCTGGGATCCCATAAAAAATACGGTCTCTTCTTTTAAATTAAGAGGAAGTAGGGGAACCGCAGGTAACCAAGGTATCGCCGATTATACCTATACGCCTACCATTACTCTAGATAATGATTATGTCTTTGGGGCCGATAAAAATGAGAACCTGGTTCTGGGAGCTATCCAAACGGGCTTTGCAAATCCTTTGGTAAGTTGGGAAACTTCGGTTTCATTGAATGGAGGTTTTGATTTGGGCTTTTTTGATAACAAATTGACCTTTTCGGGAGATTTCTATGAAACAAAAAAGGAAGATATGTTGTTTCCTGTATTGCTACCACCAACAGCAGGAGGTGGGGCAAACGCCGAGGTGACCTTGAATGTTGGGGATATGACCAACAAAGGGGTGGAGTTTGCCATGAACTATCGCCACTCCGGTAAATTTTCTTGGAATGCGGGACTTACCTATACCAAGAATGACAATGTCATCACCAAAATGAGTGGTAGTAACAAAATCATTTATTTTGATGATAGTAGTATCTCCGGACACGATAACGATCAAGATCTAATCTCTGCCTTGGCAGAAGGGTACGAAGGTGGAGCCTTCTTTTTGGTAGAGACCGATGGGACCATTAAAAATGAAGAAGAACTAGTGGAATACCAGAAAATCGTCCCCGATGCCAAACTGGGTGATTTAAAATATGTTGATTTTGATAATAATGGAACCATTGATATCAATGACCGACAGTATATGGGAAGCGGTACTCCTGAATTTGAAATGGGCTTTAATTTTTCGGCCTATTACAAATCACTTGATTTCTCCATGCAATGGTACGGATCCTTTGGGGCCGAAATTATAAATGGAAATAAAGCATTGGCTTATAAACTCGGAAACCACCAAGATTTAGTGTATCAATGGACACCTCAGAACAACACCTCCGATATTCCTGTTAACAGAAATGCTACCCATAACAACTACAGGGGGCAGACCGATTATTGGTTAGATGATGGCACTTTCGTAAGGCTACGTAATATTTCCTTGGGTTACACTATTCCTAGGGATTACACGGAAAAATTGGGGATTACAAAGTTCAGGGTTTATGTAGCCGCCCAGAATCCGCTTACGTTTACCAAATATGACGGATACGATCCAGAGGTCGGTAATAATGGACTTAGTACGAGAGGTATTGATAAGGGAACCTATCCTGTAAGCTCTCAAATACGAACCGGACTTCAAATCGAATTTTAATATAATTTGATATGAAGATGAGCTATTCCGATAAAAAAAATGAAAAAATAAGAGTTATGAAAACAACGATAACAAAACGGTTATTTGCCATAATAATACCTGTGCTGGCATTTGTGGGCTGTTCTGACGATTTTCTTGAACAGACCAATCCTAATCAAATTTCTACGGAAACCTTTTGGAAAGACAATAAAGACCTTGAACAAGGTCTAATTGGAACCTACAAAGGTTTTGCAAATGCTAACAACATAAATTTGGTAGGTGAACTTGCTAGAACCGATTTGGCTTGGGCAAGTGGGTATCAGCGTCCCAACAATACAAATGAGTATTATTTACAGATATTTAACGACGCTTCTTCCGTACCCAATAATAAGTGGAGTGCAAACTATACCACTATATTCAGGGCCAACCAAGTTATTGAGGCGGCGGCAAAAATAGGCGAAACCTACACTACCGAAAAGGAGAAAGAAGAAGGGCTTATAATTCTTGCACAAGCCCGGTTTATAAGAGGATACATTTACTTTAATCTTTATAACACATTTAATAAAGGGGCGGTACCTATTTTTGATTTCGTACCTGTCAAAGAAAGTGAGTTTTATCAGCCCATTGCATCGGCCGAGGAAGTAAAGAAATTCTACATGGAAGATCTTAAGTTCGCTTCCGAAAACCTTCCTGTTAGTTGGGAAGATAAGGAAAAAGGCCGTGTAACCGCAGGTGCCGCCGTGGCCGTTATGGGGCAATCGTATCTCTATGAAGGCGATTACGAAACCGCATCGACTTATTTTAAGAGTGTAATCGATGATTATGGGTATTCATTAACGCCCAATATTGGTAGCAATTTTACCACTATGGACGAGTTCAACGAAGAGTCTATACTTGAAGTTGGTTATTCCTTGGATTTTAAGAACGAATTAGGCGCTTGGGATGGAAGGGATGTAGCCAATCCGGCTTACGTTAGACAGTTTACGGGAGGTGATGGTACTTGGCGAGGAGCGATTCCGGCAAACTGGCTTATTTTGAAATATCGTGATGAGCCCTTGGATTTTTCCGATTCTAGAAACAAGGTCGTCGATGAAGAGGGGAACGAAAGTTTTAGAAAGTTTAGTTTAAGAACATCGTGGTCCGTTGCTTTGGTAGACGATGAAGATATGGGGTATTACTTAAGGGAAAAAACAGGGCAAGGTTCTATTTTTAACGTTCGGATGACCGCTTTTTGGAGAAAACACACGAATTGGGATATTACTCGATCAGAAGAAGAATTATCGCCTGGAAAGGTCAGGTCTGGCGTTAACGAACGTTTGATCCGTTTGGCCGAAATCTACCTTCAGTACGCCGAGTGTCAAATTAAATTGGGTAATGTAGATGAAGCCTTGGTCTATATCAATAGGGTAAGGAGAAGGTCTGGTGTTCAGTTATTGGGACTTAATGGCACAGGCGAGTTTCCGGCGAACGATCACGATAATAAAAGCTATGATGCCCAAAGCTTGATGGAACATCTTATGTATACCGAATTGCCTTTGGAACTATCTGCTGAGGGAGATGGAAACAGAAATATCGACTTGAGAAGATGGGGGGTTAAAGCCGAACGTTTTAAAGAATTGGCACAAAGACGTTATACGGCTGATCATTATACGCTTTTGGATGAAGAAGGTAAAGAGGTAACCAGATGGGCTTCTATATTAAAGGAACTTCCTGCAGGTGATCCAGACATAGACGAAAATTGGAACGAGTTTCAAGAAGCAGCCAATAACTATAACGATGATCTTCATGCCTATTGGCCACTGCCAAATTCTGAAATCATATCCAACCCTCAATTAAATGACTAATATTTTAGAAGATGTTCGGGTTAGATTATTGAAAATGTCTAAAAACAAGCAATTAAAATATCATAATATGAAATACGCAATAAGAATATTAGCGGTCTTGGCCATCCTGTTCGTGGGCTGTGACGATAACGAATATGAGGCGCCCTTCCCCTTTTCCGATATAGGGTTTTATACCAGTAAAGGTACTGTCGATAACCTTCAGGTTAATATAGATGAATACCTGTCTTTTACCGATCTCTCCCAAGGTGCAGTGTCGCACAAATGGACAATAGAAGCTTCGGATGCCTTTTTGGAGGGGCCAATCGATAGACAGGATACAATTTTAGAGAAATTTATCATTGAACCAAGAACAACAACCTCGTATGAAAAGACCGTACACGTACTTTTTCAGTCCTCGGGTACGAAAAAGGTAAGGCTACACAATACGTTTAATGAAATGGTTGTCTTTAAGGGGAATCGTGGAGATGTAGATTATGAAATGCCTGCGAAAAAAGAGGGCGATGTATACGTTATAGATACTACCTTTTTAGTGAAGGTTTATCCGAGATTGGTTCCTAAGATTAAAGTTAGAAATGACGATGTCGTAGTAAACCACGAAGCTACCGATACGGTATATATAGAGGCCGGTAGTAGCTTAGAGTTTACCGACTTGACCACCATAGGTGAACCTACGGGCCGCACATGGTCTGTACGTAAGGCTTTAAAGCCAGGGGATGAAGTGGCGGAAAATCCGGTTTTGAACAGTAGTGGTGATTCTATCGCAAATATAACCTTTAATTCCTTGGGAAGCTTTAGGGTAAGCATGAACTCGTCGCGCTCAGGGCAAAATTTACCGGGTGCTTTTGCAAGTTACCAAATGACCGCACCTGTAAAGGTTATACCCTCTTCTAAACCTTTTGAACTGACCGGAGCGATTCGGGAATTGGAAGATGAAACCATACAAGTACCCTATAATGGAGAATTCACACCCTTTGGTGGTCAAGAAGAGTTCTTTACGGTAATGGTGAACGGAGAGGCTTTTGAGGTTGCCTCGGTTACCGTTAACGAAGATGATGCCACAAAAATGGATATTAAATTGGCGGCACCTATTTACCGACCTGATGTAATTACAGTTTCTTATTCCGGAGGTACCATCGAGTCTACCGATACACGAGAGGCCTTGCCATTTACCGATGAACCTGTAATTATGAGTACCGTGAACCTAGTGCCCGAGGCAATATCAGGTTTGGAGACCGGTGCGGATAGCTGGGGTACATTTTGGAGTAATAAGGGAACTGTGGAGTATTCAACTGAGCAGGCTTCAACTGGTAATTATAGCCTGAAACTCCAAATTGAACCGGGTCAAGATAATGCAGAGGCTAGTGCTATGTTTGAAAACCCAATCATTTTTGAAGAAGGAAAATCGTATATAGTTTCTTATGATATGTACGTGAAACCAGGTGTGGTAGGTTCAGCTGATGCGGAGATGGGCTTATTCCTACTCCAGAACTGGAATTTCCAAGTACGGACTCTTTTTGAGCATCCTGAAGGCGTTTGGGTAACAATCACAAATGAATATGTCAATACTTCGTCTTTATCACAATTCTATCTTAGAATTCTTACTAATGCTGACAAAACTACGGCTGCAACCGTGTATTACGATAACTTCTCTATCATTGAAAAAGAAGAGAGGCCATAACAATTGTTGAGTGTTTGAGATAGAGGGAGAATTGAAATATTCTCCCTTTTTATCCTTTTTTCATTTTAAACAAATTACGTATAAACATGTATTTAATATATCTTAGGTTGGTCTTTTGCTGTGCCCTTTTGTTGGGGTGTGGCGACAATTCAAAATTTGATAGTGCAACGGATTTGCCGGTTGAACAAGAACAAGAACAAGAACAGGAAACGGAACAAGAGGGAGAACCCGAAGAAAGTTCGGAGCAAGACCTTGTCGAGGAGGTCGACTGGAAGGATATTCCCGTACCCGCCGATGCAGGACCGAATATGAAGTGGGAGTTTCAAGAGATTTCCGATAATTTTGAATATGAGGCCCCTGCGGATAATAAGGGGAGTGAATTTCTCGAAAAGTGGGACGATTTTTATCACAATGCCTGGGCAGGCCCAGGGCTGACCGAATGGATACGGGACAGGTCCTATGTAGCCGATGGCGAGCTAAAGATGTGGGCGACAAGAAAACCGGGCTCCGATAAAATAAACATGGGGTGCATTACTTCTAAGACCCGAGTGGTCTATCCTGTTTATATTGAAGCAAGGGCAAAGGTCATGAACTCTACCTTGGCTTCGGATGTTTGGCTCTTAAGTGCCGATGACACCCAAGAGATAGATATTCTAGAGGCATATGGGGCCGATTATTCCGAAAGTGCCGGAAAGGATCATTCCTATTTTTCTAAAAAGGTACACATAAGCCATCACGTCTTTATTCGAGACCCATTTCAAGATTATCAACCAAAGGATGCCGGTTCTTGGTTCGAAGACGGCACCGTCTGGAACAAAGAGTTCCATAGGTTTGGTGTGTATTGGAGGGATCCATGGCATCTAGAATATTACATAGACGGTGTTCTGGTGAGGACCGTTTCGGGAAAGGACATTATCGACCCCAAACACTTTACGAATACAACGGATCCCGGTAATACGGAAATCGATACCCGCACCGGTCTCAATAAAGAAATGGATATTATTATCAATACAGAAGACCAAACTTGGCGGTCTTCTCCGGCCTCGGGTTTACAGTCTAATACCTATACGCCAACGGACAATGAATTGAGCAATATAGAAAACAATACGTTCAGGGTCGATTGGATCAGGATCTATAAACCTGTAGAGAAATAAGAAAGTCCTTCTTTTGCTTTGGTCGCGCCCGTGAGCTTATGATTCGGCGCTGTCTAAATAGTTTTATAAAACCATAGGTAGTTCCCCCTTTGTTCAAACTACTTGCCTATGGTTTTTTTTATGTTTTATTCCAGAAAGATGACCGGGGTCATATGATGTTATTTATCTTTTTCTTCCCATAAAAACATTACCGAAAAGGCTTGACCTAGCGGTGATTTTTAGTTAATTTCATGCTGAGATTTACGTCTTCGTTTAAATAAACATCAAGATGGAGTATATAGATTATTACAAGGTTTTGGGCGTACCCAAGAATGCCACTGAAAAGGAAATTAAAAAAGCATACAGAAAACTGGCAAGAAAGTACCATCCTGATGTAAACCCCAACGATGCGGCTGCCGAGAAAAAATTCAAGGAGGCCAACGAGGCCAATGAGGTTTTGGGCGATCCTGAAAAGCGAAAGAAATACGACCAGTACGGAAAAGACTGGATGCATGCCGAAGAATTTGAGAAAGCCAAGGCCCAACAACGGGGCTCCCGGGCAAGTTCAGGGCAGGGCCAAGATTTTGGTGGTGGCGATTTTTCCGATTTCTTCGAGTCTATGTTCGGTGGGGGCGGATTTTCCCAAGGAGGCTTTTCCTCTCGGGGAGGACAACAGGTACGGTACAGGGGGCAAGACCTGAACGCCGAACTCCGGTTAAATTTGCATGATGCCTATAAGACCCAAAAGCAGACCCTGACCGTAAATGGAAAGAACATAAGAATCACCATTCCTGCCGGAATCGAAAACGGCCAGACCATTAAAATTGCGGGGCACGGCGGTCCGGGCCGTAATGGCGGACCCAAAGGAGATCTTTATCTCACCTTTATCATCGATAACAATACCCCGTTCAAAAGAGACGGAAACCATTTGTACAAGAACGTTGACCTAGATCTGTATACCGCCATCTTAGGGGGTGAAATTACGGTCGATACTTTCGATGGAAAGGCAAAACTCAAGGTCAAACCTGAAACCCAAAGTGGTACTACCGTAAAATTAAAGGGCAAAGGTTTTCCTATCTATAAAAAGGAAGGTCAGTTCGGAGATTTGTTCATTACATACAATGTGAAGACCCCTACCGGTCTTTCCGATCAAGAAAAGGAACTGTTCAAAAAATTGGCATCCCTTAAAAACTAAGATTATGCAGCAAGAAGAATATGTATCGGTTACCGAATTCTGTAACGGCCATAGTATTTCTACAACGGTCATTAGTCAGTTGAACGAATTTGGACTTGTAAGGGTCATACAGCGTAGTGATAGCTTGTACATTCCTATGGAAGAGCTTCCCAAGGCCGAAAAAATACTGAGGTTGCACACCGATTTGAATATTAACCTTGAAGGAGTAGAAGTCATTACACGGCTGCTCGAACGTATCGAACGAACCGAAGAAGAGCTCACAAGGCTTAAGAACAAATTGAGCCTTTACGAGTAAGGCCGTCAGACTGTCTCAATACTTAAAGATAGCTTTACCTCGCAAGGTTCGATATTCCTTATCTTTAAGTATGGAGTATCAACAGAAACAATCCCGTACCCAGCTTACCCTCTACACCACTTGTCTGGAC